>CAZGJV010000015.1:0-82408 GCA_964525715.1 uncultured Conexibacter sp. | reverse complement strand
CTGCCCATCGCAACCCTCCCGGATCGAGCGTTGCGACGACCACTTGAATCCACCCTGGACAGAGAAGGTCTATATGCGCTCGAAGGCGCGAATCAGCTGAACACAGGCACCTCCACCCTCCGCGCAGCTTCCGGCTCGCCCGGCACCGGCGTGCTGCCACAGCCACTCACGCTCGAACTCCTCGGTGAGCACTACCACGACGGGACCAATGACCTCTCGGCTTCCGAAGACAACATAAATGCCCGCGGCAACGAAGTCCCGACCTACGAGAGCGACGCCGAACGCATGTGGGAAGCCGGATACAGAGGCATGGTCTACGGCCGAGCCGTAACCGCGCCAGAAGATGGCAGAGTGTGGCTGCAGTACTGGGTCTTCTATTACGATAACTCATGGGGGGCGCCGATATTTGAATGGGGTCAGCACGAGGGCGATTGGGAGATGATCCAGATCGGGCTGAATGAACTCGCCGAACCAGACGCCGTCACGTTCGCTCGACATGCGACCTCGGACACCTGGGGCTGCACGTGGGCACAGGTCGAGAAGACAGGGACCGGCGAAGAAGCGCCCGTCGTCTACCCTGGCCGTGGCTCGCATGCCTCATATCCACACGCCGGGGAAACAGAACTCGTGCTTGGCCAGACCGACTATCACGACGGAGAAGGAATCGCAGAGCAGCCGCCGCTCCACATGCTCACGACCGAAGACGACTGGATGAACTGGAAGGGCCGATGGGGCGCGTCGACAGGGGAATTCGAAAGTCCACACACCCCCTCGCAGCAGGGACAAAAGTGGTCGAATCCGTCTAGATTCCAGTCGGAACACCTCGATCCAACCCATTGCGAAAGATGACCGGACGGACGATCCCCAAGCTCGTGGGGGCCATCCTGCTGGTCGCGGCCAGCGTGGCTGCGGTCAACTGGCTCAGCAGCATCTTTGCCGCGTTTGCGATCTTCGCGGCATGCGGGTTGATCGCCGGGCTGGCGTGGCCATATCCGCTCACGCTGCTGGTCCCGGTCAGCGCGGCAATCGGCGCTGCCGCTATCGACATCGCCAGCAACCGAGCCAGTTGGGGCCTCGGACGAGGGAGCCTTGTATTGCTCTGGATCGCCGCCTCCCTCCCCGGGATCGTCGCCGGAATATGCGCCATCGCGATGCGACGCAGGCATCGGCGTGTCCTCCCTCCCATCGCGGGAGGGGGGACATGACGCGTGTCGAACGCCGCAAGCGTGGCGCAGCAGCGCTGCTGTGCATGGCCGCCGGATTTGCTGGATGCGGAGGCTCAGTAGCAACCCGCACGACCACCCATAGCGTCGGAAGCGCCCCTCCTACCGTCGCAACCGCAAGGACCAGTTCGCTCGCGTCCACGGCACCGCGCCCAGCTACCCCGTCTCAACCGCGCAGCACACCCGTCTCACCGACCGTCGCAAAGCGGGGCCAGACGCCGACGATCACGAGCCGCCGGCCCGTTATCCCGTCGATCCCCGGCCGCCCTCCGGCACGCACCTTGCCAGACGGGACGGTGGTCATCCCGCCTGCGACACCGGCTCGAGGCACGGTCACAGCGTCCGACACGTGCGACAGGCACAGCGAGCAGACCGAGCACGGCGGGAGCAAGACTGTAGTGATGCCGCCTGCGCCGGGCTTGCATGCCGCGCTCGCTGGAACTCAAGTGGTCGTCGACATCGACGCCGGCAAGCCGCCAGCTCGTTGCGCTCCGAGCTTTGTCGTCATCCTGCTCGCGAACACCCGAGGCCATGGCCAGGTCAGCACG
This sequence comes from uncultured Conexibacter sp., assembly GCA_964525715.1. Classification (GTDB taxonomy): domain Bacteria; phylum Actinomycetota; class Thermoleophilia; order Solirubrobacterales; family Solirubrobacteraceae; genus Conexibacter. The sequence continues at coordinate 80,637 of CAZGJV010000015.1, read as the reverse complement.
CACAGCGTCGCAATCGGCTCGCACCCAGCGCAACGGTTGACGTTGCCATCTCCAACGTTCTTCTCCGCTCCGCCCGACGTCGTCCGCGCATACTCGGCCTCGAAGGACGGGCGCGAGAGCAGAGTCTCGTCGGTCAGCGTGGAGTGAACCACCCTGCTCCCGGGTGTTCAGAGGGACCGATTGGTACCCAAGCGTGGTACCCACGATCTCGCGTCCAGTAGCACGCCCGAGGACCAGACAGCCAAAATGCTCACCACAGCTGGGATTTCAACGAAGCGGACGACGGGCCTCGAACCCGCGACCTTCGGCTTGGGAAGCCGACGCTCTACCAACTGAGCTACGTCCGCAGCGGAGAGGGATTCTAGTCGTGCGGGGCGCGCGAGGCGAAGCGCCGGCGCCCGGGGCCGTAGGCTTCGGCGCATGCGCCGTCGCGCCGTCATCGCGCCGATCGTCCTGCTGGCGGGCGCGCTGCTCGCGTGGAGGCGCCGGCGCGCGCATGCAGCGCGAACCCCGCTCGGCTCGCGCCCGGCCGCACCGCGGGTCTCCAATGTCCCGGCGGCGGCCGCTCCGCTCGCGGCGCCGCCGCCCCCGGCCGGCTCGCGCTTCGTGAGCGTCCCCTGGACGCTCGCCGCCGCGCTGGCGGACCGCGCGGAGCTGACGATCCGCTACGCCTGCGACGAGCGGCTGGAGCTCGACCGCGTCGACGCGCAGGAGACGCCGACCCAGGTCTTCGTCACCGTGCTGCTGCGCCGGCGCAGCGCCGCCGCCGCCAACTCGGCCGGAGAGCGGCAAGAGTACGAGACGACCGTCGCGCTCAGCGCCCCGCTCGGCGTGCGCGAGCTGGTGCACGCGCCGGACGACCCCGCCCGGCCCGAGGCCACACACGCCGCCGGCAGCGGCGAGCCGAGCGCACCGCCGGCTTATCCTTGAGGCTGCGCATGCGCCGCATCGTCACGACCCTCGCCGCCTCCGTCCTCGCGCTCCTGCTCGTCGGGCTGCTCGTGTTCGGCGTGCTGCAGACGGGCGATGACAGCTCGATCGACCAGGCGGTCGCGCGCGGCCAGCACCCCGTGGCGCACGACGCCGCGCTCCCGCTGCTCGACGGCGGCGGCAGCCGGACGCTCGCCAGCTACCGCAGAGACGGCTACGTGGTCGTCAACTTCTTCGCCTCGTGGTGCGTCCCGTGCGCGCAGGAGGCGCCGCTGCTCGACGGGCTCCAGCGCAGACTCGCGCGGCACGGCACCGTCGTCGGCGTCGCCTGGGACGACGCGACCGGCGACACGCGCAGATTCGTCCGCGACCAGGACGTGCGCTATCCGATCCTGCGCGACGTCGACGGGTCGTTCGCGAGAGCGTACGGCGTGACCGCCGTGCCGGAGACGTTCGTGCTCGACGCGCGCGGGCGCATCGTGGCGATCGAGCGCAACCAGCTCACGTCGGGCTGGATCGCGTCGGCGATGGGTCCGCTGATCGCGCAGGCCGGGCAGCGCGGATGAGCCGCCGGGTCCGGATCGCGCTGGCGCTCGTCGCGCTCGCGGCCGCGCTGCTCGCGGTGCCGGTGGCGGCCGCGGTCCAGCCGCGCACGACGCTGCCGGCGATGGAGGAGCAGCTCATGTGCGTCGTCTGCAGAACGCCGCTCGCGGTCGCGAACGGCCCGCAGGCCGACGCGGAGCGCCAGAGAGTCCGCGACCTGATCGCACAGGGCAAGAGCCAGCAGCAGATCAAGGACGCCATGGTCGCGGACTACGGCCCGCGCGTGCTCGCGCTCCCGCCGAGCGACGGCTTCGACCTCACCGTGTACCTCGTCCCGGCCGCGTTCGCGCTGCTCGCACTCGCCGTACTCGCGGTCGCGCTGCCGCGCTGGCGCCGGCGCGCCCGCGCGCACGCGCTGGAGCCGGCGGCCGCTGCGCCGGCCGTGAGCGACGAGGACATGCGTCGGCTCGACGAGGACCTCGCGCGGCACGACTGAGAACGCCGCTCCGACACGCCGCGGTTGACTCACTGCATCAGACCGGATTACTGTGAGACGCAGGGGACGCGGCCACAGGCCGGCCGCGCGAAGCCGACGGCAGCCACGGGGGAAGCGCCGATGACACGGACCGGAGCGGAGTACGTCGAGAGCCTGCGGGACGGGCGCGAGGTGTGGATCGACGGGGAGCGCGTCGAGGACGTCACGACGCACCCGGCGTTTCGCAACACGGTGCGCTCGATCGCGCAGCTCTACGACATGACGCACGACCCGCGCCACGCCGGCGTGCTCACGACGCCGTCGCCGAAGACGGGCGAGCCGGTCCACCGCTGCTACACGATCCCCCGCTCCCACGCCGACCTCGTCGCCCGCCGCGAGGCGACGCGCACCTGGGCGAAGGCGACGTTCGGCTACCTCGGCCGCAGCCCCGACTACATGGCCTCCTGCTGGGCCGGCTTCGCCGCCGCGCCCGGCGTCTTCGCGCGCGGCGGGCAGGAGCGCGCCGACAACGTGCTCGCCTACTACGAGCACATGCGCGACGACGACCTCTACCAGTCGCACACGATCGTCAATCCGCAGATCGACCGCTCCAAGCCGGCCGCCGATCAGGAGGAGCCGTTCCTCTACGTCGGCGTCGTGAGCGAGCGCGACGACGGGATCGTCGTGCGCGGCGCCAAGATGGTCGGCACCGCAGCGCTGTTCGGCGACGAGATCTTCGTCGGCACGATCGAACCGCTCGGCCGAGACGACCAGGACTACGCGCTGACGTTCTCCATCCCGTTCAACTCGCCGGGCGTGAAGGTCATCTCGCGCGCCTCCTACGAGCAGGCCGCACGCAGCCCGTGGGACAACCCGCTCTCCAGCCGCTTCGACGAGAACGACGCGCTGATGATCTACGAGAACGTCTTCGTGCCGTGGGAGCGCGTGTTCGTCTACAGAGACGTCGAGCTGGCGTTCAAGCAGTGGTGGGAGACGCCCGCCTTCTCCTACTGGATCCACCAGGCCGCCGCGCGCTACTGGACCAAGCTCGAGTTCCTCGCCGGCCTCGCAATCAAGGTCGCGAAGGCGAACAACGTCATGCGCGTGCCGCTCGTGCAGATGCAGCTCGGCAGAGTGCTGACGACCGTCAACCTCGCGAAGGCCGCCGTGCTCGCGATGGAGGATGCCTGCGAGCCGGTGCCGGGCAGCGACGGCGCGGTGCAGCCGAACCGGGCGGTCGCGTTCGCCCAGCGCGCGTGGGCGCCGAACGCCTACGTCCAGCTGATCGAAGAGATCAAGTGGCTCGCCGGCGGCTCGCTGATACAGATGCCGGCCTCCTACCGCGACCTGGTGCACCCCGAGGCCGGGCCGCTGATCGAGCGCTACGTGCGCTCGCCGGGCCACACGGCCGAGGAGCGGATCAAGCTCTACAAGCTCGTGTGGGACGCGGTCGGCTCGGAGTTCGCGAGCCGCCACGAGCACTACGAGCGCTTCTACCATGGCGCCCCGTACGTGAACCTGCCGGCGGCGTACCGCGAGGGCAGACCGGACGCCTGCGAGGCGCTCGCCGATGCGGTGCTCGCCGGCTACGCGCTCAGCGACCTGCTCGACGCGGCCGGCGACGACGCGGCGCCGCTCACATCGAGTCCGGCGCGCTGACGCCCAGCAGGCCCAGCGCCCGCGCGATCGTCCGCTGCGCCGCGACCGACAGCGCGATGCGGAACGCTTCGACGTCAGCCGGCTCGGCGCCGACGACGTGGCAGTCGCGGTAGAAGGCGGTGAAGTCCTGCGCCAGCTCGAGCGCGTACGCGGCGATGCGGTGCGGCGCGCGCCGCTCGGCCGCCTCGGCGACCTCGTCCGGGAACGCCAGCAGCTTCTTGATCAGCGCCCGCTCGGCCGGCTCGAGCGGAGCGGCCAGCGCGGCGCCGGCGCTCGCGAGCGCCTCGGCGACGCGCCCCTCCCCCGCCTTCGCCAGCATCGAGTGGATCCGCGCGTGCGCGTACTGCACGTAGTAGACGGGGTTCTCGTTCGACTGCTCGCGCGCGAGGTCGAGGTCGAGGTCGACCGTCGTGTCGTGCGAGCGCTGCAGCATGAAGAAGCGCGTCGCGTCGACGCCGATGTCGTCGATCAGCTCGTCGAGCGTGTTGAAGATCCCGCGCCGCTTCGACATCGCCGAGCGCTCGCCGCGGTCGATCAGGTGGACGAACTGCATGATCAGGATCTCGATCGTGTCCGGCTCCCCGCCGAGCGCCTGGAAGGCGCCTCTCAGCCGCGCGACGTAGCCGTGGTGGTCGGCGCCGAAGACGTCGATCTGGCGCCCGAAGCCGCGCGCCTGCTTGTCGAGCAGGTACGCGCAGTCGGAGGCGAAGTACGTCGGCTCGCCGTTCGCGCGCTCCAGCACGCGGTCCTTGTCGTCGCCGAACGTCGTCGTGCGCAGCCACAGCGCGCCCTCGGAGCGGTACGTGTGGCCGCTCACCTCCAGCGCCGCGAGCGCGCGTCTCACCGCGCTCGGCTCGCCTTCGTACAGCGAGCGCTCGCTGAAAACGCGGTCGTGCGTGACGCCGAAGCGCGCGAGCGTCGCGCGGATGCGCTCGAGCATCTTCGCGACGGCCTCCTGCGCGAGGCGGTCGGGGTCGGCGGTCTCGGAGTCGGGGATCTCGGCCGCCAGCTCGGCGACGTAGTCGCCCTCGTAGCCGCCCTCCGGCACGTCCTGCCCGAGCGCGCGCGCCTGCACCGACTCGCCGAGCTTGCGCACCTGCGCGCCGGCGTCGTTGAGGTAGTACTCGCGCTGCACCTCGTGGCCGTGGAAGGCGAGGATCTCCGCCAGCGCGTCGCCGTAGGCGGCGTGGCGGCCAGAGGCGGCGACGAGCGGACCGGTCGGGTTCGCGCTGACGAACTCGACGAGGATGCGCTCCGCGTTGGTCGCTCCGCCGGCGCCGTACATGGCGCCCTGCTCGATGACGTGCGCGAGGGCTTCGGCATGCCACGTGTCGGCGAGGAAGAGGTTGAGGAACCCCGGGCCGGCGACCTCGAACTTGGCGAGGCCAGTGCCCAGGCGCTCCTGGAGTGCGTGCCCCAGCCGCTCGGCGATCTCGCGCGGCGGCGCGCCGACGCTCGGGGCGAGCAGCATCGCAGCGTTCGTCGAATAGTCGCCGAAGCCGTCGCGTCTCGGGCGCTCGACGCTCGGCGCGGTGCCGGCCTTGGCGCCGTCGCCGTTGCGCAGCGCGGCCGATGCCGCCGCGACGGCAGCGCGGAGATCCTGCAGCGGGGTCACGGCGTCGGAGGGTAGCGGCGGGCGCGGGCCAGCGCCCTCGCCACGCGCCCGGCCACGTCCTCTGGCCCTCGTGTCACGTCAGCCCACGTGAAGCGCAGCAGGGTCCAGCCGGCCGCCTCGAGTGCGTTCCCGCGCTCCCGGTCCTGCTGAAAGGCCAAGCGCGACCGGTGCGCGTCCCAGCCGTCCAGCTCGACCGCGAGCCGCTGCTCGGGCCAGCAGGCGTCGACCTCCATCCCCTCGCGTGCTCCCCGCCCGCCCCGTCGTCGTGACCTCCCAGCGCAGGTGGTCCCCCGGCGGTCGCAGTCCGTGCAGCGCCGCCGCGTCCCGGTGACTCAGCACGGCGCCCGACCCGACCGCCAGCACCGCCGCCATCCACCGCCGCTGCCTGGAAGCCAGCTCGGCCAGCCGCACGTCAGGATGCTCGACGTTTCTGTGCCTCTGAGGCAGGAAGCTCGTCGCGCATCGCTCACCCACCAAACGCTCGCAGCTCATCTGCGGCGTTTCGACAGGCGTTTGCGTCAATAGTGGTAGGGCTCTCTCGCGAGGATCTTGTGTCCGCGGTAGATCTGCTCGAGCAGGACGACGCGGGCGAGCTGGTGCGGGAGGGTCATGCGGCCGAGGCTCAGGCGGTGGTCGACGACGTCCAAAGAGAGCCCGAACGGGCCGCCGACGACGAAGCAGACGTCGCGACCCGCCTGCCGGCGATCCTCCAGGAAGCGAGCGAACCCCTCCGACGAATACTGCTCGCCCTCGGCGCCGAGCAGCGAGACGAACGCACGCTCCGGTATCCGTCTCGCGACCTGCTCGTCCTCGCGCACCTCCACCAGCTCCACACGCGCATGACGGGCGAGGAGCTTCTGGTAGTGCTGCACGTCGTCGGCGAACGGCGGGCGCAGACGGCCGACTGCCAAGACGATGATCCGCACGGCTGCGATACTAGGCCCCATGGACGACGAAGACCGCGAGCGCCACATCAACATCCACTTCTCCCCGGAGATCATGGCCGGGGTCTACGCGAACTTCGCGAACGTGAGCCACTCGGAGTACGAGTTCACGATCACCTTCGCGCGCGTGGACCACGAGGTGGACGACGAGGAGATCCCCGGCGTCGTCGTGTCGCGGGTGAACCTGTCCGCCCGCTTCATGCGCGAGCTGATCGACGCGATGCAGGACAACTACTCGAAGTGGCAGACGAGCGAGGGGATCAAGAACCTCCCCGAGTTCGGCGGCCCCGACGAGCCGCGCCAGTAGTCCCGTGGCGCTCGCGCTCGGCTGGAGCGGCGGCAAGGACTCGGCGCTCGCGCTGCACGCGCTGCGCGCCGACGGCCGTGAGCCGGATGCGCTGATCACGACCGTCACCGAGGGCGTCGAGCGGATCAGCATCCACGGCGTGCGGCGCGAGCTGCTGCACGCCCAGGCGCGCGCGACCGGAATCCCAGTCGTAGAGGTGCGGATCCCGCTGCCGTGCCCGAACGAGGTCTACGAGGCGCGGATGGAGGAGGCGCTCGCCGCACCGCCGCTCGACGCGGTGACCGAGGTCGCCTTCGGCGATCTCTTCCTCGAGGACATCCGCGCATACCGCGAGGAGCGCCTCCACCCGACCGGCCGCAGAGCCCTCTTCCCCGTGTGGGGCCACGACACCGCCACGCTCGCGCGCACCTTCGTCGACCAGGGCTTCGAGGCGATCGTCGCCACGGTCGACCCTCGCTCCCTCGATGCGTCGTTCGCCGGCCGCGCCTACGACGCCTCGTTCCTGCAAGACCTGCCGCCGCACGTCGACCCCTGCGGCGAGAACGGCGAGTTCCACACGTTCGTCCACGCGGGGCCCGTGTTCGACGCGCCGATCGCCGTCGAGACCGGCGACGTCGTCGAGCGCGACGGCTTCGTCTACGCCGACGTCCTCGCCGTCTGAGCGCGATGCGCGTCGCCGTCGTCGCCGACGTCCACGCCAACCGCCATGCGTTCGAGGCGGTGCTCGACGACGTCGAGGCGTCCGGCGCAGAGGAGCTGTGGTGCCTCGGCGACCTCGTCGGCTACGGCGCCGAGCCCGACGCCTGCGTCGAGCTGGCACGCCGCCACGCGGCCGTCTGCCTCGCCGGCAACCACGACCTGGCCGTCAGCGGCCGGCTGCCGCTCACGCAGTTCGTGCGCGGCGCGGAGCTGTCGATCCGCTGGACGAGCGACGTCATCGACCCGGACAGCCTCGCGTACCTGCACGCGCTCGAGCCGCAGACGCTCGACGAGGCCGTCGGCCTGCACCACGCCTCGCCGCGCGATCCGGTGTGGGAGTACGTCCTCTCCCCCCTGCAGGCCGAGCTGTGCTTCGACGGCATGGAGCATCGCGTCGCCTGCGTGGGCCACTCGCACATGGCACTGGCGTACAGCCGCATGGACGGCTCCCCCGCCTCCGGCGACACCTGCCGCGCCGGCGCCGAGCGCGACGTCGCCGAGGGCGCCTGGCTGCTGAACCCCGGCAGCGTCGGGCAGCCGCGCGACGGCGATCCGCGCGCGGCCTGGCTGCTGCTCGACACGAGCGCCTGGACGGCCGCCTTCCACCGCACCGAATACGACGTCGCGGGCGCCGCCGCCACGATCCGCGCCGCACGCTTGCCGGACTCGCTCGCCGAGCGGCTCTCGCACGGTCAGTAGCCTGTTGGGCTGCATGCGGTTCGCTGTGAAGGTCGTCCCCCTCGGCGCGCTCGGCTTCGCCGTCGCCCTGCTCGTCGCCTGCGGCAGCGGCAACGGACTGCTGTCCGGCTCGCAGGCGCAGAACCTCCAGGCCGCGCTCTCGTCGGTGCAGTCGAGCTGCACCGGCGGTGACGCCGCCCGCGCCGCGCGTGCGGCGCAAGCCTTCGCCGACCGCGTGAACGCGCTGCCGGGCGGCACGGTCGACCGCAAGCTGATCGGGAACCTGCAGCAGGGGGCTGCGACGCTGCAGGCGCTCGCCCCGCAGACGTGCACCGGCACGACGAGCACGGCGACGACACCGACGGTCACGACGACGACCACGCCCACGACGACCGCGACGACGGTCACCACGACCACCCAGCCCACCACGCCACCGACGACCCCGACAACGCCGACGACTCCGCCGACGACGCCGACCACGACGCCCGACAACGGCGGCGGGAGTGCCGGAGGGGGCAACGGGAACGGCAACGGCAACGGGGCCGGCAACCCGGGCGGCGCCGCGCCCGGCCAGCTCAAGAAGCAGACGGAGGGCCAGTGAGCGAGACCGTGATCGCCGGCCGCTACGAGCTCGGCCGCCGGCTCGGCATCGGCGGCATGTCGACCGTCCAGCTCGCGCTCGACCGCCGGCTGGAGCGCAACGTAGCCGTCAAGCTGCTCGCCGAGCACCTCGCCGACGACCCCGCGTTCGTCTCGCGCTTCCGCCGCGAGGCGCTCGCGGCCGCGCGGCTCGTGCACCCCAACGTCGTGCAGGTGTTCGACTTCGGCTTCGACGAGGCCGCCCACCACCACTTCATCGTGATGGAGGCGGTCCCCGGCAGATCGTGCGCAGAGCTGCTGCGCGAGCGCGGCCACCTCGACGTCGACGAGGCCGTCGAGATCGTCGCGCAGGCCTGCCGCGGGCTCGACTACGCCCACCGCAACGGGGTCGTGCACCGCGACGTCAAGCCCGGCAACCTGCTCGTGACCGGCGACGGCGGCGTCAAGCTCGCCGACTTCGGGATCGCGAAGGCGACCGAGCAGTCCTCGATCACGCAGGTCGGCTCGGTGCTCGGCACGGCCGCGTACCTCGCGCCCGAGCAGGCGCGCGGCGAGGAGGCCGGCCCGCGCGCCGACCTCTACTCGCTGGGCGTCGTCGCCTACCAGCTCCTGTCCGGCCGCCTGCCCTACGAGGCGGCGTCGCTGTCGGAGCTCGCGCTCAAGCAGCAGCGCGAGCTGCCGACGCCGCTCGACGAGCTGAACCCAGCCGTGCCGCCGGAGCTGGCGCAGGCGGTCGAGCAGGCGCTCGCACTCGAACCGGAGGGCCGCCCGGAGACGGCGGCCGCGATGGAGCGGACGATCCGCGACGGCGCGCGCGGGATCGCACCGCCCGGCGCGCCGACGCGCTCGACAGCCGCCACGCGCCTGATCGCGCCCGCGGCAGCCGCCACCGCCGCGACGGCAGCGCTGTCGTCACGCCGCCCGCAGGAGGTGCCGGCGCGGCGACCCGCTCCGCCCGCGCCCGTCGCGCGCTCCCCTCGCCGCGACGACGCTGCCGCCGCCACCGCGGGCTCCTCGCGCCGCCGCGGCCTGCAGCGCCTCGTGGCGGTGCTCGCCGTCGCGCTGCTGTTCGGGATCGGCGCCGCCGTCGCGATCGTCGCGACCGGCAACCGCGGCAACGCCGTGCACGTCAAGCGCGTCGTCGCCAACGACGCGCAGCAGGCCGTCCAGCAGCTGCAGGACCTGATCGACCAGAACACCAGATAACGCCGCGGCGCCGCTACGCCAGCCCGCCGGGCGCGGCCCCAGCGCGCACGGCCGCCGCGACCTCGGCCAGCGTCCCCGCCGCGATCGCCGCGCGCAGATCGGCCATCAGCCGCGCGACGTAGGCGAGGTTGTGGAGCGTGACGAGCCGCAGCGCCGTCAGCTCGCGCGCGGCGAACAGGTAGTGCAGGTAGGCGCGCGAGTAGCCGCCCGCGCACGCCGGGCACGGGCAGCCCTCCATGATCGGTTCTTTCGTGTGCTTCCAGCGGCCCTTCGTGAGGTCGACGCGCCAGCGCTTGTCCGGGTCCGGCACGATCGCCATGCCGTGGCGGCCGAGGCGCGTCGGCATCGCGCAGTCGAACGTGTCGATCCCCAGCTCGACGCCGCGCACGAGGTCGTCGATCTCGCCGATCCCCAGCAGGTGGCGCGGCTTGCCGGGCGCGACGTCCTCCAGCTCGGCCGTCGCCCACTCCACGACCTCGTACATCTGCGGCTTGTCGGCGCCGAGCGAGCCGCCGATCGCGACGCCCGGCGCGGCGCTCTCGGCGACGAAGCGCGTCGCGGCGCGGCGCAGGTCCTCGTACACGCCGCCCTGCGAGATCGCGTAGAAGACCTGGTCGCCGCGCCCGTGCTCCTCCTGCCAGCGCAGGCAGCGCTCCAGCCAGCGGTGCGTGCGCTCGGTCGAGCGCGCCGTGTAGTCGCGGTCGACGTGGAACGGCGTGCACTCGTCGAACGCGAGCGCGATGTCGGAGCCGAGCGCCGCCTGCACCTCCATCGACGTCTCGGGCGCCATGAAGCGCTCGCCGCCGTCGATGTAGGAGCGGAAGCGCACGCCCTCCTCCTCGATCGAGAGGATCGCCCCCGCGCGGTCCGCGCCGGTGGGCGCCCGGCCCTTGATCTCGTCGGCGACGGTGCCGTGGCCCATCGAGAAGACCTGGAAGCCGCCGGAGTCGGTGATGATCGGCCCGCTCCAGCGCATGAACTCGTGCAGCCCACCCTGCTCGGCGACCAGCTCGTGGCCGGGCGTCAGGAACAGGTGGAACGTGTTGCCGAGCACCATGTCATAGCCGAGCGCGGCGACCTCGCGCGGCTCGATCCCCTTCACGACGCCCTTCGTCGCCAGCGGCACGAACGCCGGCGTGCGCACCTCGCCATGCGCGAGCCGCAGCACTCCGGTGCGAGCCCGGCTCGCCGGGTCGCGATGGTGGACGTCGAGCAGCGGTTCGGGCACGGCGGCGGACCCTAGCGAGGCTGCCCGGTGGCTGACGAGCGCATCGTCGTGCCTGGCAAGGAAGCAGGGGTGAAGACGTACTGAGTACGTCGACCCCGATGACGCAGCCAGGCGCGGCGAGGCGCCGTCAGGCGCTGGGCAGCAGGCGGTCCCAGTACACGCCGAGGAGGCGCAGCTCCTGCTCGCTGAACTGCGCGAGGAAGCGGCGGCGGATGCCGGCCACGTGCGTCGGGCGGGCCTGCTCGAGCAGCTCGAGCCCGGCCCTCGTGACGCAGGCGAAGGCGCCGCGCGCGTCGTTCGTGCAGGCGGCACGGCACAGCAGGCCGTCGCGCTCGAGCCGGTCGACGAGCCGGCTCATGCCGCTGCGGCTCAGCAGCACCGAGTCGGCGAGATCGCACATGCGCATGCGATGGTCGGGCGCCTCCGCGAGCTGGATCAGCACCTCGTAGGACGTGAGCGGCAGGCCGTGGGTGGCCTCCATCTCGGCGTCGAGCGCCTTCAGGACGCTCGCGTGCACGCGCAGCAGGCCGCGCCAGGCGTCCAGCTCAGCCGGGCACAACCCCTCCACTGCGGCGACCGGGGGATTCGTCACTGCCATCGGTGTCTCCGTCGTGAGCGACACGTTTCAGGCCTCGCTGGCGAAGATAGCAGCGCTCGCGCGTGCATCCGACGGCAGGCGCGGCGCGCGGCTCTTCATCGCCCTCGCTCCAGCTCGCGCCGCAGCAGCTCGTTCGCCTTCTCCAGCTGCTCGAGCGTCGCGTCGGCCACAGACCGCACGCCGACGGCGCGGTTGACGCGCGCGTTGATCTCGCGGTGCGTCTCGCGCGTCGAGCGCGCGCGCTGGGAGACGAGCTTTGCGCGCTCCTCGCGCAGCCGCTCGCGGCGCTGGTACGACGAGGCCGGATCTCCCGCGGCGCTCGCGATCTCGGCCGGCCCGCCCGCGGCCGGCGCAGTCCCGCCGGTGAAGGCCATGAACGCCGCCGACGGTCTCGGCTCGGGATCGCCGAACAGCGACAGGTTCGCCCCCACCGCGATGTGCTCGTCCGGGCGCGCGTCGGACGAGAGCGCCTCGAACATCTCCCCCGGCTCGCTGCGCACGCGGTCCGGCGGCTCGTCCAGCTCGCCGTCCTCGACCGCCGGTCTCAGCTCGATCGCGTGGTTGCGCTCCTCCTCGATGCGGCCGGCGAGCGCCTTGAGCGTGATGTCCGACGGCAGGAACAGGAAGCTCATCTGCCGCCGCGGCGCCGGCGAGCGGCGAATAAAGCGGCCGACGACCTGGCGGAAGAACAGCTCCGTGCGCGCGCTCGTCGCGTAGACGCCGACGCGCAGGCGCGGGATGTCGACGCCCTCGGAGACCATCAGCACCGAGACGATCCAGCGCTGCGTGCCGCCGGCGAAGCGCGCGATCCGCTGCGAGGCGTCGGCCTCGTCGGACGTCACGATCATCACCGGCTCGCCCGAGATCGCCTCCAGCCGCGTCGCCAGCTCGACCGCGTGCTGCTTGTCGATCGCGACGACGAGCCCGCCGGCGTCGGGATGGTCGCCCGCGCGGATCTCGGCGAGCCTCGCGTCGGCGTCGCGCAGCACGCGCCGCACCCAGTCGCCGCCGCTGTCGAGCGCCGTGCGCAGGCGGCGCGCGTCCTCGGCGCGCGGCAGCACGACGCTGAAGTCCGCGCGGCGGCGCTTGCCGTCGCTCATCCACTCCATGTCGCCGTCGTAGGGGACGAACGTGATCGGCCGGCAGACGCCGTCGATCAGCGCGTCGGTGTACGTGTAGGTGTAGTCGGCCGAGGAGAAGCCGTCGGCGTCGTACTCGACCCACGGGATCGGCGAGTTGTCCGAGCGGAACGGCGTGCCGCTCAGCAGCAGCCGCAGCTCGGCGCGCGCGAACGCGTCCATCGTCGTGGCGCCCCAGGCGGCGTCCTCGCCCATGTGGTGCGGCTCGTCGGCGATCAGCAGCGTGCGGCGCTGCGCGCAGGCGTTGCGGTGCGGTCTCGGACCGGCGGCGACTGCCTGATAGGTGACGGCGACGCCGTGGCGGTCGGACGGCTCGGGCCCCTCTGCGTTCGGGCGATTCGGCTCGAGGTCGATCCCGTAGCGGGCCGCGTCGGCCGCCCACTGGCGCGCGATGTGCGCCGTCGGGGCGAGGATCGCGACGCGCTGCACGCGCCCGCTCTGCAGCAGCTCGTACGCGACGCGCAGCCCGAACGTCGTCTTGCCGGCGGCCGGCGTGGCGGACGCGAGGAACGCCTCGCCGTCGTGCGAGCCAAGTGCCTCCAGGGCGGTCTGCTGCCACACGCGCAGCGGCCGGCGCGCCGGCCACGGCGGCAGAGTCTTGCTGCGGGCAGTGGCGCTCACGCGTCGATCAGCGAGCGGCCCGTCATCTCGGCGGGCTGCGCCTCGCCGAGCACCTGCAGGACGGTCGGGGCGACGTCGGCGAGGATCCCGCCGTCGCGCAGCTCCAGGCCCGGGACGGTCACGATCAGCGGCACCGGGTTGAGCGAGTGCGCGGTGTTGGGCGAGCCGTCGTCCTCGAGCATGTGGTCGGCGTTTCCATGGTCGGCGGTGATGATGCAGGCGCCGCCGGACGCGTGGACCGCCGCGACGACCTCGCCGAGGCAGCGGTCGACCGTCTCGATCGCCTCCACGGCCGCCGGGATCACGCCCGTGTGGCCGACCATGTCGGCGTTCGCGAAGTTGATGATGCCGAAGCGCGGCTCGTCCTCCCGCCACGCGCGCACGAACGCCGCGGCGGCCTCGGGCGCGCTCATCGCCGGCTTGTGGTCGTACGTCGGCACGTCGCGCGGGGAGGCGACGAGCTCCCGCCGCTCGCCTGCGTACGGGGTCTCCTCGCCGCCGTTGAAGAAGTACGTCACGTGCGGGTACTTCTCCGTCTCGGCGACGTGCAGCTGCGTCGCGCCGCGGTCGGCGAGCACGTGCGAGAGCGTGACCTTCGGGCGCTCCGGCGGGAACGCGACGGGGTAGGGCCAGTCCTCGTGGTACTCGGTCATGCAGGCGTAGCGCCCGACCGGCGGCGCGCCGTCGCGGTCGACGTCCGCGAAGCTCGGGTCCGCAAGCGCGAGCGTGATCTCGCGCATGCGGTCGGGGCGGAAGTTGAACGCGATCACGCTGTCGCCGGGGCGGATGCGCGCCTCGTCGCCGACCGTCGTCGCCGTCACGAACTCGTCCGTCTCGCCGCGCTCGTAGGCGGCGCGGACGGCGTCCGGGCCGTTGTCGGCGGCGTGCGCGCCGCGGCCGTGGACAAGCAGGTCGTAGGCCTGCTGGACGCGGTCCCAGCGCTTGTCTCGGTCCATCGCGAAGTAGCGGCCGATGACGCTGCCGACCCGCGCGCGCCCGGCTCCGCCAGACGCGGCGCCCAGCCACCCCTCGACCGTCTCCAGATAGCCGGCACCCGCCTTCGGCAGCGTGTCGCGTCCGTCGGTGAAGGCGTGCACGACGAGATCCGGGACACCGAGCTGGCCGCCCAGCTCGATCAGCGCGCGCATGTGCTCCCAGCCGGAGTGGACGCCGCCGTCCGAGACGAGGCCGATCAGATGGACTCGCTCCGCACCCGCGAAGGCCGCGCGCAGCACCTCGTTCTGCACGAGCGTCCCGTCCGTGACCGCGTCATCGATCCGCGTCAGGTCCTGGCGCACCACGGAGCCGGCGCCGAGGTTGAGATGCCCGACCTCCGAGTTGCCCATCTGCCCGTCGGGCAGTCCGACCGCGCGCCCGCACGCCGTCAGCTGCGTGGTGGGATACGCGTCCCACAGCTCGTCGAAGACCGGCGTCTGCGCGAGCGAGACGGCGTTGCCCGGGCCGTCCGGGGCGAGCCCCCAGCCGTCGAGCACGACGAGCACCGCACGCTGCGCAGGCAGCGAGGACGGCCCGGCGGGCACCGACAGGCTCATCAGCCGGCGGCCGCCACGATCGCCGCGAACGACTCCGCCTCCAGCGAGGCGCCGCCGACGAGCGCGCCGTCGACGTCGGGCAGCGCGAGCAGCTCCGCCGCGTTGTCGGGCTTGACGCTGCCGCCGTAGAGGATCCGCACCGACTGCGCAGCCTCCTCCGAGCGGGAGCCGACGAGCGCGCGCACGAACGCGCACGCCTCCTGCGCCTGCTCCGGCGTCGCGACGAGGCCGGTGCCGATCGCCCAGATCGGCTCGTAGGCGATCACCACGTCGGCGAGCTGCTCGACGGGAACTCTCTCGAGGTCCTCCCCGATCTGGTGGCGCAGCTTGCGCTCGGTGTCGCCCGCCTCGCGCTCGGACTCGGTCTCGCCGACGCAGAGGATCGGCTTGAGCCCCGCCTCCAGCGCCTTGGGCACCTTCAGCTGCAGCGCACGGTCGGTCTCGCCGAACAGCTCGCGCCGCTCGGAGTGGCCGAGCACGACGCCGTGCACGTCGAGCTCGCTCAGCATCGCCGCCGACACCTCGCCGGTGAACGCGCCCGCGTCCTCGGCGTGCATCGTCTGTGCGTAGACCTCGACGCGCGAGCCGCGCGTCGAGTCGACCATCGCGCCGAGCGCCAGGAACGATGGGCAGATCGCCACGTCCACGGCGTCGGCCGTGGCCACCCGCGGCAGCAGCGCGGCGATGAACGCCTCCGCCTCCGCGACCGTCTTGTGCATCTTCCAGTTGCCCGCGATCAGCGGCTTGCGCGTGCTCGCGCTCATGACAGTGCCTCCACCCCGGGCAGTCGTTTCCCCTCGAGCAGCTCCAGCGACGCCCCGCCACCCGTCGAGAGGTGCGTCACCTGGTCGGCCAGCCCAAACTGTTGCAGCGCCGCGGCGGAGTCCCCGCCGCCGACGACGGTGGTGCCGGACGCGGCCGCGACCGCCTCGGCGACCGTGCGCGTCCCGGCGGCGAACGGCTCCAGCTCGAACGCGCCCATCGGGCCGTTCCAGAAGACCGTGCCGGCCTTCGCGATCTCCGCGGCGTAGCGGGCCGCGGTCTTCGCGCCGACGTCGAGCCCCATCCAGCCGGCGAGGACGTCGACGCCGTCCAGCTCTCTGCGCTGCGCATCCGCGCCGAATCTGTCGCCGAGGACCAAGTCGGTGGGCAGCTCGAGGCGGCAGCCGCCCTTGGCGACCTTATCCAGCGCCAGCCGCGCCGGCTCGACCCCCTCGGCCTCACAGAGCGAGTCGCCGACGTCGTGGCCCTGCGCCTTGAAGAACGGGAAGCACATCGCTCCGCCGATCAGGACCGCGTCGGCAACCTCCAGGAACCGGTCGATGACCGCCACCTTGTCCGTCACCTTCGCGCCCCCAACAACCGCCACCAGCGGCTTCGCGGGCGCATCGAGGATCCCGTTCAGCGTGTTGACCTCGCGCTCCAGCAGCCGGCCGGCGCCGGACTGGGAGACGCGGTGCGCGACGCCTTCCGTTGAGGCGTGCGCGCGGTGCGCGGCGCCGAACGCGTCGTTGACGTAGACCTCGGCGAGCGCGGCGAGGCCGGCCGCCAGCGTCGGGTCGTTCTTCGTCTCGCCCGGCTCGTAGCGGACGTTCTCCAGCAGCAGCACCTCGCCCGGGTCGAGCGCGTGCGCCATCTGCGTCACGGCGTCGCCGACGACGCGCGGCGCAAGCTTCACCGGCACGCCGAGCAGCTCGCTGAGCCGGTCGGCGACCGGCCGCAGCGACAGCTCCGGCTCGCGGTCCTTCGGTCGCCCGAGGTGCGAGACGAGGATCAGCGCCGCGCCGCGCTCGCGCAGCTCCCGCAAGGTCGGAAGCGCCGCACGGATGCGCGTGTCGTCGGCGACCGCCCCGTCCCGCAGCGGGACGTTGAAGTCGACGCGAACGAGTACGCGCCGACCGTCGACGTCCAGGTCGTCGAGCGTCCTCACAGAACCTTCTGGACCAGGTCGACCACGCGGTTGGAGTATCCCCACTCGTTGTCGTACCAGGCGACGACCTTCACCATCGTCCCCTCCATCACCGACGTGAGCTGCGCGTCGACGATCGAGGAGTGCGGGTTCTTGACGATGTCGGTCGAGACGATCGGATCCTCGGTGTAGGCGAGGATCCCGTGCAGCGGGCCGCCCTCCGCGGCCGCCGCGTGCAGCGCCTCGTTGACCTCCTCGACGGTCGTGGCGCGCTTCGCCACGACGGTCAGGTCGACGACCGAGCCGGTCGGGACGGGGGCGCGCACCGCGAAGCCGTTCAGCTTGCCGTTCAGCTCCGGGATCACGAGCCCGATCGCCTTCGCCGCACCGGTCGAGGCGGGGATCAGGTTCAGCGCGGCGGCGCGGGCCCGTCGCAGGTCGCTGTGGGGCATGTCCTGGAGACGCTGATCAGCAGTGTAGGCGTGGATCGTCGTCATCAGGCCGTGCTCGATCCCGACGGTGTCGTTGAGCACCTTCGCCACCGGCGCCAGGCAGTTCGTCGTGCACGACGCGTTGGAGATGACGTCGTGCGACGCCTTGTCGTACGTGTCGAAGTTGACGCCGAGCACGACCGTCGCATCCGGCCCCGTCGCGGGCGCCGAGATGACGACCTTCTTCGCGCCGCCGGCGAGGTGCTTGGCGGCGTCGTCGCGCTTGGTGAAGAAGCCGGTCGACTCGATCACGACGTCGACGCCGAGCTCGCCCCACGGCAGCGCCGCCGGGTCGCGCTCGGCCAGCACCTTGATCGTCGCGCCATCGACCACGATGCCCTCGTCCGTCAGCTCGACCGTGCCCGGGTAGGGACCGAGGATCGAGTCGTACTTGAGCAGGTGCGCGAGCGTCTTGGCGTCGGTCAGGTCGTTGACGGCGACCCACTCGATGTTCGCGCCCTGCTCCTGGGCGGCGCGGAAGACGTTCCGGCCGATCCGGCCGAAACCGTTGATCCCAACCCGAAGCGGCATGCGTGCGGTCCTTCCTTCGTAACGAAGAGTGCTGTGCGAGAGAGGAATGCCGGGCGGGCTGTGACGGTGCCCGGCGGGGCCGCGAAGGCTATCAGCGCACCCCGCCGCAGCGGTCGGCGGCACAACGCGCGATCACGCTGCTGCGCGCACGCCGGCGATCGTGTCGAGAAAAGCCTGCTCCCAGACGCCGGCCATGTTCCAGATCGTCTCGCGCTCGGCCCATGCCTTCGCGCGCTTGCCCTGCTTGGCGCGGTCGCGCCGCGAGCGGATCAGCTCGTCGAGCGCGTCGAACCACCCGCCGTCCTCGACCAGCCGGCCGCCCTCGTCCGGACCCAGGTGCTCGTAGGCCCCGACCGGGGAGGCGAGCCACGGCACCCCGGACGCCGCGTACTCGCGCGCCTTCACGTTCGAGCGCCCGCGGTTGAAGGGCGTGTCGGCGAGCGGCGCGATGCCGATGTCGAAGTCCGCCAGCCGCTGCGTCAGCTCGGCGATCGGCACGTGCGCCTCGCGGCGGTAGCGCTCGTGGTCGAGCCTCAAGTCGATCCCGATCGTCACGACGTGGAGGTCGCGATGCGCGTCCAGCAGCGCGAGCAGGACGTCGCGCAATCCGAGCGCCTCGACGTCGAGCGCATGCTCGGCGGCGGCGTGCCAGCCGATCGCGAAGCCCTCGTGGCCCTGCGGACTGACGCGGTGAAACGCGCCCGGCAGGTAGTTGTCGATCACCTCGACGTTGGCGGCGCCGGCTTGCTCGAAGCGGTCGGCGAGGTCGTCGCTCGGCGTCGTCACGAGGTCGGTCTGGGCGGCGCGCGCGAGCACGCGCCAGAAGTCGCGCCGCGCGCGCTCCAGCGATCCCTCCGCGACGAACTGCTCGACCTCGGGCGGCGCGGCCGCCGTGTCATCGTCGTCGTCGAAGCCGACCGCCACGCCGGCCGTGCGCAGGCGCGCCACGCAGTCTTCTTCGTCGTCGGTCAGCAGCAGCCGGTGGATGTGCACGAGGTCGCAGCCCGCGAGCCGCTCCACCGGCAGCGGCGTCCCGCGCTCCTGCAGCACCTCGACGACCTCGTGGCCGCGTTCGTGCATCGCGAGCATCGGCAGGTACGCGCGATAGAACGAGTTGACCTGCTCGTTGATGTACGCCACCCCGAGCCTCATCGACTTCCCCCTTTCGAGGCCGCGCGCGACCCGCCGGCCTGTGGAGCGAGTGTCCCACGGACCGCCAGCCGGCGTGCGGGTTCGGCGGCGCGGTCAGGCGATCGAGCGCGCGTCGGCGATCGCGTCGAGGAACAGGCGCTCCCAGGCGCCGGCCATGTTCCAGATCGTCTCGCGCTTCGCCCACGCCTTCGCGCGCCTGCCCTGCTTGGCGCGGTCGCGCCGCGAACAGATCAGCGCGGCGAGCGCCTCGAACCACTCCCCGTCCTCCACGAGGCGGCCGCCCTCCTCGCTGCCGAGACCCTCGTAGGAGCCGACGGGCGAGGCCAGCCACGGGACGCCGGCGGCCGCGTACTCGCGCGCCTTCACGTTCGAGCGCCCGCGGTTGAACGGTATGTCGGCGAGCGGGACGATGCCGATGTCGAAATCCGCCAGCCGCTGCGTGAGCGCTGCGATCGGCATCGCCTCCTCGCACGCGTAGCGCTCGTGCCGCATCCTCAGGTCGATGTTGACCGTCTCGACGCGCACGCAGGGATGCGCGTCGAGCACGCGTTCGAGCATCGGCACGAGCCTGAGCAGGTCGGCGTCGGCGAGGTGCTCGCGACCGGCGTGCCAGCCGATCACGAGCCCGTCGTGCCCCTGCGGCTCCACGCGTGCGAACGCGCCCGGGAGGTAGTTGTCGATCACGTGCACGTTGGCCGCGCCCGCCGCCTCGAAGCGATCGGCGAGGTGGTCGCTCGGCGTCGTCACGAGCTGGACGCGGGCGACGTGCTCGAGCAGCAGCTCGAAGTTGCGGCGCGCACGCGGCATCCACGGCTGGTCGGTGACCTCTTCCAAGCCCTCCGGCATGTCGATGACGTTGTCGTCCTCGTCGAAGCCGACCACGATGCCGGCGTCGAGCAGCCTCGTCACGACCTCGCCGTCGTCGTACAGCAGCGCCGGCCGGTGGATGTGGACGAAGTCGCAGCCGAGCAGCGGCCGGACGTCGATGACTCTCCTGTACTCCTGCACGACCTGGACGACCTCGTGCCCGCGTTCGCGCATCGCCATCAGCGGCAGCAGCAGGCGGTAGTACGCGTTCGCCTTGTCCTGCCCCACGGCCCCCAGTCGCATCGCCCCCCCTATCACCGGTCACTTTTCCGGATTGTCGCAGCCCGCGAGGGGTCGCGCTCGGGTTCCGTCAGGGCTGGAGCCGGACGTGCGTCCAGCCGCCGTCCGGCGTACGCGTGTAGGCGAAGCGGTCGTGGAGGCGGTTGGCGCGCCCTTGCCAGACCTCGATCTCGTCGGGTTCGACGCGGTAGCCGCCCCAGTGCGACGGGCGCGGCACCGCTTCCCCGCCGTAGCGCTCGTCGAGCGCCTCCCAGCGCCGCTCCAGCTCGGCGCGGTCCGGCAGCGGCCGGCTCTGCTGCGAGGCCCAGGCGCCGAGCTGGCTGCCGCGCGGGCGCGTCGCGAAGTAGGCGTCGGACTCCTCCGCGTCGAGCCGCGCGACGCTGCCCGTCACGCGCACCTGGCGCTGCAGCGGGATCCACAGCAGCAGGAGCGCGGCGCGCGGGTTGGCGTCCAGCTCGCGCCCCTTGCGGCTGTCGTAGTTCGTGAAGAAGGCGAAGCCGCGCGCGTCGATCCCCTTCAGCAGCACGGCGCGGGCCGACGGGCGCCCGTCGGGCGTCGCGGTCGCCAGCGTCATCGCGTCGTGCTGCTCGATCCCCGCCGCCTGCGCGTCGGCGAACCAGCGCTGCGCGAGCGCGATCGGGTCGGGCAGCAGATCCTCCTCGTGCAGCTCCAAGCTCATCGCCGCATCTTCTCGCGCGCTGAAGCGCGCCGCTCAGCCGCGGCCGACCCGGTCGATGTCGCGGTGGGCGACCTCGACGAGGTACTCGCCGTCCTCGCGGTAGCGCGCGGCGAGCTGCTCGGCGACCGCGACCGAGCGGTGGCGACCGCCGGTGCAGCCGATCGCGATCGCGAGGTGCGCCTTGCCCTCGGCGACGTACTGGGGCAGCAGGTAGTCGAGCATCGGCAGGAGCCGCTCGTAGAAGGCGGCGAGCGCGCCGTCGCGGTCGATGTAGGCGACCACCTCCGCTTCGAGGCCCGTCTGCGGGCGCAGTTCCGGCTCGTAGTGCGGATTCGGCAGGAAGCGCACGTCGAACAGCAGGTCGGCGTCGCGCGCGGGCCCGTGCTTGAAGCCGAAGCTCTGGATCGTCACCGCCAGCCTGCCGGGCGCACGCGTGGGCAGCAGCGCGTCGGCGAGCTTGCGGCGCAGCATCGCGCTCGTCAGGCCGGTCGTCTCGAGCACGAGGTCGGCGCGCTCGCGCACCGGCGCCAGCAGCGCGCGCTCGCGCGCGACGCCGTCGGCGACGCTGCCGCCCGGCGACAGCGGATGGCGCCGGCGCGTCTCCTGGTAGCGCGTCAGCAGCGACTGCTCGTCCGCCTCGAGGAACAGCACGCGATGGTTGACGCCGGAGCCCTCCAGCTCGTCGAGCACGGCGACGAGACCGTCGAAGTAGCTGCCGCCGCGCGCATCGGAGACGACCGCGGCACGCTCGACCTTCGAGCCCTCGTGCATGAACAGCTCGGCGAGCGTGCGGATCATCTCCGGCGGCAGGTTGTCGACGCAGAAGTAGCCCTCGTCCTCGAAGGCGGCCATCGCCGTCGACTTTCCCGCACCGGAGAAGCCGGTGATGACGACCAGGTCGGTCAGCGCGGAGCTGCGGATGTCCGCCCGTGCCGGCGTGAGCTCGATCATTCGCCCCGCCGGGCGCTGG
Organism: uncultured Conexibacter sp.; assembly: GCA_964525715.1. Classification (GTDB taxonomy): domain Bacteria; phylum Actinomycetota; class Thermoleophilia; order Solirubrobacterales; family Solirubrobacteraceae; genus Conexibacter. The sequence goes on along the minus strand of CAZGJV010000015.1, from coordinate 59,003 downwards.
CGGTCCCCGAGCCCGCTGGGCCGGGAGACGCTCATGCACCCATTGTGACGATCGCTGCGGATGCGCGTGTGAACAGCAGGTTGAGCGGAGTGCGTTCCGGCGCCGGAGCGCCCGTCGCGCCGGGTCAGTGGCCGGTCTTGTTGAGCTGCGCGTAGACGTCGCGCGCCACCTTTCCGGGCAGCCCGGGGACGGCCTCGAGCTGCTCGCGGCTCGCCGCCAGGAACGCCTCCGGCGAGCCGAAGTGCTGCAGCAGCGCGCGCTTGCGCGCCGGCCCGACCCCGGACAGGTGGTCGAGCACGGATGTCGTCATCGCTCTGTCGCGGCGGATGCGGTGGTGGCCGATCGCGAAGCGGTGCGCCTCGTCGCGCACGCGCTGGAGCAGCTGCAGCTCGGGCGTGTCGTGCGCGAGCACGATCGGCGCCGGCCGGCCCGGGACGAACACCTCCTCGATCCGCTTCGCGAGCGAGACGATCGCGACGCCGCGGCTGCGGAAGCCCTCGAGGGCGCGCAGGCCGGCGGACAGCTGGCCCTTGCCGCCGTCGATCACGACGACGTTCGGCAGCGCGGCGAAGGAGGCGTCGTAGTCTTGGTCGTGCGGCGAGCGGTCGTGCTGACGCTCGAACTGCGCGAGCCGGCGGCTCAGCACCTCCTCCATCGAGGCGAAGTCGTCCGGCACGCCCTCGACGCCGCCGCGCAGCGTGAAGCGGCGGTAGTCGGCCTTCTTCGGCGCACCGCCCTCGAACACGACCATCGAGGCGACCGTGTGCGTGCCGCCGAGGTTCGAGATGTCGAAGCACTCGACGCGCAGCGGGATCGCGTCGAGCGCGAGCGCCTCCTGCAGGCGCTCGAGCGCCTCGACGCGCTGCTGGCGTCTGCGCTCGCCGCGCAGCTTCTCCTGGTCGAGCGCGAGGCGCGCGTTGCGCTCCGCCAGCTCGAGGATGCGGCGCTTGTCGCCGCGCTCGGCGGCGCGCAGCTCGAGGGTCCCGCCGCGGCGCTGTGCGAGCGCCTCCGCGACGGCCGGCAGCGCGCCGATCTCGCGCTGCACGACGATCAGCGGCGGGATCGCCATCGCATCGCCGTAGTACTGCAGCAGGAACGCCTCCGCGACCGCCTGCGGACCGTCCTCCGCCTGGTTCTCGAGGTAGAAGCTCTGCCGGTCGGACAGCACGCCGTCGCGCACCTGGAACACCTGCGCGTTCGCCTCGGTCCCCTCGACCGCGATCGCGACCGCGTCGAGCGTGCCGATCGACTCGTTCGCCACGCGCTGGCGCTCGAGCAGCGAGCGGATCGCTCTGAGGCGGTTGCGCGCGAGCGCCGCGTCCTCGAAGCGCTGCTCGGCGGCAGCCTTTCTCATGCCCGACTCGATCGCCGCCTCGATCGCGCGATAGCGGCCCGACAGGAAGTCGACGACACCATCGATCGAGGCGCGGTACTCGTCGCGGGAGATGTAGTCGACGCACGGGGCCGTGCAGCGTCTGATGTGGAAGTCGAGGCACGGCGAGCCGCTGCGGCGGCCCGGCTCGGTGCCCTCGCAGGTGCGGAACATGAAGACTCTGCCGAGCAGCTCGAGCGTCTCGCGCACGCGCTTGGCGTTCGAGTACGGGCCGAAGTAGGCGCGCTCGCGACGGTGGCGCTCGCGCGTGAAGTAGACGCGCGGATACGCCTCGTCGAGGCTGATCCCGATGTAGGGGTAGGACTTGTCGTCGCGCAGGCGGATGTTGAAGCGCGGCTTGTACTGCTTGATGAAGCTCTGCTCGGTCAGCAGCGCCTCCGCCTCGGTCGTCACGACGAGCGAGTCGATGCGCTCGATCATCGGCAGCAGGTCGCGGCCGGCCTGCGTGCTCGGGTTCGAGAAGTGCGACGCGACCCGCTTCTTGATCGACTTCGCCTTGCCGACGTAGATGACGGTCCCCTTCGCGTTGCGGAAGAGGTACACGCCCGGCTGGTCCGGCAGCCCACGCCGCTGCTCCGCGAGCCGCTGCTCGCGGTCCGCGGTCGCCGGTGAATGCTCGCCCGCCGCACCGTCCCACGCGCCGGGTCTCCCGTTGCCGTTCGTTGCCGCCATCCTCGGGTGTCGAGGATAGGGGCCGGCAGCGCGGCGTCAGCGCCGGCGCGCGAAGCGGCCGGCTATGCGCGCCTGCCCGTGATGCGTCGCCGCACCCGGCGCATACGTGCCCTGCGGTCCGCCCGCCATCTGCGCAGGTCCGTCGTGACAGCCCACGTGCCGAGGATGCCCGCGTAGAAGATGACGGTGAGCGCGATCTGCACGATCGCCGGCCAGCCCAGCACGTAGGCCGCCATCACGAGGAGCGGCACGACGATGCCGGTGACGTTGAATCGGATTCGCAGCAGGAGACGGCTTTCATGCTTCATGGCTTGATCCTAGATTCGGTGTCTACAGCACATGCATTGCATCCAGGACCCAGCCGAGCAGACCCGCTCCGAAGCCGGCGATCAGTCCGATCCGCATCGCCTCACTCGCTTTCTCCGAAGGCAGGTCGCGCAGCTGGGCGAGCAGCGCACCGAGCACCGTGCCGCATGTGCTGGCGAACGCGATCGCCGAGAGCCTGCCCGGATTGGGCAACTCGGCGGCGAGCTGCACGACGGTGTCGAACGGCGTCATCTGACGAGCCGGATGTCGAGGCCGGTGGCGAGGCCCGCGCTGTCGCCGGCGCCGTTGAGCAGGCCGAGGATGCGTGTGACGTAGGCCTGTGTCTCGGGGTAGGGCGGGACGCAGCCGCACGCGCTCACGGCGCCGGGCCCTGCGTTGTAGGCGGCCAGCGCGAGCGGGACGCTGCCGAAGCGGCGCAGCAGGTCGCGCATCAGGCGGCCCTGGGCGTCGATCGCCTTGGCCGCGTCGAATGGGTCGGCGAGGCCCAGCGAGCGGGCCGTGCCGGGCATGAACTGCGCGATGCCCTGCGCCCCGGCCGGCGAGACCGCGGAGGGGTTGAAGCCCGACTCGGCGTAGAGCTGCGCCGCCAGCAGCGCGGCGGAGACGTTCCAGCGCTGCGCCGCGGCCGCGATCGGCGCAGCGAACGCGGCCGGGACGAACGACGGCAGGCCGCTGCGGCCGTCGCCGCTGACGCCGACGGACGTGGAGCCAGCGTTAAGCACGTAGCCCCAGTGCCACCTCTCCCACGAATACCGTTGCCGGAAGCCGTACCGCGGCGCATTCGCCTCGAGCCAGCCATAGGCGCTCGCCGGACCGAGGTCCAACTCGGTGCCCAGGCGGTGCAGCGACGTTCCGGGCCGCGCGACCCATCTCGGGTCGGGATGGGCGGCGAACAGGCGCGCCTGTTCGGCGTTGCTGCGAAAGCCGCTGACGACGATGAGCGACACGCCGTCGCGCGCGGCCGCCGCGGCCAAGCGGTCGAACGCGAGCGCGACGTCGGGCCGCATGGGCTTGCCCTGCCGGTAACTGAGCGGACCCCGATACTCCCCCGAGCCGCTCGCCCCGAGATCGGCTGCCGCGCCCGGGGCGAGCTGCGCCTCCGCGACCGCCTCGACGGCCGCGCTGCGCCTCCGGCCGCCGATCGCGACCACCGCCGGGTCGCGCACAGTCACGCTGATCTGCGTCGGCGCGAACGTGTCACCGTCGGGGAACGCGACCTCGACCCGCTCTGCCCCGTTGCGACGGGCGGTCGCCAGCGCCCGCGCGCGCGCCGCGGCGAGATACGCGCCGCGCTCGAGATGCGCCGGGTTCGGCCGGCGCCCGACGAACGCGGGCGCGAACAGGCGGTCGTAGCTCGCGCGCATCGCCCGTGCACCCCCGAGCGCCGCGACGTCGGCCGCCTGCTGGTCGCGCCCCTTCGCGCCGAGCCCGCGTGCGATCCCGCCGAGCACGAGCGCGGCGACGAGCGCGGCGCACATCGCGCCGACGAGCAGCAGCAGCGCCTGGCCGTGCTCACATGACGCGCGGCATGCGGGAGCGGCCGGCTCAGGCACCGCGCCCGCCTTCGCCGAGCCCGAGCGCGGCGACGACGTGCACAGCCTCCGCAGGCGCACGCACGCCGCTGGCTGCCAGCGCCGCCGCGAATCGCGACGGCGGCGCCATCGCCGCGACCGGGCGGCCGAGCGCGGCGAGACTTGCAAGCGCCCGCTCGATCACCGCATCCGACGCGTCCAGCTCGCGCACGACGAGGATCGCGTCGTGCCACGCGATCACGCGGTCGAGTGGGGCGGTGCGAGCGAACGGAAGCGCGACCGCAGCCGGCAGGCCCGCAGCCCCCGCCGCCCGCGCCAGCTCGGCGCTGGTGGCTGCTGCGCGCGCGGCGCGATCGTCCACGGGCACGGAACCGCGGCCGTCGGCGAGCCACACGAGCCGCCCGCTCGCCATCGCCGGCAGGCCCCGCTCGCGTATGCGGGCGGCGGCGCGGCGGGCCGCGGGGAGCGCACCGAGCGGCGTGGTCTCCCCACCTCCGACCACGGCAGCGAGTCCACTCGCACCGCCGGACTCTCGCGCGAGCGCGAGCGCGACCCCGGACGCCGCCGCGCGCGCACGCGCCGGGGTGCAGAGGACGGCCACGAGCGGCTGCCGTCCGCCGCCGGCTGCCGGGCGCGCAGCCGCGCCGCTCACGTCCCCGGCCCCGCGTCCGCCGCGGCGGTCGCGGCCAGCCGCGCCCCGATCCCCGGCAGCAGCGACGGCGGCGTCACGCGAACGCGGACGGCCGTCCCATGCACCTCGACCACGACCCGTGAGCGCGCCCAGCCGGGCAGCGCGGCCCGCGCCGCCGTCGCGCCGTCCCGCCCCTCGGCGATGGCGACCGCGCCGCTCTGCGCCGCGTGTCCGGCGAGCTCCGGTGCGATCCCGGCCGCGAGTGCCTGCAAGACGGCGAGCGCCACGGCGACGACGACCGGCAGCAGCGCGATCAGCTCGACAGCTGCCTGGCCGGACTCGGCCCGCTGGAGGCCGACGGTCAGCGAACGCCGCACGCCCGCCGCGACGCCCCGGCCGATCACTGCCCCGACCGCGCTCACCGCTGCGCCTCGAAGCGCGCACGGGTCGTCACCGACGCGAGCGTTCCACCGCCGACGGCGGCCGGGACCTCCAGCACGAGCGCGATCCCGCCGTCGCGCTCGCGCTCCACGCGCAGGCCGTGCTCCAGCCGCGCCGGGAGGACCGCGCGCGCGGCATCAGCCGGGTCGGCGCCGATCGCCGCAGCGCGCGCCGCCGCCCGCGCGGCGCCGCCGCTCAGCCAGACCGTCTCACCGGCGAGCAGCGCCTGCCAGAGCAGCGCCGCGAGCAGCCCGACCAGCGGCAGCAGCGCGACGAGCTCGACGGTCGCCTGGCCACGGGGGTCGAAGGCACGGGATGAGCGCATGCGCCCACGCTGCCAGCGCTCCCGTCACATGTCTGTCGCGCTTCGTGCCGATTGCGCGCGGCCTCGCGCGCAACGTGCGCAAGACCGTCTCCGGCGCCCGCGCTCAGTACTCGCGCGAGACGCGGAAGACGTAGTAGACGCCGTAGAGCGCGAGCGCCACGAGCGCGATCCACACGACCGTGCCCGGCCCCGTCGACCACAGGCGGTCCGTCGCCGTGACGGTCAGCGCGACCAGCCCCGCGGAGGCGTAGAGGATCCCGCGGTTGCGGTCGCCGAGCGCGTAGATGTCGGTGCGGTGCTCGCGGTAGAGCCGCACGCCGAACCAGGCGATCGCCACCAGCATCGCGATCAGCAGCACCTGCAGGATCGCCGCGCTCGCGTTGCCGCCGCCCGGGACCAGCATCACCACCGCGGCGAGCGCGAGGATGATGAGGACGTTGCGGGCCGTCGCCGTCACGCTGCTATTGCAGCAGAGACTCGGCCGTCAGCTCGCCGGCCGTCAGCTCGCCGGCCAGCGACGAGACCGAGTCGGCGCCGTCGGCGTCCACGCGCTCCGGCGCGAAGCGGTAGCCGACGCCGAAGTGGGTGTGGATGTAGCGCCACTGCGGTGAGGCGCGCTCGAGCTTCTGGCGCAGCTTGCGCACGAACACGTCGACGGAGCGGTCGCCGTGCGCCATCGCGTAGCCCCATACGCGCTGGTAGATCGCCTCGCGCTCAAGCACATGCCCGGCATTGCCGGCGAGCAGGCGGATCAGCTCGAACTCGCGGCGCGTCAGGTCGAGGCTGCGGGTGCCGACGAACGCCTGGAACTGGTCGGAGCGGATCGACAGCTCGCCGGCTTCGAGCGCCGGCCGTTCGGTCGGCGGCGCGGCCACTCTCCCGCGCCGCACGATCGCCTCGATGCGCGCGATCAGCTCCTCGGGGTGGCACGGCTTCGCGAGCCAGTCGTCGGCGCCGAGCCGCAGCGCGCGCACGCGCTGGGCGACCGTCGAGGGTCCCGTGCACACGATCTTCGGCAGCGCCGGAAGCGCCACGCAGACCTGCTCGAGGTACGCCCAGCCGGACGCGCCGAGAACGGTCAGGTCGACGACGAGCGCGCCGAGGCGCAGGGCGACGAGTTCCTCGATCGGGACCGCGCCCGGCAGCACGCGCTGCTGCCAGCCACGTGCGCGAACGCGCTTCTCGAGAACATGGAGAAAGCCGCTGTCGCCGTCGATGACGGCAAGGCGGAGCGGAGCGGACCGCGCTCCCTGGAGGTTGGACTCGCCGAGTGGACGATCCGGAGCCACGGCTGTGGTGCTGTTCATGGTGATCGGGAGTCTAACGGGCGGCTGCGACGCCGCCACAGAACCTCCTTCCCCGGTAACGAGTGGTTCACATCCTCTCCGCAGATTGCGGCTTTTTGCGCGCACCGCCTCGATCAGCGGATCGCGCAGCCGATGCCGCGGGCGGGACGGGCCCGCGTCGTCGCCGCCGAGCATCGTCTACCCGCGCGTCAGCAGCTCGGCGCTGACGGTCGCCAGGCGCAGCGGATCGGGCCGCTGGCCCAGCGCGACCTCCATCAGCAGCGGCGCCGGGTGCGTCCGCATCAGCGGCGCGATCGCCCGCCAGGGCAGTGTCCCGCGCCCCGGCGCCATGTGCAGATCGAGCCGCAGCGGAACGATCCCCGGCGGCGTCCCCGGCCCACGGCGCAGGCCGAGGTTGTCATGCACGTGGAACAGGACGACGTCGGCCTGAGCCGCGGCCAACACGTCGACGAGCGCGACCCCCGCGATCTGCGATGTGACATGAGCGTGGCCGAGATCGAACGCCATGCCGACCGCCGGCGAGTCGATCCGCCGCACGAGGTCGCGCACGAACAGCGGCGCGTGGCTCAGCAGCGGCGGCGCGGGATAGACCGGCGCGAGGTTCTCCACGGCGATCGTCACCCCGGACTCCTCGGCGTACGCGCCGAAGCGGCGCAGCGCGCGCTCCTCCGCCAGCAGGCGATCCTCGACGCGATCGGCCGCGACGCCCTCAGCGACCGGCAGGCACGCCCCGTGGTAGACGACGAACGCCGCGCCGACGGCGACCGCGTAGTCGAGCAGCCCGGCGAAGGCCGCGTCGTGGAGCGGCTCGCCGAGGCTCAGGTCGTCGGGCGCGTGGAGCGCGACGTGCAGGCTCGTCGGCGCGAGCACCGCCCGCAGGCAGTCGCCGTGCCGCTGCACGCTCAGCGGGTCGGCGAGCATCGCGACCGGGGGCGAGTGCAGCTGGATCCAGCCGTAGCCGCAGGCCTCGAGCCGTTTCAGCTCGGGCGCCGTGGGCCACGTCTCGCGTGGGATGTCGAGCCCGAGGCGACCGCCGAGGGGCCGCTCGTCCGCCGGAGGCGCGAGCGGCGTCGGCTCGCGCGTGCGATGGATCGTCAGATCGGTCATGACGCGACGGTACGTCCGCGCTCATGAGCGGGTGTAGAGCGCATGTGACGAGGCGGTGATCGATTGATCACAGGATCTCGCCTATTTGCAGGGAGGACGTGGCCGTCGCGGTGCTACTCGGCGATGCGCTCGTAGCGCGCGTACAGCTCCTCGATCGCACGCTTTGCCGCGCCGTGGCGCTCGGTCGCGTCGGCGGCGCGGGACGGGTCCGACCAGGCGGCCGGATCGGCCAGCTCCTGCTCGAGTGCCTGCAGCGCCGCTTCAGCCGACTCGATCTCGCGCTCGAGCCGCTGCGCCTCGCGGACCGCGTTCTTCGAGCGCGCCGGCTTGGAGCGGCCGTTCGCGGCCGGCTTCGCGCCGTTGCTCGCCGCGGGCTTCGCCTTCGCGGCCGCCTTGCCCGCCGCCGCCCCGGCCGTAGCCGCCGCCTCCTCCAGCGCTCTGCGCTCCTCGCGCATGCGCAGGTAGTCGGCCCAGCCGCCCTCGTAGCTGTGCAGCGTGCCGTCCTCGACCGCGACCGTGCGCGAGCCGACTGCGTCGAGCAAAGCGCGATCGTGCGAGACGAGCAGGACCGAGCCGGGGAAGCCCTCGAGCGCCTCCTCCAGCGCCTCGCGGCTCTCGACGTCGAGGTGGTTCGTCGGCTCGTCGAGGATCAGCACGTTCGCGCCGGAGTGCACGAGGATCGCGAGCGACAGCCGCTGGCGCTCGCCGCCGGACAGCCCGGTGATCGGCTTCTGCGCCTCCTCGCCGGAGAAGAGAAACTGACCGAGCAGGGCGCGCGCCTTGCCGGGCGTCAGTCTCGTCGCGCGCTGCGCCGCCTCCAGCACGGTGCCGGTCTCGCCGAAGTGCTCGGAGTGCTGCGACAGGTAGCCGACCTGCACGTTGTGGCCCTTGCGCAGCTTCCCGCCGGCGAGCGGCTTGTTGCCCGCGAGCGTCTCGATCAGCGTCGTCTTGCCGGACCCGTTCGCGCCGACGAGCGCGACGTGCTCGCCGCGCTCCAGCCACAGCTCGGCGCCGTCGAGCAGCGTCCTGCCCGGCACCTCGACGCGCCCCTCTTCCAGCTCGAAGATCACGCGGCCGGCGCGCTCGGGCGCCTTGAACGAGAACGACAGCGTCGTGATGTCGCGCGGGTCGCGCTCGAGCTTCTCGATTCTGTCCAGCCGCTTCACGCGCGACTGCGCCTGTCTGGCCTTCGTGGCCTTCGCGCGGAAGCGCTCGACGAACCGTTCGAGCCGCTCGATCTCCGCTCTCTGCTTGTCGATCGCGCGGCCGAGCGCCAGTTCGCGCGCCGCCTTCTCCTGGCGCCACCGGTGCCACGGGCCGGCGAAGAAGCGCGAGCGCCCCGCCTCCAGCTCCAGCACCGCTGTGCCTACCGCCTCCAGGAACCAGCGGTCGTGCGCGACCAGCACGACCGCCGCGTCGAGATCGATCAGGTACTTCTCGAGCCACTCGAGCGACGCGATGTCGAGGTGGTTCGTCGGCTCGTCGAGCAGCAGCAGGTCGGGCTCGCCGGCGAGCACGCGGGCGAGCGAGCCGCGCGTCAGCTCGCCGCCGGAGAAGGTCGACAGCTCACGGTCGAGCTGCGCGTCGTCGAAGCCGAGGCCGTGCAGCATCGCCTGCGCCCGATCGCGCCAGCGGTAGCCGCCGTGCTGGTCGAGCAGCGCCTGGGCGCGCGCGTAGGCGTTGAGCGTGCTCTCGTCGTGCGCGCCGTCGGCCATCGCCTGCTCGAGCCGCGCCAGCTCGGCCTCGACGGCGAGCACCTCCTGCGCGCCGGACAGCACGTAGTCGCGCAGCGTCACGTCGCGTTCGCGCGGCGGGCGCTGGTCGTGCAGCGCGACCTTCGCGCCCTTCTGGAAGACCAGCTCGCCGCCGTCGACCGACGACTCGGCCGCGAGCATCCGCAGCAGCGTCGTCTTGCCCGCGCCGTTGCGGCCGGAGAGCGTCATGCGGTCTCTGCGCTCGAGCTTGAACGAGACGCCGCGCATGAGCGGCTCGCCCGCCATGTCCTTGCCGATGTCCGATGCGATCACGACCGCCATGTCGCCGCCCATGGTACGAGCCGGGCGCGGCCGCGGCGGGGCGGCACGCCTGCCGGATCCTTCGCTATCGTTCGCGCCCGCATGAAGCGCCTTCGCCAACTGCTCGCCGTCTGCGTCACGAGCTGCCTGCTGCTGCTGGTGCTCGTCCCGGTGGCGCTCGCCGACGCCCCCACCGGCGGCACCGGCACCTACGGGCAGGCCGACGACAAGGTCGTCACGAAGGCCGGCTTCATCGTGATCGCGTTCTTCCCGGTGCTCGTCCTCGTGCTGAGCCTCCTGCAGTGGCGGCTCGACAAGCGCAGAGATGCGCGCAAGGCAGCCAAGAAGCATCGCCTCGCCAGTGCCGACTGGCACGGCGGCTGGTGACCAGGCGGCGCCGGACGCGCGCCAGGCTGCGTCCTCGCCGGTTCGCGTACGAAGTACGCCACACGGGCTGTGTCCTTGCCTGGCACACGCCGGCATCCGCCTGATCCGCTCGTGCGGGTAACCGCCTGCCCTCGTCCGGGTAAGGTCGGGGCATGGCGTATTTCGTCACAGGCGCGACGGGGTTCATCGGCCGGCATCTGGTCGAGCGTCTGCTCGTGCGCGAGGGCGACGTCTATGTGCTGGTGCGGCCGGAGTCGATCGGGCGGCTGGACGCGCTGATCCACCGCTGGGGCGGCGAGGGACGCATCAGGCCGGTGCTCGGCGATCTGGGCAAGCCGCTGTTCGGGCTCGATCCGGAGCGGGTCGCGGAGCTGCGCGGCACGATCGGCCACTTCTTCCACCTCGCCGCGGTCTACGACATGACGGCGAGCGAGGCGCAGGACCGGCTCGCGAACGTCGAGGGCACGCGCCACGCGGTCGCGCTCGCCGGCGTGCTCGACGCCGGCTGCTTCCACCACGCCTCCTCGATCGCGGTCGCGGGCGCCTACAGGGGCGTCTTCCGCGAGGACATGTTCGACGAGGGCCAGCCGCTGGAGCACCCGTATCACCGCACGAAGTTCGAGGCCGAGCAGATCGTGCGCGAGGAGCGCGTCGTGCCCTGGCGCGTCTACCGCCCGGCCGTCGTCGTCGGCCACTCGCTGACGGGCGAGATGGACAAGATCGACGGCCCCTATTACTTCTTCAAGCTGATCCAGCGGCTCGGCGGGAGCGTGCCGTCATGGCTGCCGCTCGTCGCGCCCGAGCTGGGCGACACGAACATCGTGCCGGTCGACTATGTCGCGGCCGCGATGGACCGGATCGCGCATGCGCCGGGGCTCGACGGGCGCGCCTTCCACCTCGTCAATCCGCACCGCCAGCGCTCGGCCGAGGTCGTCAACGCGTTCGCGCGGGCGGCCGGCGCACCGCGCATCGCCGTGCAGCTCGACGACGAGCTGACGCTCGGCACCGTCGGCGCCGCCCGCTCGCTGCTGATGCGCGTGCCGGGGGCGCGCTCGGTGCGACGCGGCGTGCTGGCGCAGGTCGGCATCCCCGACGAGGTCGTCGACCACATCGCGCTCGTCCCGCAGTTCGCGACCGAGGAGACCGAGCGCGCGCTCGACGGCAGCGGCATCGAGGTGCCCGAGCTGGAGACGTACGCGCGCACGCTGTGGCAGTACTGGGAGTCGAACCTCGACCCGGACCTGTTCAAGCAGGACCGCTCGCTTGCGAACGCCGTCAACGGCAAGACGATCCTCATCACCGGCGCCTCGAGCGGGATCGGCCGCGCGGCGGCGATCAAGCTCGCCCGCGCCGGCGGGATCCCGCTGCTCGTCGCGCGCAGCGCCGACAAGCTCGAGGACGTGCGCGACGAGATCGCGACGTTCGGCGGCAGCGCGTACGTCTACACGGCCGACGTGTCCGATCCCGAGTCGATCGACCGGCTCGTCGCAAAGGTGCTGTCGGACCACCCCGCCGTCGACGTGCTCGTGAACAACGCCGGGCGCTCGATCCGGCGATCGATCGCGCTCAGCTACGACCGCTACCACGACTTCGAGCGCACGATCCAGCTCAACTACCTCGGCGCCGTGAAGCTGATCCTCGCGCTGCTGCCCCACATGCGCGCACGCAAGCAGGGCCACATCGTGAACATCTCCTCGATCGGCGTGCAGACGAGCCCGCCGCGCTTCTCCGCCTACGTCGCCTCCAAGGCCGCGCTCGACGCCTTCACGCGCGTCGTCGGCTCAGAGACGATCGCCGACCGCGTCACCTTCACGACGATCCACATGCCGCTCGTGCGCACGCCGATGATCGCGCCGACGAAGCTCTACAACTCCTTCCCGACGATCTCCCCCGAGGAGGCCGCCGACCTCATCTGCGACGCGATCCGCTCCAAGCCGAAGCAGATCAACACGCGCCTCGGCACATTCGGCGAGGTCGCGTATGCGCTGGCGCCGAAGGCCGTCGACCAGCTCCTGCACCTTGCGTACCGCGTGTTCCCGGACTCGGCGGCGGCGAAGGGGACAAGTGGTGGCGACGAGGTCGTCTCCCGCGAGCAGCTGGCCCTCGCGCACCTCACGCGCGGAGTTCACTGGTAGATCGGCTTTCGCGCGATTGGGCTGGTACGCCGGGGCGCCGGCTTGCTCCCTCGCGAGAGGCCCGTCGTGGGGCGTCGCCGGCGCTCCGTCTCGCTTTGGGATCCGCAGAAGCCTCTCGCGAGGGACAAGCCGCGCCCGGCTGCACGAGCGCCTGCGCGCCGCCTACCAGTGGCCCGCGCCGAAGCTGCGCTCATGCCAAAGGCGAGGCTTGGGCCCCAATGCCGAGGCGATGAGTGCGCGGGCTACGCTGAGCGCCGGCGTTGCCGGCTCAGGGCCCGGACGCTGCTGGTCAGCCGGGCGCGCGATGTCCTCCGCGAGAGGCTTCTGCGGGTCCCACGAACGCGACGCAATGCGAGACGGCCCCACGACGGGCCTCTCGCGGGGGAGCATCGCGCGCCCCGGCGTACCGCAAACGAACCGGGCACCCAACGCCGAGGCAAAGCCAAGCGTCAGATGCGGAAGACCGGCAGGAGACGTCTCTCGTGTTGGGCTTCGATGCGGGCGATCACCTCGATGTGCTGCTCCAGCCCCGACCCGCGGAGCTTGGTGGCGAGCAGCTCGTCGACCTGAAAGATGCCGGCGCTGTTGGACATCGCGATCTCGACGCGCACGGCGCGGTCCTTGCCGGCGACGATCTTGACCTCCTCGATCGCGTAGGCCGACAGCGAGTGGATGTTCTGGTGGCCGGCCTCGAACGGGACGCGCGAGCGGCCGCGGGCCATGTCAAGCGCGTCGGCGACGCGCACGATCCCCGCCTCGATCGTGAACGGCTCGCCGCGGCGGCGGTGGCCGATGATCGCGTGCAGCGCCTCGGCGACGACGATCGACCGCTCCGGCTCGTCGTAGGCGTGCGCGAGCAGGCCGCCGAGCTTGTCGGCCGTGAGGAACAGGCTGTAGGCCTCGTGGTCGGCGCGGTGGATCGTCATGCCGGTGTCGTGGAACAGCGCGCCGGCGGCGATCACGACCTCGGCGTCGCGCTCGCTCATGCCGTAGTCGGCGACGACGTTCGGCACGATCCCGCGCCGGAACAGCAGGCGCGAGAGTCGCAGCGCGACGTTCAGCACGATCTGGATGTGGATCCACGAGTGGTCCGACATGCCCAGCCGGCGCGTCGCGTTGACGGCGGAGACGTGCCACCACGCCTTCACCTGGTCGTCGGCATTGACGGCCTCCAGCAGCCGCTCGAGCTTGCGGTTGCCGCGCGTCGGGACGCGGATGCGCACATCCGCGATCGCCTCGCGCGGCGGACGGTCCGACGGATCGACCTGTCCCCCGCTCCCCGGCGAATCGGCGCTCACGTGCTGCTCCGGGCGACCGTCATCTCGGCGCCACGCTAGCGCCTTCCGCGGCGTCCGCTCAGAACAATCGCCCGAGGAGCCCGCGACGCCGGTACGCCCGCTCCCAGGCCAGCTCCTCTTCGAGTCGCTGCACCTGTGCACGGGCGATGCTCGTCTCGAGTCGCGCGATCGCGAGCCTCATCTTCGCGAAGATCTCGTCGAGATCCATCGCCGGCTCTGCTTCCGGCCGATGTTCCGTGCTGGTCGGTTCGGTCTGCATTGCAGGCATGCTAGGAACCCTCCTCGTCGTGACGCAACAGCCGATGTGTGGGATCGTCCGAAGAGCGGGGATGCGCGGCCTGCTCAGCGAGCGCATGGAGCTCCGCCGCTCTAGCTGCGATTTCGTCCTCCAGCACCTGACGCGCAGCCTTCGCGGCTCCGACGCGTGGAACCTCGATGCCGTCGCGGCCGACGCGCGTGAGCGTCTCTCCGTGCAGCGCGAGGCGCAACGCGACGATCGCCGCGTACGAGGCCGCGAACAGCGCGGCCGCCACCTCGGCGCGCCAGACGAGAACCGAGCCGAGGGCGACCGCCGGCAGGCGCGCCGGGGTCGGGGCAGTACACGCGCCCACGAGCGAGCCTGCGAGTGCGAGCAGGACGACGGCGGGCAGCAGACGGCGGCGCATCGTCAGGCGGTGCGGCAGTCGTCGCGCGGCAGGAACGGGAGGCCGGGCAGGCGGGTCTCGGCGCTGACCAGGCGCATGCCCTCCTGCTGGCGCTCGAAGTCGGCGCCGAGCTGCGCCCCGACCGCGAGCTTCGCGCCGAGCCCGAAGGACGACGAGGTCATCGCGTAGGTGCGCCGGTCGACGATGCCGGCGTCCGCTATCCGCTCGTGCAGAGCGGCGGCACGCCGCCTCAGCTCACCGGTCGCGAGCGGGTCTTTCAGCGCCTTGACGAAGGCGTCGGCCGCAGCGCGATTCTGCGCGTCGTGCAGGTCGAGCGTGCCGTCGAGCTCGGTCACGAGCTGGCCGCCTCCCCCGAGCTTGCCGCTGAGACCCCCGCGCGATCCGGCCAGCGTCACGCGGCCGCCGGTCCGCGTCACCGCGTGGATCACGAGCTGGCTCGGATGGCCCTGCGCGTCAAGCGAGTACGAGACGACGGCCTGGCGCTGCCGGCCCGCCGTCAGCGCATCGTCGCCGAGCACGGCTCGGAGGCCGTAGGCGACGTCGAGCTGGAGGAACCAGGTGCTGCTGCCGTCTCTGCGCGTCCGCGCGCCCACGAGCGCGCCGCCGGAGGCCTCGGCCGTCGCGACGATCAGCGGCACCTTCAGGTCCGCCAGGCCACCCTGCGCGGTGTACGTCTCGTCGGGCGGCGGCAGCTCGGCGTGCGGGCGCCAGCCGACCGCGTCGCAGAGGATCGAGCAGCCGCTGCGCAGCTCGTCGACCGCCTTGCCGCCGATCGTCGCCTTCGACCCGTATCTGTCGACGAACGCGCGCGCCTCCGCCGCGCTCGGCAGCGTCCACGAGCGTCCGGACGCGAAGCTCGCTCCGAGGTCCGCCGTGACCTCCCCGCCCGCGCGCCCGCCGACGCTCACGTGCAGCCCGAGCCCGGCCTCGGCTCTCACCGCCGACCCGTCGACGAGCGAGACGGTGACGCGTCCGTCGGAGCCGCGGACGGTCGTCAGCGTCCCGCTGCTGCCGAGGTCGAGGAAGTCGACCGCCCCGTCGAGCGACTCTCTTCTCGTCGTGCGCTCGACCGGGCACGGAGCGAGGTCGGGGCCCGGCGGCTCGACGCGGGGGCAGGCGGTCCCCGACACCGTGCAGAGCCCGCGCTGGAGCCCGGCGAGCACCTGCCCGCCGATGCCCCCTGAGGTCAGGCCGGCCGCCAGCGCCAGCACGACCGCGACGAGCAGCACGAGCGCGACGTACTCGCTCGTCGCCTGCCCGCGTGCGTCGCTCCAGCGCCCCATCGGGCCAGCATTGCGCGCCGCGGTAGCCGATCCGGGCGATCGCGCGACGATTGGCGCAGCTGCTGCGCAGCGGCATGAGCGCGCTGCGTGGACGCGTTGCGAAGCGGGCGGTCGCTACGTCACGGCCAGCTCGCGCAGCACGCCCTCGCGCAGGCCGCCGCGCGCGACCTCGAGCGGACCGACGCGCTCCGCGATCGCCGCGAGCACTACGATCCCGGCCGGCAGCAGGCGCGCCCGTTCCGGCGCGATCCGCAGCTGCTCCGCGACCTGCGCCGCCGGCGCCGCGACGAGCGCCTCGAGCGCACGCGAGAGGCCGGCCGCGTCGAGGCGCGGGCCGGCGAGCCGCCGCAGCGACGTCGCGCTCCCGCCCACGGCGAGCGCGTGCGCGACGAGCGGCAGCGCAACGCCGGCGAGTGCTTCCCCCACGGTGGCGCGGAGGGCGCCCAGCTCGCCGGAGCCCGGCGGGTCGCCGTGCAGGTGCGCCGCCGTGAGGTCGCCGGAGCCGAGCGGCAGCGAGACCGACCACGACGCGCCGGCGGCGCAGGTGCCGACGACGAGCTGCGCGGATCCTCCGCCGACGTCCACCACCGCGATCGGGCCCTCGCGCCCACCGTCCAGCGCGCAGGTCGCGCCAGCGAACGCGAGGCGCGCCTCCTCCCGCTCGCTCAGCAGCTCGACGGGCGCGCCGGCCGCGGCCGCGAGCGCGTGGCATGTGGCGAGACCGTCGGCGGTGCGGCGCAGCGCCGCGGTCGCGACGACGCGCAGCGCCTCCGCTCCCAACGTGCGCGCCTCCTGCGCCTGGGCGGCGACGACGACCGCCAGCCCTTCCCGCACGTCCGGCGGAAGCGCGTCGCCTGCCCGGCACGCGCGCCCGAGCTCCGTGAACGCGCGGCGCTCGACCACGGGAGCGAGCAGCGGCCCGGGATCGTTCGCGCCGGTGCCTGCGAGATCCGCGACGAGCAGACGCGTCGTGTTCGAGCCGATGTCGATGCAGGCGCAGCGCACGGCCGTGCGAGCGTAGCCGGCGACGAGACGCGGCCGCAATCCCACTTTGAGGCATCATGGGCGCCCGTGAACGACGAGCTGGCGATCGAGGTCCGCGGCCTGCGCAAGCGCTACGGCGATCTGGAGGCGGTCCGCGGGATCGACTTCTCGGTACGCCGCGGCGAGGTGTTCGGCCTGCTCGGGCCCAACGGGGCCGGCAAGACGACGACGGTCGAGATCCTCGAGGGCTACCGCGACCGCAGCGATGGCGAGGTCGCGGTGCTCGGCCACGACCCCCAGTTGCGGCCACGCGACCTGCGCGAGCGCGTCGGCATCGTGCTGCAGAGCACCGGCATCTACCGGCACCTGACCGTGCGCGAGACGCTGCGCCACTTCGCCGGCCTCTACCCCGCCCCGCGCGGCGTCGAGGAGACGATCGAGCTGGCCGGCCTGCGCGGCAAGGAGGACGCGCGCACGCGCACCCTCTCCGGCGGGCAGCTGCGCCGGCTCGACCTCGCGCTCGCGCTGGTCGGCGACCCCGAGCTGATCTTCCTCGACGAGCCGACGACCGGCTTCGATCCGGCCGCGCGACGCGACGCGTGGGACACGATCCGCTCGCTCAAGGCGCTCGGCAAGACGGTCGTGCTGACGACGCACTACCTCGACGAGGCGCAGGCGCTCGCCGACCGCGTCGCGATCGTCAAGGACGGGCGGATCCTCGTGGAGGGCGCGCCGGCCGAGCTGGGCGCGGGCGACGGCGCGACGCGCTATCGCGTCGCATGGCGCAACGGCAGCGGCCTGCTCAACCAGCGCGAGACGGACGACCCGACGGCGCTGCTGCACGAGCTGACGTCGGCCGCACTGGAGCGCGGCGAGCGGCTCGAGGGGCTCAGCGTCACGCGCCCGACGCTCGAGGACGTCTACCTGGAACTGACCGCCGATGCCTGAGCACGTCACGCAGTCGCACGGCTTCGCGGCGCTCTCCTGGCGCCAGTACCGGCTCGAGCGCCGCATGTTCTGGCGCAACCCGAGCGCGGCGTTCTTCAACTTCCTGCTGCCGCTGCTGTTCCTCGTGCTGCTGGCGGCCGTGCTGACGAAGCAGAGCCAGCGCGACGTGATCGTGCCGGGCATCGCGGGCATGGCCGTGCTCGCGACGACCTTCAGCGCGCTCGCCTACAACATGGTCTTCCTGCGCGAGCAGGGGATCCTCAAGCGCATGCGCGGAACGCCGCTGCCGTCGGGCGCCTACCTGCTCGGGATCGCCGGCAACGCGGTCATGAACACGGCGGTGCAGATCGTCCTGATCACAGTCGCGGGGAAGGTCCTCTACGGGATCGACTGGCCGCAGGACGTCGGCGAGCTGGTGCTGTTCGTCGTGCTGGGCGTCGTCTGCTTCGCCTCGCTCGGCGTCGCGCTCGCGCACGCGATCCCGACGTTCGAGGCCGCGACCGTCTACGTGAACATGATCTTCCTGCCGGTCGTGTTCATCTCGATCGACGCCGCCCACGACCCGTCGTTCCTGAAGGGGATCGCGGAGGCGCTGCCGCTCGCGCACCTCGTGCAGGGGCTGCACGACGCGATGGTGACGGGCAACGGGATCGGCGACGCGTGGTCGGCGCTGGGCGTGCTCGCCGTCTGGACCGTGCTCGGCGTCGTGCTCGCGATCCGCGGCTTCAGCTGGGAGCAGCGCCGCACCTGAGTCTCAAACATGTGCGGATCTTCACGAGTTCCGCCGCCGGGCCTGGTTCGATAGGCGCGCAACCGTCCCGAACCGCACCCAGGAGGTGCTCCGGAATGTACCCCGTGGCCTACGAGGCCGACTACGTCGAGCGGCGCAGTCGCCTGTCGACGTTCTTTCGCCTGATCCTCGCGATTCCGTGGTTCGTCGTGTCGATCGTCTGGGGGCTCGTCGCGTTCGTGTGCGTCGTCGTCGCGTGGTTCGCGATCGTGATCACCGGGCGCTACCCGGAGCCGCTCTACAACGGCGTGAGCATGGCGCTGCGCTTCTACACGCGCGCCAACGGCTTCGCGCTGCTGATGACGGACGCGTTCCCGCCGTTCGGCGGCGAGGAGAGTCCGGAGTATCCGGTGCGCCTGGCGATCGCTCCGCCGCTGGAGAGCTACAACCGCTGGAAGACGCTGTTCCGCTTCATCCTCGTGATCCCGGTCGGGATCATCGTCTACCTGGTGCAGCTCGTCTCGCGCGCGATCAGCATGCTCGCGTGGCTCGTGATCGTCGTCACCGGCAAGCTCCCGCGCGGCATCTTCGACGTGATGCGCTTCACGCTCGCGTACGAGGCGCGCGCGTCGGCCTACGAGCTGCTCGTGACCGAGACCTACCCGCCGTTCTCGCCCGACGACGAGGCGCCGGCGACGTCCGCGGTGCCCCCCTCGGCGCCGCCGCTCGCCGGCTGAGCGGGCCACCCCTCGACCACGAACGCCTCCGGCGGCTCCCCGTGCAGGGTGACGGGGACCGTCGCGAGGCGCGAGGTCTCCCACTCCTCGCGCAGCAGCCCGTAGATGTGCACGTCGTGCGCGGTGGCGCCGTGACGGTGCCAGCGCCGCAGCAGGCCCTCGCGCACGAACCCGATCCGCTCCAGCGCCGCCTGCGAGCGGACGTTCTCCACGTCGGCGTAGGCACCGAGCCGCTCGAGGCCGAGGCGGGCGAACGCGAGGTGGGCGACGAGCGCCTTCGCCTCGAAGTTCGCGCCGCTCCCCCACCAGCGGCGGCCGAGCCATGTGCCCACGACCGCCCGGCGGTCGCGGCCCGACAGCTCGGACAGGCCGACGACGCCGATCGGGCCGTCGACGCGATGGACGATCAGCAGGTCGAGCTGCTCGCCGCGCTCGCGCCGGTCGGCCAGCCCCACGATGTAGGCGACCGGCTCCTCGATGCGCACGTACGGGCCCCACGAGAAGAAACGCGTGACGTGGCGGTCTGAGCCCAGCTCGAGCAGCGCGTGCGCATCGTCCGGCGTCGCGTAGCGCAGGGTGAGTGTCGGACCGTGAAGCTCCATGCTGAGAGAATATGACCGGATGCTGACCAGAGACCGCGCGGCACGCGACCACCCGGACCCGCGGAGCTACTCAACGTTTGGCGATGCCCGCGACCGCACATACGGGTGGATGACGTGAGCGACGCCGTCAGCACCCAGTCCTCCACAGGCGGAACCCCCGGCCCCGCGGGCGAGTCCGGCGCGTGCCCTGCCGTGCGGCTGCTGATGCCGGCGCTGCCGGCCAACGTCGCGCTCGTGCGGCAGGCGCTCGCGGGAGTGACGGACGAGCTGGGCGTCGGCGCCGCGCGCGCGGCCGACATGAAGATCGCGCTCACGGAGGCCTGCACCAACGTCGTCGTGCACGCATACGGAGACGAAGCCGGCCCGCTCGAGGTGACGATGGACGTCGAGCACGGACGGCTGGTGCTGGGTGTCCGCGACCACGGCGGCGGCCTGCACCCGCTGCCCGGGCGCGACGAGGGGTCGCCGCTCGGCTTCGGGCTGGCGCTGATCGCGTCGCTGTCAGACGAGCTGGGCCTCGTCGGCGGGCGGCACGGCACCGAGCTGCGGATCGCCTTCGCGCTCGACGGCGCCGACGCCCCGCCGCTGGCGGTCCAGCCCTCGGCCGAGCCGGCGCCGAGCACCGACGGGATCGAGCTGCGGCTGCGTCCGCCCGAGCGTGCCGCGCCCGTGCTCGGGCGCGTCGTCTCGCTCGTCGCGGCGCGCGCGGACTTCTCGATCGATCGCCTGTCCGACGCGCAGATCGTCAGCGATGCGATCGCCGGCGCCGCCCCGGCGCACGTCGCGGACGGCACGCTGGCCGTCGCGATCGACGAGCACGAGCATGGCTTCGACCTGCTCGTCGGCCCGTTCGCGGCCGGCGGCGCGCAGCGGCTCGTCGAGGATACGGAGCTGCCGGGCCTCGGCTCGCTGCTCGAGCGCCTGACCGACACGCTCGCGGTCGAGCAGGCCGGCATGCCGGACGGCGAGCGGCTGCGCGTGCGGCTGCTCGCCCGCGACTGACGCCACCGTCACCAGCCCGCCCGGCTACTGCCGAGTCGGTGAATCCTTGTTCGCCTGCTGACAGCTTTGCCGACGTTAAGTCTGACGCAATGTCGAATCCGGTTCGTTCTAGCCACGAGCGCCCGACACCAATACGCTGTATCGGATGGCAGCGGGAAACGCTTTCGTTCGCGTCCTCGAGGAGGACCCGGAGTTGGCCGCCGGGCTCGACGCGACAAGCGTCCAGCTCGCGACGCGGCATGCGATCGCGGCGGTCGAGATCGTCGCGCCCGGCGCCTGGGAGCCGGCCTTCCCCGCCGACGGCGGCGGCGGCAGCCTCGGCCTGCTCGTGCTCGACGGGCTGCTGATGCGCGACGTCGCGATCGCGCAGGCCACGTGCACCGAGCTGATCGGCCGCGGCGACCTGCTGCGCCCGTGGGACTGGGAGCGCGACGTGCTGACGATCAAGCCGGTCGTTACGTGGACGGCGCTGCAGCCGGTCCGCCTCGCCGTGCTCGACCGGCGCATCGCGGCCGTGCTGGGTCGCTGGCCGGAGCTGGTCAGCGCGCTCGTCGCGCGGGCGGTGCGGCGCTCGTTCGAACTGGCGACGAATCAGGCGACAAGCCATCTGACGCGCGTGGACGCGCGCCTGGAGCTGCTGTTCTGGGGCCTTGCCGACCGCTGGGGCCGCGTCGGGCCCGACGGCGTCGTGCTGGAGCTGCCGCTGACGCATCAGGTGCTCGGCCGGCTCGTCGGCGCGCAGCGACCGTCCGTCACGACCGCGTTGTCAGATCTGTCGCGGCGCGGGGTGATCGAGCGCCGCGAAGACGGCGCGTGGGTCCTGCACGGCGATCCGCCCGGCGACGCGGTCGAGGCCGGCGCCGCGGCCGACGCGGCCAAGCAGGCGGCGCCGACGGCCTGAGCAGGCGTCAGGCGGCGCCGCAGGCGGGCCAGGGCGACGTGCCGCGCTCGCGGTAGAGCGCGAGCGCGCGGCGGTCCTGCTCGGACTCGGAGGCGCGCGCCGGATCGCCGTGGCCGCCCATCGCGTGCCACGTCTCGCGGTCGAACTGGTACTTGCCGCGGTAGGTGCCGTCCGGCGAGACCGCGCGCGGGTTCCCGCCCGACTCGCACCGCGCGATGCGGTCGAGCGCCGCCGGCACGTGCACCGCGGCGTGGCGGGCGTGTCCGCCGGCGCTGTGGCCCTCGGCGAGGTCGACGCCGAGCGCCCGCGCCGTCTGCGAGCCGACGACGCCGTCGACCGTGAGCCCCTTGCGGGACTGGAAATGCCGCACGGCGCGCTCGGTCTGCGGACCGTAGACGCCGTCGGCCGGCAGGCCGAGCCTGCGCTGCACCTGGACGACCGCCGGGCCGCGGCTGCCGCGCTTGAGCGGCGCCGCGTCGGCGCTCGCGGGCACCGCGAGCGCGCAGGCCAGCGCGAGCGCGAGCAGCAGCGCGGGAACGAGGGCGAGACGGGTGGACATGGGACCTCCGTGGGCTCTTTCGTGCGCCTACGGGGTGAGCTGTCGGGCTCGCGCGGAAAGATCGCGCTACGCGGCCAGAGCACCCCGGGATCGGAGTGCCGGCTGCGATTCGCCCCGTGGATCGCGACCGTCCGCGATCCGAGTGGGTCCCCCGCTCTCCGTCGTCGGGGACGGCGGAGACTCGGCAGTTATGGTCTGTCTTGCCTGCAAGCAAAGCAGATTCGCTTCTCGGATGCGCTGTGCGCGGGGCTGACTACTAAGCTCTCGGGCGCGATGGCGAGCGCCCCCACCACCCCCCAGGAGCCCGACGATCACGAGGTCGCGGGCGTCGCCTGGGACCTCGAGCCGCTCGTCCACGGCGAGGGCGAGGCCGGCGTGCGGGCGCTGCTCGAGCAGGCGACGGCGCGCGCCGAGGCCTTTGCAGCGGCCCACGCCGCGCGCGTCGCCGAGCTGGACGCCGACGGCCTGCGCGCGGCGATGGAGGAGCTGGCGGCGCTGACCGAGCTGGTCGGCCGCGCCGGCTCCTACGCCTCGCTGCGGTTCGCGGTGGACACCGCCGACCCGGCGATCGGCGCGCTGCTGCAGCACGTGCAGGAGCGCGGCACCGCGATCCAGACGACGCTGTTGTTCTTCGAGCTGGAGTGGGCCGCGCTCGACGACGAGCGCGCCGAGGCGCTGCTCGCCGACCCCGGCCTCGCCTTCTGTGCCCACCACCTGCGCAGCGAGCGCCGCTACCGGCCCTATCTGCTGAGCGAGCCGGAGGAGAAGATTCTCAACGAGAAGGCGATCAGCGCCCGCAGCGCCTGGACGCGGCTGTTCGCCGAGCTGATGTCCTCGCTCGAGGTGACCGTGCCCGGCGAGGATGCGGCCGTCTCGCTGGAGCAGGCGCTCGCACGGCTGTCCGGCCCAGACCGCGAGCAGCGCCGCGCCGCCGCCGAGGCGGTGACCGAAGCGCTGCAGCCGGGGATCCGAACGCGCGCCTCGATCTACAACACGCTGCTGCACGACAAGGCGGTCGACGACCGCCTGCGCGGCTACCCGCACTGGCTCGCCTCGCGCAACCTCGCCAACGAGGCGAGCGACGCGTCGGTCGAGGCGCTCGTCGGCGCCGTACGTGCGCGCTATGACATCCCGCAGCGCTGGTACCGGCTGAAGGCGAGACTGCTCGGCGTCGAGCGGCTCGCCGACTACGACCGCGCCGCGACGGTCGCGACCGCCGACGAGCACTACGCCTGGGCCGACGCGCGCGCGCTCGTGCTCGACGCCTACGGCAGCTTCTCGCCTGAGCTGGGCGCACTCGCACAACGCTTCTTCGACGAACGCTGGATCGACGCGCCCGTGCGGCCCGGCAAGCGCGGCGGCGCGTTCTGCTCCTACACGGTCCCCTCGGCGCACCCCTACGTGCTGCTCAACTACACCGCACGCCGCCGCGACGTGCTGACGCTCGCGCACGAGCTCGGTCACGGCGTGCACGCCGCGCTCGCCGCGCCGCAGGGCGTCTTCCACCAGGGCACGCCGCTGACGCTCGCCGAGACGGCCTCGGTGTTCGGCGAGGCGCTCACGTTCGGGCGCCTGCTGGAGGCGGCCGCGACGCCCGAGTCGCGGCTCGCGCTGCTGGCCGAGTCGATCGAGGGAGCGATCGCGACCGTCTTCCGCCAGACCGCGATGCACCAGTTCGAGCAGCTCGTGCACACGGCGCGCCGCGAGGAGGGCGAGCTGTCGGTCGAGCGCTTCTCGGGGCTGTGGAGCGAGACGCAGGAGGAGCTGTTCGGCGACGCCGTCGAGGTGACCGAGGGCTACCGCGCGTGGTGGTCCTACATCCCCCACTTCGTCAACTCGCCCGGCTACGTCTACGCCTACGCGTACGGGCAGCTGCTCGCGCTGTCGGTCTACCAGCGCTACCGCGACGAGGGCCCCGGCTTCGCGCCCGACTACCTGCGGCTGCTGTCGGCCGGCGGCTCGATGGCGCCGGAGCAGCTCGGCCGCATCGTCGGGATCGACCTCGCCGACCCGGGCTTCTGGGACAGCGGCCTCGCGCTCGTCGAGCAGCAGCTCGTGGCGGCGGAGCAGGCGGCTCTGGATGTGCGCCCGCCCGCCTTCGGGTAGCGCGCGCTCGCAGGCTTCGGGCTGAGGCGCGCCCAGCCCGAAGCCCCGCCGGCGGACGCGGCGGCATGAGCCGCCGCGGCTGGTCTCACCGGCCTCACCGCACGCTGCGCGCGGCGCGCTCGGCGATCAGCTCCTCCCGTACGCCGCGGTGGAACAGCACGCGGCGGACGATCGCGTCGGCCAGCGTGTCCGGGTCGACCTCGTACTCGCCGGCGGCGACCTGCCGCGCGAGCAGACGCACGCGCGAGGAGCGCGTGATGCGGTCGCGCCGGGCGGTGGTGATGCGATGGATGCGGTCGTTCGTGGCGACCATCGATGTCCTCCTGGTTCGGTCCTGACGTCACACGTGAGCCGCGCCCGGTCGGGGCGGCTCGTCTGGTGCGTCAGGCGACGGGAGGAGCGCGGGCGCCGTCGCTCGTCGGCGCCGGAGCGATGGGCGCGCAGCAGCCGGTCGCGACGGCGGTGCCGCCGTCCGACAGCTCGAGGACGACCTGGTCGAACTGGATCGCGCAATCGCGCTGCCCGCCCGCTCCGCCGGGAGCGGCGCTGCCGCCGCCGGCTGTCGCGGCGGGGGCGGACGGTGCCTGGAACGGCGCCGGCGGACCGCGCAGCTGCGTCTGGTCCTGGTCGCTGCGGTGGGTGTGGGAAGCCTGGTGGCCGGGCAGCAACGAGCCGGCGGCCGACTGGGCGCCGACGCTCGTGGCGATGGCCGGCGCGCACGCTGTCGTCGACGCGGCCGCGACGACGACGGGCATGGCGGATGCGCCGTCGCCCGGGGTGGTCGCGGAGACGGTGCCGATGCCGAGTCTCGCCAGCATGTCGCTGACGGCCTTCGCCGGCTGGGAGGCGCTTTGGTCCGCGGCGACCGGCGCTGCCGGCGTCGGCGTGACGGTCGGAGTCGGAGCCGTGGTCGCCGGCAGCGGCGCGCTCGCCGGCGCGGGCGAAGCCGTCGTCAGCGGTTCGGTCGCGGCCGGCGTGATGCGCGTGTCCGAGGACGGCGCGGGCTTCGGCGCGGGCGCTCTGTCTGCCGGAGCCGGATCGGCGGGCGCCGGGTCGGCGGGGGCTGGATCGGCCGGTGGGGCCGGATCAGCCGGGGCGGGAGCCGCTGGCGGGGCGGGATCGGCCGGCGGCGCAGGATCCGCCGGCGGCGCGGGATCGGCAGGCGGTGCAGGATCGGCCGGCGGTGCAGGATCGGCCGGCGGGACGGGATCCGTGGGGACCGGCGCCGCCGGCTGCGCGGGGTCGGTCGGGGCGGGCGTGGCCGGAGTCGCGGGATCGGCCGGTGCCTGATCGGCAGGCGGAGTGGACGTGGCCGGCGGAGTCGAATCGGCCGGCGTCTGATCCGCCGGCGGGGTCGAGTCGACCGGCGGCGTCTGGTCCGCCGCAGGCTGGTCGGCTGCCGTGGCACCGCCGGTGAGCGCGGTCGCGGCGAGCTGCCCGCTGGGGCCGGAGCCGCCGTGCCCATGGTCGGCGAGGGCGCTCGCCGGCAACAGCGCGAGCAGCGCGAGCACCAGCAGCAGCCCGAGGATGGGGCGACCATGCGCCGAATGGCGAAGACGGGATGCGGCGGACTGAGCGTGGACGTCCATGTGCGTTCGGTGGCAGCCTCTTCGGCCTTCGTCGGCAGCCGAGGCGAACCTGATAAGCGAATCAGGCCCCGAGCAGCCGGCAATCGCCTGCCGAGGTCCGCCTCCTGACCACGCAGCGTAGCCGTCGCGTCCAGGCGTGTCAGCGCCGGCGGTCCGGGCTGGCACATCGGCGGTGGCGGCGCATCGGCTCCGTTCCACGATCAGACTGTACGCGCCGTGGGCAGCGCGTTCAGCACCAGCGTCGACCTCTCCCGCCTGCGCGACCGCGTCGCGCTCGTGACGGGCGGCGCGAGCGGGCTCGGCCGCGCGACCGCGCTGGCGCTCGCGGCGGCGGGCACCGAGCTGGTGATCGCCGACGTCGACGTGGAGCGCGGCGAGCAGGTCGCCGCGCAGGTCGGCGGCCACTTCGTCGCGACCGACACGTCCGACCTCGAGGCCAACCGCGCGATGGTCGCGTTCGCACGCGAACGCTGCGGCCGGCTCGATCTCGTCCACCTCAACGCGGGCGTGACGACCGGCTGTGGCGTCGGCGAGGACTTCGAGCTCGCCAGATACCGCCGCGCGATGGGGGTCAACCTCGACGGCGTCGTCTTCGGCGCGCACGCCGCGCTCGAGGCGCTGCGCGCCAACGAGGGCCCGGAGCGCGGTGCGATCGTCGCGACCGCGTCGCTCGCCGGCCTGACCGCGGTCCCGATCGACCCGCTCTACGCGACCAACAAGCATGCCGTCGTGGGGTTGGTGCGCTCGCTCGGGCCGGCGCTCGTGCACGAGGGGATCCGCGTCAACGCCGTCTGCCCCGGCTTCGCGAAGTCGGCGATGACCGACCCGTTCGCCGCCGACCTTGAGGCGGCCGGCGTGCCGCTGATCCCGGCGGAGGTCGTCGCCGAGACCGTCGTGCGGCTGTTCGCCCTCGACATCGCCGGGGAGTGCTGGTTCGTGCAGCCGGGCCGCGAGCCGGGACCGTTCGCGTTCCGCAACATCCCGGGGCCGCGTACGGCTCCGCCTACCGAGGAGAGCTGACCGCCATGGACTTCGAGCTGAGCGACCGCGCGAAGGACTACCGCGACAGACTGCAGGCGTTCCTCGACGAGAAGGTCCACCCGGCCGAGTCGGTCTACGTCGAGCAGGTGCGCGCGGCGGACACGCCGCACGTGCACCCACCGATCATGGAGGAGCTGAAGGAGGAGGCGCGGCGGCGCGGCCTGTGGAACATGTTCCTGCCCGACGAGGAGCACGGCTCCGGCCTCACGAACGTCGAGTACGCGCCGCTCGCGGAGCTGCTCGGGCGCACCTTCATCGGCTCGGAGGCGTGCAACTGCTCCGCGCCGGACACCGGCAACATGGAGGTGCTGCACCAGTTCGGCGACGAGGAGCAGAAGGACCGCTGGCTGCGGCCGCTGCTCGACGGCGAGATCCGCTCCGGCTTCGCGATGACCGAGCCCGACGTCGCCTCCTCCGACGCGACGAACATCTCGCTGAGAATGGAGCGCGACGGCGACGACTTCGTCCTCAACGGGCGCAAGTGGTGGACGACGGGCGTCATGCACCCGAGATGCAGAATCCTCATCGTGATGGGCAAGACGGAGCTGGAGGCGCCCGTCTACGCGCAGCAGTCGATGGTGCTCGTGCCGCTCGGCACGCCGGGGCTCGAGATCGTGCGCTCGCTGCCGGTCTTCGGCTACATGGACCCCGAGGGCCATGGCGAGCTGCGCTTCACCGACGTGCGCGTGCCGCAGTCGAGCCTGATCGCGGGACCGGGCGCCGGCTTCCTGATCGCCCAGGCGCGGCTCGGCCCGGGGCGCATCCACCACTGCATGCGCGCCGTCGGCGCGGCCGAGCGGGCGCTGGAGCTGATGTGCAAGCGCGCCGACGAGCGCGAGACGTTCGGCAAGCCCGTCTCGACGCGCTCGAACATCCGCGACTGGATCGCCGAGGCGCGCATCGAGCTCGAGATGCTGCGGCTGCTGGTGCTCAAGACGGCGTGGCTGGTCGACAACGTCGGCGGCAAGAACGCGCGCATCGAGGTGGCGGCGATCAAGGTCGCGGCACCGAACGTGGCGCTGAAGATCATCGACCGCGCGATCCAGGTGCATGGCGGCGCGGGCGTCTCGGACGACTTCCCGCTCGCGTTCATGTACGCGCACATGCGCACGCTGCGGCTCGCGGACGGGCCGGACGAGGTGCACAAGCTTTCGATCGCGCGGCGCGAGCTGCGCCGCCAGCGGGGCGAGGACGCGCCGCTGATGTAGGTCGCGCGGCGCGCGTGCGGGCGATCGCGGCGTGCGTCGCCCGGGCGGCCGCCGCACCGCGTCAGCCCCCACTGCCGCCGGAGTCGCTCGCCGAGCCGCCTGACGAGTCGGAGCCGGAGGAGGCGCTGTCCCCGCCGGAGCTGCCGCCGGAGTCGTGGGCGCCGCCGCCACCGCTGTCGCCCTGCGAGCCGGTGTCGCCGCTGCTGTGACCGCCGTCGCCGCCGGAGGATCCCGATCCGCCGGACCCGCCGCCGTCGTCGGAGCCGCCGCCCGACGCGCCGCTGTGCCCGTCGTCGCCCGACCCGTCGTCGCCGCCGCTCCCGGGCGCCGGAGCGGTCCCGGAGCCCGGCAGGCGGCCTCTCCCCTGCCGCCCGCCGGGCCCCGTTCCACCGCCGAGGCCTCCGTGGCCGTCGTCCCCCTCTGACGTGCCCTGCCTCGGTGGCGTGCCCCCGCCGCCGTCCGCGCGTTCGCCGGCGCGCGGGTGGATGGGTGCCGCGGGGGCTTGTGCGGTCGCTGTGCCGTGGCCGTGGCCGTGCCGGTGGGAATGGCCGTCGCGGCGCGGCGACGGCGCCCCCGGCGTCGTGGATGCGGACGGCGCGGCCACGGCGAGCAACCCGCCCGCATGCGCTGCGCCACCGGCCTCGCGCGCCGCGACGCGCACGGCGTGAGCGGGATGCGATGCGGCGTGGGCGCGTCCGTGGTGCTCGGCGACCGCGCCGACGCCGGCCGCCAGCACCCCGGCCGAGATCGCCGCCGCACCGCCCTTCGCGAGCAGGCCCGCGAGCCCCGCCGAGCCGCCGCCGACGGCCAGGTCGGTGACGGCCCCACCGCCGTGGCCGGCGGCGTCGGCGGCCCACGACGCGAACGGCATCGGCGTGATCGCGGTCGCGGCCGTGCGCAAGGTGGCGCGTGCGCGATACACGAGCCCGCGCAGCGCCCCCTCGCTGAGGCCCATCTCGGCCGCCGCGGTGGCGTGGCTCGCCCCCTCCACCGCCGTGCGCAGCAGCGCCTCGCGCTGCTGCTCCGGCAAGGCGGCGAGCCCCGCCAGCGCCTCGCGCACGGCGATGCGCCGGTCGAGGTCCTCCTGCGGCGCGCCGGCGCCGGAGATCGCCTCGCTCAGCTCGGCGTAGTCGTAGCCGGATCCGCGCAGCGCGTTGAGCGCCGTGTTGTGGACGATCCGATAGAGCCAGGCGCGCGCGTCGCGCACCTCGTCGCCGCGCTGCAACGCGAGCCACGCCTGCAGCAGTGCCTGCTGCAGCGCGTCCTCGGCGCGTGCCTCCGGCAGCAGCACGCGCCGGCAGTAGCCGAGCAGCGGGCGACGGTAGCGCTGCACGAGCGCCTCGAACGCGCGCTCGTGACCCCTGCCCGCCAACTCGACGAGGCGCGCGTCGCTCTGCGTCGCGAGCAGGCGGACCGTGACAGACGGGCTCATCGCGGCATCCCGGTGGGAATGGTGGCGGAGCGGGCGGCGGCCTGCACGCCGCGGCCGCCGCCCCCCACCGTCCGTTCCCCTATGACGCCGCCGGCTGCTGCTTGACGAGCAGGACGAGCTTGAACTCGGCGCCGTTGGAGCCGATCTTCAGGATCGCCTCGTGGATGACCGCGCCCGGGACGAGGTCTGCCACGGTGCAGGCCGACTGGCCGTGGCAGCGGCCGTGGTGGTCGCCGCCGCTCTGGTCGCCCTGGTCGTCACCCTGGTCGCCGCTGCCGCTGCCGCCGCCGTCGCGGGCGGTCCCCGCGGTCGGCGGCGGCGTCTGCACGGCCGGGACGCAGTTGATCTCGGTGTCGTTGGTGACCTTGCCGCTGACGGTCGAGCCGTCCGCGAGCGTGATCGTCAGCACGCCGCCGGTGAACGACGCGACTCTGCCGGCGTCGCCGGGCGCGCTCGGGTTCGAGGGGCTCGTGTTCGCCGCCGCGCCGAAGTGCTTGAGGCGCGTGTGGTGCGCCTTCACCTTGTGGTGATGGTGGTGGCGATGATGGCCGTGCGCCGATGCGGCACCCGGGACGGCGAGTGCCAGCGCGAGCACGCCGGCGACCAGCAGCAGAATTCGTCTCATGGCTGTTCCTCCTTGACGGCGCCACGGGCGCCTCTGGGGGTCTCCTGCGTATTGAGACACCCGTTCGCGCGATTCCTCACGCGGCCCGGTCGCGCATCTAGAACGAACGTCCACCGGCACCGTCCGCGGTGCCCGGCGTCCGGACGCCCGCGGCGGGCTACGCTGCGGCTCGGTGAGCCCGCTGGAACGCAACCGCTGGGGCGTCGTCGCCGCCTACGCCGCGCTCGGCGCAGCCACGCAGGTCCTGTGGCTGACGTTCGCGCCGATCACCACCGCGACCGCGCAGCACTACGGCGTCAGCGAGGGAGCGGTCGGCTGGCTGGCGGAGATCTTCCCGCTGCTCTACGTCGTGCTGGCGGTGCCGGCGGGGATGGCGCTCGACCGCTGGTTCGTGCCGGCGCTGCGCGCAGGCGCGGCGCTGACGGCAGCCGGCGCGCTCGTGCGCCTCGGCGGCGACACCTTCGCCTGGGCGCTCGCCGGCCAGACGCTCGTCGCAGTCGCGCAGCCGTTCGTCCTCAACGCGGTGACGAAGCTCGCGAGCGAGTACGTCGCGCCGGACGCGCGCCCGGCGGCGATCTCGCTCGGCTCGGGCGGCACGTTCGTCGGCATGCTGCTCGGGCTGCTGCTGGGCCCGGCGCTCGGCAGCGCGGCGGACCTGCGGACGCTGCTGGTCGTCGAGGCCGCGTTCGCCGTGCTCGCGGCGACGGCGCTGTGGATCGCGCTGCGCTCGCGTCCGGCCGGCGCGGCGGCGATCGAGCGGGCGGTCGGGCTGCACGAGCTGCGCGCGGTCTGGGACGACCGCTTCGTCCGCTCCCTCTGCGCGCTGGCGTTCGTCGGCTTCGGCGTCTTCATCGCGCTGACGACGTGGCTGCAGGGCCTGCTGTCGCCGTTCGGCGTCTCCGACGACACGGCGGGCGCGATGCTCGTCGCGGCCGTGCTCGCCGGTGTCGCCATGACGGCGTGGCTGCCCGCAGCAACGGCCCGGCGGGCCGCCGAGCGGACGATGCTGACCGTGGCGCTGCTCGCCTGCGGCGCCTGCTGCGCGCTGCTGGCGGGCGTGCGAGTGCCCGCTGTGCAGTTCGTGCTCGTGGCGGCGATCGGCGCGGTGGTTCTGCCTGCGCTGCCCGTCTTGCTGGAGCTGGCCGAGCGACGCGCCGGCAGCGCGGGTGCCTCGGCGGCGGCGCTGCTGTGGCTGGCCGGCAACCTCGGCGGGATCGCGCTCGCGCTGCCGGTCGGGGCGCTCGTGCACCATGCCGCGCCGGCGTTCGGGCTGCTGGCGCTCGCGACGCTCGCCGGCCTGCCGTTCGCGCGGCGGCTGATCTGGCGCGACGGCGTGCTCGCGGCGGAGGCGCGCACGTGAGCGCCGCGCGCAGCGAGGACCGCCCGGTCCGCGACGAGGACGCGTTCGACGTCGGCGCCGTCGACGGGTGGCTGCGCGAGCTCGGCGTCCGCGGGCTCGGCGACGGCGGCGAGCCGCCGGAGGTGCGGCAGTTCGCCGGCGGCGCGTCGAACCTCACCTACCTGCTGCGCTACCCGCGGCGAGACCTGATCCTGCGCCGCCCGCCGGCCGGGACGAAGGCCGCCTCCGCGCACGACATGGCGCGCGAGCACCGCATCCAGGCCGGGCTGCGACCGGTCTTCCCGACCGTGCCGGAGATGGTCGGCCTGTGCACCGACCACGCCGTGCTCGGCAGCGACTTCTACGTGATGGAGCGCGTCGACGGCGTGATCCCGCGCGCGCAGATGCCGCCGCAGATCGGCACCGACCCGCGCTTGATGGGCCGCATCGGCGAGCGCTTCGTCGACCTGCTGGCGGAGCTGCACGCAGTCGACCCGGCGGCCGCCGGGCTGGCCGAGCTGAGCCGTGGCGACGGCTACGTGCGCCGGCAGGTGGCCGGCTGGTCGGAGCGCTACCGCCGCGCGAAGACGTGGAACGTGCCGTCGTTCGAGCGCGTCATGCGCTGGCTCGACGAGCAGCAGCCGGACGACGTCGGCGCGTGCGTGATCCACAACGACTTCCGGCTCGACAACCTCGTGCTCGACGCCGACGACCCGCTGCGCGTGCGCGCCGTGCTCGACTGGGAGCTGGCGACGATCGGCGACCCGCTGATGGACCTCGGCAGCTCGCTCGCGTACTGGGTGCAGGCCGACGACGGCCGCGCGGGGCGCCTCTTCCGCAGACAGCCATCGCACCTGCCGGGGATGCCGACGCGCGCGCAGATCGTCGCGCGCTACGGCGAGCAGACCGGCCTCGACACCGGCGCATGGGCCTTCTACGAGGTCTTCGGCCTGTTTCGGCTGTCCGTGATCGCCCAGCAGATCTACTACCGCTACCACCACAAGCAGACGCGCAACCCGGCCTTCAAGCGCTTCTGGGTCGCCGCGCACCTGCTCGAGCGACGCTGCCGCAGCGCGATCCGCACGGTCCCGCGCGCGTGAAACTCAGACCTCGGCGAACGTCTCCTCGAACGTCGGCGTCGGCCATTGGAACGAGATGACGCCGCGCGATCGCGTCGCCGGCTCCTCGCGCCAACGCGCCAGCACCTCGGGCCGCAGCTTGTAGGCGCGGTAGAAGCGGCCGCGCGCGTCGCGCTGGTTGGTGCGCTCGACGTCCTCGGCGCCGGGGCCGAAGCGCACGAGCGACGCGAGCTTGTCCGGCGAGCTCGGCGGCCCGGCGGTGCCCTTCGGCGTGATCGCCACGCGCGCCGAGCCGTTGGACGGCAGCAGCGCCGTGAAGCGCTCGGCGTCGGCGACCGCGAAGACGAACGTGAAGTCGCGATACCAGCGGCCCTCCTCGGGGCGCTCGCGGCGCGTGTGGTAAGCGAGGTGGATTCTGTCGATCAGCGCCGCCATGTCGGCCGCGGTGCGGACCGTCACGCCGCGCGCCGCGAGCACGAACGCATGCGACGAGCCGAGCGTGATCTCCGCGCGGGCCTTCGCGTGGGCGGGCGCCGGGATCAGCGTCGAGGTCTCGCCGCGCCCGTACAGCTCGAATGCGACGTCGTCGCCCGAGCACGCCTCCCACACGCGGCCGTCGGTGCTGCGGCGCACGCGTCCGGGGAAGCCGTGGAAGCTGTGCCGCACGGTCGAGATCGGGTTCCAGACGCCGTCGTTGCCGATCGTGCCGATGTCGCCGATCTCGATCGGGAAGTCGAGCGGGACGACCGGGCGCATGCCGAAGCGTCTGTGGACCTCTGTGACGAACCCTGCGATGTCTGCCATGGGAGCCTCCGCGCGCCGCCGACGCCCACACGCCGGCCCTGCGCACTCCCATTAAACAGCATTTCTGTTCATTAACCAGCCTGTAACCGGAATAGCCGCTGGCGAGGCTGCTCAGGCCGCGGCGGCCGTCGCCGGCTCGATGCTCGCGGCGGGCTGCGGCACGAGCCGCGGCGGCGCGACGGGCAGCCGGCCCGGCTCCTCCGCCGGCGCGGAGGCAGGCCGCGCGCCGGGGCGCGTTCCGCGCACCTCCTGATGGCTGCAGACGACGTAGCACCACTCCATCAGCGCCACGCGCGCCCGCGGCTCGAGCTCGACGATCCGCGTGCCGAGCACGTAGCCGTCCTCGCCCTGCCGGCACGAGCGCACCTCGGCAACCACGTGCACGTCGCGCGGCGCGCCCTCGCTGTCCTCGAGCCGCAGCCGGATCGGCACCCGCGCGCCGGCCTCGATCGGCGCCGTCACGAGCAGGCCGAGGCCCGTCGCGTTGGCGTCGAGCAGCCGGCCGGGGATCGATCCGCCGGGCGCCATGCAGAGCGCGGGCGCGTCGCCCTCGAAGCGATAGATCAGGCGCCGCTGGCGGCGGCCGGCGACGAGCGCGAGCGTGCGCAGGATGCGGCGCAGCTCGACGAACGCGAGCAGCGGGATGATCACCTTGGCGATCGGCGGCAGGTCCGGCAGCGGGCCGATCCCCCACAGGTCGAGGACCCGCATGACGATCCCGGCGATCAGCACGACGGCGAGCACGCAGGCGATCTTCAGCTTCGCGAGCGCCTGCGTGCCGCCGAGGTCGATGCCCTCCTTCGGCGTGACCTTGAAGGCGGTCTTGGCGGGGACGATCGCGCAGCGCAGCGCGCGCGCGTAGATGTCCATCGTCATCAGCTCGTAGTGCGTCGTCTCGGCGATCCGCATGTACCCGCGCGCGAGCGCCGAGCCGGCGCCGAGGTTGAGCGCGAGCGCCGGCAGCCACAGCGTCAGCAGTCCCTCGAGGTCGACGCGCATCGGCAGCCAGCCGGCCCACAGCACGAGCGCGAGCGTCAGCAGCAGCAGCAGTCGCATCGGCGGCGCGAGGTAGGCGGCGAGGCTGGCGAAGTAGGACAGGCGCTGGAGCGGTCTCAGCTCGCCGGCGCGCAGCGGCGACTCGGGCAGCGTGAAGACGGCGAGGTTCCCGCGCGACCAGCGGTCGCGCTGCAGCAGGTAGCCGTCGAGGTCGTGCGGCGCGAGGCCCTGCACGAGCACCTCGTCGTGATAGCGCGAGGTCCAGCCGCTGCGCTGCATGCGGATCGTCGTGTGGAAGTCCTCGGCGATCGTCTCGGTCGCGACGCCGCCGATCCCGAGCAGCGCCTCGCGCCGGATGACGGCCGCCGAGCCGCACCAGAAGGCCGCGCCATGACGGTCCTTGCCGGGGCAGATGACGTGGTAGAAGAGCGACTGCTCGTGGCGCCCGACGGCGTAGTGCTGGACCGAGTCCTGGTTGGAGAAGTCGTGCGGGCTCTGCACGAGGCCGACCTTCGAGTCCTCGAAGTAGCCGACGAGCGCGTCGAGCGCATCGGGCATCGGCACGTGGTCGGCGTCGAGCATGAAGACGAGGTCGCCGTGCGTGCGCGGCAGCGCGGCGTTGATGTTGCCGGCCTTCGCGTGCGCGTTGTCGGGGCGCGTCATGTAGACGGCGCCGGTCAGCTCGGCCAGCTCGCGCATCCGCTCGCGGCGGCCGTCGTCGAGCAGGTAGGTCGTGTGCGGGTAGCGCAGCGCGCGGCAGCCGGCGAGCGTCGCGAGCACGACCTCGTCGGGCTCGTCGTACGTGCAGATGTAGACGTCGACCGTCGGGGCGCTGACGATCGGCGGCCGCGTGACCGGTCGCCGCTTCCACGAGAACCACGTGAGCGTGCCAAGCGCCCAGATGCCGTACAGCTCGGTGACGAGCAGCATCGTGAACGTGATCGGATTGGCGCCAGCGCCGGTCCAGCCGATGCGCCAGGTGAGGTAGAGCGCGCCCCAGATCAGCGCGCACAGCGCGAGCGTGCGCGTGAGCCGCTGGTGGCGCTCGAAGAAGATCCCGTAGCGCGGCCGCGCACCGGCGCCGCGCGCCTCGGTCCCGACGCGCCCCGCGATCCAGGCGGTGCCGAGCGCGACGCGCAGCACATGGCCCACGAACCGCCGAAATCCGTCTTTCCGAACGACCATGCCGAGTGGATCGGCGCGCCGACGTTCGTCCAGGAGAGAGCTGGACGCATGTCGGGTCTTGTTTGCTCAAGGCTCATGCCGCCTCGGGCGAGGGACCCCAGGCGCCACCCGACCCCGTCCGCCATGCGATGCTTGGCGCCGCGACTCGCACCCGAATTCGGAGGTTGACGTGAGCACAGCGGCATTCGACCCGGACGCCTACAAGCGCACGACGACCGACCAGTGGCAGGCCGCGGCCGAGCCGTGGCACCGCTGGGGCCCGGCACTCGAGGCCTGGCTGGGAGAGGCGACCGAGGCGATGCTCGACATGGCCGGCGTCGTCCCGGCGGCGCGCGTGCTCGACGTGGCGG
Source organism: uncultured Conexibacter sp. (assembly GCA_964525715.1). Classification (GTDB taxonomy): domain Bacteria; phylum Actinomycetota; class Thermoleophilia; order Solirubrobacterales; family Solirubrobacteraceae; genus Conexibacter. Next base: position 23,268 of record CAZGJV010000015.1, on the reverse strand, counting down.
CCGGCGCCGGGGGCCAGACGCTCGCGGCGGCACGGCGTGTCGGGCCCGAGGGACATGTGCTGGCCACCGACATCTCCAGCAACATCCTCGCGTTCGCCGAGCGCAGCGCGCGCGAGGCCGGGTTGGACAACGTCGAGACCCAGGTGCTCGACGGCGAGCAGCTCGACGTGCAGCCGGGCACCTTCGACGCGGTCATCTCGCGCGTCGGCTTCATCTACTTCCCCGACCAGCACACCGCATTCGTCGGCATGCGGCGCGCGCTCAGGCCGGGCGGCCGCCTGGCCGGGATCGTCTACTCGACGCCGGAGGCCAATCGCTTCTTCTCGATCCCGGTGTCGGTCATCCGCCGCCGGGCGCAGCTGCCGGCGCCGGCGCCCGGCCAGCCGGGGCCGTTCAGCCTCGGCGCTCCCGGCGTGGTCGAGGCGGCGCTCGAGCGGGCGGGCTTCGTCGACGTCGAGATGCGGCGATTTCCCGCTCCCGTGCGGATGCCGTCCACCGCCGAGTTCATCCGCTTCGCGCGCGAGTCCTTCGGGGCCCTGCACCAGATGCTCGCGGGGCTCAGCGAAGCCGAGCGCGAGGAGGCGTGGAGCGAGATCGAGCGCGAGCTCTCGCAGTACGAGACGACAGACGGCTTCGAGGGCCCCTGCGAGCTGCTCGTCGCCGCGGGAGCCGCTCCCGCGTAGCCACCGCGCCAGCGGGCGCACTGCACTGAAATTCGGAAAAATGGAGACGCCGGGAATTGAACCCGGGTCCGCGGTCGCGTGAAGGGCAGCTTCTACGAGCGTAGCCGGCGCTCTGGTCTCGTCCCTCGCTCGCCTCGCCGGCGGGGTTGCGGGGGACCAGCCTCCTGAAGATTTCCCCGGTTCGGCGGAGGCGGGCCTCGCCGGGTGAGCCTGCGTTCTGATTCCGGCGAAACCCCGCGGCAGGCTGGCGGGGGCCGAAACCTCGCGGCCTTAGCTAGGTGCTAAGCGGCGAGGGCGTACTCGTGAGAGTCCGCACGTATGGTTTTCCCGGTGGTTTTACGAGGCCAACCGGGACCTCGGCTCGCAACCACCCCCACGAAGACAACCACGTCGAAGCCTGTCGTCCCCTGGGGTTTACAGCCGCCTAAGTGTAGCTGCCAGACTGATGTCATGGACCAGCGCCTCGAATGGCTCCCGCCCGTGACGCAGCCGCCGCCCGCCCCGATGCCCGAGGCGGTCGCGCCGGAGGACGTCGGCCTGCCGCCGGCGCAGCCGCGCACGGGCCTCAAGCGCCTCGCCGCCCCGCTCGCCGCGATCGGCGCCGCGCTCGCGAAGCTCAAGGTCGTCCTGCTGCTGCTGCCGAAGGTCAAGCTGCTCACGACCGCGGGCTCGATGGTCGTCTCCGTCGCCGCCTACAGCCTGATCTTCGGCTGGACGTTCGCCGCCGGCTTCGTGCTGCTGCTGCTCGTGCACGAGATGGGCCATGTGATCCAGCTGCGGCGCGAGGGGATCCAGGCGAGCGCGCCGATGTTCATCCCCTTCCTCGGCGCCGTCGTGGCGGCGAAGTCGCTCGGCGAGGACGCCGCCGCCGAGGCGCGCGTCGGGCTCGCCGGTCCGGTGCTCGGCTCGCTCGGAGCGGCGCTGCTGATCCCCGTGTGGCTCGCCACCGGCAACGAGTTCTGGCAGGCGCTCGCGTTCACCGGCTTCTTCCTGAACCTCTTCAACCTGCTGCCGGTGGTCCCGCTCGACGGCGGCCGCGCTATGGCGGCGATGGCGCCGTGGATGTGGTTCGTCGGGCTGGCGGCGATGGGCGCGCTCGCGATCGCCTTCCCGAACCCGATCATCCTCGTGATCCTGGTGCTCGCCGCCTACTCGACCTGGCAGCGGTGGAAGGCGCACCGCGCCGGCGGCGCCGAGGACGAGGCGTACTACCGCATCCGGCCCGCGCAGCGAGCGGCCGTCGCGGTCGTGTACCTCGGCCTGATCGCGGCGCTCGTGGTCGGTATGGACGCGACGCACCTCGTGCGCACGTTCGCGAACGTCTGACGCACCGCCCGTTAGTACATCTACCGACGGAAGTTTGGAGTCACGCGGTCGGCCGCGGTATGGTCGCTCCATGGCGACGCGAGGGGGGATCGCGCTGCGGCGCGATCGCGCGGACACGCACGAGGGGACGGGCGCGAAGCGGCCGCTGACCGCGGGCGAGACCGCGTGGCTGCTGCTGCTCCCGGCGCTCGTGCTGTCGCTGGCGCTCGTCGTCGTGCTCGGGCCGCCGCTGGGCCGCCTTGCCTTCACCGGCCTGAGGTACACGTTCTGGCCCAGCGAGCGCCCGGTGCTGATCCCCAAGCCGACCGTGCTCGCCCGCTTCGCGCTCACGGTCATATGCGCCGTCGGCTACGCCGCCGCGATCCCGCTCGTCGCACGGCGCACCCCGCGGGTGGCGCCGGAGCGGATCCGCATCGCGGTGCTCGCCGTCCAGGCGCTGTCCGTGCTCGCGCTCGCGGGGCTGTGGATCGCGCAGCGCAGCGTCGACCGCTTCGGCGGAGGCACGAACCCGAGCGCGTTCGGCTGGCCGACGATCGCCGGCGCCGCGGCGCTGGCGCTGCTCGCGGCCGCCGCACTCGCCGACGGCCGCGCGACGGCGCGCCTGCGCGCGGCCGGCCCCCACCGTCGCTGGGCGATCGCGTGCGCGGCGCTCGCGGCGCTCGCGACCGTGCTCTGGCTGCTGCCGTCGATCTTCACCGACACGAACATCGTCTACGGGCAGCCGGGCGTCTTCTTCCACCTGCGCACGACGTACGACGAAGCGATGAGCGTGCTCGACGGGCGCGGCCCGCTCGTGAACATGGCGAGCTACGGCGCGCTCGTCCCCTACCTCGTCGCGATCCCGCTGGCCTGGTCGGGCGCGTCCGTCGCCTTCTTCACGAGCGCGATGGTGGCGCTCACGGCGCTCGCGCTGCTCGCCGTCTACGGGATCCTGCGGCGGCTGACCCCCCACCCGCTCGCCGCGCTCGCGCTGTACCTGCCGTTCGTCGCCATGAGCGTCTTCATCGTGCTTGGCGAATCGGTCGAGCGCTTCGACTTCGGCGACTACTTCGCGATGTTCCCGGTGCGCTACGCGGGCCCGTACGTGCTCGCCTGGCTGCTCGCGCGGCAGCTCGGCGGCGAGCGACCGCGCTCCGTCGTGGCGCTGTCCGCATTCGCCGGCCTGGTCGTGCTCAACAACACCGACTTCGGCCTGCCGGCCCTGGGCGGGCTCGTGCTGGCGCTCCTGTGCGCCCGCCCGCCGCGCACGCGAGCCGCGCTCGGGGCGCTGGCGGCCCGCGCCGCCGCCGGCCTCGCGATCGCCTACGCGCTGGTCGCGGCGCTGACGCTCGCGCGCGCCGGGACGCTTCCGCGCTTCGAATGGCTGCTCGCCTACGCGCACCTGTTCGGGCTGTCGGGCTACCAGAACCTGCCGACGCCGGCGCTCGGCTTCCACCTCGTGATCCTCGCGACCTACGTCGCCGCGCTCGCGCTCGCCGCCGTGCGGCTCGCGCAGCGCGAGACCGACGTCACGCTCACCGGCATGCTCGCCTGGTGCGGCACCTTCGGGCTCGGCACGGGCGCGTACTTCGTCTACCGCTCGCATCCCGACACGCTGCCGGCGGCGTACTCGATCTGGGCGCTGACGCTGGCGCTGCTGCTGATCGCGGCGCTGCGCGCGGGCCTCGCGCGGGACCGGCTCGCGCTGTCGCTGCCGACGCTCGCGCTGCTGTTCGCCTTCGGCGTCGCCGCCTGCTCGCTGGCGCAGTTCCCGCTGCCGTGGCAACAGGTGCAGCGGATCGCGCGGACGAGTCCGATACGGCCGCTGGCGACGCCGGAAGCGGTCGCGTTCGTGCGCGCGAACGCGCCGCCCCACTCGACCGTCGCGATCCTCACCCCGACCGGCCACCGGATCGCCTGGGGCTCGGAAGTGACCGACGTGACGGGCTACACCGGCATGACGCAGATGCCGACGGTCGACCAGCTGGACCAGACGCTCGCCACGCTGCGCGCAGGGCACGGCGACATGGTCTTCCTCGGCGACCCCTACCCGCCGGAGGCGCCCGCGGCGCTGCAGCAGGCCGGCTTCCAGATGGTCGCGAGCGACCCGGCGAGCCGGCTCATGGCCTTCCGCCGCGGCGGCTGAGCGATCGGCTCAGCGGTTCACGTCGCGCAGCTCGCGCTGCACGTCGCGCGCCATCTCGCGCGCCTTGATCGACTCGCGCTTGTCGAAGCGGTCCTTGCCCTGAGCAAGCGCGATCTCGACCTTCGCGTGCGGCCCTCTGAAGTAGATGCGCGTCGGCACGAGCGTCAGCCCGCGCTCTCTCGTTCTGACAAGCAGCCGCTCGATCTCGCGCCGGTGCAGCAGCAGCTTGCGGTCGCGCTCGGGCGCGTGGTTGTCGTGGTAGGCGGGCGGGTAGGGCGGGATGTGCACGTGGTGCAGCCACACTTCGCCGTCTCTGACGGTCGCGTAGGCGTCCTTCAGCGTGGCCCCGCCGGTGCGCAGCGACTTGACCTCCGTGCCTCTGAGCAGGATCCCGCACTCGATCTTGTCGAGCAGGTTGAAGCGATGGCTCGCCGCGCGATTGCTCGCAACGTCGCCTGCGCCGATCTTGCGCTTGCCTCTGCCCTTGGCCATGTGGAGGAGTCTTGCGGAAAGCGGCGTCCGGGCGCGGAGCGGGTCGCCGCCGCGAACGACGACTCCACTCCGCAGCGGCGCCGGCTCACGCGTCGGCGCCCTCGAGCGCCGCCGCGGGCGCGCGACTCGCGACGCCGGAGAGCGAGACGACGAGCGCGACGAGCGCGATGCCGCTGACCGCGGCGACCGCCGCGCGGAAGCCGTCCAGCAGCTCCGCCGTGCTCGCGCTCGCTCCGCCGTGGCTGCTGACGACCGCGCTGACGATCGCCAGGATCAACGCGCCGCCGATCTGCAGCGACGTGTTCAGGAGCCCGGACGCGAGCCCCTGCTCGCCATCCGCGACGCCGGCGGTCGCCTGGATGTTGAGCGCCGGGAAGCCGACCGCGAAGCCGAGCCCGATCAGCAGCACCGTCGGCAGGACCAGCGTCAGGTAAGACGACGACGCGTCGAGCCGCAGGAACAGCGCGTAACCGGCGACGAACGCGGCGAACGCGACGGCGATCAGCCGTTGGGTGCCGACGCGCGTCGCGATCCGGCCGATCTGCGTCGAGCCGAACGCCACGAGCAGGCCCGCCGGCAGCAGCGCCATGGCCATCTCCAGCGCACTCCAGCCGAGCACCGTCTGCAGGTAGAGCGTGACGACGAACTGGAAGCCGAAATAGCACCCCGCCAGCGCGAATGCGCCGACGTTCGCGCGCACGAGCGGCGCCGAGCGCAGGATCCCGAGCCGCACGAGCGGGCGCTCGACGCGCCGCTCGATCGCGACGAACGCCACCAGCAGCAGCGCGGCGACCGCGAAGCCGGCGAGCGTCTCGCCGCCTGTCCAGCCGACGTCGGGCGCGCGCACGACCGTGCGCACGAGCAGCAGCATCGCGGCCGTGACCGAGACGGCGCCGCCGAGGTCGAAGTGCCGGCGGGCCGCCGGAGCGACGTCGTCGCGGCGGATCAGGCGCGCGCCGGCGATCAGCACCGCGAGCGCGATCGGGCTCGGCACGAGGAACGTCCAGCGCCAGCCGAAGGTCGTCAGCAGCCCGCCGAACACGAGCCCGAGCGAGAAGCCGCTCGCGCCGACCGCGGAGTAGATGCTGATGGCGCGGTTGCGCGCGGGGCCCTCGGCGAACGTCGTCGTGATGATCGACAGGCCGGCGGGGACGGTGAAGGCGGCGGAGACGCCCTTGACGAAGCGCGTGAGCACCAGCACGGTGCCGTCGCTGGCGATCCCGCCGAGCAGCGACGCGACGGCGAACACCGCGAGCGCGGCGAGGAACACGCACCGGCGGCCGAGCAGGTCCGCAGCGCGGCCGCCGAGCAGCAGCAGCCCACCGTAGCCGAGCACGTAGCCGGAGACGATCCACTGGAGCTGCTCGGTCGAGAGGCCGAGGTCTGCGCGGATCGAGGGGAGCGCGACGCCGACCATCGAGATGTCGAGGCCGTCGAGGAACAGCGCGCCGCAGAGCACGATCAGCGTGCCCCACATGCGCACGTCCCACTGCGGTGTTGGAGCGGTGGAGGAAGAGGTCATGCGGGCATAGTACATGCATGTGCATCTATTGCGTGTGAAACTTTTGCCACAGAAACTTTTGCCGACGCGCGGTATAATGTCGCGCGTGGGACCAGCACAGACCGATCTCGCCGGCAGCTGGCAGCAGCTGCGCGACCGTCACGCGCGTGTGAGCAGCGCACTCGAACGGGCGCTCCAGGAGCAGCACAGCATCGGTCTCAGCGAGTTCGAGGTGCTCGAGCAGCTCGCCACGACGGAGGATGACCACTGTCGCATGCAGCAGCTGTGCGGTACGACACACCTCAGCCAGAGCGCGCTCTCGCGCCTGATCGGCCGCCTCGAGCAGGACGGCCTCGTGACGCGCACGATGTGCAGCGACGACCGCCGCGGCATCTACGCCTCGCTCACCGCCGACGGCCGCGCCCGCTACGTGCAGGCCAAGCCGACGCAGCGCAGCGTGCTCGCCGAGCAGCTCGACGGCTGAGCGCCCCGCCTCGCCTACACCTCCACCGGCAGCAGGTCGACGCGCCCGCGCGCCGTGTCGACGCGCTCGACCTGCACGCGCAAGCGGTCGCCGATGCGGATCGTCGCGCCGCCGCGCGTGCCCTCGAGGATCGTGCCCTCCTCGTTGAGCTCCCACCACTCGCCGCGCAGCTTGCGCACGGGCAGCATCCCCTCGTGCCCGTCGCCGAAGACGACGAACGCGCCGGCGCCGATCACCCCCGTCACCTCGCCCTCGAAGTCCTCCTCCCAGCCGCGCTCGAACAGCTCGCGCTCGAGCAGGAACGCGCGCGCGACGTCGTCGGCGCTGCGCTCGATGCTCATCGCGTCGCGCTCGCGCGCCGAGCACCAGTCGCCCGCCCCGGGCAGCGCCGACGCTCTCGGCGCCTCCTCGCCGCCGCCGACGGCGCTCAGCAGCGCGCGGTGGCAGACGAGGTCGGGGTAGCGGCGGATCGGCGACGTGAAGTGACAGTAGTGCGTGAGGCCGAGGCCGGTGTGGCCGAGGTTGGCAGGGTCGTAGCGGGCCTGCTTGAGCGAGCGCAGCACGAGGCTGCCGAGGCCGATTCCGCCCTGGCCGGTGCGCTGGACGTGCTGCTCGACGAGTCGGGAGCACTCGGCGATCGTCTCGGCCGCCTGCTGCGGCGTGACGCGATCCCACCCGCCCGTCGGCGGCGTGGCGACGTCGAGCGACGCGAGCTGGGAGACGAGCCGCTCGGCAGCCTCGCCCTGCGGCCGCTCGTGCACGCGGTAGAGCGTCGGCACCTTCTGGTCGGACAGCAGCTTCGCGACCTGCTCGTTGGCGAGGATCATCAGGTGCTCGATCAGGCGGTGCGCCTCCGTCTGCACGACGCGGTGCTGCGCCGTCACGTGGCCCTGGGAGTCGAACGCGAAGTCCGGCTCGACCGATTCGATCGCCAGCGCCCCGCCGCGCTCGCGCTCGGCCTGCAGCGCCGCCGACGCCTCGCGCGCAGCCGCGAGCGGCTCCGCCCACAGCGCCTGCGGGTGCTCGCGCAGCGCGAAGATGCGGTCGACCTGGTCGTAGTCGAGCCGTGCGTCGGAGCGGATCGTCGAGCGGTAGAAGGAGGTCCGCACCACTCTCACGCCATCGAGGTCGGCCTCGACGGTGACCGCGTTGCGGTCCTCGCCCGGCCGCAGCGAGCAGGCGCCGTTGGAGAGCGCCTCCGGCAGCATCGGCTCGACCCGGCTCGGGACGTAGACGCTCGTGCCGCGACGATATGCCTCCTTGTCGACGAGCGAGCCGGGCCGCACGTAGGCGGAGACGTCGGCGATGTGGACCCAGATCCGCCATCTGCCCTCGCCGCGCCGCTCGGCGCTGATCGCGTCGTCGAAGTCCTTCGCCGTCGCCGGGTCGATCGTGAACGTCGTCAGGTCGCGCAGGTCCCGTCGTGGGACGTCGGGCAGCTCACCGCCCTCCCCCGCGATGCGCGCAGCGCGCTCGACGGCCGGGTCGAAGCGGCGTCTGAGGCCGCGGTCGAGCATCAGCGCCTCGAGCACGTCGCGCGCGACGTCGGGGCGGCCGATCCGCCGCTCGACCTTGGCATGCCCGCGGCCGCCTTGGCCTCCGCGCCCGCCCGTCTTCAGCAGCACGAGGTCGCCGGGGCCGGCTCTGCGGTCCTTGTCGACCATCAGCTGCGGTCCGCGCCCGAAGAACGGCTCGCCGATCAGGAAGCGCCCGCGCTTGTCGAGCACGGCGACGACGGCCGTGCGCGGGACGGCGCGCTCGCGGGGCTCGTAGCGCGTCACCGCGGCTCGGCGGCGAGCTGCTTCAGCGCGGCGTCGAGCGCCTCGTCGCGCCGCGGCGTGTCGGGGTTGTCGCTCGCGTGCACGTCGGGGACGATGCCTCTCCCCTCCGCGACGCCTCTGCCGCCGATGTTCTCGCCATCGGGCAGGAAGTACTGCCCGACCGTCAGGTCGAGCGCGCCGCCGTTGGGCAGCTCGCGGATCTCCTGGAAGACGCCCTTGCCATACGTGTTCGTGCCGACGATCTCGGCGCGGTGGCGGTCGTGCAGCGCGCCCGTGACGATCTCGGCGGAAGAGGCGGTCCCGCGGTCGACCAGCACGACGACGGGGATCGAGGCCGGGATCGCGCCGCCCGTCGCGGTGTAGACGTGCCGCGGCCGGGCGCGGCCGTCGGTCGAGACGATCGTGCCGTCGGGGATGAAGATCGAGGCGACGTCGACGGCCTCGTTGAGCAGCCCGCCGCCGTTGCCGCGCAGGTCGAGCACGATTCCCCTGGCGCCGAGTCTCAGCAGCCGCTGCACTTCGGCGCGCACCTGCGCCGCCGATCCCTCCGTGAAGCTCGTGAAGATCACGACGCCGTACGGTCGGCCTCTCCACTGCACGATCCGCCCGGCGACGACCGGCTGCGTGACGCGTGCGCGCTCGACCCGCTGCGCGAAGCGTCTGCCGTGGCGCACGAGCGTCAGCGTCACGGGCGTGCCGGGCGCGCCCTTGATCAGGCCGATGCCATAGCTCGACGGCTTGCCCGCGAGCGATCTGCCGTTGACGGCGACGATGCGGTCGCCGGGCCGCAGGCCGGCCTGCGCCGCGGGCGTGCCGCGGATCACCGAGTCGATCGCGAGGCCGCCGTCGCGCTCCGGCCGCACGGTCACGCCGATGCCGCTGAAGCTCGGGTTCGTGACCTGCTCGAACTGTCTGTACGTGCTTGGGTCGAAGTAGTGCGAGAACTGGTCTCTGAGGCTCGCGACGGCGCCTTCGATCCCGCGGTTGACGAGCGTCGCCTTGTCGACTCTGCGGTAGTAGATCTGGTCGATCGTGTCGACCGCCTCGTGCATCAGCTGCGTGTCGTCGTTGCCGACGAACGCGTCGCGGATGGGCCCGGGCAGGCCGCTCGGATGGCCGCCCAGCCAGATGCCGAGCAGCAGCAGGGCGATCGCGCCGAGCAGCGCGAGCAGCAGGCGGGGGGAGCGGCGATGCACCGCGTCAGCGTACCGACCGGGGGCGCTCGCCCCGACCGGCGGGTACGCTCGAAGGACCAGCGATCCCGACCGTGGAGGCCCGATGTCCGTCGAGCAGCAGTCCCGCCCCGCCGTGCGCGACAGACTCTACGTCGGCGGCGCCTGGGTGACGCCCGACGGCGACGGCACCCTTGAGGTCGTCGAGGCGTCGACCGAGCAGCCGCTGGGGACGATCCCCGAGGGCACGCCGGAGGACGCGCGCCGCGCTGTTTCCGCCGCGCGGGACGCCTTCGACGGCTGGGCCGCCACACCGGTCGCCGAGCGCCAGCGGCTGCTGCGCGCGATCGCCGACGGGCTCGAGGCGCGCGCCGGCGAGCTCGCCGCGACCGTGACGGCCGAGGTCGGCATGCCGCTCAAGCTGTCGCGCATCATCCAGGCCGGGCTGCCGATCGCCTCCTTCCGCATGGCCGCCGACCTGCTCGACCAGATCTCGCTGGAGGAGGAGGCCGGCTCGGCGCTGGTCGTGCGCGATCCGGTCGGCGTCGTCGGCGCGATCACGCCCTGGAACTACCCGCTGCACCAGGTCGCCTGCAAGGTCGCCCCGGCGCTGGCGGCCGGCTGCACGGTCGTGCTGAAGCCGAGCGAGGTCGCGCCGCTGAGCGCGTTCATCCTCGCCGAGGTCATCGACGAGGTCGGCCTGCCGGCCGGCGTCTTCAACCTCGTGACGGGCACCGGCCCGGTCGTCGGCGAGGCGATCGCCTCCGACCCCGACGTCGACATGGTCTCCTTCACCGGCTCCACGCGCGCGGGCAAGCGCGTGAGCGAGCTGGCGAGCGCGACGGTCAAGCGCGTCGCGCTGGAGCTGGGCGGCAAGTCGCCGTACCTGATCCTCGACGACGCCGATCTCGCGCAGGCGGTGCCCAACGGCGTCGCGAAGGCGTTCCTCAACAGCGGCCAGACGTGCTCCGCGCTGACGCGCATGCTCGTGCCGCGCGAGCGGCTCGCGGAGGCCGAGCAGATCGCCGCCGCGACGGCCGAGGCGTTCGCACCCGCCGACCCGACCGGCGAGCGCAGCGGGATCGGGCCCTTGGTGTCCGCCGTCCAGCGCGACCGCGTGCGCGGCTACATCGCCAAGGGGCTCGAGGAGGGCGCGCGGATCGTGACCGGCGGCGCCGAGCCGCCGGAGGACCTCCCCCACGGCTTCTACGTGCGCCCGACCGTCTTCTCCGACGTCACGCCCGACATGACGATCGCCCGCGAGGAGATCTTCGGCCCCGTGCTCGTCCTGATCCCCTACGACGGCGAGGACGACGCCGTGCGGATCGCCAACGACACCGTCTACGGCCTCGCCGCCGGCGTCTGGTCCAGCGACGCCGACCGCGCCAACCGCGTCGCCCGCCGCCTGCGCGCCGGCCAGATCGAGGTCAACGGCGGCGCGTTCGACCTGCAGGCGCCTTTTGGCGGCTTCAAGCAGTCGGGGAACGGGCGCGAGAACGGTCGCTTCGGGCTGGAGGAGTATCTGGAGGCCAAGGCGCTCCTGCGCTGAGCCGGGGCCCGGGCCGCGCGATACGCCGGGCGCCGGCTTGCTTCCTCGCGAGAGGCCTGTCATGGATTGTCGCCGTCGCCGCTCCTCGCTTGTGGGATCAGCGAGAGCCTCTCGCGACGGACAAGCCGCGCCCGGCTGACCCAACGTCCTGCGCTACAGCGATTGGACGACCGCAACTACCGCAGCCACAACCGTGGCAAGTCCAGCAGTGAATGCTCCGAGCTTGCGCCAGCGAGTCCAGAATCCAGGTTCGGGCGACCCCTGGCTCGTCGAGGCAACCGTGGCCGTTGTGTTTCTTCCACTCGCCTGTGCGACGGTTACGCGTGATCGCCTACCCGTGACAACCACGCTCAGAGCATGAGCTGCCGCTTGTGCGGAAGGAATCTCCGCGTCGGATCTAGCCATGTTTGCCCGCATCTCCGCGACGAGTTGGGTCAACGCTGTTCGGATGCGGTCCAAGACGCCTTGGACCGCCGATGGAGAGACTGCCCAGTAGAGCGCCACGATGTGCTGGTGGGGCCTATCACCGTGGGCGTTCATGTAGTGCGCAAGGTCAGTTGCCATTGATGGGCAGAGTCTGATCTCGGGTTGTCTCGCAAGCGCTTCGATGCTTCCCACACCTTCGCGGAGCTCCACCTGCTCAGTAATCCGCTCACGCGCAAACTCGGGCAGACCCGACGGGGGAAACGGCTGCCGTGTGACCTGGTAGTTCCCGACGACAGCGTCCACCATGAGCGGTGCACGAATAACGCGATAGTCGGGGAGGTCGTTCTCCCCGATGTATCCGTGGAGCTCGCGCGTGGCCCAGTCTCGCAGCGGCGCAGAGCCTGCCTTCCCGCCAAGGATGACGCACTTACGGAGAGCACCAGCAAGCGAAACCGTGTCGTCCAACACGTCCCTCTCGATCTGGGCAATCAAGGTGTCTTCTCGTCTAGCCAGATCCCTATTGTCGCGCAAGGGGACGACGAGTCGCGGGATCTGTCGGATCCTGGTGCGTCAAGGCGACTAGCGCAGCCGGGCGCGGCGTGTCCCTCGCGAGACCCCCCTGCGGCGTCCACTCACGTCCCGCGGCGCCAACCCCAGTTCACGTGAGGGTCTCGCGAGGGAGCACGTCCGCGCCACGGCGTACCACCCACGCCCTGGTGAACAGCTCAGACCCGCAGGAAGCGGCGCAGCGAGAGCCCGGAGCCAAGTGCGCTGATCGCGATTCCGGCGGCCATCATCACCACGATGAGCGCGGTGAACGGCATCGTGCTCGGGGCGGAGATGAGGGTGAAGTCGCTGGCGAGCGGGTCGATGATGGCGATCTTGCCGATCGCGAGCAGGAGGATCGCGAGCAGGGTGCCGAAGGCGCCGACGACGATGCCCTCGATCACGAACGGCCAGCGGATGAACCAGTCCGTCGCGCCGACGAGCTTCATCACCTCGACCTCGCGGCGCCGCGCGTAGAGCGAGAGCCGGATCGTGTTGGCGATCAGGAAGATCGACGCGGCGATCAGCAGCACGGCGAGCGTGGCGGCCATCAGCTTCACGAAGCGCGTGACCTCGAGGATCTTCTTCGTGTCGTCGCGTCTCGTGTTGACGCTGTCGATCGCGCGGTCGATCGGCGTCGACCTGCCACCGGACGACGTCGGCGCGAGCGCCGAGGCGATGCTCAGCACGTCGTCCGGGTTCTTCGGCGTGACGCGGAAGGTGTCGGGCAGCGGGTTCTCCCCGAGGAGCTGGAACGCCTCGGGGTCGGTCTTGCGCTGCTGCTCGTACGCCTGCTGCTTGGAGACGAACTCGACGCGCTTGACGTTCGCGGTGCCGAGCAGGGTCTGTCTCACGCGTGCGATGTCGGTCGGTGTCGCGCCTCTGACGAGGTAGACGTCCACCAGCACGCGGTTGCGCACGTCGTTGGCGGCGCCCGTCGTGGCCTGCACGATCGGGATGAAGACGCCGATCACGAGCATCGTCAGCAGGATCGTCGCGAGCGCCGCGAAGCTGGGAGCCGCGTTGCGGCGCAAGGCGCGGACCGCCTCGCGCAGGAAGAAGCCGACCTTCATCGCTTCTCGACCACCGGAGGGGACTCGGGCAGGCCGTCGCGCATCCGCACCGCGAACTCGCGCGTCGACTCGTCGCGCACGTAGAGACCGGTCGCCTCGTCACGCACGATGCGGCCATGCGAGAGCTCGATCACGCGCCGGCGCATCTTGTCGACCATCGAGTTGTCGTGCGTGGCGACGAGCACGGTCGTGCCCGCGCGGTTGATGCGGTAGAGCAGCTGCATGATCCCGATCGACGTCTCGGGGTCGAGGTTGCCGGTCGGCTCGTCGGCCAGCAGCAGCGGCGGGTGGTTGACGAACGCGCGCGCGATCGCCACGCGCTGCTGCTCGCCCCCCGAGAGCTGGTCGGGGAAGTTGTGCAGCTTCGTCGAGAGGCCCGTCAGGCGCAGGATGTCCGGCACCTTCGCGCGGATCTCCTTGCGCGAGCCGCCGGTGACCTGCAGCGCATAGGCGACGTTGTCGTAGACGGTGCGGTTCGGCAGCAGCTTGAAGTCCTGGAAGACGACGCCGATGTTGCGGCGGTAGTACGGCACGCGCTTGCGGTCGATCTCGCCGAGATCGCGGCCGGCGACGCGGATCGACCCGGCGGTCGGCTCCAGCTCCTTGATCAGCAGGCGCATGATCGTGGACTTGCCCGAGCCGGTCGAGCCGACGAGGAACGCCCACTCCCCGCGCCCGATCGAGAAGGTCGCCTGGTCGAGGCCGACGGCGCCGACGTCGTAGCGCTTCTCGACGCCGCGGAACTCGATCACGGCGGCGTTGCCAGGCGATGCTCTGTGCGGCACGGCGGAGCGCGCCGCGGCGATCGGGGCGGGCTCGTCCGCAGCGCGGCGGGAGTGACGGGGGTTGCCTGTCTTCACGGGCATCGGGCTCCGGCACAGTAGCGGCGCGCGCCGGATGCGACCAGGCACGGGCGGCTGCTGCAAGCAGTTTTGCAGGTATTTCCGCGGCCTGCGGACCTGTCAGGGCGCAGCAATCGGATCGAGCCCGATGATCGCTCGCACCGCAAGCGCCGCCCCAAGCGCGATCGTAAGGCTCATCAGACTGCCGATCAGGTAGTACTCGGCGAAGCGGTCCTCTCTGAAGGACGGAAAGCGCGCGACGGACTTTCCTGCGATCACGAGCGCCGCTGCCCCGGGCGCCCCGACCAAGACGAGGCTGTAGAGCAGGGCCCGCTCGATCCACCCGATGACGCGGCCCGCGTGCTCCATCCCGCGCACGTCCGAGCCCTCCTGACCGACCCGCATGGCGAAGGGATGCAGAAGCATTCCGATGAGCGCGCCGCCGAGGAACACGGTGGCCAGCCCACCCGCTGCGACCACCACGACGTGCCCATCGGCGGCAAGCGCAGCCAGTCTGTCGCCGACCAGGCCGGGGTCGGTCACGGCGATCGCTACCGCCATGCTCCCCAGGGTCGCCGCAAGCAAGCCCCAGGGCCGATGAGGATCTGGAACCGGAACCGTGGCTGCTGCAGCTGTAGCCGCGACGATCGCCCACATCTGCCAATGCCCGACCTCTCCAGCGAGGGCTGCCAGAACGATCCCGAAGGCAAGCAGGCTGCGGACTGACGGCCGCAGCGGCGACGGCAGGCCCAGGGGCAGCAGCACGGCTACCGGAATCGCCACCAGCGACCGGAGGAGAACGTCATCCATCAGGCGACGCCTCCCGCGCGGCGTGCCACGAGCGCCTCCAAGCGTCGCTGCTCCTCGAAGCCGCTCGCTCGTACGAGCTGACTCGCCGCCGAGACGCTGATGCTCAGACGCTCGGCCACCCATCGGAGGCCCCAGGCCGCTCTCATGACAGCGAGTGCCTCGCGCTGGCGAGCGGTCCGCCGCGCGACGATGAATGCGATGGCGCTCAGCGCCGCCTCGAGGTCGTCGGCCACTCCCGAGTCGTCGCCGATAGCCGCGATTGGCCCCGGAGATCCGCCCTTGCTCTGATGCGCACGCGCAAGCGCGTCTCGTGCATTCCAGAAGGCCGGTCCGCGCGTCTCACGAGCCGTCGCCGCCATCGGCAGATCGATCGCCCCGAAGCCGACGCCGACCCACCAGCACCGCGCCTCCAGGCATCGGCTCGCGACGGCGGCAAGTGCGTCGCCGGTTGCGACGACGCCCTGCATCTCGTCTCCTGCCGTTCGTACGAAAGGCAGGGTGAGCTGGGCACCAAGCGCTTCGTTCAGTGTCCTGGCCATCCCCTCCACGAGGTCCACGCCATGGCGACTGGCGCGTTGGTCGAGCATGACGACGATCGGCATCTGGAAAGATTGACACCTTCAAAAGCCGATTTCAAGTTCTAGATCTTCATTGCTTTTCTGAAGAAGTTGGTCTTCAAATAGCCGTTTCGAGACTTGTAGCTTTGCAGCCCTGTCCTCCAGTCACGACAGACGTCGCCGTTCGCAGGTGCGGCCCACCGCTACGGTTCGAGGATGACCGCGATCTCCACCTCCGTCGCCCCCAACGGGCTTCCGATCCACCGTTTGCAGCTCGACGGCACCCGCGCCGTCACCGCGCTCGTCGCGTTCGACGCCGGAGCGCGCAGCGAGCGCCCGGAGGAGAACGGGATGGCGCACTTCCTCGAGCACCTCGTCTTCAAGGGCGGGGAGAAGTTCAGCGACTACAGAGCGGTCAACGAGACGGCCGAGCGGATCGGCGGGCAGCTCAACGCCTACACGAGCCACGACCTCGTCGCCTTCCACATCACCGTCCGCGCCGAGAAGGCGCTGGAGGCGATCGACCTGCTGACGGACTTCGTCGGGCGCCCGCGGCTCGACGCCGAGGAGCTGGAGCGCGAGCGCGGCGTCGTGATCCAGGAGATCGCGCGCTCCAACGACCAGCCGGCGACCGTCGCCGAGCACCTGATCGACCACGCCGCCTTCGGCGAGCACCCGCTCGGGCGCACGGTGCTCGGCCCGGTCGAGCACCTGCGCGACACGTTCACGCGCGACGGGATCGTCGCCTTCCGCAATCGCCGCTGGGCGGGCGCGCGCGGCGGGGCGTTCGTGGTCGGGAACCTGGAGCACCTGCCCGCGAACGGCGGCCTCGACGAGCTGTTCGGCCGCTTCCCCACCCTGTCCGAGCCGGAGCCGTACGAGGCGGCGCCGCCGCTGCACGCGCGCACGCTCGTGGAGGAGCGCGACTCGAACCAGTCGCACCTGCGGATGTCCTACCGCCCGGCGATCGACACGACGAGCCGCGCCCAGCGCGCCGCACTGACGATCTACGCGACGCTGCTCGGCGGCTCGATGGGCTCGCGCCTGTTCGACGAGATCCGCGAGCAGCGCGGCCTCGCCTACTCCGTCTACGCGATCTCGCACAACAGCGCCGACGTGCCGATCCTGCAGCTGTCCGCCGGGCTCGACTCCACGAAGTGCGTCGAGGCGTACCGCCGCATGCGCGAGATCGTCGGCGAGCTGCGCGACGAGGGCCCGCGCCAGGAGGAGGTCGAGCGCGCCCGCGCCTACGCCGCCGGCGCGCGCGTGCTCGCGTTCGAGAACACGAACGCGGTCGCCCGCCACGCCGCCCAGCAGACGATCCTGTTCGGCGAGGAGATCGACCCCGACCTCGCGATCGCCGCGCTCGACGCCGTCACCTACGACGACGTCGCAGCCGTCGCCCGCGACGTCGCCGACGAGCTGGCGGTCGCCTGCGTCGGGCCGCACACGGCGGAGGACTTCGCGTAGCCCGCGCTGGCGTCTGGCCGGCCGGATTGCGCTGTCGCCGCCGAACCGGCGAGAATCCCCGCTGTGTCGCCTGAGGATCTGGCCGAGCTGAACGTCCGCGAGCTGCGCCGCTACGTCGAGCGCGTCGGCGACCGCTGGCCGATCTCGCAGGCGCTGGTGGGCGGGGCGCGGGTCGACGACGCGAACGGCGCGCCGCCGCAGCGCGAGCGCGGCCCGGAGTGGGTCGTCGTGCTCGTCTCCGACTTCTTCGACGGCGTGCCGTGGCTCGAGCGCGTCTACCAGGCCGGCTCGCTGTGGGACCGCTCGGAGATGGGCGCCCCGGCCGACGTCCACTGCTACACGACGCCGGAGTTCGAACGGCGGCGCGAGCAGCTCAGAGCCGTCAGAGACGCCGCCGAGCGCGGCATCGACGTACTCGCCCAGCCGGCCTGACACCGACCGGGCGAGTCGCCCGGAAGCTACGAGATCGCGACCATCCGCTCGATCGGCACCCGCGCCCGCTCGGCGACGGCCGGGTCGACCTGGACCTCGAACTGGTCCTGCAGCAGCGCGTCGCGCAGCTTCGGCAGCGTGATCATCTTCATGTACTTGCAGCTCGCGCGCTCGTTGGCGGCGATGAAGTCGACATCCGGCGCCGTCTCGCGCAGCGGGTAGAGCATGCCGGTCTCGGTCGCGACGATCACCTCGCCGTCGCGGCCGGCGCGGTCCTGCGCGAATCTCAGCATCCCGCCGGTCGACAGCATGTGGACGCCCTCGGCGTCGACGTCGCCGGCGGCGACGTACTCCATGACGCTCGTCGAACAGCCGCACTCCGGGTGGATCAGGAAGTCCGCCCCCGGATGCGCTGCGCGCACGGCCGTGATGTCGTCGGGGCGGATTCCGGCGTGCACATGGCACTCGCCGTCCCAGACGTGCATCGTGCGGCCCGTGCGCTTCTCGACGTAGGCGCCGAGGAACATGTCCGGCCCGAACAGGATCTCCGTGTCCTCGCCGTGCTCGCGGTAGATGTGCTCCACCACCGCGACCGCGTTTGAGGACGTCACGCAGTAGTCGGTCTCCGCCTTCACCTCGGCGGTCGTGTTGACGTACATCACGACGAGCGCACCGGGATGCTTGGCCTTCCAGTCGCGCAGCTGCTCGGCCGTGATCGAGTCGGCCAGCGAGCAGCCGGCGTCGACGTCGGGGATCAGCACGCGCTTCTCGGGACACAGCACGGAGGCCGTCTCGGCCATGAAGTGGACGCCGCAGAAGACGATCGTGTCCTCGTCGGCTTTCGCGGCCTGCTGGGACAGCCCGAGCGAGTCGCCGACGTAGTCGGCCACGTCCTGGATCTCGGGCAACTGGTAGTTGTGGGCGAGGATGACGGCGCCGCGCCGAGCGGCCAGCTCGCGCACCTCGGCCTGCAGGGCCGGGATGTTCTCGAGCATGAGAGGACCGACATTCGCACTTGGTGTTTGCACCATGGGGAGGCTCATGAGAGGGGCTCCAATATGAGGGACAGGTCGAGTGCGGGGGCCGAGTGCGTCAACGCCCCGATCGATATGAAGTCTACCCCGGTCTCCGCGATCTCCCGGAGCCGTGCGAGCGTCACGCCGCCGCTCGCCTCCAGCGACGCGCGGCCGGCAGTTAGCTCCACCGCAGCCCGCATCGTCGCGAGGTCCATGTTGTCGAGCAGGATGCGCGGAGCGCCCGCCGCGAGCGCCTGATCGAGCTCCTCCAGGTCTCCCACCTCCACCTCCACCGGCAGGTCGGGACGCGCCGCGCGGGCTCTGCGGACCGCCTCGCCCACCCCGCCGGCGGCGGCCGCGTGGTTCTCCTTGATGAGGATCTCGTCGAACAGCCCGATGCGGTGGTTCGTACCGCCGCCGAAGTAGACGGCGGCCTTCTCGGCCATCCGCAGCCCCGGCGTCGTCTTGCGCGTGTCGAGGATGCGCGCGCCGGTGCCCTCGACCTCTCTGACGCAGCGCGCGGTGAGCGTGGCGATGCCGGACAGGCGGCCGAGAAAGTTCAGCGCCGTGCGCTCGGCCGCGAGCAGCGCCCGGGCGTTGCCGCGCACCTCCAGCACCGGCCCGTCGGCACGCCAGACGCCCTCCTGCGTCTGCCGCTCGATCGCGGCGCCCGGGTCAAGCGCACCGAAGCTCTGTTCGGCGAAGTCGAGGCCGTAGACGACGCCGGGCGCCTTCTGGCGGATGCGCGCGAGCGCCTGCGCGTCGGGGGGCACGGTGGCGGCGGCCGTCGCGTCGCCGTCGCCGAGGTCCTCGGCGAGCGCGCACGCGATCTTCTCTCGGATCATCACGATGTCGAACGTGGAGAGGTGGCGCTCGCGGTCGGCGCCGGGGGGAAGCGAGCGGGGCGCGGTCATCGCGCGAGCACCGTAACGGTCTCGAACGCCGGGTCGCTGGCGCCGTGCAGGCGCGCGCCCGCTGCCGCCAGCTCGCGCAGGTAGGCGACGACCTCCGCGCGGATCCGCTCGCCCGGCAGCAGCGCGGGGATCCCGGGCGGGTAGCCCGCGATCGCCTCGCACGAGACGCGGCCGAGCGCCGCGTCGACCGCGACGACCTCCGTCTCGCCCAGGAACGCGTCGCGCGGCGGCACCGCCAGCTCGCTCCCCAGCGCGGGCGCACGCACGAGCGGCGCCTGCGCCGGCTCGATCGGCCGCGCGATCTCGGCGACGGTCGCGCCGAGGTCGTGCACGAAACGCTCGAGCGCCTCCGCCTGCTCGTGCACCCCCAGCACGAGCACGAGCGTGGCGTGCGTCGCCAGCTCGACGTGGATGTCGGAGCCGGCGCGCAGCTCCGCCGCCACGTCGTAGCCGCTGCGGCCGGTCCCGCGCACGTCGATCACGAGCCGCAGCGGATCCCATGCGGCGACGCCTGGCCGTCCGACCAGCCGCTCCCCGACGACGGCGCAGCCGGGCACCGCGTCGATCGCGGCGCGCGCCCGCGCGGCGGCGGCGAGCGTTCCGGCGAGCAGCGCCTGCCCGTGGACGGCCATCTGACGCCGCGCGGCGTCGAGCGAGGCGAGCAGGAGCGAGCTCGGGCTGGTGGAGCGCACGAGCCGAACCGCGCGGCCCACGGCGGCGGGATCGACGCGCCCCCCGCGCGCGACGTGCAGCATCGCCGCCTGCGTCAGCGCGCCGACGATCTTGTGCGTCGAGGTGATGACCGCGTCGGCGCCGAGCGCGAGCGCCGACTGCGGCACGCCGGGATGGAAGCCGAAGTGCGGGCCCCACGCCTGGTCGACCACCAGCGCCGCGCCGGCCGCGCGCGCGACCTCCGCCAGGCCCGCCACGTCGGCGCACAGGCCGTAGTAGGTCGGCGAGACGACGAACACCGCGCGCACGCCCGCGCCGGCCGCCACGAGCGCCGCTCGCAGCGCGTCCGGCGTGACGCCGTGCGCCATCCCCAGCTCGTCGTCGGTCTCGGGCATCACGAACGCCGGGATCCCGCCCGACAACACGAGGCCGTCGATCAGGCTCGCGTGCGCGTTGCGCTGCAGCACGACGCGCGAGCCCGGAGGGGCCAGCGCGAGGCACAGCGCATGGTTGCCCTGCGTCGCGCCGTTCGTGAGGAACCAGGACTGCTGCGCCCCGTAGGCGGCCGCCGCCAGCTCCTCCGCCTGCGCGTACGGCGTCGGCTCCGGGCCGACGTCGATCCCCTCCGTGTCCTGCGGCACGTCGAGCAGCAGTGCCCGCTCGCCGAGCGCCCAGCGCAGACCGGGGTCGGCCCCCGCCCCGCCCTTGTGGCCTGGGACGTGGAAGCGCGTCGGGCCGCGGAAGCCGTAGGCGACGAGCGCGTCGAGGTACGGCGCGGTCGGCTGGCGGCGGTCGGGCGCCGCCTCCGTCATCGCCCAGCCGCCCGCAGCAGCTCCGCCCGCACGAAGCCGTCGAGGTCGCCGTCGAGCACGCGGTTGGCGTCGCCCATCTCGAAGTTCGTGCGGTGGTCCTTGACCATCGTGTACGGGTGCAGCACGTAGGAGCGGATCTGCGAGCCGAAGTTGACGTCCTGCGCCTCGCCGCGCTCCTTCGCGATCTCCTCCTGGCGCTTGCGCTCCTCCAGCTCGGCCAGCTTCGAGCGCAGCATCCCCATCGCGGTGAGGCGGTTCTGCGTCTGCGAGCGCTCGTTCTGGCACTGCACGACGATCCCGCTCGGCTTGTGCGTGATGCGCACCGCCGAGTCGGTCTTGTTGACGTGCTGGCCGCCGGCACCGCTCGCGCGGTAGGTGTCGACCTGCAGGTCGTCGTCCTCGATCACGATCTCGCCGACGTCCTCGACGACCGGCGAGACCTCCAGGCCGGCGAAGCTCGTCTGGCGACGGTTCGCCGAGTCGAAGGGCGAGAGGCGCACAAGTCGGTGAACCCCCTTCTCGGCGCCGTAGAGGCCATACGCGTTCTCGCCTCTGGCGCGGAAGGTCGCCGACTTGATGCCGGCCTCCTCCCCCGGGCTCGCCTCCAACAGCTCGACGTCGAACCCTCTCTTCTCCGCCCAGCGCATCTCCATGCGCAAGACCATTTCTGCCCAGTCCTGTGCATCCGTGCCCCCGGCACCGGCGTTCACGGTGACGAGCGCATCGCCCGCGTCATATCTCCCGGAGAAAAGCCGTTCCAGCTCGAGCGCCTCCAGCCGCGCCTGAACGGACGCGATCTGCTCCTCCAGCTCGGACGCCAGCTCGGGGTCCTCGTCGGCCATCTCCGCGAGCGGCTCGAGGTCGTCGACGTCGCGCTCCAGCGACGTGTACAGCTCGAACTTCTTGGTGGCGCGCGCGTGCTCGGCGCTCGTCTTGGCGGCCCGTTCCTGGTCGTCCCAGAAGCCGGGCGCGCCCATCTCGCGCTCGAGCTCGTCGGCGCGCGCCTTCAGCTGAGCCGGGTCAAAGATAGTCCGCGAGCAGCTTCAGCTGGTCGCGGATCGCCGCAAGGCGCTGCGGCGTCGGCTCTGACGATGTGCCGGAGGTCGTGGACACGCTCCGGAGGCTATCGGCCGGGGCGGCTCGCGCGCGGTCAGGCCCGCCTTGCGGCGCTCAGACGCCGTGGCACTTCTTGAATTTCTTGCCCGAGCCGCACCAGCACGGGTCGTTGCGGCCGATCTGGTCGACCGCGTCGACGCGCCGCTGCGCGACGCTCGCGCCGCCGTCGTCGCGCGGAGCCGGCGCTTCGGCGACGCCGAGCGCCGACGGCGCCGCATCGCTGCCCGCGAGCGCCCCGAGCGCCGTCGCGGTCGAGGAGCCGCTGGAGTACGTGAAGCCGCCACCGCCACCGGCCCAGCTGGAGGCCGACTCGGCCGGATCCGGAACGGCCTGCTCGGGCTCCCCCTCGCTTTCGATCGCGACCTCGACGTTGAAGACCATGCGCGCGAAGTCGGACCAGATCGTGTTCATCAGGTCCTGGAACAGCTCGAAGCCCTCGTTCTTGTACGCGATCAGCGGGTCGATCTGGGCGAGCCCGCGCAGGCCGATGCCCTCGCGCAGGTAGTCCATGTCGTAGAGGTGCTCGCGCCAGCGCTGATCTATCGTGTTGAGCAGCAGATAGCGCTCGAGCACGCGCATCAGCTCCTCGCCCAGCTCGCGCTCGCGGTCGTCGTAGAGACGCAGCGCGTCCTCGACGAGTCTCTCCGTCAGTTCCTCGCGGTTCGTCCTGCCCGGGTCGATGTCTTCGATCCCGAAGCTGACCGGGAATATCTCGGCGATCCGCGCGAACAGGCCCTCGAGGTCCCAGTCTTCGGCGTAGTCGCCGACGGTGAACTCCTCGACCACGCGCGTGAGCATGCTCGCGATCTCCTCACGCGCCTGCTCGCCCATGTCGCGGCCCTCGAGCACCTCGTCGCGGTAGGCGTAGATGATGCGGCGCTGCTCGTTCATGACGTCGTCGTAGTCGAGCACGCGCTTGCGGATCAGGAAGTTCTGCTCCTCGACCTTCTTCTGCGCCTTCTCGATCTGTCTCGTCAGCAGGCCGGCCTCGATCGGCTCTTCGCGGCCCTGCTCGTCGGTCGTGCCGAAGCGGTCGAGGATGCGGTAGATCCGCTCGCCCGCGAACAGGCGCACGAGGTCGTCCTCCGCAGACAGGAAGAAGAGCGACAGACCGGGATCGCCCTGGCGGCCGGCGCGGCCGCGCAACTGGTTGTCGATGCGGCGCGACTCGTGGCGCTCGGTGCCGATGATGCAGAGCCCGCCGGCCTCCATCACCTGCTCGCGGTCGGTCTCGCAGCGCTTTTCGAGCAGCGGCATCAGCTCCGCCTCCTGCTCCTCGTAGCCTTCGTCGCCGGGTCTGAGCCCGAGCTTGGCCATCTCATGCTTGATCAGGTGCTCGGGGCTGCCGCCGAGCTTGATGTCGACTCCGCGGCCGGCCATGTTCGTCGCGATCGTGACTGCCCCCGGGCGCCCCGCCTCGGCGACCGTCTCGCCCTCTCGCTCGGCGTGCTCGGGCTTCGCGTTGAGCA
>CAZGJV010000014.1:0-84440 GCA_964525715.1 uncultured Conexibacter sp. | reverse complement strand
CTCTCTGCCAGCAGACTCCAGTATCCCGACTCCACTTTCCCGGGGTCAGATCACCACCAGGTAACCCGCCACGCCCGCCGCGATCGCCAACAGCGGACGAGGATCTCTCGCGTCAGCATCCGACATATGAACCACCCCCGCTACGCGGAATAGATGTCACCGAACCCTGCCTTGCGAAATCGCCGCTGCCACCGGCAAATCCGCGCCCTTCCGCACCGCCCGCGACGAACCGCCGCGTGCAGCCCAAGGCGCAGCCTGCGGCGAAGCGAGCGCAGAACCCCTGCGCGCAACCGCATCCATGCACGACCATGAACGATCCTCCTAATCGAGTCGCGAACCGGCAGACGCGCCGGCTCGTTAACGGCTTACGAGGTATCGCGACCCATGTCTACAACTCTGCAACTGCCGAGTTACATAGCGTCAGGATCCTTACACCGCGCAAACGAGGGTCGCCGGGGCCGTAACCGCGACCCCGCAGGCACGCCCCGTGTGATGCTCCGCGCCGTGACCTACGACCCCCTCACGCGCTCGACGCGCGAGCTGCTCGCCGACTTCGCCGCGATCATGCGCACGCTGCGCGACCGCGGCATCGTGCGCACCAACAACAACCCGATCGGCGACATCGCCGAAGCGATCGTCGCCGAGCACTACGGCGGCGAGCGCGGCAGCTTCAGCCAGAGCGGATGGGACGTCAGACTGCCCGACGGCGAGCGCCTCCAGGTCAAGGCGCTGCGCCGCACCGGCGCGCGCGGCCGGCGCAACCTCAGCCCGATCCGCGACAGCGACTACGACGCCGTCATCGTCGTCATCTTCGACGAGGACTTCCGCGTCACCGAAGGCCTGCGCATCGAGCGCGCCACCGTCGAGACGCTCTACAGACACCGCACCCACGTCAACGGCCGCATCATCACCGTCACCGACAAGCTCCGCGCCCACCCCGACGTGCGACGCATCGAGCTGTCCGACGGCGCACTCGACGCGTAGCGGCTTCGGCCAAGACTCGCACTCGGGCGGACTACGAACGCCGACGCGCCCGATACGGTCGCAGCAGTGAAGGCGAACGTCTACGTCGACGGGTTCAACCTCTACTACAGCGCTCTGCGCCGTCGCTTTCCCGACTGCAAGTGGCTCGACCTCCGCACGCTCGCTGAGACGCTGTTCCCCGGCGACGAAATCGCGCGGGTCCAGTACTTCACCGCCCGCGTCATCGCCCGTGCAGACGATCCCCAGGAGGCCACACGTCAGCAGATGTACCTGCGCGCGCTCGCGACACGTGACGTCGAGATCGTGCTCGGCCAGTTCCGGAGCGGGACACGATGGATGCGCCGCGTCGAACCGTGCCCGAGCGGGACCAGCTGCCCCGTCAGCGAGGAGAACATCCACGTCGTCGCCACAGAGGAGAAGGGTTCAGACGTCAACCTCGCATCGCGGCTGCTCATCGACGCCTTCCGTCGAGACTGCGAGCTGGCGATCGTCCTCACGAACGACACGGACCTCGTCGAGCCGATCCGCCTCGCACGCGACGAGCTCGGCCTGCGAGTCGCACTGCTCAGCCCCAGCGAGAACCCGGCACGGACGCTCCGCGACCGGGTGGACCTCGTCAAGAAGCTCCGTCAGGGCCCGCTCCGAGCAAGCCAGCTACCGGGCTTGCTCAGCGACGAACGCGGCGAGGTCCACCGGCCCCGCGCCTGGCGTCCTCAGAAACGCTGAGGCCCGGCCGAAGCCGGGCCTCGCACCCAGCCGCCGAAGCAGCTGGGGGGATCATGAAGCACAGCATAGCCCGTCAGCCAGATCCTCTCCAGCGCGCAGGGGCTCAGCGGACGGGACGCCGCTGGGAAATCCGGGAGACGCCCCGGGCCGCCGACTGCGCACGCCCAACGTCAACGGCCGCAGCATCACCGTGTCACGCTGCGGCAAACTCGCGGCCCTCGGTCAACGCGGCATGGACGACCGTGTTCTTCACGCCACCCCACTCCTCCGCGTACGCCTCGCTCACAACAAGCACGTCGATCGGCACCCCGAGCGACGCGACCTCGCGACCGAGCCGGACCATCTCGGCATGCCGATTCGGCACGTCACGCTCGATCACCAGGAAGTCAACATCGCTGTCCGGGCCGGCGTCCCCGCACGCATGCGACCCGAACAGCAGCACGCGCGCCGGCTGGCGAGCCGCCGCCGCGAGCCGGCGACCCGCCAGCTCGATGACCTCACCGGAAACCATGAGCGAACCGTACCGCCTCGATCAGCGCGCAGCACGCCACCGGATGAGCGCTCTCCCCCGTCACGCGCGAGCCTCAACCCCTGAGGCCTCTCTGCCTGATACGACCAGTCCCGTTCCCTGCGGGTGTCTCATGGAGCATCGGCGCGAGCGCCCGCGCAACTGGCGGCTCAGCGCTCACGATCCGCCGGCAGGATGCGGAACGGCCTGCCCGCCGGGCCGCGCAGCGCGCGGAAGTGCCGCTGGTCGAGCGTGAGCACATCGTGGGTCTCGTAGCGGTGCGCGAGCACGACGATCGACGCATCCGCGAGCCCGACGTCGAGGTCGGCATAGGTCTCGATCACCTCGTGCGCCGCGGCGACGTCCGCGGCGTCAAACGATTCCAGCCGGTAGGCGCCGCGCGCGACCTCGGCCAGCAGACCGAGCGCCGCCTGTGGGCCGACTCTCGTCGCGAGCAGGTAGTCAAGCTCGGCCAAGACGAACGGCGAGAGCACCAGCGGGCCGCGCGCGTCGCGCAGCGCGTCGGCGGCCTGGGCGTGCTGGCGCTGGCTGGAGTCGAGCGCGGCGAGCAGGCCGCTCGTGTCGAGCAGGATCACCGCTCGCCGAAGCCGGCCAGATGCTCGTCGGCACGCTCAGCGAGGTCGGGCCTTCCGCTGGCGAACAGCGGCAGGCGCGGCTCGACGCCGGCGACCCGTCCGGTGACCAACTCGATCCCCTCGCGGACCAGGTCCGCCTCCGAGCGGCCCGACTCCGCGGCGGCCCGAGCGAGCCGTGCCTTCAACGGCTCGGGCATGTAGACCGTCGTCTTGCGCATGCCATACATTCTGCCATACCACCGGGGGGGGCGAGAACATGGTCGACACGCCCTCAGGGCCCCATGCTCAACTTCATGACGCTGTTCGCCCTCGGCGGCGTGCTGGCGTGCGCAAAGGGGATCTGGACACTCGTGACGGGCTGGCGCTTCTCACGCCGGGCGCAACCCGCGGAGGGAGTGGTGACCGGCATCGTCGAGTACCGGGACCGCGGAGGCGGCTTCTCGGGGTCGAGCGGGGCGTGGGTGGACGGGGCGTGGACCGGCGGCTCGGGGGCGAGCGCGCCCATGTCGATCTACTACCCCGTCGTGAGATTCCGGACAGCCGACGGTCGCGAGGTGGAAACACAGACGATGATGGGCACGAGCTTCAAGCGCGTGCGAGAAGGAGAGCCGGTGACGGTCCTCTACGACCCCAAAGACCCGACCCGCGCGCAGCTGGAGCGATCGGGCGGACTCGTGATCGCCGTCGGCGTGGCGCAGTGCCTCTTCGGGGCCGGATTCTGCGTCATGGTGGTGCTGTTCGACTCGTGGCCTGGCGGCTTCGGGTTCATGGGCGGATGATCCGCTCGGACCCAGGTTTGCCAGGACGAGCGGTCGCGGCACCGGCAGCCGCGGCTCGGACCTGCAGAAGCAAAGGACGAAACAACCGCGTCCCGGCACATCGGTTTCTGGTTTGATCCAGCCGATGCGACGGGTGGCGCTGCTGGCGGCTGTGCTGACGGTGTGGGTCGCGTCCCCCGCTGCGGGCTGGGTGGAGCTTCCGCCGCGTCCGATCCTTGGTGGAGGCGTTGCTGATTGTCTGCGCTCGGCCGGTCCGGGGCAGCTCGCGTTGCTGGGCCGGGAGGGACGGAGCAGCTCCGTGATCGACTTGCTCATGGTCGGCTCCGGTGGGATCACATCCGGGGCGTCGACGACGTTCGGTCGGCTTGCCGCGTGCCCCGAGGTCGGTAATGCTCCGGGTGCGAGGCCGCTGCTGATGGCCCCCGTCGTGCGCACTCCGAGAAGCTACGAGTGGTCAGTCGACGCGGCCGACGCGGGCACGACGCCGGTTGCGCTCGGGACTGGGTATGTCTTCGACGATCCCCCGTCGGTCGCGGTTGCTCCGAGCGGCGCGGCAGTGGTCGTGTGGGAGCAGATCGTCGGACCGTTGGGGTCTCTGGCTGCGCACGTGCTGGCGGCCGTCCGGCCGTCCGCCGATGCGCCGTTCGGTGCTCCCGTGATGCTGGGTGTGGGCTCGCCGCTCGGCTCGCCGCCGTCGGCGGGAATCGACGCGGCCGGGCGTGCGACGGTCGCCTGGGTATCGCGCGAGAAGCCGAACGGAGCCTCGCTGCTGAACGTCGCGAGCACGACCACCGGCGGCCGCTTCGGAATGTCGCAGCAACTCGCGTCCGCCACCGGTGACCAGGTCGCGGTTGCGATCTCTCCCGCGGGGCGAACGCTCGTCGTCAACTACGGGTCCGACTCGATCACCGCCTACGAGCGTGCCGCGGGGGCGGCCGCGTTCGCGCCCGTGCCGGTGCCTGCCTCCACATCGCCAGATGAGCTGGCGGTCGCGCTCGCGGACGACGGCAGCGCCGTGATCGCCTACCGCGTCGATTCCAGCATCTTCAGCCTCGGCTCCTCGGTCTCCGCGTTCGCGCTGCTGCGCCGTCCTGGAGGCAGCGGGTTCGGCCGCGAGCAACTGCTCGAGGGCAACCCGAACGGCGGCTTCTCGAGCACTGGCTTCGCGCCGACCACCGGCGCCTCGTCCTCGCCGGTCCCCGACGATCAAGGCACGCAGATCGCCGCCGCGCTCGACGCATCCGGCGGCGTTCTCCTCACCTGGGTAGACCCGGGCACCCGCGACAATGCGGCCTCGGCTCATGTCGCGAGCGGGACGATCGCCGGTGGGATCAGGCACCCGGTGCGGTTCGGCAGCCCGTGCCGGGCAGCGAACGCAGCACGGCCACTGACGCTCTCAAACGGAACGCTCAGCGCGGCATGGACCGACAACGCCCTCGTGACGTCACGAGACTTCAGAGAGACACCACTCGCTGGGGGCCTGCTGCACGTGGTCGTGCCCGGCCAGACAACCGCATCGACCGCCGGGCCGCCCCCGAGCATCTCCGCGCGCCTCATCAGCTCACCAGCACTGCACGGCGGCCAGCCGCTTCGCCTGCGAGTCCGCTGCCGGCGTGGACCGTGCGTCGTGCGCGCAGCCGCGACCACGTATCCCCTCGACTCCTCGCGTGGAGACACGTTGCTCGTCGACGGATCGATCGCGCTGCCAAGCGGCCGCGCAGGCGTGCTCACCCTCGACCCAGCAGCCGGGAGCACCCTCGCCCGCATGCACGACGCGACAGCGCAAGTCTCGCTGCTCGCCTGCACGCCGACCGGGATCCGCGCCGCCCACCTCGCGCTCCACCTCCGCCTGCACCGCCTGCCACGGCTTCCCATCCCGCGCGTCCTGGACCTCGTCGCCCGCCGCCACGGACCCCGCATCCACGTCACCTGGCGCACGTCAATTCCCGCGCGCGGCGCGACATTCGGCCTCACCGCCCAGCCGTTCAGTCTGACCCACCCGGTCTACGCCCAGATCCCGGGCCGGGGACACAGCCGCTTCTCCATCACCCTCCATCTGCCGTCCAGCCTCCACGAGCGCACCATCTCGATTGAGGTCGACACGAGCGACCAGCCGTACGCCGAGTCGGCCACCGCTCGCATTCGCTAGGCGACTGCCTGGGTGCGCGACGGCCGGGCGAGCAGACCACCGCGCCACCACCGCCAGGCGCCGCCCGGCTCTCAGTCGGCCTTGCGGTCGCGTCGGCGGCGGCCGAGCACTCGCTCGGCAAGCGGGCTGCGGTGCTCCTGGCGGCGGTAGGCGGGCAGCCAGTGTCCGGCGAGCCAGGCGGCCGTGCCGAGCGTGAGCGCTCCGGCACCGGCGAGCGGGCCGGTGCCGGTCGCGATCTCGATCAGGCCGGCCCACAGGTAGAGCAGGCCGGCGGCGCGCAGCAGCACGGACGCGATGCGCCAGGCGAGCAGCGCGCAGAGCGCGAGCCGTGCGGCGAGGTCGACGGGCGGGGTCATCGGACCTTCCGTGCGGCGTTGGCCGTGGGACGGTAGAGCGGGGCGAGGCGGGGTGCGGGGGGCTCGGCGGACCGAAGGGGCGCTCGTCGGGTGGGGGGAACCTCCGGGCGCCGGGTCCGCCGAGCCCGAGCCGGCCCCACCCGCACCGACGACGCTAGGCGGACCGGCCGGCGGCTGGCTACCGGACGTTTGTCCGGGCTCGCGAGGCGGCACGATGCCGAGCTGCGCCATGCGGTTGCGCTGGTACATCCCGATCAGCTCCGAGAGCGGCTCGGCGAGCCCGACAGAGAGCTTGAGCAGGACGCGGAAGGTCGGGTTGATCTCGCCGCGCTCGACCGCGCCGACGTAGTTGCGGTGCAGGCCGGCGCGGAACCCGAGCGTCTCCTGCGAGAACCCGCGCCGCGCGCGCAACTCGCGCACCGCCGCACCGAGCGCCAGCAGCTCCGGTCCCCGCGACCAGTCGCCGTCTCTGCACGAGGCCGGCTTCCTGCTCTCGCGTCGCGCCTGCCCCTGGCGGTCCTGGAGCGGTCGTGCGCGCTCGGGCTGGTGTCCCGACCCGTGGTCGGGAAGAATCACGTCTTGCATCGGAGGTCCGTCCTTCGGTGCCAGGCCCGGGGGCGTTGCAAGCGCCGCCCGGGCCACCTTTTCTTGAACGCGGGCAACGCTAGGCGGATCTGGCATCCACGGCAAGGCCGGACGCCCGCAGCACGACCACATCCCTGGTGGGTTTTGGCCACGAATTGGCCACGAAGCCCGGAAGTGGCGCGTCAGCGCTCGCCGAAAGAACGTCTGATCGGCGAAGAAACCGGCCGATTTGCAGCCGTTTTCCGAGAGCCGACGCCCGGATTCGAACCGGGGACCCCTTCATTACGAGTGAAGTGCTCTACCAGCTGAGCTACGTCGGCGCGGGCGGACATGGTAGCCGAGGCGGGCTGGGGTGTGGTGGCGCGGGGGCGATGGTCGCGGCGTTACAGTTGGACGTATGGTGTCACTTCGTCGTGGTGGTCGTTCCGCGCCGACGCTGGTCGCGTCGGACTCGCTCGACGGGGCGCGGCGGGCTCGGGAGCTCAGCGCGCTCGCGGACGGCGAGGCGGTTGACGTGCTCTTGGTCGGCGGGGGGATCGTCGGCGCGTGGGCGGCGCTCGACGCCGCGTCGCGCGGGCTGAGCGTCGCGCTCGTCGAGCGCGGGGACCTCGCGCAGGGCACGAGCCGCTGGTCCTCCAAGCTCGCGCACGGCGGGCTGCGCTACCTCGCGCACGGGGACGTCGGCGTCGCGTGGGAGTCCGCGCGCGAGCGGGCGATCCTGATGGACGTCAGTGCGCCGCACCTGATCCGCGCGCTGCCGTTCCTGATCCCGCTGGGCGGGCAGGTGAGCCGCGCGGCCGGCGCGAAGCTGGAGGTCGGCCTGCGCCTTGGCGACGCGCTGCGCGCTGCCGCGGGCACGAGCCGCCGACGACTGCCGGCGGCGCGGCGCGTGAGCGCGGAGGAGGCGCGACGGCTCGCGCCCGGCCTCAGCGACCGCCAGCTGCGCGGCGCGCTGCTGCACTGGGACGGCCAGATCGAGGACGACGCGCGGCTCGTGCTCGCGGTCGCCCGAACCGCCGCCGCGTACGGCGCGCGCATCCTCACGTACATCGAGGCGACCGAGCTGCGGGCAGACGGGGCGACCGTGCGGGACGGGCGCGACCGCACTCGTGCGACGTTCGACGTCCGCGCCCGCCACGTCGTCAACGCGACCGGCGTGTGGGCCGGGGAGCTGACCGGCGGCGCGGTTCGCCTGCGCCCGAGCAAGGGCTCGCACGTGCTCGTGCCGGCCGCCGCGGTCGGCGAGCCGCGCGCGGCGATCAACGCGCCGTTGCCGGGCGAGTCCTCCCGCTTCGTGTTCGCGGTCCCGCGCGCGGACGGGCTGGTGATGATCGGGATCACCGACGCGCCGTTCGACGGCCCGATCCCCGAGGCGCCGATCCCGGACGCCGAGGAGGAGGCGTTCCTGCTCACCGCGATCGGGCGGGTGCTCGAACGCACGCCGACGGCCGACGACGTCGTCGGGCGCTTCGCCGGGCTGCGCCCCCTGCTGGCGAGCGACGACGACGACGCGGACGACGCGTCCACCGCCGACATCTCGCGCCGCCACGCGGTCGTCGAGCACGACGGGATCCTGACCGTCGTCGGCGGCAAGCTGACCACCGCGCGCCGGATGGCGCAGGACGCGCTCGACCGCGTCGCCGCGCGCCCCGGCGTCGAGGCGCGCGCCTGCGCGACGCACCGCATCCGCCTCGCCGGCGCCGACCGACCGGCCGGCGACCTCGCCGCCAAGCTGCGCTTCGCCGTCGAGCACGAGCTGGCGCTCACCGTCGAGGACCTGCTCGACCGCCGCACGCGCATCGGGCTCGTCCCCGCGTGGCGCTCCGCCGCGCTCGACGCCGCGCACGCGGCCCTCGCGGCGCGCGGCGCCGCGGCCTGACTACGACCCCGGCAGCGGCGCCGGGTCCACCAGCTTCCCCGGGTTCATGATCCCGGCCGGGTCGAGCGTCGCCTTCGCCGCGCGCAGCAGCTCGATCCCCAGCTCGCCGACCTCGCCCGGCAGCCACGGCGCGTGGTCGCGGCCGACCGCGTGGTGGTGCGTGATCGTGCCGCCGGCGGCGAGGATCGCGTCGCTCGCGGCCGCCTTCGCGGCGTGCCACTGCTCCAGCTCCTCGCCCGCCTGCTGGCGCGCGACGAACGTGAAGTACAAGGACGCGCCCGCGCGGTAGACGTGGGAGACGTGCGCCATCACGACCGGCGGCGTGCCGCGCGCGCGCAGCGCCGCGTCGATCGCGCTCGCCACCGCGTCGTGCAGCGCCAGCAGGCGGTCCCACGTCGTCGCCGTCTCGAGCGTCTCGAGCATCACGCCGTGCGCGAGCAGCTCGTCGCGCAGGTAGGGGGCGTTGAAGCGACCGTGCTCCCAGGCGTGCCCGACCTGCGTGCCGAGCACGACGGCGCCGTGCGCGCGCAGCAGCTGGGCACCCGCTGCCCGACGACGCCGCAGCTCCGCCTCCGAGGTCCCCGCCCAGCCGACGATCGCGAGGCAGCCGTCGCCGTGTCCCCGAGCGCGCAGGTAGCCCTTCAGCGCGCGCGTCGTGAGCCCGTCGCCGCCCGACATCGCGAGCGAGACCTGCGTCTCGCGCTCGTCGGACAGCCGCATGACGTCGGGCGCGGCGCCCGCCTGCACGAGTGCGCGGAAGGCGTCGGTCCCGGCGGCGAAGCGCGGCAGCGAGAAGCCCTCGTAGCGCCGCACGCTCGGGCGCGCTCTCACCCGCAGCGTCGCCTCCACGATCACGCCGAGCGCCCCCTCCGAGCCGACCAGCAGCTCGCGCAGGCTCGGCCCGGCGGCCGACGCCGGCGCCGCACGCGTGGCGATCTCGCCGCTCGGCGTCGCCACCCGCAGCGCGAGCACCAAAGCGTCGATGCGTCCATAGCCGGTCGACGCCTGGCCGGACGAGCGCGTCGCGACCCAGCCGCCGACGGTGCTGAACTCGAACGACTGGGGGAAGTGGCCGAGCGTCAGCTCGTGCTCGGCCAGCGCCTCCTCCAGCGCCGGGCCTGTCATGCCGGGCTGCACGGTCGCGGTCAGCGAGACGGGGTCGACGGCGAGCAGCCGGTCGAGCCGCGCAAGGTCGAGCGCGACGACGGCGGCGAAGCGCCCGCGCAGCGGCTCGACGCCGCCGACGACGCTCGTCCCGCCGCCGAACGGCACGACCGCGACCTGCGCCTCGGCGCACGCGCGCAGCACGGCGGCGACCTCCGCCGCGTCGGCCGGGTAGACGACCGCGTCGGGCGCGCCGCCCGCGTCCCCCGCGCGCAGCCGCACGAGGTCGTGGTAGCCGCGGCCGGCGGCATGCGTCACACGCGCGAGACGGTCGTCGCGCACGTGTTCGGCGCCGACCGCGGCGACGAGCAGCTCGCGCGCGGCCGCTGGCAGCGCCGGCTCGGGCAGCCGCACGTCCTCCAAGGCGACGGGGTCGCGGTGACCGGCGGGCAGCGGGCCGATCTGCTCTGCGAGCAGCGCCTGCGCGCCCGGCGACAGCGGCCCGTCGTGGCCGTCCTCGCCCCAGCCCCACCAGCGCATGCGCGGATCCGGCGCGGTCATCTGCGCGCCTCCTGCGAGTGAGCGACCGGCGCCAGATACGCGTCGATCATCCGCCCCAGCTCCGCCAGCTCCTGCTCGCGCTCGTCCGCCGCACCCGGCGCGAGCGCCTGGAAGGCGAAGCCGCGCAGCGCCAGCTCGATCGCGCGCGCGACGGCGGCCGGGTCGCCGGCGGCGACCGAGCCCTCGGCGACGCCGTCGGCGATGCGCGCCTCCATGACGCCGACGACGGCGCGCTGGAAGGCGCCGCGCCGGGTCGTCAGGTACGGCAGCAGCAGCTCGGGGTCGACGTCGACGATGCGCAGGAACAGCGGGTCGCGCGTGAGGCGGTCCACGCCCGCGACGGCCGCCGTCACCAGCCGCTCGCGCGCGCTCGGCAGCGCCTGGACCTCCGCCTCGACCTCGCCGAGGATCTGCGTGAACTCGCGCGTCATCAGCGCCTGCATCAGCGACGTCACGTCGGCGTAGCGGCGGTAGAGCGTCATGCGGCTCACGCCCGCGCGCCGCGCGACGTCCGTCATCGTCGTGCGCCGCACGCCGACGGCCAGCACGCACGCGTGCGTGGCGTCCAGCAGCGCCTCGTCCTCGACCGTTCGCTGTGACACTCTGGCGTTGTTTGTACCAGGGTCGGACGCGGCGGGCGTCGGTGAGGGCGACGTCACTCGCCCGGCCAGCGGCCCGTTCGCTCGAACTGCTCGCGCGCCCGCTCCTCCTCGTCGCGCTCTCTGTTGCTCGTGACGCTCAGGCGGAACATCGTGTTGAGCAGCAGCACGATCGCGGCCGAGCCGATCAGCACGACGCCCGCGCCCGCGGCGCTTCCGCCGATCTCGAGGCAGACGACGCCGGCGATCGCGATCCCGAGCGGGACGCCGTAGCGGACGAACAGCAGGCCGGCCCGCCGCATCAGGCGAGCAGCCCCTCGAGCCGATAGGCGAGCGTCTCCAGCGCCAGCTCCTCGGTGACGTTGCTGCGCAGCCGACGGCGCGTGTCCTCGACCAGCTCGACGCCCGCGCGCAGGCGCTGCGGGTCGCGGCCGGCGGCGTCCTCGCCCAGCGCGGCGGCGCGGTCGACGTGGTGGACGAAGTCCTCGGCGCCCCACGCCACGCACGCGACGTCGCGCAGCCACAGGCCGGAGAGCTGCAGCCCGAGGTCGAGCGCGCCCGTCTCGACGCGACGGCGCGTACGGCGAATGCGCTCGGCGTACTCGTTCTCGACGCGCTTGCGCTCTCTTCTGGAGACCAGCTCCAGCTCCTCCGCGAGGCGCGCCTCGACCTCCGTCACGGCCGCGTCGCCGCGCCGCTTGCGCACGTCGAGCAGCGCTTTCCACGGCGTCTCGTCGCCGACACGGCCGGCGAGCGCCGCGCGAGCAAGCGACTCGCCGCCGGCGCGCAGCGCGGGCCCGTCGCCGAGCGCCAGCTCGAGCGCGCGCTCGCCGTCGCCCAGCGCCAGCCGCGCGCACGCCGCCGCCTGCTCGGGCGCCACGCCGCGGCGGCCGATCCGCTCCGCCAGCTCGCCCGGCGGCAGCGCGTCGAAGCGCACGAGCTGGCAGCGCGAGCGGATCGTCGGCAGCACCTCGCCGAGGCGGTCCGTCAGCAGTACCAGGTGCACGAACGGCGCCGGCTCCTCGAGCGTCTTGAGCAGCTTGTTGGCGGCCTGCTCGATCAGCGTGTCGGCGCGCTCGAGCACGAACACGCGCCGCGCCGCCTCGAACGGCGTCATCGCCGCCGCCGCGATCACCGGCTCCTGCACGTCGCCGACGAGCATCTCGTGCGCGCCGCTCGGCACGACCCACGTCAGGTCCGGATGCGTGCCGTGCTCCACGCGCGTGCGCGCACCGGCCGGATCGGGCGCGCCGTCGGCCAGCAGCGCCGCCGCGAACGCGCGCGCCGCGGTGCGCTTGCCGCTGCCGGCGGGGCCGTGGAAGAGGTAGGCATGCGAGGGACGACCGCCCGGAGCGAGCGCGGCGCCGAGCGTCGCACGGGCGTGCGGGTGGTGCTCGGTGCCCGGCAGGTCGGCCATCGGCGACGAGGGTACCGGCGGAGCACCCCGGTAAGGTCGCCGCCGTGCCACGCGGCCGGCTGATCACGATCGAGGGGCTCGACGGAGCCGGCAAGACGACGCTCGCGCGCGGACTGCTCGACGCACTGCACGCGCGCGGGATCGACGCGGTGCTGCTGCGCGAGCCCGGCGGTGTCGCCGCGTCGGAGCGGATCCGCACGCTCGTGAAGGATCCGGACCTGCGCGTCGGCGCGCGCGCCGAGGCGCTGCTCTACGCGGCCGCGCGCGCGCAGCTCGTCGAGGAGGCGCTCGCGCCCGCGCTCGCGCAGGGGCGCTGGGTCCTGCTCGACCGCTTCGTCGACTCCTCGCTCGCCTACCAGGGCGCCGGGCGCGATCTCGGCGTCGACGACGTGCGCGCGATCAACGCGTTCGCGACCGGCGACATCGCGCCCGACCGCACGCTGCTACTGCGGATCGACCCGGCGCTCGGCCGCGCGCGCCAGGACGGCCGCGGCGAGGCGCCCGACCGCCTCGAGCGGGAAGCCGACGACTTCTTCGCCGCGATCGCCGCCGCCTACGACGCGCTGGCCGCATCCGAGCCGCAGCGCATCCGCACGCTGGACGCGAGCGCCGACCCGCCCGCGGTCCTCGCGCAGGCGCTGGCGGCGCTGGAAGAGCTGCTCGCCGGGTAGCGTCCAACGCATGCCCTCCACCACGCGTCCCATCTCCGGCCAGGTCGTCTTCGTCACCGGCGCCGCGCGCGGCATCGGCGCGGCCGCGGCCCGGCAGCTCGCCGCCCGCGGCGCGAAGCTGGCGCTCGTCGGCCTCGAGCCAGACGAGCTGGCGAAGGTCGCCGCCGAGTGCGGTCCCGACGCCGCCTGGTTCGAGGCCGACGTCACCGACTCGAGCGCGCTTGAGGCGGCCGTCGCCGGAGCCGTCGAGCGCTTCGGCGGGATCGACGTCGTGATCGCCAACGCCGGCATCGCGACCGGCGGCTCCGTGCGAGACATCGACCCGGCCGCCTGGGAGCGCGTCGTCGAGGTCAACCTGCTCGGCAGCTGGCGCACGGTGCGCGCGGCGCTGCCGCACGTGATCGAGCGTCGCGGCTACGTGCTGCAGATCGCCTCGGTCGCGGCGGTCGCGCACGCGCCCTTCATGTCCGCCTACTGCGCCAGCAAGGCCGGCGTGGAGGCGTTCGCCGACTGCCTGCGCACGGAGGTCGCGCACCTCGGCGTCGACGTCGGCGTGGCCTACTTCTCGTGGATCGACACCGACATGGTGCGCGGCGCCGACGAGCGCAGCGGGATGGCCGGCATGCGCCAGAAGATCAGCGGCCCGACCGGCAAGACCTATCCGGTGTCCGACGTCGCGGACGCGGTGACGCAGGGCGTCGAGCGACGAGCCCGCCATGTGACCGTGCCGAACTGGGTGCGCGCGCTGATCGCCCTGCGCGGGCCGCTCGCGAGCGTGCTCGACCGCCAGGGCCGCAGACAGGTCCCGGGGATCGAGCGGCAGATGCGCGAGACGATCGAGCGCGACGGCGCGGCCGCGGCGAGCGCGCCGGTCGGCGCCGGCGGAGCCGCCGACAGCGCCGCGCGCGGCGCCGCGGCCGGCGGCTCGTAAGCGCTCAGCCCTGCGGGGTTCTCCCGGCGATCAGCGCCTGGACGGCTTCGCTCGTGGAGGTGGTCGGCACGGTCAGCGTGCCGCGTTCTATCTTCGCCTTGTCGGCCACCGCCGCTTCGTAGGCGTCGCTCGGCGTGCGGCCGGTGGGCAGGATGTAGACGCCTCTGTCGGACAGCCTCAGCTCGTACGGATGCTGCGCGAATCTGCCCGTTCTGATGTCTTCGACCGCCTGCTCGAAGACCGGCCTGAATTCGAACATCACCGACTCGAGCACGAAGTTTTCTCTGTTGAAGTCGGCCTTGTCGCCTATCACGCTGATGAACTGGTTCTCGCCCTGCTGCTGCTCGACCGCTCTCAGCGCGCCGAGCGTCGATCTGCCGCCGAGCGTGAAGATCATCTGAGAGCCAGACTTGAGCAGTCTGAGCGCGACGTCGTGCACCTGTTCGATCGTCGCGGAGCCGTTCTGGCCGACCTGGACGTATCTGATCTGCTCCTTCGGATCGACGCTGCGCGCGCCGGCGACGAAGCCCCCGGCCATCCGGTTCCAGGTCGCGAGATCCCACGCGGAGCCGTCGGCCAGCGTGATGACGGCGAGTCTTCTCGTGACCGCCGCGTGCGCGGCGACGACGCCGGCCATGTAGCCGGCCTCCTTGTCCTGCACGGTGATCTGGCCGACGAGGCCTCTCTTCGCGTTCGGCCGTTCGCCCCACACCAGCTCCGGCACCTTCGTGTCGGCGGCGACCGCTTCGGCGGTTTCGGCGTAGCGACTGTCGTGGGCGATCACGAGCTGGTTGTGTTCGTGCGAGACCTGCTCGAGCACTCCTCTGAGGTCGGTCGTCTGCGACGCGTCGGCCGTGTCGACTCTGATCCCGAGATATCTCGGGAATTCGCGGACGACTTCCTGCGCCCGCAGCGTCCAGTCGGGTTCGTTGTCCCCGTACGGCGCCACGAAGGCGATCTTTCTGACGGTCGT
The DNA here is from genome assembly GCA_964525715.1 of uncultured Conexibacter sp. Taxonomy (GTDB): domain Bacteria; phylum Actinomycetota; class Thermoleophilia; order Solirubrobacterales; family Solirubrobacteraceae; genus Conexibacter. The sequence goes on along the minus strand of CAZGJV010000014.1, from coordinate 69,622 downwards.
GCCCCTCTCGCTGCTGCCGCATCCCGCCACGCCGACAATCAGCGCCGCGACCACGGCGAGCGCCATCCAGCTTGCCCTAGCCACCCCGTGCTCCTTCCCCCGAGCAGTCGGTCCGTTCCCCCGAAGGACCGGATTCTCGCGGAAACGGACGGGGCGGTGCGCCAGTACGCGGTCAGCTGCTCTGCCCGGCCGGCTCGCCGGCGTAGCCGTGCGGATGCGCCCGGGCGAACGTCCATGCGTCGCCGACCATCTCGGCGAGCGCCGGCTTGCGCGGCTCCCAACCGAGCTCCGCGCGGATGCGCCCGCTCGCGGCGACGAGCTGCGGCGGATCGCCGGGCCGGCGCGGCGCCTCTCTGACCGGGATCTCCAGGCCGGTCACCTCGCGCGCGGCCTCGATCACCTCCCGCACGGAGAAGCCGTTGCCGTTGCCGAGGTTGAAGATGCGGTGCTCGCCGGGGCGCGCGCCGTCGAGCGCGAGCAGATGCGCGCTGGCGAGATCCTCGATGTGGATGTAGTCGCGCACGGCCGTGCCGTCGGGCGTGTCGTAGTCGGTGCCGAACAGCTGCACCTCGGGCTGCAGGCCCTGCGCCGCGCGCAGCACGTTGGGGATCAGGTGCGTCTCGGGATGGTGGTCCTCACCGAGGCAGCCGCTGGCGCCGGCGACGTTGAAGTAGCGCAGGCTGACGGCGCCGAGCCCGTGTGCGCGGCACTCGTCGCCGATCATCTGGTCGACCGCGAGCTTCGACGCCCCGTACGGGTTGACCGGACGCGTCGGAGCGGTCTCCTCGATCGGCACGCTCTCCGGCTCGCCGTACGTGGCCGCGGTGGAGGAGAAGACGAGCCGCTTGACGCTCGCGGCGCGCAGCGCGTCGAGCAGGTTGAGCGTGCCGACGACGTTGTTGCGCCAGTAGAGCTCGGGCCGCGCCACCGACTCGCCGACGAGCGAGAGCGCGGCGAAGTGCAGCGCGCCGTCGAGGTCCGCGGTGACGACCTCCACGAGCGCTCCCGGGTCGAGCAGGTCGGCCTCGGCGAGGCGGGCGCCTTCGGGCACCGCGCCGCGATGGCCGCGACTGAGGTTGTCGAGCACGACGACCTCGTGGCCGGCACCGAGCAGCTGCTGGGCGACGATCGAGCCGATGTAGCCGGCGCCGCCGGTGACGAGGAGCTTCATCCGGGCGCGGAGTAAAGCAGACGGCTTGACCGTTTCCGGCCGCTCGTGGGCCCGGCGGTCAGCGGCCGAGCCGCAGCCAGTCGGTGAATTCCGCCCAGGTGCTCGTCGTGCGGAAGCCGGCCTCCCCCCAGGCGTGGCGCATGCGCGCGACCCAGCCTGGATCCCAGCCGCGCATGCGCGCCCAGACCCACAGCAGCAGTGCCGCCAGCAGCAGCGCGCCGCCCGCGATCAACGCGACGATCAGGACCGTGCGGTCGCGCCCGTGTGACGTGCCGGCAGCGGACGCGGGCGGGGTCGGCGTGGTGCTCGTGGGCGACGCGATCGCCGGAGCGGTGGTCGTCGGCACCGTTGCCGCCGGGACGGTTTCGGTCGTGGGCGTCGTGGCCGGCGTCGTCGTCACCGGCGGCGTGGTCGTCGTCCCGGGGGTCGCCGCTCCGCCGATCGTGCCTTCTTCCGGTCTGATGCCCCTGCAGTCGCCGCGTCGGTGCGCGGCGATCGCGTCCTCCATCGCTGTGCGCAGAGCGGGCACCGTGTTGCGGATGGCCGGCGGGATCCCCCTGATCGCGGCCTCCAGGTCGGCCGCCGAGAAGGTGCACGGCTGGAGCTGGCCGCCGGCCTGCCCGTAGGCGGACGCGACCTTGTCGTAGGCCTGGTCGGCGCGCGCGGCGGGCGCCGTCGCGGCCGCAAACGTGACGACGAGCAGCACTGGTGCGACGAAACGCAGACGGAATGGCATGTGTCGATGATCGTATCTGCGCACGGCTACGCTAGTGGCAGCGGCAGATATCAGCCTTTTGGCTACGAAAGCGGCTTTTTGCAGGAGTTTTAAAGTCGTCCGAGGCTCGCGAGATGGTACTCGACCCCGTCTTGGGGGTGTTCGAGAGCACCAAAGGTGCCGAAATTGCGGCGAAGCCTAAGGAGCAGGCAGGCATGAACGACAGCTCGCAGACCCCCACCACGATCGACGCACCGACCGGCGAGAGCCTGCGACTGAGTCGCTTCTTCACGCAGCCGGGCGTCCATCCGTTCGACGGCGTCGAGTGGGAGTCGCGAGATGCGCGGATCGGCCACGGCGGCAAGGTCTCCTTCGAGCAGACGGGCGTCGAGTTCCCGACGACGTGGTCGCAGAACGCGACCAACATCGTCACGCAGAAGTACTTCCGCGGTCAGCTCGACACGCCCGCGCGCGAGCACTCGGTCAGACAGATGATCGGCCGCGTCGCCGGCACGATCGCCGACTGGGGCCGCCAGCGCGGCTACTTCGCGACCGCCGAGGACGGCGACACGTTCGAGGCCGAGCTGACGCACATCCTGCTGCACCAGATCGCGGCGTTCAACAGCCCGGTGTGGTTCAACGTCGGCTTCGAAGAGCAGCCGCAGTGCTCGGCCTGCTTCATCCTCTCGGTCGAGGACACGATGGAGTCGATCCTGTCCTGGAACACCAAGGAGGGGATGATCTTCCGCGGCGGCTCGGGCTCGGGCATCAACCTCTCGAACATCCGCGGCTCGATGGAGCCGCTGGCCAAGGGCGGCACCGCCTCGGGCCCCGTCTCCTTCATGCGCGGCGCCGACTCGTGGGCCGGCACGATCAAGTCCGGCGGCAAGACGCGCCGCGCGGCCAAGATGGTCGTGCTCGACGTCGACCACCCGGACATCCAGGAGTTCATCTGGTGCAAGGCCAAGGAGGAGGACAAGGCCGCCGCGCTGCGTGACGCCGGCTTCGACATGTCGATCGACGGCGACGGCTTCACCTCGATCCAGTACCAGAACGCGAACAACTCGGTGCGCGTCTCGGACAAGTTCATGCGCGCCGTCGAGGCGGGCGACGAGTGGAAGCTGACCTCGCGCACGACCGGCAAGCCGATCGGCGAGGCGCTCGACGCGCGCGCGCTGATGAACGAGATCGCCGAGGCGGCGTGGCGCTGCGCCGACCCGGGCGTGCAGTACGACACGACGATCAACCAGTGGCACACGTGCCCGAACAGCGGACGCATCAACGCGTCGAACCCGTGCTCGGAGTACATGCATGTCGACGACTCGGCCTGCAACCTGGCGTCGCTGAACCTCATGAAGTTCCGCAACGCGGACGGGACGTTCGACGTCGCTTCGTACGAGCACGCGATCGACATCGTCTTCCTCGCGCAGGAGATCGTCGTCGGCGCCTCCAGCTACCCGACGGAGGGAATCGGCAAGAACGCGAACGCGTTCCGCCAGCTCGGCCTCGGCTACGCGAACCTCGGCGCCTTCCTGATGAGCAACGGCATGCCGTACGACTCCGACGCGGGTCGCGGCACGGCGGCGGCGATCACCGCGCTGATGACGGGCCGCGCCTACCGGCGCTCCGCGGAGATCGCGGGGGCGGTCGGGACGTACGAGAAGTACCCCGACAATCGCGAGCCGCACAACAACGTCATGCGGATGCACCGCGACGCCTCCTACGCGATCCCGGACGCGACGAGCGAGGACGACGCGCTGCTCGCCGCGGCGCGCCGCTCGTGGGACGAGGCGGTCGAGCTGGGCGACCAGTACGGGTATCGAAACGCGCAGGCGACAGTGCTGGCGCCGACCGGCACGATCTCCTTCCTGATGGACTGCGACACGACCGGTGTCGAGCCGGACTTCTCGCTCGTCAAATTCAAGGAGCTCGTCGGCGGCGGGCAGATGACGATCGTCAACCGCACGGTGCCGCTCGCGCTGCAGGAGCTGGGCTATGACGACCAGCAGGTCGAGCAGATCGAGGCGCACATCAACGAGCACGGCACGATCGTCGGGGCCCCCGGCCTCGCGGCCGAGCACCTGCCGGTGTTCGACGTGGCGGTCGGCGAGCGCGCGATCTCGCACATGGGCCACATCAAGATGATGGGCGCGATCCAGCCGTTCATCTCCGGCGCGATCTCGAAGACGGTCAACATGCCGCAGACCGCGACGGTCGAGGACATCGCCGACGCCTACACGCAGGCGTGGCACCTCGGCGTCAAGGCGCTCGCGATCTACCGCGACGGCTCGAAGACGGCGCAGGCGCTGCGCACCGACGCGCAGAAGGACGCGCCCGCCGACGCCGGCGCGATCAGCCAGGAGACGATCGACAAGGCCGTCGCCGCGGCGCTGGCGAACGTCGGCCCGGCGCGCAGAAAGATGCCGCGCGAACGGCAGTCGCTCACGCACAAGTTCTCGCTCGGCGGCCACGAGGGCTACATCACCGCGGGCACCTACGAGGACGGCAGCGTCGGCGAGATCTTCCTGACCGACATCGGCAAGGAGGGCTCGACGCTGCGCGGCATGATGAACTCGTTCGCGACCGCGATCTCGATAGCGCTGCAGTACGGGGTGCCGCTCGAGACGCTCGTGCGCAAGTTCAGCTACATGCGCTTCGAGCCCGAGGGCATGACGATGAACACGGAGATCCCGTTCGCGAAGTCGCTGCCCGACTACATCATGCGCTGGCTCGCCTCCCGCTTCCTCGACGAGGACATCCAGGAGGAGCTGGGGATCATGACCCCGGCCGTGCGCCAGCGGAAGATGGCGCAGGAGGCGGCGATGTCCGTCAGCAGCGACACCGCCGGCCCGGCCGCCTCCGCGCCGGGCGCGAGCGTCGCCCCGACCGCCGCGCTCACCGACACGCCGCCCGTCGTCCCGGCCAAGATGACCGGCCTCGACCTCGGCCCGGCGTGCAGCCAGTGCGGCGGCATGATGCAGCGCACCGGCTCCTGCTACACCTGCTCGAGCTGCGGCAACAACACCGGCTGCGGCTGATCCGCGGCTCGCGCCCTCTGGCGCAGACGCGGCCGAACCCGCGCACCTCGTCTGTCGAACGCCCCGGCTTGCCCGGGGCGTTTGGCGTTCTCGGACCTCTACGGCAGGTCGAGCTGGCCGCCGGCGACCGCCTGCGCGACGTCGACGACGCGGCGGCGCTCGGTGCGGGCGTGGGTGCGCAGGCGCTCGAAGGCGGTGCCGTCGTCGACCCCGTGGCGCTCCATCAGGATCCCCTTCGCGCGCTCGATCGTCGCGCGGCGCGCAAGCGCTCCCTCCAGCTCGCCGACCTTCGCCTCCAGCCGCTCGACCTCCGCGTGGCGGCGCAGTGCCAGCTCGATCGCGCTCTGCACCGCCTCGCCGCCGTCCGGCTTGGCCTGCGCGGCGATGCCGCGGTCGGCGGCGCGCGCAGTGAACTCGGGATCGTCCTGCAGCGTGAGGACGATGACGGGCCCCGACGCGTAGGCGCCGATCTCCTCGATCAGCGCGAGCGCGTGGTCGTCGTCCTGGTGCAGCACGACGATCGAGATGTCGGGATCGTCCGCCGCCACACGCTCGGCGACCTCGGCGACCTCGACCGCGTAGGCGCAGACGGTATGGCCGAGCCCCTGCAGCAGCGTCGAGAGCCGGTCGAGCGCTTCCTCGTCCTCGTCGGCGGCGAGCACGCGCAGGCCGTCGGAGGTCATGCGCGCCCTCTCTGCCGGCACCCTGCGCAATGCGGACCCGGCGCGCTACGATCGGAGACAGGCCGACGACCGTGAACGTCGGGAAGAGTTCGGCGCCCCAGACCCCCGGCGCTCCAAGCGACAGACGCCGGGAGGGAGTTGGGACCGTGGCCGAGAAGGTTCGTGGCGAAGACGATCGGGGTCATCCGCGTCCGCCAGTCTATCCCCGCCGCGACGGGGTCAGATCTCCCACAGCGGTGAATGCCGCGGGCGCGCCAGCTTCCGGCGACGCCCGCCCGCTTCGCTCGCGCGCCGAGCGCGACGCGATGGTCGAACGCCACCTCGGCCTCTCACGCCACCTGGCGCTGCGCTACCGCGACAGCGGCGAATCGCTCGACGACCTCTTCCAGGTCGCGTCGCTGGCGCTCGTGAACGCGGTCGACCGCTTCGACCCGGCGCGCGGCATCGCCTTCACGACGTTCGCCGTGCCGACGATCCTCGGCGAGTTGAAGCGGCACTTCCGCGACCGCGGCTGGGCGATCCACGTGCCGCGCGACCTCAAGGAGGCGGCGCTGAGAGTCAGACGCGCGATCGCCACGCATCCCGGCGAACGTCCGCCGACGCCGGCCGAGTTGGCGCAGGCGACCGGGCTCTCGCTTGAGGCGGTGCTCGAGGCGCTCGAGGCCGCCGGCGCGCAGCGTGCCCTGTCGCTCGACGCGCCCACCGGCCACGAGGAGGAGAGCGGCGCGACGCTCGTCGACCTGCTCGGCGACGACGACGCCGGCCTCGCCCGCGCCACTGACCGCACGCTGCTGCAGTCGCTGATGAGATCGGTCACCCCGCGCGAGCGCGAGATCCTGCGGCTGCGCTTCGCCGAGGACCTCACGCAATCGCAGATCGGCGAGCGCATCGGCGTCTCGCAGATGCAGGTCTCGCGCATCCTGCGCGGCGCGCTCGCACGGATGCGGGAAGCGGCGCGCGACCCGGCGGCGGCGGATTCTTAGCCGCCCTTGAAGCAACGTTGACCGCGGGTTGCCGCGTGCACGCCATCCTCGATGGCATGCACGACATCCTCATCGACCTCGTCACCGCGCTGCTGCTGGTGCTGGCCGCCGCTACGTTCGCCGCGATGATCTGGGCCGGGCGCCAAGTCGACGGCCGGACACATGCGGTGCCGCGGCTCCACCTTCCGCACCTGCACCGGCGCCCGCGCCCGTAATCGGCTCGTAAGCGCCCTGCCGTGGCGCGCCGCTACGCTCGCAGGAGCAACCCTTCACAAGGACGGTGCATGCGCATGGCGAGCAACGCAAAGGTGACGAAGAGCGACGCCGAGTGGCGCGCCGAGCTGACCCCCGAGCAGTACGCGGTGCTGCGCGAGAAGGCCACGGAGCGACCGTTCACCGGCGAGTACGCGGACGAGAAGGCGCCCGGGACCTACCGCTGCGCCGGCTGCGGCGAGCCGCTGTTCGACGCCGCGACGAAGTTCGAGTCCGGCACCGGCTGGCCGAGCTTCACCGCGCCGATGGACGACGACGGCGTCGCGACCGAGGACGACCGCAGCCTCTTCATGGAGCGCACCGAGGTGCTGTGCGCGAGCTGCGGCGGCCACCTCGGGCACGTCTTCGACGACGGTCCACGCGACAGAGGCGGCATGCGCTACTGCATCAACTCCTGCGCGCTCGACCTCGAGCGCTCCTGAGCTGAGCTCTGCCGTCGGCGGGTGCGTTCGCCGCCGGCGGCTTCTCGCGGGCGGGGGTGGCAGAATCCGCGCCGTGCCCCCGCGCGAGCTCGCCGACTGGTGGACCCGTGCCGGCGCCTTCGTCGTCGACCAGCTGATCGTCGGCGCGCTCGCGCTCGCACTCTCGTTCGCGGCCACCGGGGTGGTCCACGATCCGGGGAAGGCGGGCGGCTCGCTCGCCTTCTACGCGATCGTCGCGACCGTCGCCTCGCTCTACGCGCCGCTGCTGATGGCGCGCCGCGGCACGCGCAACGGGCAGACGCTCGGCAAGCAGCTCGTCGGCGTCCGCGTCGTGCGCACCGACGGCCGGCCGGTCGGCTTCTGGCTCGGCGTCCTGCGCACGGTCGTCGCACAGCAGCTGCTGATCGGGCTGACGTTCTACCTCTACGCGATCGTCGACTACCTGTGGCCGCTGCGCGACCCGCAGAACCAGGCGCTGCACGACAAGATCGCGCGCACGTGGGTTCTGCGCACGACCGCTGCGACCGGCGCGCCGCCGGAGCCGGATCTGATGCCGGTCGAGGCATCCGTGCGGGAGTGGCTCCCGCCGCGGGCGCCCGGCGCGTAGCTCAGACTCAGACGAGCACCGACCGGACGCCCGGAAGCCCCGCGAGGTCGCCGTCCCGCGTGTAGAGCGGGAGCCCGTGACTGACGGCGGTCGCGGCGATCAGGCCGTCGCCCAAGCCGACCCTGCGGCCCAGCAGCCGCCGCGCGTCTGCCGCGATACGCCCGTATTGAACTGCGACGCGCGAGTCGACCGGCACCACGGCGCAGCTCTCCTCTACGAAGCGAAGGGTGTGGAGGCGCTGGGCCAGCACAGCAGGCGGCCCGACCAGCACGCCGTGGTGCAGGCCCGCCACCGTCACCGTCGAGACGACCACCTCGTCGGGAGCCGCGTCAACCTGCGCGACGTCGAGCTCCCCCCGTGCGAGCGCGATCACCACCGACGTGTCGAGCAGCGCCGCCCCTACTGCCATCGCTGGAACGGGTCCTCGGCGTCGCCGGCGAGCGACTCGCGGACGTCCGCCTCGAAGCGGTCGTCGTCCGCGAGCAGCCCGTGCAGGCCGGTCGCGAACGTCTCCCAGCTCACGCCCAGCCGCTGCTCGCGCTCCCGCGTCGGGATCAGGTCGGCGACCGGACGGCCGCGAACGGTGATCGTCAGCTCCTCCCCACGCTCGACGCGGGCGAGCACTGCGCCCGGGTTGTTGCGCAGCTCCCGCTGTGGGACGTGCGTAGCCATCGTCTACGAGTGTAGCCAACTGCGACAGCTCAACTGCCGGGAGCGCGCTCCTGCTCGTGCTCGCACAGCTCGCGACGCTCGCGGAGCTTGAACCACACGATCGCGCCGACGATCGCGACGCCGAGCACGACCGCCGCCCACACGCCCACCTGCTCGATCACGTGCACGGCCGCGTTGCCCGCGAAGTAGGCGACGAGCCCGATCGTGATCGCCCACGAGATCCCGCCGAGCGCGTTCCAGAAGAAGAACGTGCGGAAGCGCATGTGGTTCATTCCGGCCATCCACGAGGCGGTCACGCGCACGAGCGCCACCCAGCGGCCGAGAAACACCGCCTTGGCGCCATGGCGCGCGAAGAATCTGTCGCCGTAGGCGATCAGCGTCACGCGGCGGCGGTGGAACGGGCCGCGCTCCGACGTCAGCACGCGGCGGCCCGCCTTGCGGCCGATCCAGTAGCCGATGTTGTCGCCGACGATCGCCGACAGCGCGGCGATCGCGATCACCAGCTCGATCTGCAGCTTGCCCTGGCTCGCGAGCACGGCCGCGAGCACGAGCGCCGTCTCGCCCGGCGACGGGACGCCCATCGACTCGAGCCCGACGAGCGCGGGCAGCAGGTAGCCGAGGCCGCTCGAGACGGCGATCCCGAAGACCGCGAAGACGGGCAGCAGCGGGCTCACGAGCGCGCGGCCGTCGCCGGCGGCGCCGCGACCGGGAGCTCGTCGGCGGCGGCGTGGGGCTGCTCCGCAGGCGGTGGCGGCGGCGCCGGCGCGCCCGGCGGCGAGCGCAGGTACGCGGTCACGAACGCGAGCGACGTGACGCCGATGAACAGCAGGATCGGGCCGGAGTCGTTGAAGAGGCTGCCGGCGATCGAGGCGGCCAGCCCGCCGAGCAGCGCGGCGCGCCACACGTCGTCGCCGCGGATCGTCGCGTAGATGCGGTCGCGGTGGACGACGGCGTAGGCGACCGCGAGCCCGCAGAGGATCGTCAACAGCGGCCCGTAGCCGTGGATCAGCAGCGACCACGCGAGCTCGTAGCGGCGCACGAGCGTGTTGAGCTGATCGCCCGCGCTGCCGTGCAGCACGGTGCGCGTGAAGTGCCCGTTGCCGGCGGTGGCGAGGTCGAGCACGGCGAGCGCGGCGAGTCCCGCGATCGGCGCCAAGATGGCGATCCCGACCGCCCGCTTGGTGACGCCGCCGGGGAGCACCAGCAGCGTCGCCACGGCGGCGCCGCCGGCGATCGTGAAGATCCCACCGACGTCGGCGCCGAGCCGGCCCGAGCCGATCACCGCCGCCAGCGCCGCGCCGGCGAGCGCGAACGCGAGCGCGTTGCCGCGCGTGCGCCCGCGCCGCGGCAGCGCCGCGCCGACCGCCACGAGCATGACGATCGCCAGCCCGATCTCCAGCTCGTTGCCGATGCCGTAGAAGCGCGAGCCGGAGCGCGGGCTCGGCCCCAGCAGCGAGCGGATGATCAGGTGCGAGTGGTTCGCGAGATCGACCGCGTAGGAGAGCAGCGTCACGATCCCCGGCAGCGCCGGGCCGCGCGGCCACGGCAGCAGCCGATCGGTCAGCAGCGCGAGCAGGAAGGAGCCGCCGGCGACGAGGAACAGCTCCGCCTGCTGGCTGGGCTCGAGCGCCGCGCCCAGCAGCAGGACGGCCGGCAGCCAGATCAGCGCGAGTCCGCCGATGCGCAGCGCGAAGCGCACGCCGGCGCGGTCGCGCAGCACGCCCGCGAGCAGCAGCAGGCCGAGCCACGTGAGCAGGAACGTCTCGAGCGCTGGGATTCGGCGCGGGCCGATCACACCGAGGCGGTTGTTGAGCTGCGCCAGCGCGCTCGCGTCGCGCGTGCCGGCGATCTCGATCGGCTGTCCGCGCACCGACGACGGCACCGGCTGCCCGAGGTGTCTCAGGATCGTCGGCAGCAGGTCGATCGCAGCGGCGATCCCGGGGATGTGCGTCGTGGCGGACGTGAAGCCGGCGTTCGCCGGCCCGAGCCCGGCGACCCCGGCCCACAGCAGCTGCGGGCCGTTGAGCAGCGGCGGGTCCTCCATCGCGATCAGCAGCTCACCGGCTCTGCGCGCGGCGATCAGCTGGTCGAGCTGGCGGTCGCCGGCGTAGCCGGGCGGCAGCAGCGCGACGACGAGGCGATGGCGCGCGAGCAGCGCGTCGGCGCGTTCGGCGACGCTTTCGCCCTGGCCGAGCGAGACCGTGTTGACGACGCCCGCGCGCGTGGCGGCGAGCATCGCCTCGAGGTTCGTCTGGCCGGCGATGCCGGCGTAGCCGGCGCCGCCGGGGATCGAGCCCGCAAGCAGGCCCGGGTAGATGTCGGCCGGCGCGCTCTGCGCACGCGCGAGGGCGGCAAGCCAGTTGACGATCAGCCCCGAGCCCGGCGGATGGACCGGATCGCTTGCGCCGAGCGGCAGCAGGCTCATGTCCGGCGGGTTCTGCGGGTGGTAGGTCCCGCGCGAGGTGCGCGTGCCGGCGGTCGTGTCGAGCAGCGCCTGCTGCGGGCTGTAGCCCGACTGCGTCGCGCTCAGCATCCCCAACGCCAGCTCCGGGTGCCCGTCGATCAGGTCCGCGACGGACGGGCGCTGGACGCCAGGCGGCGGCGGGGCGAGATCGTTGGGGAGGAGCGCGATCAGCGCGGTCGGGCCGGTTGCGGCGGATGAGGCGGGCGGGGCCGCCCGGCCGGCGATGTGCGCGATCGGGCCGGAGGCAGCGGCGCCCGACGGCAGCGCCGCGATCAGCGCGCACGTCAGCGCGATCGGCAGGGCCAACATGCGCATGCGGCCGGCGGGGAACGGCATCCGGTCAGCTTAAGGGGACGCCGGGACAGGCGGTACGACGTGGCCGCCCGCGCGCACTCGCGCACGTGCGCCCGCCGGCACAGCCGGCTAGCATGGCGACCGATGGCCGCCGAGGCAGGGACGAGCGCCGGGCTTGCACAGGTGCGCTTCCAGCGCCCATCGCTGCCGCCCGCCGAGCGCATCGAACGGCACCTGGCGCGCTCCCGCGCGGCGCACTGGATCTCCAACGGCGGGCCGTGCTGGCAGCTGCTTCGCGACGCGCTCGCTGAGCGGACCGGGGCGTACTGCGTCCCAGTCGCGAGCGGGACGCTCGGGCTGATGGCCGCCGTTGCGGCGGTTCGCGCGGCCTCGCCCGCCACCTCGCCCCGCACCGCGCTGCTGCCGTCGTTCACCTTCCCGGCGACAGCGCAGGCGGCGGCATGGGCGGGCCTGGAGCCGCGCCTGCTCGACGTCGACCCGGGCCACTGGCACCTGTCGCCCGACCAGCTCGAGCACGAGCTGTGGGAGCGCGGCGAGCAGGTCGCGCTCGTGATCGCGGTCAGCTCGTTCGGCACGCCGCCCCCGCCCGGCGTGCGGTGCCGCTGGGAGGCCGCGTGCGCCGACGCCGGCGTTCCGCTGATCGTCGATTCGGCCGCCGGCTTCGGGGCGGTCGGCGCCGACGGCGTCCCGATCGGCTGCCAGGGCGACGTCGAGGTCGTCTCCTTCCACGCGACGAAGCCGTTCGGGATCGGCGAGGGCGGCGCCGTCTTCACGCGCGACTCGGCGCTGTGCGAACGGCTCGAGCTGCTCGTCAACTTCGGCCTCGGCGCAGACCGCTCCGTGCAGCTCCCGCTCGGCCTCAACGGCAAGATGAGCGAGCTGCACGCGGCGACCGCGCTCGCCGTGCTGGAGGAGTTCGACGCGCTGCTCGACGCGCGCCGCACGGCGGCGGCGACACTGCGCGACGCGGCCGATCCGTCGATCGCGTGGCAGGCGGAGTGCGAGCGCTCGACGTGGCAGTTCGTCCCGGCGCTGCACCCCGACGCCGCCGCCGCGCAGCGCACGGAGGCGCGCAGCGCCGAGCGCGTCGAAACGCGCCGCTACTATCTGCCGCTGCACCGCATGGCGGCCGTCCGCGACGCCGCCGTTGCGGACGGCGGGCTCGCCGTGACGGACGCGCTCGCCGCCCGCCTGGTGTGCCTGCCGATGGCGGCCGACCTGACCGCCGCCGAGCTGGCGCGGGTGGCCGACGCGCTCGGCGCACCGCAGCGCGAGCCGCTGGCCGCGCCTCAGCCGCGCTGAGGCGCGCCGAGCGGTCGCGCCGGGACGCCGACGACGGTCGCCCCGTCAGGCACGTCGCGCGTCACGACCGCCCCCGCGCCGACGATCGCACCGGCGCCGACGCGCACGTCGGGCAGCACGATCGCGCCCGAGCCCAGCTCCGTCTCGGGGCCGATCGCGGCGCGCCCGGTGACGACCGCGCCGGGGTCCACGACGACCGCGTCGCCGAGCTGCGCGTCGTGCTCGATCACCGCCCCGCTGTTTACGAGCACGCCGCGCCCGAGCGCGACGCCCGCGCCCAGCACGACCCGCGGCATCAGCTGACAGCCCTCTTCCACGGTCGCGCTGGCGGCGACCTGCGCCGACGGGTGCACGCACGTCGGCAGCGCGAGCCCGGCCGCGTCGATCGCGGCGATTACCGCCGCGCGCCCCCGCGCGGTGCCGAAGCCGAGCACGACCGCCTCCAGGCCCTCGCGCGCGAGCCGCGGCAGGTCGGCCGCGCCGCCGATCACCGCCAGCTCGCCGATGCGCCGCCCGGCGTTCGCAGGGATGTCGTCGAGCAGGCCGACGAGCTCGAGCCCGGCCGTGCCGCCGAACAGCTCGGCGACGACGCGAGCGTGTCCGTCGGGACGAGAGCCGTAGACGGCGGCGCGCATCGCCGCAGCCTAATGGCCTGACACCGCGAAGCCCATGTGCGCGAGCTTCTCGGCGGCGCCGCGCCGCACGTCCATGCGCTCGCGCAGTCGCGCCGTCCCCGTCACTGCGAGCCGCTGCGTGCCCGGCATGTCGGCGGCGAGCGCCCGCAGCGCCTCCCGCAGCGCGTGCGGGTCGGCCGCGCAGTCGACGTAGTGGACGCCCGGCTCCAGCACGCGGTGGTCGTGCGCCGGGTTGGCGGACACGAGCAGGCAGCCGCTGCTGACCGCGTCGGCGGCCGCCTGCGTCGGGAAGCCGTCGACCATCCCCCCGCCCTCCGGCGCCTCGGCCGAGACCGGCGAGACGAGCACGTGGACGCGCTCGTGCAGCGCCCGCAGCTCGCTCGGCGAGAGCCAGCCGTGGAACGTCGCGAGCCGCTCCGGCAGCTCGGCGCGGCGGTGCTCGTGCGGACCGACGACGTGCAGGTGGAACGCGTCGCGATCGAGCTGCGCGAAGGCGGCGAGCGCCACGTCGAGGCCTTTGCGCGGCGGGTCGTCGGCGGCGAACAGGCACACGAACGGCGCCGGGCTGCGCCAGCGCGCAGTCGTCTCGGCATAGAAGCCGGTCGCCGTGAAGGCCTGTGCGACCGCGATCGCCTCCGGCACGCCCGCCAGCACCTCGGGCACGTAGGAGAAGGTCGAGTCGAGCCGCTGCGCGAGCCTGCGCGACCGCGCGATCCCCTCGGGCGAGGGCGTGAAGCCGCCGCCCGGGTAGATGCTGCCGTGCAGGCGGATGCCGCAGCGCGCGAGCACGTCGCTCAGGTCGGGTCCCTCGAACGCATCCGGCGGCGCCCCGCCGGACGGGCGCAATCCGCACACCCCTTCGAGGAACAGCTGGAAGACGCCGTAGGCGTCGGTCACACCCGCCGCGGGCGCGAGCAGCGGGAAGCGCGCGAGCGGGTGGACCGGAGCGGGGAACGCGTCGGTCATCTCCCACAGCGAGAAGAACAGCGTGTCCGGCGCCAGCTCGTGGAGCGCGAGCGCCTCGTGGTAGCGGAAGCCGCTGCGCTCCCACGGAAACATGTTGTCGAGGTACGCGAGACGGCGGCCGCGCAGCCGCCGGCGCAGCTCACCCCGGGTTCGTGCCGCGAGCTCGCGTGAGGGCGACGGGCGCGCAAGCTGCGGGCGCGGCTGCCCGCGGTCGCGTGCCGGCAGGCCGTAGTGGTCGACGTAGACGCCGAGGTCGTTCACGAACGCAGGGTGACCGCGTCGAGCGGGGCCGGCTCGTCCGGCAGCCCGCGCGCGGCCGGCGTCGCCGCGTCGCCGCGGGCGCGCGGCGCCAGCCGCCCGGCCGCGCCGACGCACCACAGCAGCGCGACCCAGGTGACGGTCGCGAGCGTGACGTGGACCCAGACCATGTCGGCCGGCAGCGCCAGCTCGTACTGGACGCTGCCGACGAGGCCCTGCGAGGCCATCAGGATGCCGGCAACCATCAGCGAGTCCCCCAGCTCGCGGTTCTCCGCGCTGCGGCGGGCGAGGAACCAGGCGAGGATCACGCCGATCCCGAGCAGCGCGGCGAGCGTCGCATGGCGGTGGATCACCCACACGAGCGTGTGCGATCCCTTGAAGTGCAAGCGATGGATCAGCTGGCCTCTGCTGCCGCCGGCGTGCGGACCGGCGGCCGTCGCGGCGGTGCCGACGAAGATGACGACGGCGCCGAGCACGGCGAGGAAGCGCACGAGCCAGACCGTCGCGCGGTCGTGCGAGGGAGCGCGCTCGCCCGGCTCGTAACGGGCACGGAAGACCAAAGCGACCGCCCCGACGAGAATCACCATCGAGAGCCCGAAGTGCCCCATCACATAGCCGGGCGCGAGATCGTGGCGGACGGTGAAGCCGCCCAGCACCGCCTGCGCGACGACGCCCACCGGCAGCAGCGTCGACAGCACGATCAGGTCGCGGCGGCGCGGCACCCGCAGGAACGACGCGAGCCACGCACCGACGACGAGCAGACCGATCACCGCCGAGAACGCGCGGTTGCCGAACTCGATCACCGAGTGCAGCGACAGCGGCGGCAGCGCCTTGCCGTAGCAGCGCGGCCAGTCCGGGCAGCCGAGGCCCGAGTCGGTCAGCCGCACGGCCGCGCCGGTCAGCACGATCACCGTCAGCGCGGCCAGCGCGATGTAGGCGATCGTGAGGTAGCGCCGGGGGGTGACGTCTGGGAGGCGGGCGCGCACTGCGCTGAAGGATGACGGACGGCAGGCGCCGCCGCCACGCGGGGGCACCGATCCCGTCGATAGGCTGCAGGTGGATGAGGCCCAGATGTTGAGCGCCTACGCGTCCTGCGCGATCATCCTCGTCGTCTCCGCGACACTCGGTCATGCGATCCGCTCGCTCTGCGGGACGCACCGCTGGACGTGGACCGCGCCGGCCGTCGGCTTTGCGGCGCTCCTCGTCGTCGTTGACGCGACCATCCGGCTGCCGGGGGGCGGATGGACCTCGCTCGGCGTCGTGGCGGCACTGTCTGTCATCTCGATCTGGCCCATCCGCCGACATGGGCTGGGCATCGAGATCCGCTCCTTGGCCCTGACGGCCGGTCCGGTGGTGATCGTGGTCGCGGCGCTCGCGTCGAGCAACTACCTGATCAACCGCAACTTCGGCATTCCCGGCGTGTCGCTGCTCAACGACTTCGCGGGACACCTGCCATGGGCCGCGGCGCTCGCCGAGCACGACTCCCCGTTCAGGCTGATCATCCCCGGGTATCCGGTCGGCTCCTTCGCGCTCGCCGGCACGCTCGGGCAGGTGCCCGGGGTCTCGGTGCTGGCAGGGTTCCAGGGACTCCTGATCGCGACGCCGGTACTCGTAGCGGTGGCCACCCTCGCACTGTTCGAGCACTTGCGAGTGGTACTCCGGATCGTGGCGACAACAGTCGTCGCGCTCGCGTATCTGCTCACCGCCGCGCTCGTAGAGGGAGCGTTCAAGGAGCCGGTCGAGGCGTTGTTCCTCATCGCCATCGCGCTTGTGTTGCAGGAGGTCTCCGCAGGCGCCGAGCGGCGCCCCCGGGCGGTGGCCGTGCCGATCGCCGTGCTGACGGCCGGCTCGGTCGCCAATTACAGCTACCCGGGCCTGTCGTGGCCGCTGCTGATCGTCGCCCTGTGGCTGCTGCTCGAGCTGGTGCGCCGCGGTCGCGCGATCTCCCCGCAAGCGGTCAGGGGGGTCCTCGCCGCGGGCGTTGTCGGCGCAGCGCTGGTGGTGCTGCTCGCACTGCCGGAGATCGTCCGCTTCCACGCCTTCCAGCAGGCCCAGGTCGCGACGATCGACATGCAGACGGGGAACGTTCCGACGGCTCTTCCGTGGCGAGAGACGCTCGGCATCTGGTTCAGCGACGACTTCCGGCTGTGGCAGACCCCGTCCCTGAACCTGCAGCACGCGCTGCTCGTCCTCGCCGTCGCCGTCGCGGCGTTCGGCGTGCTCCAGGCGTGGAGGCGCCGAGAGCTCGGCCTCCTGGCGATGCTGGGGGCCGCGATCGCGATCGCGCTCTACACGCGCCACACGGCGAACGCGTACAACGGAGCGAAGGCGATGATGGTGCTGTCAGCCGCGGTCGTGCTCGTCAGCGTGCGCGGCCTCCTTACGGCCGGTGCGGCGGACCTCCGACCGGACGGCCGCAGGCAGACTCCCGGCTGGCTGCGCTCCGCATTGGTGCTCGTCGCCGTCGTGTTCGCGGCGGCCTGCCTGTGGTCGGACGGCCTTGCGCTGCGCGGCTCGCGGGTCGGACCGTCCGACCACGAACGAGAGCTGGCACGGCTCGATCGGATGCTGGCCGGCCACACCGTCCTGTTCCTGGGACAGGACGACTTCGCCGCGTGGGAGCTGCGGCATACCCACCTGGCCTACCTGACCCTTTACACGATCCCGTCGCCTCCGGTCCCCTTCCGCGCCGAGCGGCCCTTCGTCGTCGGCCAGCCCGCCGACTTCGGCACGGTCACCCCGAAGGGCCTGGACGCGTTCGGGTACGTCGTGACGCCGAGAAGTGCCTTCGCCAGCGTACCGCCGCCGAACTGGCGCCTCGTCGCGACCACTCCCTCCTACCAGGCGTGGGCGAGGACCGGCCCGACCGCGCCGTACTCGATCATGTCCACCGGATCCGCACCCGGCGCGGTGCTGAACTGCTCCACGGCTGCCGGACGGAGACTGCGCCGGACCCCCGGCATCGCGCTGGTGACGGCTCGCCCGTTCGTGTTCGACGGCGGCGGCTGGCACGGACCGCTCCTCGGGGTCCAGCCGGGCTACAGCGCGCTGCGCGCCGGGACCGCGGTAAGCCAGAGGGTCATCCTGCCGCGGGGTCGCTGGCAGCTGTCGCTCCAGTACACGAGCTCGACCGCGCTGACGGTGCGCACGCGGGGGCTCGACGCGGAGCTTCCGGCGGTCCTCGAGCACCAGGGCCCGTACTGGGCGGCGGGCACCTTCAGCTCCAGCGGGAGACCGCTGACGATCCAGGTGGACGTTCACGCCCCCCCGTTCCCGGCCACGGCCCGCAGCTCGGTGCTGGGCAACGTCGCGTTCGTACGGCGCGACGTCGCCCCGACGACGGTGCCGCTGCGCGCCGCGTGCGGCCGCTGGGTCGACTGGGTGATGCTCAGAGGCGGGAGACGCCCGACGGCCCAGTAGGCCGTCGCCGCGCTACCGCCGCGCGACGACGGCGTACTCGCCGGTCGTGAAGCGGTCCGCCTCGATGTCGCCGGCGCCGTTCGGGTGGAAGACGTACGCCGCGTCGAAGCCCGCGATGCGGCAGAGCGCCAGCATCGTCTCCGGGAACAGCGGGTGCTGGTGGGTGATGTCGACCCAGAAGGCCTTCAGAGCAGCCGCCGAGTGCGGATTGACCGTCTCGGCGACGAGCAGCCCGCCGGGACGCAGCTTGCGCGCGGCGAGCGCGAGGAAGCGCTTGAGCACGTCGGGCGGCATGTGCTCGATCACCTGGGCGGAGAAGACGAGCCCGAGGCTCGCGTCGTCGAGCCCCTCGAGGTGCACGACCCCGTCGCCGAGCACCGTGCTCTCGTGGCCCTTCGCGCGGCAGCGCGCGACCATGCCGGCGTCGGAGTCAACGCCGACGGCGCCGATCCCCGCCTCGGCCAGCACGTCGAGGAACTCGCCGCGGCCGCAGCCGACGTCGAGCGCCGGCGCGCAGTCGCCGATCACGCCGAGGTAGCGGCGTTGGCGGGCTGCGATGAAGTCCTCCGAGCCGCGGAACAGCTCCTCGAACTCGCGGTAGTCGTCGTCCTCGCCGGCCGCGCGCGGGTCGTCGTAGCCGAGCACCTTTCCCGCGGCGCCCGCTTCGAACGTGCGGAACGCGTCGGAGGCCATGTAGGGCAGGGCGCGCGTCTCGGCGACGAGCCGCCCCGGGCCCTCGACGCTCAGCTCGCGCGCGGCGCGCTCGCTCGCGAGCCCGGCCACGAGGTCCACGAGCTGCCCGCGCTGGTCGCGCAGCTGCGCCAGCAGCCTCGCCTGCGTCTCGGTCGTGTGCAGCTCGAACAGCTCGAGGCCCTCGTCGGCGCGTTTCGCGACCAGCGCGTCGAGCGCCTGCTCGACCGTCGCGTTGACCTGCTGCTGGTAGGCGGTGTATGGACGCATCGCGCGCAGCAGGACACGGCGTACCGCGCCGCCCGGCTTGCCGAAGCGCGACGGACGGGCCGGCGTCGCCCCCCGCTGGACGAGCCGCCGCAGCTCGCCGAGCTCGGCCGTCTCCGGCGCAGCCTGCTCAGCCGCGCGTCTGCGCTCGAGCCGCACCGCGATGCGCTCCAGCCGCGCGCGCATCACCTCTCCGGCGGCCTGCGCCGAGTAGCGCGTGCGGATGTCGTGCGCCGCCCGCGCGCCGCGCCGCGCCGCCTCCTCGCGCTGCTCGAACACCTGGCGCATCAAGCGCGCCGCCTCGCCGATGTCGGGCTCGGCCCACGTCCCGTCGGGCGGGTAGGGCGCGGCACCCTCGCCGATCGGCACCAGCTCGTAGCCGACCGGGAAGCTGTTCTCAGGCGTCATGAAGTCGGCGTTGCCCGAGTAGCCGGTCGCGACGACCGGCTTGCCGTGGAACATCGCCTCGGCCATCGTCAGCCCCAGCCCCTCGGAGCGGTGCAGTGAGACGTAGCAGTCGCAGCTGCGCATCAGGCGGTCCTTGTCGCCCGGGTCGAGGTAGTCGTCCATCAGGACGATGTCCTCGCGCCCCGCGATCGCGTCCTTGACCGCGCGGTGCCCCGCCGCGTCGAAGCCCGGATTGATGCACTTGAGCACGAGCGCGGTGCCGTCGTGCTCGTCGAACGCCGCCGTGTAGGCCTCGATCGCCGCCAGCGGGTTCTTGCGCGCGAAGACGCTGCAGTAGTCCCAGGAGAAGAGATAGGTGAAGGCGTCCGGCCAGCGGTGCTCGCCGGGGCGCAGCGGCGGCGGCTCGGAGAAGCGCACCGGGATCGGCACGGGGATGACCGGCACCGGCGAGGGTGCCTCGGTCACGGCCTGCGCGACGAAGCGGCTGCCGACCCACACCTCGTCGACGTAGTCGAACGCGTCCATGAAGCGCTCCGGGAACTCGCTCGTCTCCCACCACCACACGCCGATCGTGTAGCGGTCCTCGAAGAAACGCTCGCCCGCCTCCTGCGCGAACACGGGCAGGCCGTCGGCGTTGACGCAGACGATGTTGACCGGGAACGGGTTGCGGTCGTGGTCGCCCGCGACGTATGTGTGGCCCTGGCGGCTGTCCGGGGCGACGAGCCCGACCGGCAGCGCCGTGACGCCGGCCGCATCGAGCGCGCTGATCATCTGGCGCGCGACCTCACCGATGCCCAGCTCGGAGCGCAGGTAGCCAGCGACGTTGACGCCGAACGGCTGCGCGCGCTCAGCCGGCGGCGCGCTCGCCGGCGCAAGCGCAGTGGACGCTGCAGCGCGCCCGTTGGCGGCGGCCGCGTGCCGTCGCAGCGCGTCGGCGGGCAGCAGCGCCTCGGGGATATCGACCTCGTGGCGGCCGTGCACGACGGCCCACCCGACGAAGCCCTCCGCGTCGCCGTTCTCGACCGCGGGATAGACGCGCCGCAGGTCCCCGCGTGACGCCCACAGCGCGTGAAGGAAGCGCGACAGCGCGGGCACCTCGGGTGCCGGCTCGTTCAGCCACGCGACGAAGTCCGCCTCGCCGGCCTGCGTGAAGACCGAGCCGGGGCACTCGCCGGCCTCGACGCCGGAACGGTAGAGCGCCCGCATCTGCTTCGTCAGGCGCAGCCCGGACGGCAGCAGGTCATGCTCGTAGGGGAGCGCCCGCACATCCTCGTACCCGGCCGCCACGAGCGCGTCGCCGTAGGCGTCGCACAGCTGCCACAGCGTGTCGTCGGCCGTCAGCTCGACGCGGTCCTGGTGCTTGCTGAGCAGCGTCCGGCGGTCCGGGCTGTAACCACTGAAGTGGAAGAAGCGCAACGGCAGGCCATTGACGAGGTAGGAGCCGTCGTCGCGCCGCTCCAGCTCGCGCTCGGGCAGGTTCCAGTAGGCGACGTTGTAGCCGGGGTGGCGGAAGATCGCCAGGTCGGACACGAGCCCGGGCACGAAGTCGACCCAGCGCTGGTCGACGAACAGGCCGCGCTCGGGCGCGACGTGGCAGTCGGTCAGCAGCCGCTCGGACCACCAGTCGAGCACGAGGTGGGCGTCGTCGCGGTTCGACAGGCCGATGAAGCCGAGGTTGTAGACGCCGGCCATCAGGATGTCGGTCTCGGTCGGCTTCCTGCCGTCGCGCGGCATACCCTCCAGCACGTGCGGCGTCAGCACGATCGCGTGCTCGCGCAGCGCCGCCTCCAGCTCGACCATGCGGCTCGCGACCTGGATGTCGGGATCGAGGTAGGCGACGCCGCCACCGTCGTCATGGTTGCGCAGCATGTGCCGCAGCAGCCACGGCTTGACGGCGGTCGACAGCTCCATCACGTCGTACGCCCCGCGCATCTCCTCGAAGGCGTCGAGCCCGATCTCGTCGGGCCGCACGAGCACGAACGGCTCGCTGGTGGGATCGACGTAGCCCTCCGTCTCGTCGATCACGAGCACGTGGCAGCGCCCGTCCGGGTGCGCGCGCTGGAATGACTCGGCCAGCACGCGCGCGTGGGCCAGGTAGTTCTTGGCGATGATCGTGCAGATGTTCATGCGCGGTCGCGCTACCCGTGCATGGACGTCGACTGCTCGACCGTCCAGGTGCTCATGTCCCACTCCGCGGCCTCGTCGACCGCGCGCTCACCCGCCGCCTCGAGCTCGCGGCGGCGCGCGACCGCCCCGCCGCGGAAGGCATGCTGCCAGCTGCTGAGCGGGTCGAAGCCCGCGCCCTGCAGCCACCCCTCCAGCGCGACGCGGTTCGGCGCCCACTGCGAGGTGGGGTCCTTTCCGAGCATGTCGCGCGGGTAGTACTGCACGAGCGGCAGCGACGCCAGGTCGGGATGGAAGTCGGCCAGCCGGCGCCAGTCGCCGGCGGCGTCGACGAGCCCCTCGTCGATCATGTGCGTCTCGATCAGCAGCAGCGCGTCGGGAGCGCACACATCGTGGATGCGGTCGAGCGCGAGCAGCGGATGGCGCAGGTGGTAGATGACGCCGAGAAACAGCACGAGGTCGAAACGTCCGTAGCGCTCCGGATCGAGCGAGTAGACGTTCTCGGTGACGTACGAGGCCTTCGAGCCGAGCAGCGTCGCGGCGATCCCGAAGCCGGTGTGGTCGGGCGGCTCGTTGTCGAGCGCGACCACCTCGCGCGCGCCGCGGCGCTCGGCCTCGAACGTGAAGAAGCCGTCGCGCGCGCCGATGTCGAGCACGCGCATGCCCGTGAGGTCGTCCGGCATGCCGATCTGCGACAGGACCGTCTGCGTGTCCTGCAGCCCCGGCGTCCAGACACCCGGGGCGACCTCGATGCGGTGATGCCATTTCTGCTGGCGCGTGATCGCCTCCCGCGCCCGCTGCTCGACGTCGTCCCGCTGCACCGGACTGAGTCTATTGATCGCTTCCACAGACTTCGTTCAGGCGCCGAACGCGCTCTCGATCCCGAGCGCCTGCTTGCGGCGCAGGGTCTCCCGCGCGAGCTCCGCGACCTCCACCGACGCGCGCGGGACGCGCGCCACGAAGCGCTCGGCGGCCTGGATCAGCACCGCCTGCGCGCCGACGCGGCGCGCGTAGTCGGGATCCCAGCCGAACGGCACCCACACGAAGTGCGTCTCGCGGAATACCTGCGCGAGGAACCACGACAGCCCCTGGTAGTGCTCGGCGCCGAAGCCGAACGAGTCGCCGAAGACGACCGCGACGCGCTCGTCAGGGGCATCGTCGTTGACGAACACGCGGCGCGTACCGATGTGACCGCCGACCGCCTCGATCTCCGCGCGGTTGTCCTCGGTCACGCGCGCACGGTGCAGCGTGCCGGGATTCGAGACGACGTTGACGACCGCCGGGGCGAACTTCGCACCGAGGTCGCCCGAGGTCACGTAGGAGACGCTCGACACGCCCGACAGGTCGAGCGGCGCGGCGACGCCGAGCGCGTCGCGCACCGACTCGAACAGCACCTCGTTGCCGCGCAGCGTCAGGTGCGTGTCGGTGCGCAGGTAGACGTCGTCGCGCCGTGCTGCGGCGCGCAACTCGTCCAAGGGATAGGCGATCGGGACGCCGGCGCCGAGGAGTCGCTCGATCGGGCGCGGACCGACGCGCTCCAACGGCTCGGGGTAGTGCTGCTCGTAGACCGCGAGCTTGTCGGGGACGACCAGCAGCGCGGTGGTCGCGCCGAGCGCATGCAGCTCGGGCTGGCGCCCCCGAACGACCTCGCACCAGCCGTCGAGCCACATCGGCTCCATCTGCACGGCGCCGACGTACTGGCCGAGGTTCGCGTTCGTGCCCCCGCACAGGAACAGCCAGCCGTCGCGCCCGACGATCGCGATGCCGTCCTCGGAGCGGGTCCCCGGCGCATGGCCCCAGCGCGCCAGCTCGGGATGGAAGACGTTTACGACGTCGGCCGCGCGCCGTGGCCGCGCCTGCCCCAGCTCGCGCAGGCGCGCCGCGTACTCGTCGGAGTCGAGCGCGACGCGCAGCATCGCGTCGAGCGTCGGCATCGTCGCGAGCTGGTGCTCCACCTCGGGCTCGTCCGGCGTGCGCCCGAGCACCTGCCGGTAGACGGAGAGAACCTGCTCGCGCGTGAGGCTCATCGGAGGAGGAGCGTACGGTCTGCACCCCACGGACGCCGCGCGGCCCGGAGCGGTCGGCGGCGCCGTCTAGGATGACGCGTTCGTGCTCGGCCGCAACGACAGCGAGATCGCGCGCCTGCGAGCCGAGCAGCGCGAGCTGCTGGACGAGGTCCGCGAGCTGCGCGAACAGCAGCGGCTGCTCGTCGAGGGGCTGACGGCGCGGCTGGAGGAGGTCCACCGCCATCTCCTGGCCGTCGGGCAGGTGGCGGTCGACGACGAGGCCGGCACGCGCCGGCGGCTGCGCGCCGCACGCGCGAGCGACGCCTACGCGGCGGCGTTCGAGGATCCCGAGCCGCTCGTCTCGATCGTGATCCCGACGTACGAGAACCACGAGGGGCTGCGCACGCGCGCCGTCCCGTCCGCGCTCGCGCAGTCCTACGCGAACGTCGAGGTCGTCGTCGTCGGCGACGCCGCGCCCGACGAGACCGAGCGGGCGCTCGCGAGCCTCGGCGACGCGCGGGTGCGCTACGAGAACCTGGAGCGGCGCGGGCCCTACCCGGAGGACCGCGAGGGCCTCTGGTTCACCGGCGGCATCCCGCCGCTCAACCGCGCGCTCGAGCTTGCGCGCGGCGCGTGGATCGCCGTGCTCAACGACGACGACGCCTTCCGCCCGCGGATGGTCGAATCGCTGCTGGCGCTGGCGCGCGAGCAGCGCGCCGAGGTCGCCTACGGCAAGCTCGCGTTCCACGAGCCCGGCAAGCCGGCCTGGCCGCTCGGCAGATTCCCGCCGACGTGGCACCAGTTCGGTTGGCAGATGGCGCTCCAGCACGGGGCCCTGCGCCTCTACGAGTACGAGCTCTCGACGCATCTGTTCGACGAGCCGGGCGACTGGAACCGCGTCCGCCGCATGATGCGCACGGGCGTGCGCTTCGCGATGCTCGACGAGCTCGTCGGCGACTACTGGCCCAACCGCCTGTGGAACCCGGACGAGGCCTGATGCGCGCGGCGGTCGCGCAACCTTCGCCTGTTGCTAGCGTTCAAGCGCCGTGACGAGCATGACATCGCAGCCGCACGCGCCGGCGCAGGCGCCGTCGCCCGGCACTGCGCTCGCGGTCGCGGTCCGTCACGTCGACAAGGCGTTCAAGCTCCCGCACCAGCAGTACCACACGCTCAAGGAGCGGGCGCTCCACCCGTTCCGCAGCAGCACGTTCGACGTGCTCCAGGCAGTCGACGACGTGAGCTTCGAGGTCGCCGAGGGCGAGTTCTTCGGGATCGTCGGGCGCAACGGCAGCGGCAAGAGCACGCTGCTGAAGTGCCTGGCGGGGATCTACGACATCGACGCGGGGGACCTGCACGTCAACGGGCGCCTGTCGCCCTTCATCGAGCTCGGCGTCGGCTTCAACATGGACCTGACCGCGCGCGACAACGTGATGATCAACGCGATCATGCTCGGCCTCACGCGCCAGCAGGCGCGCGAGCGCTTCGACGACATCATCGCGTTCGCCGAGCTCGAGAACTTCCTCGACCTCAAGCTCAAGAACTACTCCTCCGGCATGACGGTGCGGCTCGCCTTCTCGGTGGCGATCCAGGTCGACGCCGAGGTGCTGCTGATCGACGAGGTGCTGGCAGTCGGTGACGCGTCCTTCCAGCAGAAGTGCTTCGCCGAGTTCCACCGCCTCAAGGAGGAGGGGCGCACGATCCTCTTCGTCACGCACGACATGAGCGCCGTCGAGCGTTTCTGCGACCGCGCGATGCTGATCGACAAGGGCAAGATGGTCGAACTGGGCGACCCGACGAAGGTCGCGCACCGCTACAACGAGCTGAACTTCGGCCGCTCCGTCACCCACCTCGCCAGAGAGGCCGAGGAGCGTTTCGGAGATCGCACCGCGGAGGTGCTCGCCGCGTGGTTCGAGAACGACCAGGGCGAGCCGATCGTCGAGCTGGGGCACGGGGAGGTCTGCCGCATGTGCCTCGAGGCGCGCTTCAACGAGGCGGTCGAGGATCCGGTCTTCGGCTTCACGCTGCGCAACGAGGTCGGCACCGCGATCTTCGCCGCCACGACCGACCTGCTGCACGGACCGACCGGCTCCTTCGCGCCCGAGGACCGCGTCGTCGTGCGGCTCGAGTTCCACAACTGGCTCGTCGCCGGCACGTACAGCGTGACGCCCTCGATCGCGCGGCCGGGGCTGGGCGCGGACGCGCTCGACCTGCGCGCCGACCTCGCCCAGCTCATCGTGCACGGCTGGTTCTACACCGGCGGCGTGACGAACCTGCCGCACACGTTCGAGGTGACGCGCGCATGAGCGTCGCCGACCCGACCGTCGTCGCGGATCGCCGCAACTACGGGCCGTCCGCCTTCGGCGACGACCTGCGGCGCTTCTGGAACCTCACGCTCACGCTCGCCGCGACCGACTTCAAGCTGCGCTACTTCGGCTCGGTGCTCGGGTACTTCTGGTCGCTGGCGCGGCCGCTGCTGTTCTTCGGGGTGCTGTACATCGCGTTCACGCGCCTGTTGGGCCTGAACAAGGGGATCCCGCACTATCCCGTCTACCTGCTCAGCTCGATCGTCACGTGGACGTTCTTCACCGAGACGACCGGCGGCTGCGTGCAGTGCCTGCTCGCGCGCGAGGGACTGCTGCGCAAGATGCGCTTCCCGCGTCTCGTGATCCCGCTGTCGGTCGCACTGACGGCGCTGTTCAACCTCGGCACGAACTTCGTTGCGGTGCTGGCGTTCGCGTTCGCGTCCGGCGTCGAGGTGCGCTGGACGTGGCTCGAGCTGCTGCCGCTGATGGCCCTGATGGCGACGCTCGCCGTCGGCATCGGGATGCTGCTGTCGGCGCTCTACGTGCGCTTCCG
Source organism: uncultured Conexibacter sp. (assembly GCA_964525715.1). GTDB lineage: Bacteria > Actinomycetota > Thermoleophilia > Solirubrobacterales > Solirubrobacteraceae > Conexibacter. Next base: position 43,347 of record CAZGJV010000014.1, on the reverse strand, counting down.
CGACATCCAGCCGATCTGGGAGGTGCTCCAGCAGATCCTCTTCTACGGCTCGCCGATCATCTACGTCGCGACGCTCGTCGGGACGAAGGCCGGCATCAAGTGGCAGCACGCGCTCGTGACGCTGAACCCGATCGCGACGATCCTCACGCAGGCGCGGTACGCGTTCGTCGACAGCGGTGCGCCGAGCGCCGCGGCGGCGGCCGGCGGAACCGTCCGACTGCTGATCCCGCTGGCCATCATCGCCGCGATGTTCGCGCTCGGACTTTGGTTCTTCCACCGCGAGGCCCCTCGGATCGCGGAGCACCTGTGAGCGCGGGGAGCATGACCGACACCGATCAGCAGGCGGAGATCGAACGGCTGCGCGCACGTGTCGGCGCGCTCGAGGCGGAGCTCGTCGCCCAGGCCGAGCGCGCCGAGCGCGCGGTCGCGACGGCGCAGGAGCGCACGTACTGGCTCGACCGCTGGCACCTCGACCTCAACGCGCTGATGCAGCGACCGGGCGCCGCCGAGTTCCGCGCCATGGTGCGCGGCGTGCGCTGGGTGCTGCGCGGGATGAAGAAGGTCAAGCGGACGCTCACACGCGCCTCGTGAGCGGCGTCTCCGTCGTCATCCCCGTCAAGGACGGCGAGCGCTACCTCGGCGAGCTGCTGGCCGCCCTCGCGCGCGAGGGCGCCGAGGAGGTGCTCGTGATCGACTCGGGCTCGAGCGACCGCTCCGTCGAGATCGCGCGCGCAGCCGACGGCGTGACGGTGCTGGAGATCGAGCCGCACGAGTTCGGCCACGGCCGGACGCGCAACCTCGGCGCCGAGCGCACGAGCGGCGAGCTGATCTGCTTCCTGACGCAGGACGCGACGCCGGTCCCCGGCTGGCTCGAGGGCGTGCGCGCCGGCTTCGCGCTCGACGAGCGCGTCGGCGCCGTCTTCGGCCCGCACCTGCCGCGCGAGGACACGAGTCCGATGATCGCGCGCGAACTGGAGCGGCACTTCGACGGCTTCGCCACGGACGACGGCGACCCGGCGCTGCAGCGCGCTGGCGACGAGCCGTTCCTGTCGAACGTCAACGCCGCCTACCGGCGCGAGGCGTGGGAGCAGATCCGCTTCCGCGACGTGCCCTACTCCGAGGACCAGGCGTTCGGCCGCGACCTGCTCGCCACCGGCTGGCTGAAGGCGTACGTGCCGGCTGCGGCCGTGCTGCACGCGCACGACTACGGCGCGCTCGAGTTCATGCGCCGCTACTTCGACGAGTACCGCGGCCTGCGCGCGACGACCGGCCACGTCGAGGCGTTCCATCCGCTCGGCGCACTGCGCACCGTGCGCGCCGAGACGGCGGCGGACCTGCGCTGGCTGCGCGAGCGCGGCGCGCCGGCAGGCGAGCGCGCGCGCTGGGCGGCGCGCGCGACCGTCCACCACGGCGGCCGCCGCGTCTTCTCCGCGCTCGGCTCGCGCGCGGAGCGGCTGCCGGCCGGCGTGCGCGAGCGGCTGTCGCTCGAGCGGCGCGACGACGGCGCGTCCGGCCCGATGGGCGCAGCGGAAGCGCCGATCGGCCGCGCGATCTCCGCGCAGCGCTCCGACGACCGCTACGCCGAAGCGGCGCGCGTGCTGCGTGACGGCCCCGCGCCCCTGCTCGCCCCGCTTCCGGGGATGGCGGAGCGCAAGCGGCTGCGGCTGGCGATGGTCGTGCCGCCGTGGCGCCGTGGAAGCGGCGGGCACAACACGCTCTTCCAGCTGCTGTCGCGGCTCGAGCAACGCGGCCACGTCTGCAGCGTATGGATCGTCGACGAACAAGGCGAGGCGGACGACCGCTGGCCGTCGGTGCTGCGCCGGGAGATCGGCGAGTGGTTCGCTCCGTTCGACGGGCCCGTATACAAAGGCTTCGCCGACTGGCACGGCGCCGATGTCGTCATGGCGACCGGCTGGCAGACGGTCCATCCGGCGCTGCTGCTCGACGGCTGCCGTGCCCGCGCCTACATCGTCAACGACCACGAGCCGGAGTTCTTCCCGACCTCGACCGAGGAGCGCTTGGCGGAGGACACCTACCGCCACGGGCTGCACTGCGTCGCCGCCAGCCCGTGGCTGCGCGACCTCGTCGCTGAGCGCTACGGCGCCTCCGCGGACGCCTTCCAGCTCGGCGTCGACCACGCGATCTACGCGCCGCGCGCGGACCTCGCGCGGCGGCGCGACACGATCGTCTACTACGCACGCCATTCGACCGACCGTCGCGCCGTGCCGGTCGGGCTGCTCGCGCTCGCCGAGCTGCACCGCCGCCGGCCCGAGACGCGCATCGTCCTGTTCGGGACCGACCGGCCGCCGCGGACTTCGTTCCCCTACGAGCACTGCGACGTGCTGAGCGCTCCGCAGCTGGCGGCGCTCTACAACGAGGCGACGGTCGGGCTGTGCCTGTCGCTGACGAACTTCTCGCTGATGCCGAAGGAGATGCTCGCGTGCGGGCTGCCGTGCGTCGAGCTCGAAGGCGTGAGCGCCGAGTCGATCTTCGGCGCCGACGGTCCGCTCGCGCTCGCGCCGCTCGACCCGGTCGCGCTCGCGACGACGATCGAGCGGCTGCTCGACGACCCCGCGGAGTGGGAGCGCCGCTCGCGCGCCGGGATCGAGTTCGTCGCCTCGCACACCTGGGACGTCGCAACCGACGAGGTCGAGGCGGGGTTGCGGCACGCGCTGCGCGAGCGCGAGCCGACCGGTGTGACGTCGCCCGCAGGCGATCGCTTGCGATCGCCGTAGGGCGAAACCTCGCGTCGCTCAGACCGTCTCGACCCAGTCGAGCTGACGCCCGCACAGCGTGCGCCAGTCCCCGATCGCGACGCTCTCGACAGGATGGCTCTCGTCGGCGAGCGGCTCCAACGCGAGCGCGCTGATGCTCGCCGGTGCGGCGTCGCCGGGCGCGGGGCCGCCACCGCCGCGTGAGATCCGCAGCACGTGCCGACCGACGCTCAGCGACACCGTGCCGAAGCGCAGCACGTTGCCCTGACCGCCGCTGTCGTTCGCTACCGATCCGAGCGACCGTCCGTCGACCGAGGCGCGCAGCGCACGGCCGGCATCGCCCTGCACCCACAGGCGGTAGCCGCCGGCGCGCGGCACCCGCACGCGTGCGGTCACGAAGCCGGGCCCACCGAAGCTGATCGACGAACCGTCGAGTGACAAGCTGGCGAGCGTCGAGCGCTGCACGCGTCTGAGCGACGACGGCCCGACGTTCGGCGCGCGCGGCGCGAACCGCAGCCGCACGGCGCCGTCGGCGCGGCCTCGCTGCGCGAGCGTCCGCAGTGCGGAGCACGAGGCGGCGCCGCCGGGCTGTGTCCCCTCGCCGAGCGCGAGATGCTGGCGCGGCGCGGGGGCGGACGTGCGCTTCCACACCTCGTAGTCCGAGCCGCGCCAGGCAAGCACGAAGTCGCCGGGCGGGCGGCTCTTGAACGGCGAGCGGCGCACGACGATCGTCGCCATCTGGTCCACGAGCCGCGAGTCGAGCGCATCGACGTCCGTCGTCTGCCCATAGCCGATGAACTGGCCGTCGATCCGGGTCCACGGCCGCACGCGGCGAGCGTTGCCAGGCCCGTCCGGCGCCATGTCGCGCAGCAGGTCGAGCGTGTACTCGTCGAAGTCGGGCGTGAGCGTCGGGCCCTTCCCGGCGAAGCGCGCGTCGATCTGGCGCAGCTCGTCGAAGCGCTGCTGCGGCGCCATCGTCGTGTAGTGGTAGAGGTACGCGTCGGAGGCGAGCACGCCGACCGCGATCGCCGCGCCGAGCAGCAGCCCGTCGAGCCGCCGCAGCCCGAGCCGCCCGAACGCGCCGACGCAGGCGACGAGCACCGCCATCGGCGACAGCAGCACCAGCAGCTTCGCGGCCGTCCACGTCGTCGCGCGCGGCGTCAGCACGAGCCACACGATCACCGAGACCGCGACGACGGCGAGCAGCGCCCAGTTGCGGCGGCGCAGCAGCCACACGAGCCCGAGCGCGATCGCGACGGCGACGACGCCGATCAGCAGGTAGGTCTGCGTCAGGTGCTCGGGATCGCCGCGGTGCGACGAGCCGAGCCACACGCCCAGCGCCTGCACCTTCAAGAGCGGGCGCAGCAGGTTGCCGGGGTCGGCGGCGGCAGCGGCGTTGGAGTTGGTGACGTTGGTGGCCTGGTCGAGCGACGTCTTGAACGCGGCGACGGTCGGCAGCGCCAGCAGCACGAGCGCCGCGCCGGCCGCGAGCGCGCCGAGCGCGACCGTCCGCACACGCGCGCGGCGGTCGCCGGGCAACGCACCCCAGCCGAGCGCGAGGATCGCAACCGCCGCGAGCGCCAACCACGGCGTGAAGGCGAGGCCGATCGTCGCCCAGCCGGCCGCGCCGGCGACGCCGAGCGGGATCAACGCGCGTGGGGCGCCGCTCGCCGTCTCGCGCGCGAGCGCGATCAGCGCACCGAGCAGCATCAGCGTCGGCAGCAGCGCGATCTCCTTGATCGAACCCTGCAGCATGTAGGCGTAGACGAGCGCCGGCACGGCCGCGAGGAATCCGGCGATCGCGGCCGCGGCGCGCTCGAGGCCGGCGCGGCGCGCCAGGAAGGTCAGCGACAGCGCCGCGAAGCCGAGCAGCGTCGCGAGGTACGGCGCGTACAGCCAGATCAGGTCGACGCCGACGAGCCGCCCGACGCCGGCGAGCGCGGTGTGGCCGCCCGACGGGTAGCCGGTGCCGAAGAAGCCGGCGAGCACGAGGCCGCTGCCCGAGCCGGGGATCGTGAAGCTGTGGCCCTCGGTGATCAGCCGCTCGGCGCCCAGCAGCTGGATCGCGCCGGTCGTGTCGAGCAGGTAGCCCGGGAACGTGACGTGCCCAGTGAGGATCACCGGCGCGGCCGCCGTCAGGTACGCGGCGATCCCCGCCGCCCAGCCCCACCACCAGCCGCTTCGCCGCCCGGCCCAGCGCGCCGCCGCCTCGCGCCGGCCGAGCGCGAAGCCGGCGAGCGCGAGCACGACGAGCACCGCCGGCGTCAGCGGCGCCGTGACGCCCGACCAGGTCGTCAGCTGCGAGGCGCCGACGATCCCCGCGAAGCCGAGCGGGACGAGCAGCAGCGCCGGGAGCTCGCCCCCGGCGAGCCGCTGCACCAGCAGGCCGACGCCGAGCGACAACGCAGCCAGCAGCAGCGGGAAGACGAGGACCGCGAGCAGGAACGTCACGTGCGGGACGTCAGTCGCTGCGCCGCAGGCCGAGGATGCTCAGCAGGAACGACGAGAAGAAGATCTGGATGCCGACGATCACGAGCGTGAGCGCGAGGATCGCGAGGCGCTCCTGCCCGAGCGAGCCGAAGCCGCGGCTGATCCAGTCGACGGCGATCCCGACGCCGATCCCGAGCCCGGCGAGCACGACGGCGCCGCCGAGCAACAGGCCGTGCTCGAGTCTGTAGCGGCCGCGCATGCGGTCGAACCAGGGGTCGCGCTCGTTCATGAAGTAGGTGCCGTACGCGTGGGCGCACAGCCCGAGCGCGACGACCTGCGTGCCGACGATCATCAGCAGCGCACCTCCCATCAGCGCGTGCAGGTCCCACTGGCGGCCGAGCACGTCCACGTGCGCGAGCACGAGCGCGGAGACGAGCGCGCCGAGCAGCGCCATCAGCGCGCCCGGCAGGATGAACAGGTGGTTCGGCGAGTGGACGAGCAGGAAGCGCAGGTGCCGCCAGCCGTCGCGGAAGCTCGACAGCTTCGACTCGCCGCCGCGCGGGTGGTACTCGATCGGGAACTGCCGGATGTCGAGGTCCTCCTTCGCCGCCCGGATGACCATCTCGGAGGCGAACTCCATCCCGGTCGTGCGCAGGTCGAGCTGCGCCAGCGTGTCGGTGCGCAGCGCGCGCATGCCGCAGTGCGCGTCGCTGATGCCGGTTCTGAACAGCAGGTTGAGGAAGCCCGACAGCAGCGGGTTGCCGATGTAGCGGTGCAGCCACGGCATCGCGCCCGGGTGGATGTTCTCCATGCGGTCGCCGATCACCATGTCGGCGCCGTCCTGCAGCTCAGCGACGAATCTCGGGATCTCGTCGAAGTCGTACGTGAGGTCGGCGTCGCCCATCACGATGAATTCGCCGCGCGCGGCGGCGAACCCCGCGAGGTAGGCGCTGCCGTAGCCGCGGCGCGGCTCGTGCACGACGCGCGCGCCGGCCGCCTCCGCGAGCGCGGGACTGCCGTCGTCGGAGTCGTTGTCGGCGACGAGCACCTCGCCGGAGATGCCGTTGCGCTCGAGCGCCGCGCGCGCCTGCGCGACGCACGCCTCGATGTTCTCCGCCTCGTTGAGGCACGGGATCACGACGGACACCAGCGGGCGGTCCGTTACGGGGCGGGCGGGACCCGGTGGAGCCGTGATCGTGTTCTCGGTCGTGCTCATGGGAAGAGGCGAGACCGTGCTCCCGCCACTGTTCGCTGCAACGTGCGCGTCACGGGAAAGTCGCGCGCTTTCGCAGCGGCGATGCTATTGCATCGTCCTGCCGGATCGGCCGTGCGATACCCGCCTGGCGGCTGTGCGAACCTTCCGCCCGCGTGCGCGTCTGCCTCGTCTACGACTGCCTCTTCCCGCACACGGTCGGCGGCGCCGAGCGCTGGTACCGCAACCTCGGAGAGCGGTTGGCCGCAGACGGGCATGAGGTGACGTACCTGACGCTGCGCCAATGGGACCGCGGTGCGGACCCCGGCGTGGCGGGGGTGGACGTGCGGATCGTCGGCCCGCGGATGCCGCTGTACGTCAGCGACGCGAGCGGCCGGCGGCGGATCCTGCCGCCGCTCGTGTTCGGGCTCGGCGTGCTGTGGCACCTGCTGCGCCACGGCCGCCGCTACGACGCGGTCCACACGGCCTCGTTCCCCTACTTCTCGCTGCTCGCCGCCGCGGCCGCGCGGCCGCTGGGCCGCTACGCGATCGTCGTCGACTGGCACGAGGTGTGGTCGCGCGCGTACTGGCGCGCCTATCTCGGGCGCGCCGGCGGCACGGTCGGCGCGTTCGTGCAGCGGTGCTGCGCGCGCGTGCCCCAGCGCGCGTTCTGCTTCTCACGGCTGCACGCGGCGCGCCTGCGCGACGAGGGGCTGCGCGGCGAGCCGGTCGTCCTGACCGGCGAGTACGTCGGGTCGCTGGAGGCGCCGCAGCCCGCAGACGCTCGCCCGGTCGTCGTGTTCGCCGGCCGGCACATCCCGGAGAAGCGCGTGCCGGCGCTGCTGCCGGCATTTGCGCAGGCGCGCACGACGGCCCCGGAGCTGCGCATGGAGGTCTACGGCGACGGCCCCGAGCGCCCGCGCCTGCTGGCCGAGATCGAGCGGCTGGGGCTCGGCGACGCGGTCGCGGCGCCGGGCTTCGTCGCGCACGCGCAGATCGAGGAGGCGCTGCGGACCGCGCTCTGCATGGTGCTGCCGTCCGCGCGCGAGGGCTACGGGCTCGTCGTCGTCGAGGCAGCCGCCGCCGGCACGCCGAGCGTCGTCGTCGCCGGCGAGGACAACGCCGCGACCGAGCTGGTGGACGACGGCGAGAACGGCTTCGTCGCCGCGAGCGCCGCGCCGGAGGATCTCGCGGCGGCGATCCTGCGCGTGTGGGAGGCGGGACCGGCGCTGCGCTCGGCGACCGCCGCGTGGTTCGGCCGCAACGCGCAGCGGCTCTCGCTCGAGCACTCGCTGGAGACCGTGCTGGCGGCGTACGGGCGCGAGGCGGTGGCGGCGTGAGCCGGCGGCGCGTGCTGATCACCGGCGTGACCGGGCAGGACGGCGGCTACCTCGCCGAGCGGCTGCTGGCCGGCGGCGACGAGGTGATCGGCGCGGCGCGCGAGCCGGAGGGCGCGTTCGAGCGCGCCGGGCTCGACCTGCTCGACGGGCGCGTGCCGGTGCTGCCGCTCGACCTGCTCGACCCGGGATCGATCCGCCGCGCGGTGCACGAGGCGCAGCCCGACGAGATCTACCACCTCGCCGCGCCGACGTTCGTGCCCGACTCGTGGGAGGACCCGACCGAGGCGATGGCGGCGATCGCCGGCGGCACCGCGACGCTGCTCGCCGCCGCCGGGGCCCTGCGCGACGACGTGCGCGTGCTCGTCGTGACGTCGAGCGAGATCTTCGGCGACGCCGGCGTCTCGCCGCAGTCGGAGACCTCGCCGATGCGCCCGCGCAGCCCCTACGGCGTCGCGAAGCTCGCCGCGCACGGGCTCGTCGGGACGCTGCGCGCGCACCACGGCCGTTTCCTCGTCTCGGCGATCACGTACAACCACGAGTCGCCGCGGCGGCCGGAGCGCTTCCTGCCGCGCAAGGTGAGCGCGGGCGTGGCCGCGATCGCGGCCGGGCGCGCGGAGACGCTGACGCTCGGCTCGCTCGACGCGGTGCGCGACTGGTCGCACGCGCGCGACGTCGTCGAGGGGATGTCGCTCGCGCTGCGCCACGACGAGCCGAGCGACTACGTCTTCGCCTCGGGCGAGGGGCGCACCGTCGGCGAGCTGGTCGACGCGGCGTTCGCGGCCGCCGGCGTGCAGCGGCTGCTGCCCGACGGCCGCGACCGCGTGCAGGTCGACCCGGCGTTCGTGCGCCCGCCGGAGCAGTGGCCGCCCATTGGCGACCCGTCGCGCGCCCGCACGCTGCTCGGCTGGCAGCCGCGCACATCGTTCGAGCAGCTCGTCGCCGAGATGGTCGAGGCCGACGTGGCGCGGCTCGGCGGCGCGCCCGGCGCGTGAGCATGCGCGTCGCGCTCAACCTCGTCTTCCTCGTCCCCGGCGAGACGGGCGGCATGGAGGTCTACGCGCGCGAGCTGCTGCCGCGGCTGGCGGCGCTCGACGGCGTGGAGCCGATCGCGATCGTCAACCGCGTCGCCGCCGCCGACCGCGACGCGCCGTGGAACGGCGCCGTCCGCTCGGTCGTCGCCCCGGTCGACGCACGCGACCGCCGGCAGTGGGTGTGGGGCGAGCAGCGCCACGTGCCGCGGCTCGCGCGCGAGCTGGGCGCCGACCTCGTCCACTCGCTCGCGTCGACCGGTCCCGCGCGCATCGCCGGCGGCCCGCCGCGCGTCACGACCGTGCACGACCTCCACTACGCCGTCGTCCCGGACGCGCACTTCGGCCTGCGCGGGCTGGGCATGCGGCTGCTCGTGCCGGCCGCGGTGAACGCGTCGCGGCGCGTGATCGCCGACTCGCAGGCGACGAAGGACGACGTCGTGCGCGAGATCGACTTCCCGGCGGAGCGGATCGACGTCGTGCACCTCGCGACGACGCTGCCGCCGGCCGACGCTCCTGTCACGCCGGAGGCGGAGCTGCGCGCGCGGCTGGAGCTGCGCGAGCGGCCGCTGCTGCTGAGCCTGGCCGCCAAGCGCCCGCACAAGAACGTCGAGGGGCTGATCGACGCGCTCGCCGGGATCTCGGCCGAGCGCCGCCCCGTGCTCGTCGTCCCCGGCTACGCGACCGAGCACGAGCCGGCGCTGCGCGAGCGTGCGCGCACAGCGGGCGTGGAGGCAGAGGTGCGCTTCCCCGGCTGGCTGCCGCGCGCGGACGTCGAGGGCCTGTGGCGCGCGTGCACCGCGCACGTCTTCCCGTCCTTCTACGAGGGCTTCGGGCTGCCGGTGCTGGAGGCGATGGCGCGCGGCGTCCCGTGCGCCTGCTCGGACCGCGCCTCGCTGCCCGAGGTCGCGGGCGACGCGGCGCTGCTGTTCGACCCCGCCGACCCGGCCGCGATCCGCGCGGCGATCGAGCGGCTGCTCGACGACGACGCGCTGCGCGAGCGGCTGCGCAGCGCCGGCCTCGCCCGCGCGGCGCAGTTCTCGTGGGAGCGCTGCGCGCGCGAGACGGCCGCCGTCTACGCGCGCGCGCTGGCGAGCCCCTGACGCACCTCGCTACAGGCGCCGCCCGACCGCCCGCAGCAGCTCGTGTCCGTCGGGATGCGATGTCGCCGGGGTTCGCAGCGCCCACAGGCCGCGCAGCCGATGCGCCACCTGCCCGGGCTCGAGCCGCACGGCGAGCGGCAGATACGGGGTGATCGTCACCGTGCCGATCTCGACGACCTCGAAGCCCGCCCGCCCGAGCGCGGCGGCGAGACTGCCGGGGCCGAACTGGTTCACGTGGACGTCGGGCTCCAGCGACGCCCACGCGCGGCCCTGCGAGCGCGCGAGGTGCCCCGCGGCGTTCGGCACCTCGATCGCCACGACGCCGCCACGACGCAGAGCGCCGCGCAGCAGCGAGAGCACGCCGACCGGGTCCGGCACGTGCTCCAGCACGTGCCACATCGTCGCCACGTCCAGCGCCTCGTCGTCGAGGCCCGCCTGCTCGACCGTGGTCGTCCGCACCGGCACGCCGAGCGACTCGCGCGCGAAGGCGGCGAACTCCGGCGTCGGCTCGACGCCCTCCGCGTCGTAGCCGCGCGCGAGCGCCTGCTCGACGAAGACGCCGCCGGCCGCGCCGACGTCGAGCAGCCGACCGCCGACCGCATGGGCGGCGACGAAGTCGAGTCGCACACGCGCCTGCCGGCGCCGGTCCCGCAGCGTTCGCGGATCGGAGTACTCGAAGCGGCGCACCTCGGTGTACGCGCCGCTCTCGTAGATCGCGTGGACGTCGTCCTCGACGCGGTCCTCGCGGCCGCTGAACCCGCAGTCGTCGCAGGTCGCGAACGGCAGCGGCGCCAGCAGCGCCGACGGGTGAGTGGGCGCGCCGCAGATGCGGCAGGCGGTGGACACGCGCCGCAACGCTAGCGACTCGATCCGCGCGACATCGCTACGGTGCCGGCGTGGCCGGCCTCGAGCGAACGACATGAGCCTGAGGCAGGCGGCCGTCAACGCTCGCTGGCGCCTCGCCGGGCACCGGCGTCCGCTGCCGGAGGCGTTCGTCGCGTCGCTCGGCGGTCTGCGCGGCCTCGAGATCGGCGGTCCCACCGACCGCTTCCGCGCGGCCGGGCTCTGCCCGGTCTACGAGCGGCTCGCGAGCTGCGACGGCGTGCAGTGGAGCGCCGAGACCGCATGGCACGCGCTCGACGCGACGGCGCCCTACGCGCCCGACGGGCGCGACCTCGGCCGCCTGCACGTGATCGAGGACGGCGCGCTCACGGGGCTGCCGGCGCACTCGTACGACGTCGTGCTCAGCTCCCACGTGATCGAGCACTTCGCCAACCCACTCGCCGAGCTGGTGGCCTGGCGGCGCGTGCTCGCGCCGGAGGGATGGGTGCTGATGGTCGCGCCGCACCGCGCCGGCACGTTCGACCACCGGCGCCCCGTCACGCCGCTCGCGCACATCGTCGAGGACTTCGAGCGCGGCACCGGCGAGGACGATCTCTCCCATCTCGACGAGACGCTGCGCCTCCACGACCGCACCCGCGACGCCGACCCGGCCCCGCCTCAGGAGTGGGAGCAGGCGCGCCGCGACAACGTGCACACACGCCTGCTGCACCACCACGTCTTCGACGCAGCAGCGCTCGTGCGCCTGCTCGACCGCGCGGGCGTGCAGGTGCACCACCTCGCGGTTCGCCACCCGCACGACGTCTACCTGCTCGGCCGCTTCGCCCCCGAGGGCGTTCCGCCCGACAACGCCGCCGTGCTCGCCCCCGGCGCGCCCTGGCGCCGGGCGAGCCCGTTCCGCGAGGACCGCGCCTAAGGCGCCAGCAGCTCCAGGTCCGCCCGCGTCATCAGCCGGATCAGCTCCTCGAAGCTCGTCTCGGGAACCCAGCCGAGCTGCTCCCGCGCCTTCGTCGGATCGCCGATCAGCAGGTCGACCTCGGCGGGGCGCAGGAACTGCGGGTCGATCTCGACGTATCTCTCCCAGTCGGAGAAGCCGGCCTCGTCGAACGCGACCTGCACGCACTCGCGCACCGTGTGCGTCTCGCCGGTGGCGATCACGAAGTCCTCCGCGGTGTCCTGCTGGAGCATCAGCCACATCGCTCTGACGTAGTCCTTCGCATAGCCCCAGTCGCGCTTCGCGTCGAGGTTCCCGAGCGCCAGCCTGTCGCGCAGCCCGTGCTTGATCGCGGCGGCGTGCCACGTGATCTTGCGCGTCACGAACTCCAGCCCGCGGCGCGGCGACTCGTGGTTGAAGAGGATCCCGCTCGTCGCATGCAGGTCGTAGGACTCGCGGTAGTTGATCGTGATGAAGTGGCCGTAGACCTTCGCGACGCCGTAGGGCGAGCGCGGGTAGAGCGGCGTGTCCTCTCTCTGCGGAACTTCGCGCACCTTGCCGAACATCTCCGAGCTGGAGGCCTGATAGAAGCGCGCCTCCGGGCACGCCTCGCGCAGCGCCTCGAGCATGCGCGTCACGCCGACGCCGGTGAAGTCGGCCGTCAGCGTCGGCTGGACCCACGACAGCGCGACGAACGACATCGCCGCGAGGTTGTAGACCTCCTGCGGCCGCGCCGCGCGCAGCGTGTCGACGAGCGAGCGCTGGTCGAGCAGGTCGCCCTGATGCAGGGTGATGCGGTCGCGCAGGTGCTCGATCCGGTCGAACTTCTCCGTCGACGCCCGCCGCACCATCCCGTGCACCTCGTAGCCCTCGTCGAGCAGCAGCTCCGCGAGGTAGGAGCCGTCCTGTCCGGTGATGCCGGTGATGAGTGCGCGCTTGGGGGATGACATGGGGCTGGAGCCTATGGAACGGGGGCGACGGGTGCCGTCGGCGCGGGAGCGTCTGACAAGCTTCGCGCGCGATGGGTGCCCCGACGCAGCCGCCGAGCCGTCCGCTGACGATCGGGATCGACGCGCGCGCCGCCGTCGAGGTGCCGGCGGGACGCGGCCGCCTGGTGCGCGAGCTGCTGCTGGCGCTCGCACAGCGCGACGAGCCGCACACGTATCGCTGCTACGCGCGGACCGCCTGGGACGCGCCGCTCGACGAGCGCTTCGTGTGGGACACGATCTCGTCCGCCGATCCGTGGTGGCACGTGCGTGCGGCAGCAGCGGCCAGCCGCGCGTGCGACGTCTTCCTCTCCACCAACTCGTACCTGACGCTGTGGATGCTGCGCCGCACGCCCGGCGTGCTCGTGATGTACGACATGGTCGCGTTCGAGGCGTCGATGCGGCCCAGCCGCCGCTCGCGCTGGATCGAGCGTGCGACGCTCGCGCCGGCGCTGCGCCGCTCCGCCGCGGTCCTCTGCATCTCCGAGGCCACCGAGGCGGGATTGATCGCCCGCTTCCCGCACACGCGCTCCCGCACCGTCGTCGCGCCGCTCGGCGTCGCCGCCGCGCTGGACGCAGGCGCCGCCGAGCCGGACGCGAACCTGCCGCAACCCGGCTTCGTGCTCGCGGTCGGCACGCTCGAGCCGCGCAAGAACCTGCCGCGCCTCGTCGCGGCCTACCGCGCGCTGCCGGTCGAGCTGCAGGCCGCGCATCCGCTCGCCGTCGTCGGCAGGCTCGGGTGGGAGACGGGCGAGACGACGGCCGCGCTCGACTCGCTCGGCGACCGCTGCCTGCGGCTCGGCTACGTCTCCGACGCGGACCTCGCCGAGCTCTATCGCCGCTGCGGCGCGTTCTGCTACCCGTCGCTCGGCGAGGGCTTCGGGTTGCCGGTGCTGGAGGCGATGGCGGCCGGCGCGCCGGTCGTGACGTCCGACGTCTCGTCGCTGCCCGAGGTCGGCGGCGACGCCGTCGAGTACGCCGATCCGACGAGCGTGGAAAGCATCGCCGCCGCGCTGGAGCGCGTGCTGCGCTCGCCCGAGCGGCGGGCCGAGCTGGCGGCGAGAGGGCGGGCGCGCGCCCGCCTCTTCAGCTGGGACAGAACCGCCGCGATCACGCTCGCGACGCTGGAGCGGGTCGCGCGCTGAGCGCGGCCGCCTCGCCCCACGCCATCCGCGCGAGCTCGGCGCGCCGCGCCGGGTCCGCCTCGTCGTACTGCCGCGTGCGGTTGTCGGCGACGAGCAGGTTCGCCTGCTCGCCGGCGCGGAACGTCCCGCTCTCCGCCCAGTCGTCGAGCCCGTAGCCGCGGCCGTCGCGGCCGACGACGCGCGGCTCGAGCCCGCGCGCGAGCAGCTGTCGCGTGATGCCCTGCCAGCCGCTCTCGCGCCGGTGGGCCGAGCCCTTGCGGGCGCTCACGCTCCAGTCGAGCGCGAGCATCCCCTCGCGGCCGAGCATGAAGGCGTTCGTGCGCACGTGCGGGTTCGGGAACGGCGGGAACTGACGGCGTCGCAGCGGCTTCAGCGGACGCGGCGCCGAGCTGAACGACGACTCGTGAGAGCCCGTCGCGGCGACGATCCCCACCCGCGGCTCTGCCAGCCGGTCCGCGAGCAGGTCGAGCCACCCATCCGCGAGCAGCTCGCTGTGCGAGTTGAGGAAGCACAGAGCGTCTGCGTCCGCCGCGTGCTCCGCAGCCGCGCGGTAGGCGGCGAGGTCCTGCAGCGGCCGCTGCAGCACGAGCTGCGCGTGCTCGACGGAAGCCAGCTCGGCGCGTGCCGCGCCGAGCGCCGCGTCGTCCGAGAAGCCGTTGAACACCGCAAGCAGCGCGTGCTGCCGGCCTGCCGGATGCGACCGATACGATCGCACGAAGCGGCGCAGGGGCTCGAGGCCCAGCGGTGCCCACACGAGATGCACGACGCAGGCACCGGACACCGCCACATGATCTCATCACCGTGACCGTGTCCGCCGAAGACGACCTCGTCAGCATCGGGATCCCCACCTGCGAGCGGGTCACGACGCTCGAGCGGGCGCTGCACTCGGCGCTCGCGCAGACGCACCAGACGCTCGAGATCGTCGTCTCCGACCAGGCCTCCGCCGACGGCACCGAGGCGCTCGTGCGGCGGCTGGCGGCCGCCGACGCGCGCATCCGCTACCTGCGCCACACGGCGCGCGACGGCTCAACGGCGAACTTCAACCTGCTCGGTCGCGAGCTGCGCGGCGCGTACGCGATGCTGCTCGCCGACGACGACTGGCTCGACCCCGGCTACGTGGCGCGCTGCCTCGCGCTGCTGCGTGCCGATCCCGGCTGCGCGGTCGCCTACGGCCGCGCCCGCTACTTCGACGGCGAGCGCCAGGTCGCGGTCGGCGTGGTGCACGATCACCGCGAGGACGCTCCCGCCGCACGCGTCCGCGCCTACTTCCGCACGGTCGACGACAACGGCGTCATGTACGGACTGATGCGCGGGGACGTGCTGCGTGCAGCGCTGCCGATGCCGAACGCGCTCGGCAACGACTGGCTGCTGATGGGTCGCGCCGCCGCGCTCGGCACCGTCGTCACCGTCGACGACGTCCACGTCGACCGCGCGATCGGCGGCACGAGCGCGAGCACGGACAAGATCGCGCGCACGTTCGGCGTCTCGCGGCTGCAGGCGCGCCTTCCGCAGCTCGCGATCGCGTGGCAGGTGCTCGCGGACGTCGGCTGGCGCTCGCCGGCGTTCGCGCAAGTTCGTGGCCGCAGGCGCACGGCACTGGCTGCCGCGGCGGGGGCGACCCACTGGCGGGCGCTGGCACACCACGCGCTCGCGCCGACGATCGACGCGGCCGCCCACGTCCCCGGCCTCGGCTGGATCGGACGCCTGTACGCGTCAGCACGGCGCCGCTGGGGCGGCGACGGCACGCTGTCGACGGCGCCCGACGACCGCTTCCGCTAGCTGGCGAGGACGGCCTCGTATGCGGCGCGCAACCGCGCGGCCTGCGCCTCGCGCGAGTAGCGCTCGAGCAGCGCCGCGTCCGGCGCGCGCCGGGTCGCCGGCGGCGCCGCGAGCGGGCCGCGCTCCAGCACGTCGGCGAGCCCGGCCCAGTCTCCCGGTCCGAACAGCGTGCCGCTGTCGCCGACGACCTCGGGGATCGCTCCGCTGGCGGCCGCGACGACCGGCACGTGTCCCGCCATCGCCTCTGCGAGCACCAGACCGAACTGCTCCTCCCAGTAGCGGATCGCCAGCGAGGCCAGCACCAGGCACGACGCCTGCGCATAGACCTGCGGCAGCTCGTCGTGGTCCACGTAGCCGCGCAGCTCCACGACGTCGTCGAGTCTCAGGTCGCGGATCACGCCGCGCAGGCGCCGCTCCTCGGGCCCGACGCCGACGATCAGCACGCGCATGTCGTCGCGCCCGCGCGCCCGCAGCAGCGCGACCGCGCGCAGCAGGTCCTGATGCCCCTTCTCCCACACGAGCCGCCCGATCGACAGGATCAGGTGGCGACCGTCGACCGGCGGCGCCGCACGCTGTGCGACGGCGAAGCGCTCGAGCGCGATGCCGGGCGGCGCGACCGCGATCCGCTCCGGCTCCGCGCCCTCGAGCACGAGCGCGTCGCGGGCGCGCGCGGTCGTCGGGAGGAAGCGGTCGGTCGCGGCCAGCACCTCGCGCCGGTAGCGGCGGGTCCGCATGTTGCGATAGGCGTCGACGAACGGCAGCGTCTCCCACACGGTCAGCACCAGCTTGAAGTCGAGCTCGCGCTTCAGCCGCGCGGCCTGCCACGAGAACCAGAAGCCGAGCTCCGCCGCGTGCACCACGTCCGCCCCCCGGAGCGCGTCGGCGAGACCGAGGTAGCGCTCGCCGACCGCCCGCGTCGCGAGCGCGCCGACCCGGCCCCCGGGGATGCGGCCCCCGACCGTCCGGATCGGGAGCTGCGTCAAGCCGAGCGCCGAGACGTCGGCCTCGTTCGCCTCGGGCACCAGCACCGTCACCTCGTAGCCGTCCCCGAGCACCTCCCACGTCCGCAGCTCCGGGATGTTGGCGGAGTTGCCGCGCAGCAGGACGACCCGGTGCGGACGCGAGGACGTGGGGGCGCCAGCGGTCACGCGCGGGACCCTAGCCCACCGTCGCGCGGCGTCGCAGCAACGCCTCGACCAGCTCCATCGGCACCGCCCGCAGCAACAGCGCGACGCCCGCGTAGACGAGCAGCGCGAGCACGGTGGAAAGCACGTCGGGGATCGGCAGCAGGATGCAGAGCGCTCCCAGCGCAGCCGCCAATCCGAGCTTGGGGACGTAGTGCAGATCTGGTCGCAGGGCGGCGCGCGAGCGCGCCAGCAACGCGAGCGCGGCAACGGCCAGCACGACCTCGCCGACGCTCGCGGCCACCGCAGCGCCGTCGGCCTCCCAATGCGGGATCAGCGCGAAGCCGAGCACGAGCACCACCCCGAGCGCAAGCGCGTTCACGAGCAGCAGCGCACGCTGGCGTTGCACCGCGATCAGCGCCGTCGTGCCCACTCCCGTCATGAACGCCCCGGCGATCGCGATCGACTGGATGCGCAGCGGAGTCGCCGCGGCCTCGAACTGGCTGCCGCCGAGCAGCAGAACGATCGGCTTCGCGCCTACGGCGAGCACGAGGCCGAGACCCAAGCCGAGCAGCAACGCCGCCTCGCCCATCCGCTGCAGCACATACGCGAGCCGCCGCTCGTCGGCCACGTGCGCGTGCGCGATGATCGGGAAGGCGGCACCCAGCATCATCTGTGGCACGCCCAGGAGGATCTCCGAGATGCGGTACGAGGTCGCGAACAGGCCGGTCTGGTCCGCCGTGGCCAACAGCGAGCACAGGATGATGAGCGCACGCACGTAGGTGGTGTTCACGACCAGGCTCATCGCGACCGGGAGCGCCTCCTTCAACAGCGGCTTCCACTCGCGCCACGAGAAGCGCGGCGCGATCCAGCTGCCAGTCCCGATGAACGCGAGCGCGGCCGCGACCGCGGCGACGCCGCCCGCGAGATAGACGGCGAAGAACGGCAGCAGACCCGCACCGGCGACGACGAGCCCGACGATGCCGGCGACGATCACGAGCTGGCGCACGAAGTCGATCGCGGTGACCGCGCCCAGTCGCAGCTCGACGCTGAGCGGCATCGCGAACGCCGCCGCGACGACCGCGAGGACGACACCGGCCCCGGCGAGGATCGTCCCCGTCACGAGCGCGTTGGGGTAGCCGGAGACGATCGCGAACAGCACGCCGATCGCGATCCCCAGGGGAGTCAGCACGAGGCGAATCCCGACGAGGTCGGCCAAGAGCGTGCGACGACGGTCCGGGTCGGCATGCACGTAGACGCGCTGCCCGACGACGGTCAACCCCGCGTCGGTGAGTCCCTGCACGACCGTCACGATTGCGATCACCGTCGTGTACTGGCCGAAGCGCACGACGCCCAGGTGGCGCAGCAGGAAGATCGACGCGACGGCGGTCAGCAGCAGCCCAGCGCCAAAGCCGACGACCCGCACCGCACCGCCGCGGATCGCCTTGCCGCCCGCGCCCGGCGCGGTGAGGATGTGGCCGTCGGGATCGGTCTCTGGCGTGCTCATCGGAGGGGCGCCGCGGTGGCGGCGTCGCAGGCGGAGGCTAGACTCTCGCTCCACCGAATGCCGGAACGGGACCGGCGATCCGGTGGCGACAGCGCAACCATCGGGCGTCCGATCCGTTGTAGTCGACGGAAGCCCCGCTCTCAGCGCTCAGCCCATGTCGACGTCCTCCTTCGAAGCCATCGCACCCGCCGCCCTCCCGCCGGTCGACCAGGCGCCCGTGCTCGGCGTCCCGCTCGCCGTCACCGACTACGAGCGCACGCTCGACTGGATCGACGCGGCCGTGCAGCTCGGCGCGCGCGAGTACCTGTGCGTCGCCGCGGTTCACACGGTGATGGAATCGCGCGACGACGCGGCGCTGCGCGAAGCGGTCGACGGCGCGGCCTTCACCGTGCCCGACGGGCAGCCGCTCGCGTGGGCGCTGCGCAAGCTCGGCCACGACATCGACGCGCGCGTCTACGGCCCCGAGCTGATGGCGCGCGCCTGCGCGCGCGCCGAGCGCAGCGGCCAGCGCTTCTACCTCTACGGCGGCCGCGACGACCGCTCGCTCGCTCAGCTCGCCGCCAACCTCCTCGGCCGCCATCCGGGCCTGCAGCTCGCCGGCGGCTTCTCGCCGCCGTTCCGCGAGCTGTCGGACGCGGAGCTGGACGAGGTCGCCGCGCGCATCAACGCCGCCAGACCCGACGTCGTGTGGGTCGGGATCGGCGTGCCGAAGCAGGAGAAGTGGATGGCCGCGATGCGCGAGCGACTCGACGCGCCCGTGCTGGTCGGCGTCGGCGCCGCGTTCGACTTCCACGCCGGCCTGATCCCGCAGGCGCCCGCCTGGATGCAGCGCCGCGGGCTCGAGTGGCTGTTCCGCCTGCTGCAGGAGCCGAGACGGCTGTGGAAGCGCTACGCGCGCCACAACCCGCGCTTCGTCGCCGGCTTCGCGCGGCAGTGGGCCACGCATCGCCGCGGCCACGGCGATGCCGCGCGCCGGTAGCGCTCAGCGCGCCAGCGCCTCCAACTCGCGACACAGCTCCACCAGCCCGATCGCCTCGACGTGTCTGCGAATCGGGTAGCGGTCGGTTCCTGCATAGACGACGAACCCGCGCTCCGGCTCCACGTCCTCCCACGCCGACGTGAACCCGCGACGCAGCTTCGGCACGAGCGTGCGTCTCACCTCGACGAGCCAGCGACGGGCATCGCGCCACGCCAGCACGAGGTCCACCTCGGCGCCGCCACGGGCGCGATAGAAGCTCGCTTCCACCCGATCGCCCGCTGCCATCAGCAGGTTCTCGATCGCAAACCCCTCCCAGCTCGCACCGACGACGGGATGACCGAGGAGGGCGTCCTTCGAGGGGAGCGCAAGCAGCGAGTGGACGATGCCGCTGTCGCGCACGTACACCTTCGGGGAACGGACGAGGCGCTTGCCCGCGTTCGACGTCCACGGCGGGAGCCTGCGCACGAGCAGCAGGTCGACGAGCAGGTCGATGTAGCCGGCGACGGTGGTACCTCTGATCTCCAGGGACCGCGACAGCGCCGACAGGTTGAGCAGCCCGCCCTGCTGATGGGCGAGCATCGTCCACAGCCTGCGCAGGGTGGTCGCGGGTACGCGCGACCCGAGCTCGGGCACGTCGCGTGCGAGGTAGGTGGTGATGAAGTCGTCGCGCCACACTTCGCTCGTGTCGTCGTCGGCGGCCAGGGCGCTCGGGGGAAAGCCGCCGCGCACCCACAGGGTGTCGAGCGAGATGCCGCCATCCGATGCCTCGATCACATCGAACGGCGTCAGCTCCAGGTAGGAGATCCGCCCCGCGAGCGACTCGGACTGACGCAGCAGGTCGATCGAGGCCGAGCCGAGCAGCAGGAAGCGGCCGGTGCCGCGACCCTCCGCGCGGCCTTCGTCGATCACGCCGCGCAGCACCTCGAAGAGGCCGGGCATACGCTGGACCTCGTCGATGATGACCAACTCGTCGACGTGATCGGCGAGGAACAGCTCCGGGTCGGCGATGCGCCGACGCTGCCGTGGCGACTCGAGATCCAGGTAGGTCGCCGGGCGCTGTCGCGCAATCTCTCTGGCGAGCGTCGTCTTGCCGGACTGACGAGGCCCGAGCAACGCGACGGCCGGCATCTGGGCGAGCCGTCTGACGATCGTGGGGTAAAGACGCCGGGCGAGCATTATCCTGACAAATCATACCCTATAGAGTCATTTTTGACAGGATAAAGTCTTCGTATCCTGTCAAATCGCGAATCGCGTTCCGGATTTGGCAGGTTAGGAGCCTTCGGCGTCGCCCGGGGCCGCCCGCCAACCGCAACCCCCGCCCGCACGGGCCGTTCCCACAGCATGCGCCCCGCGTCGCGCCCACCCCGACCGATAGCCTCCACAGCACGATGAGCAGCGCAAACGTCTCCCCCGACGTCGCGATCGTCGGCCTCGGCCGCGTCGGGCTGCCGCTCGCGCTGAGCTTCGCCGACCGCGGCCTCACCGTCCTCGGGATCGACAACGACCCGGAGCGCCTGCAGGCCGTCGCCGCCGGCCGCATGCCGTTCCAGGAGACGGGCACGGACGAGCTGATCGAGTGCGTCCACAAGAGCGGCCGCCTGACCACCTCCGAGCGCGTCGCCGACGCCGCGCAGGCCGACGCGATCGTGCTCACGCTCGGCACGCCCTCCTTCAGCCACATCGAGATCGACATGCGCGACATCCGCTCCGCGCTCGACGACCTGCTGCCGCACCTGCGCCCCGGCCACACGATCGTGCTGCGCTCGACCGTCGCGCCCGGCACGACCGAGTTCGTCGCCGGCTACCTCGAGCGCCAGCGCGGCCTGCGCGCCGGCGTCGACGTGCACGTCGCGCACGTGCCCGAGCGGATCGCGACGGGCAAGTTCCTGCAGGAGATCGACACGCTGCCGTGCATCGTCGGCGCGGTCGGCGGATCGGAGTCAGGCGAGCACGTCGCGCAGGTCTTCGAGGCCTTCGACGCGCCGATCGTGCAGACCACGCCCGTGCAGGCCGAGCTGGCGAAGATCTGGGCGAACATCGTTCGCTACACGCAGTTCGCCCTCCCCAACCTCCTGATGATGGACTGCGAGCAGTACGGCGCGAACGTGTTCGAGGTGATCGACCTGATCAACCGCGACTACCCGCGCGGCGGGATCGCCCAGCCGGGCTTCACCGCCGGCACCTGCCTGCGCAAGGACTTCACCTTCTCCGAGGAGCGCTCGAACGCGCCCGGCATGCTGCTGGCCGTCTCGCGCGTGAACGAGTCGGTCCCCCACTTCCTCGTGCAGGGGATGAAGCGCCGCTCTCCCGACGCGACGCTCAACGGCCGCAAGGTCGCCGTGCTCGGCCTCGCCTTCAAGGGCGACACCGACGACGAGCGCGACTCGCTCGCGCACAAGCTGGTCCGCCTGCTCGAGCGCGAGCTGGCCGACGTCGCCGTCCACGACCCGCTCGTCGCCTCGCCGACGCAGACGCTCGAGGAGACGCTGCACGAGGCGAACGTCGTCGTCGTGGCCGCCAACCACGCGGCCTTCGAGCCGGCCGCCACGCGCGCCGCGCTCGGCGCGCTCGCCGCGCCCGACGCGCTCGTCGTCGACCCGTGGAACCACCTCGGCTCCGGCCAGGTGTTCGCGTTCGCGGACGAGCTGATCCCGCTCGGCGTGGAGGTGCGGAGATCTTGACGCGCGTCCTCGTGACGGGCGGCGCCGGCACGATCGGCGCCGCGGTCGTGCGCCGCCTGCTCGGCGACCCGCGCTACGACGTGCGCGTCGCCGACCAGCGGGAGGCGCCGCAGTGGATGCGCGAGTCGTGCGAGATCCACACCGGCGACCTGCGCGACGTCGAGGTCGCCACGCAGGCGCTGGACGGCTGCCCGCTCGTCATCCACCTCGCCGCGATCGTCGGCGGCATCGGCAACTTCCACAAGCTGCCGCACACGCTGACGGAGATGAACAACGGCCTCTACAACGGGATCTTCCGCGCCGCGCTCGACCTCGGCGTCGAGCGCTTCACGTACGTCTCTTCCTCGATGGTGTTCGAGCGCGCGCTCGAGTTCCCGACGACCGAGGCGCACCTGCCCGACTGCCCCACGCCGCAGTCCGCCTACGGCTACTCGAAGCTCACCGGTGAGGTCTACTGCCGCGCCGCGCACGA
The DNA here is from genome assembly GCA_964525715.1 of uncultured Conexibacter sp. Classification (GTDB taxonomy): domain Bacteria; phylum Actinomycetota; class Thermoleophilia; order Solirubrobacterales; family Solirubrobacteraceae; genus Conexibacter. The sequence continues at coordinate 21,093 of CAZGJV010000014.1, read as the reverse complement.
CGAGCACGGTCTCCCGTACACGATCTGCCGCCCCTTCAACGCGTACGGACCGGGCGAGATGCCGGACCCCGAGCCGGGCATCGCACACATGGTCCCCGACGTGATCAAGAAGGTCCTGTCCGGCCAAAGGCCGCTGCAGATCTTCGGCGACGGCACGCAGACGCGCACGCTCACGCACATCGACGACATCGCCGACGGGATCGTCGTCGCGATGTCGTCGCCGGCCGGCCTCAACGAGGACTTCAACATCTCCGCCTCCGAGGAGCTCACCGTCGCCGAGACGGCGCGCATCATCTGGGAGGAGTGCGGCGAGGACCCGGCCGCGTTCGCGCTGGAGCACCTGCCGACCTTCGAGGTCGACGTCGTGCGCCGCTGGCCGTCGGTCGAGAAGGCGAGAGCGCTGCTCGGCTGGGAGGCGCAGATCGGCGTGCGCGAGGGGATCGCCCGCACGGTCGAGTGGCTGCGCGAGCAGGAGCTTGCGACCCGCGCATAGCGTGGCCGCCCCGCCCGCCACGATCGTCGTCCCCACGCGCGACCGCGCCGGCTACCTCGACGTCGCGCTGCGCTCGTTCGGGCCGCAGGCGGCGGACGCCGGCGCGGAGGTGGTCGTAGTGGTCGACGGGTTCGACCCCGAGAGCGTCGTCGTCGCGCAGCGGCGCGGAGCGCACGTGATCGCGCACGCCGAGCCGCGCGGCCCCAACGCCGCCCGCAACGCCGGCTGGCAGGCGGCGCACGGCGAGCTGGTGATCTTCGTCGACGACGACGTCGAGGCGCCGCGCACGTGGCTGCCCGCACTGCTCGCGGCGTCGCGCGCGACGCCTGAGCGCGACGTCTTCGCCGGGCCGATCCGCGCCGACATCGAGGGCGGCGGCCCGCGCTCGTGCGGGCGCGACACGCCGCCGATCACGACGCTCGACCACGGCGCCGCCGACGTCGACATCCCCGTCGGCTGGAGCGCGAACCTCGCGATCCGCAGAGCCGCGCTGGAGACGATCGGCGGCTTCGACGAGTCGATCCCGGTCGGTGCCGGCGACGAGGAGGAGTGGCAGGAGCGCCACCGCTCGACCGGCGGCCGGGTCCGCTACGTCGCCGCCGCCGGCCTCGAGCACCGGCGCGTCGGCGCTGACGCCACACTGCGCGCGCTCGCCCGCGCGCAGTACCACCGCGGCCGCGCCGCGCGCCGACAGGACGTGCGCAAGGGCGTCGCCCCCTCGCTCGCGGCCGAGGTGCGGCTCGTCGCCGCCTGCGCCGCGCACACACTGCGACGCGCCTGCCTCAACGGCGTCACGCTCACCGCCCACGCGCTCGGCCGCGCACGGGAGGCGCTCGCGCGATGAGCGACCGCCTGGCATCCGCCGGCCCCACCGACTGGGCCTCCGGCGAGAGCGGGATCGTCGGCGGCGTCCGCCTCGGCGTGCGCACGCGCGCCGAGGACGCGCTGCTCGACGCGCGCCGCTGGGCGACGCTGCAGCCGCTGCGCCTCGCGCGCGCCGCGCGCCGCCGCCCGCCGCACAGCCTGAGCGTGCTCGCGATCGGGATCGAGCGCGAGGACCGGCCGAACCTGATGGCCGCCGCGCGCGCGGAGCTGGCCCGCTCGCGTCACCGCGTCGAGGTCGCGACGAGCGGCGTCGGCGGGCGCGGCAAGTTCGAGAACCTCAACGCCCTGCTCGCGGCGCATCCGCTCGCGGACCGCGACTGGCTGGTCGTGCTCGACGACGACGTCGCCCTGCCGCACGGCTTCCTCGACGACTTCCTGTTCCTCGCCGAGCACTTCGACCTCAAGCTCGCGCAGCCGGCGCACCGCCGCCGCTCGCACGCCGCCTGGCGCGTCACGCGCCGCCGCGGCGGCAGCGTCGTGCGCGAGACGGGCTTCGTCGAGATCGGGCCGGTGTGCGCGTTCCACCGCGACACGTTCTCGACCTTGCTGCCCTACCCCGAGCTGCAGGCCGGCTGGGGGCTCGACTCGCACTGGGCGGCCGTGGCGCGCGAGCGCGGCTGGAAGATCGGCGTCATCGACGCGACCCCGATCCGCCACGTCATGCGCCCGATCGCCGACTCCTACCGCCGCGCCGACGCGATGGCCGAGGCGCAGGCGTTCCTCGCGCGGCGGCCCTACGTCACCGCGGCCGAGGCGCAGCGGACGCTCGCGACGCACGCGCGCTGGTGAGCGGGCGATGCGCGTCGCGATCGTCGCCGAGTACTACCCGCGCGCGGCGGACCCGGTGCTGGGCGTGTGGGCGCATCGCCAGGCGATGGCGGCGCGCGACGCGGGCGCCGACGTGCGCGTGCTCGTGCTGCACCGCCCGCTGCCGCCGCTCGCGGCGCTCAAGCGCGGCGACCTGCGCGCCGTCGGCGCCGCCCTGCGCCAGCCGCGCCGCGCGCAGCTCGACGGCATCGAGATCGCGTACGTCCCGTACCTCTCGCCGCCGCGCCCGTGGAGCTACGGCGCGTGGGGCGCCTACGCCGCGACGTCGCTGCGTATCGCGCTGCGCCGGCTGCAAGCGGCGTTCCCGTTCGACCTCGTGCACGCGCACTACGCGGTGCCGGCCGGCGACGCGGTCCATCGCGCCGCGCGCGACGTTCCGCTCGTCGTCTCCGTCCACGGCGGCGACGTGCTCGCGACCGCGCAGCGCAGCGCCTACGCCCGGCGCACCGTGCAGCGCACGTTCGCGCACGCCGGCCTCGTGCTCGCCAACAGCGCCGGCACCGAGGCGCGCTGCCAGGCGCTCGGCGCGCGCGCGACGACCGTCGTCCACCTCGGCACCGACCTGCCGGGCGAGCCGGCGAGCCGGCCAGCCCCCGACACCGGCCGCCGCACGCTCGTCACCGTCGGCCACCTCGTCGCGCGCAAGCGGCACGCCGACGCGATCGAGGCGCTCTCGCTGCTCGCCGCGAGACACCCGGGCCTGCGCTACGAGATCGTCGGCGACGGCCCCGAGCGCGCGGCGCTCGAAGCGCTCGCCGCGCAGCGCGACGTGCGCGACCGCGTCGACTTTGCCGGCCAGCTCCCGCCCGCCGCCGCCCGCGCGCGCGCCGCCGCAGCCGACCTGTTCGTGCTCCCCAGCGTCGACGAGGCGTTCGGCGTCGCCTACGTCGAGGCGATGGCCGCCGGCGTCCCGGCGATCGGCTGCGAGGGCGAGGACGGCCCTGCCGAGATCGCCGCCGCCGGCCCCGGCCTGCTCCAGGTCCCGCCGCGCGACCCGCGGGCGCTCGCCGACGCGATCGACCGCCTGCTCGCCGACGACGCGGCCCGCGAGGCGCTCGGCCGGCAGGCCCGCAGCACCGTGGAGCAGGCGTTCACGTGGGAGATCTGCGGCCTCCAAACGGTTGGCGCGTACGAACGCGCGCTGACGGGCCGTTTCCCGGCGCGAAGCCGCGGGTAGCTGCCAGACAGGACGCTCCCCCGGCCCAGCGCGCCTCGGGTCGGGGGGCGTCTGTAGCCGCGCTGGCCTGGCCGGCGGGAGCCGTCCCGGTCCCGGGCTCCCGCCGCCAGCGCGGCGACTTCTCGGCCTCCGCGCTGCGCGATCACAGCAACTTCGATCCCCCCAACCCGTTTCGATGGCTGCCGCAGCGCGATCCACGCCCCTTGCTAGCGTTGGCCCGCCTGTCGCCCCCGCGGCGGACGCCGCACTCCCCATGCGCACGCCGAAGATCCTCATCACGCTCCTCGCCTGCGCCATGCTGCTCGCGCTTCCGGCCGCCACGGCGTTCGCCAACTCGGCCGACGACCGCATCGTGCACGACTGCGAGAACTCGCCGACGGGCGCGCTGACGGGCAGCTACCCGAAGGCGCAGCTCAACCACGCCCTGCACAACCTGCCGGGCGACGTGAGCGAGTACACCGGCTGCCACGATGCGATCCAACAGGCGCTGCTCGCCTCGGCCGGCAGCGGCAGAGGCGGCGGGAACGGTGCGACAGGCGGCGGCAGCGGCGGAGCGGGCGGCGGCGGGACCGGCGGCACGAACCCGGGCGGCGGCTCCGGCGCGAGCGGCGCGGGCACCGCGGCCCGCGTCCAGAACGCGCCGCCGCCGGCAGGCGCCGAGAGGCCTGTCACGCTGGCCGGCGCGGCAATCGCCCCCGGCACGCTGCCGACGATCGGGAAGGACTCCCACCGGCTCCCGACGGCGCTGGTCGTGCTGCTCGTGCTGCTCGGCATCGCGGCGCTCGTGCCGGCCGCCCTGACGATCGGACGTCGTGTCGTCGCTGCTCGCCGCGCCTAGGGCGGGCGAGGGCGCGGGGGCGCCCGAGCCGGCGCGGCCGGCGCCCCGCTCGGGCGGCCCACTCTCGGCTCACGCCGACGCGCTCGTCACGCTTGCGCTCGCAGCACTGCTGATCGCCGTCGCGTTCGTCGCGCGCGGCGGCTCGGCGCTCGCACCCACCACGACAGTCGAGATCGTCCTGGTGCTGCTGGGCGCCGGAGGCGTCGCGCTCGCGATCCTCGTGGCCCCGCCGCAGCGGCGCGTGTGGGGCGGCGTCACGCTGCTGCTGTTCGCCGCGCTCGCGATCTGGACGGCGCTGTCGATCGCCTGGTCGGTGGAGCCGTCGGACTCGTGGCAGGCGGCGAACCTCACGCTCGCCTACCTCGCCGCCTTCGCGGGGACGGTCGCGCTCGTGCACGTCGCGCCGGCGCGCTGGGCGGCCGTGCTCGGCGCGGTGGTGCTCGCCTCGGTCGTGCTGTGCGGCTACTCGCTGCTGGCGAAGGTCTTCCCGTCGATCAGCCCGCTCGACCTCTACGCGCGTCTGCGCGCGCCGTTCGACTACTGGAACGCGGTCGGCCTGATGGCGGCGCTGGGGATCCCCGGCTGCCTGTGGCTCGGCGCCCGGCGCGACGGGCACGCGGCGCTGTCGGCGCTCGCGGTCCCCGCGCTCGGGCTGCTGCTCGTCGCACTGCTGCTGTCCTACGGGCGCGGGCCGCTGCTGGCGGCCGCGATCGCGATCGGCTGCTGGTTCGCCGCCGTGCCGTTGCGCATGCGCGGACTGGCGGTGCTCGCGACCGCCGGCGTCGGCGCGATCGTCGTGTGCGCGTGGGCGTTCGCGAACGCCGGCCTGACGAAGGACGGCGCGCCGGTCGACGTGCGCGCCGACGCGGGCCATTCGCTCGGCCTGCTGCTGCTCGCATTGCTGATCCTGCTGGTGCTCGCCGGGCTGCTGCTCGAGTTCGCGATGTCGCGCGCGACGCTCTCGCCGCAGAGCCGCCGCGCGCTCGGGACGGCGCTGCTGGTGGCGCTCGCGCTCGTGCCGCTCGCGGGCATCGGCGCGCTCGCCGCCTCGCAGCGCGGCCTGACCGGCTCGCTCTCGCACGACTGGCACCAGCTCACCGACCCGAACGCGCAGCAGCCGCCGAACGACCCGAGCCGCCTCGCCTCCGTCGGGGGGGTGCGCGCGCGCTACTGGGACAACGGCTTCACGATCTGGCGCAAGGCGCCGTGGCTCGGCGTCGGCGCCGACGGCTACGCGACGGCGCGCCGCCCGATCCAGCCCGACCGCCTGCGCGTAAGCCACGCCCACGGCTACGTGCCGCAGACGCTCGCCGACCTCGGCCTGATCGGCATGGCGATCAACGTCGCGCTGCTGATCGCATGGTTCGGCGCCGCCGCGCGCGCGACCGGCGTGCGGCCGCGCCGCCGCTGGGGCGCGTGGCTGATGACGCTTGCGCGCACGCGCGACACGCGCATCCGGCCGGAGCTGCGTCCGCGCCGACCGGTCACGCCCGAGCGGATCGGCCTGATCACGCTCGCGACGACGGCGATCGCATTCGGCGTTCACTCCGCCGTCGATTGGACCTGGTTCGTCCCCGGCACGGCGCTGGTCGGCCTGCTGTGCGCGGCGTGGGTCGCGGGGCGGGGGCCGTCCGACGAGTCGCCGGCTGCGCACGCCTCCCTCCCTCATGGGTCGGCCGGCTGGCGCGCCGCGCGGGGCCGGGTCGCGCTCGCCGCGCTCGTGCTCGTCGCCGGGCTCGCGGGCGCGTGGGCGGTGTGGCAGCCGCAGCGCGCGGTCTCCGCCGACGATGCCGCCCTCACCGAGCTGAGCACCGGGCGTCCGCAGCAGGCGATCGCCGACGCGCGCGACGCCGCCTCGCGCGACCCGCTGTCGGTCGATCCGCTGCAGACGCTCGCCGCCGCCCAGACGGCGCTCGGCGAGCGCGCCGCAGCGCGGGCGACGCTGCAGCGCGCCGTGCGGCTGCAGCCGGCCAACCCGGAGACGTGGCTGTGGCTCGGCCAGTTCGAGCTCGCCCAGGGGAACGCCCGCCGCGCGCTGAGACTGCTCGGCGCCGCGATCTACCTCGACCCGCAGGGGCCCGAGGCGCAGAGCGCCTACGCGCAGGCGCAGCAGCGCGTCGCGGCGGCGACGCGGTAGGTCGGCGACCCGCTCAGAACGCGCCGCGCCGCATCAGCACGGCGGGGATCGTCTTCAGCAGGATGACGAGGTCGAGCGCGATCGACCAACGCTCGAGGTAGAGGAAGTCGAGCCGCACGAGGTCGTCGAAGTCGAGGTCAGCGCGGCCGGAGACCTGCCACAGGCCGGTGATACCCGGCAGCACGAGGTAGCGCTTCTTGTGCCACTCCTCGAGCTGCTCGAAGTCGCGCAGCGGCAGCGGCCGCGGACCGACGAGCGACATGTCGCCGCGCACGACGTTCACGAGCTGCGGCAGCTCGTCGAGCGAGAAGCGACGCAGCAGGCGGCCGACCGGCGTCAGGCGCGGGTCCTCGCGGATCTTGAACAGCGCGCCGTCCATCTCGTTGAGCGCCTCCAGCTCCGCCTGCGCCTCCTCGGCGTCGTCGTGCATCGTGCGGAACTTGAGGCAGTCGAACGGCGCGCCCCCCATCCCCGGCCGCACCGAGCGGAACAGCACCGGGCCGCGCGAGGACAGCGTCACCGCCAGCGCGATCGCCAGCAGCAGCGGCGACAGCAGGACGAGCAGCAGCGTCGCGCCGATCACGTCGAACGTGCGCTTCATCGCAAAGTCGACGCCCTCGAACACCGGCGGCTTGAGCGTGAACAGCGGCAGCGACTGCCCCGGCACGAATTCGGCGCGCTGCGTCAGGATCCCCATCGTCGAGGGCGCCACGTGCACCTCGACGCCGCGGCGGTGGCACGTGTCGACCAGCTCGACCGCCTGCGCCTGCGGGAAGGCCGGGTCGGCGATGACCACGTCCTGCACGCGGTGCTCGGCGAGGATGCCGGCCAGATCCGCCAGCTCCCCCAGCGAGCGCAGGCCGTTGTCGGGGCGCGGCGTGAGCGAGACGTAGCCGATCGGCTCGATCCCGCCCTGCGGCGAGCCGGCGAGCGCGTGCGCGACCTGGTCGAGGTGGCGCCCGCTGCCGACGAGCAGCGTGCGGCGCGAGTAGCCGGCCGAGGCCAGCATCCAGCCGGTCACCTGCGTGTGCGTCCAGCGCAGCAGCGAGACCGTCACCGTCCCGAGCGCGAACGACGCGTAGAAGATGTAGTAGCTCGAGAACGTGTGGCCGCTCGCGACCGAGAACACGAGCGCGACGACCATCACCTGGAACAGCGAGGCGACGATGCGCGTGAGGCCGGGTCGGCGCGAGCGCTCGGCGTAGAGGTCCGAGCGCGCGAACAGCAGCACCGTCAGCAGGTAGGCGAAGGCGAGCGAGTCGCTCGTCTGCCCGGAGGCGAAGTGCGCGGCCTGGCCGAGGTCGTAGCCGCCCTTGATCAGCGCTTTGAGCAGCAGCGCCGTGAACAGCGCGGCCCACACGCCGGCGAAGTCGAGCGCCAGCAGCGAGAGCACCCGCAGCGCGCGGCGCAGCGTCGCCATCCGCAGCAGGAACGACAGCGCGGGGGGCCGCTTGCGGCGCACGTCGCGCTCGGGGAGCGCCGCCGGCGCGGTCCCCTGTCGTTGATCGAGATCGAGTGCGCCGTTCGCCACAGGTTTCGGTCTGCCTCCAGCGCTTCAAACGGAAGCGCGCTGCCGTAGTTGCGGGTGCAGGGGTCGGGTTCTACTGCGCGGCGCCGACGAGCGCCTCGACGCCGGCCGCGTCGATCGTGCGGCGCAGGCCCTCGCGCAGCTCGACCTCGGGCTGCCAGCTCAAGATCTCGCGCGCAAGCGAGATGTCCGGCTGGCGCACCTGCGGATCGTCCGTCGGGAGCGCCTCGAAGACGATCTCCGAGCGCGAGCCGGTCACCGCGACGACCGCCTCGGCGAGCTCGAGCAGCGTGAACTCGTTCGGGTTGCCGACATTCACGGGCTGGTGATACCCCGACTCGGCGAGCGCGATCATGCCGCGGATCAGGTCGGACACGAAGCAGAACGAGCGCGTCTGCGAGCCGTCGCCGAAGACGGTGATCGGCCTGTCCTGCAAGGCCTGGCGCAGGAACGTCGGGATCGCGCGGCCGTCGTGCGGGCGCATGCGCGGGCCGTACGTGTTGAAGATGCGGATGATCGCCGTGTCGACGCCCTGCTGGCGGTGGTAGGCCATCGTGAGCGCCTCGGCGTAGCGCTTCGCCTCGTCGTAGACGCCGCGCGGCCCGATCGGGTTGACGTGGCCCCAGTAGGACTCCGGCTGCGGATGCACCTGCGGGTCGCCGTAGACCTCGCTCGTGGAGGCGACCAGGAAGCGCGCGCGATGGCGCTTCGCGAGCCCGAGCGTGTGGTGCGTGCCGTAGGAGCCGACCTTCAGCGTGTGCAGCGGCAGCCGCAGGTAGTCGATCGGGGACGCCGGCGAGGCGAGGTGGTAGACGAAGTCGACCGGCTCGTCGACGTGGTAGGGCTCGACGATGTCGACGTTGAGGTGGACGAACTCGGGCGCGCGGATGTGCGCGATGTTCGCCAGCGACCCGGTCTCGAGGTTGTCGACGCAGATGACGCGATGGCCACGGCGCAGCAGCTCGTCGCAGAGGTGCGAGCCGAGGAAGCCGGCGCCGCCGGTGACGAGGCAGGTTGGCATGGCTGCGGAGGATACCCGCCGCAGCGGCCTGCTCTGCAGCCCGGCCTGCATTACGATCGGCCGTCCCGTCCGCCTCCCCGACCAAGCGAGCAGAGGAGCAGCATGGCCGCCACCCGCTTCATCGAGCGCCTCAACGAGCAGATCGCCTACGAGTTCGCGGCCTCCCAGCAGTACATCGCGAACGCCGTCTACTACGACGCCGAGACGCTCCCGCGGCTGGCCGCGTTCTTCTACGCGCAGGCGCTCGAGGAGCGCAACCACGCGATGATGATGGTGCAATACCTGCTCGACGCCGACGCGGACGTGACGATCCCCGGGATCGCGGCGCCCGAGGCGGGTTTCGCCGACGTCGTCGCGCCCGTCGCGCTCGCGCTCGCACAGGAGAAGCGCGTCAGCGACCAGATCGTCGCGCTCGTCGGCATCGCGCGCGAGGAGGGCGACTTCCAGAGCGAGCAGTTCATGCAGTGGTTCCTCAAGGAGCAGGTCGAGGAGGTCTCCTCCATGGGCGACCTGCTCACCATCGTCGAGCGGCTCGCCGACCGCCCGATGGACATCGAGGACTGGCTCGCGCGCGAGCACGGCGGCGGCGGCGAAGGCACCGACCCGACCGCCCCCGCCGCCGCCGGCGGTGCCGTCTGACGCAGCTCGCGCACGCGGCGCCGCAGCTCTGCGGCGCCGCTGCACCAGTCGTCGCGTAAGCGCTTGCGCACGGCGTCTGCGGCCGTACCGTCGCCCCGGTGCGGCCGTGCGAGACACACGACCCTTGGGGTAGACGAGTCGTCCTGACCTCGTCAGGCTGGAGTCATCTGCGCGAGAGACACCCCGAGGTGCTCCGCCTGATCGACGAGGTGCTCGAAGCGGTCACAAGCCCAGCCGGAGGTCATCACCGCCTTCGGCCGACGAAAGGTTCAACTGTGACCACGACGATCCGCATGCTCGACACGCCCTTGATCCTGGGAGACGCGGGGATCGACCGCTACAGCTACTACGAGCAAGGCGACGTCCTGTATCTGATGGTCGGCCCCCCGCACCAGGCAGCCGACGACGAGGACTCGCGGGAGGGCGCCGTCGTCTTCTTCGACGCCGACGGAACCACCAGCGGCGTCACGATCATCGGTGCCCGCGAGACGCTGGAGCACCAGGGGACGCTCAACGTGACGCTGCCCAGTCGCGGCATCGCCGCACGCTGGCCGCGCGAGATGGTCGAGCCGCTGCTCGTGGAGACGCTGCGCTACGCCTGAGCGGCCGGGCCGGCCGGCGGCGCCGTGCCGGGGACCCACGTCGCGGCGCCGTTCGCCTCGACCTCGCGCTTCCAGATCGGGGCCAGCTCCTTCAGGCGGTCGATGATCTCGCGGCCGCCGGCGAACGCCTCGGCGCGGTGCGGCGCGGAGACGGCGACGAGCACCGACGCCTCCGACAGCGGCACGGTCCCGACGCGATGCTCGGCGGCGGCGGCGCACAGCCCGTGCCGCGCGATCGCCTCCGCCACGACCACGCGAAGCTGCACGAGCGCCATCTCGGCGTAGGCCTCGTACACGAGCGACGGCACCTCGCGCGTGACGCCCGAGAACGTCACGACCGCCCCAGCGCGCGGGTCGCGCACGCGCGCGACGAGCGCGTCGAGCGACAGCGGGCCCTCGCGCAGCGCGACGTGCGGCTCGGCTCCCCCCGACACCGGCGGGATCAGCGCAAGCTCGTCGCCGGGCGACAGCGGCGCGTCCGCGGAGGCGTACTCGCGGTTGACCGCCATCACGAGCGGCAGCCCCTCGGCCAGCGCCGCGACCGCGTCCGCCGCGAGCGCGTCGCGCACGCACGCACCCTCGGGCAGCTCGAGCGACAGCTCGCTCGAGCCCGCGCGCTCGCGCAGCATGGCGAAGAGGCGGACGCGCACGACCATCGCGCCCAGGGTACGCGACGCACAGATAGGCGACCCTCCTCGCGTCACGCCACCGCCACGACCCGCGAAGTAACCTTCGTCGCCTCATGAGCGCCACCGAGGACCATCGCTTCGTCGCCCCGATCGTCGGGCCCGACGATCCCCGCCACTTCACCGACTCCGGCATCGAGATCCAGCCGCTGTACACGGAGGACGACGTCCCCGAGCAGCTCCAGCTCGGCGAGCCCGGCGACTTCCCGTACACGCGCGGCGTCCACCGCGACATGTACCGCAAGCAGCTGTGGACGATGCGCCAGTACGCCGGCTACGCCTCCGCCAGAGAGTCGAACGAACGCTACAAGTACCTGCTCGCGCACGGCTCGACCGGTCTCTCGATGGCGTTCGACCTGCCGACGCAGCTCGGCCTCGACTCCGACGACTCGCGCTGCCTCGGCGAGGTCGGCCGCACCGGCGTCGCGATCGACACGATCGACGACATGCGGACCGCGTTCGACGGGATCCCGCTCGACCAGGTCTCGACGTCGATGACGATCAACGCGCCCGCCGCGGTGCTGCTGCTGCTCTACCAGCTCGTCGGCGAGGAGCAGGGCGTCGCGCCCGAGAAGCTGCGCGGCACGACGCAGAACGACATCATCAAGGAGTACGTCGCGCGCGGGAACTTCATCTACCCGCCCGAGGGCTCGATGCGCCTCACGACGGACCTGTTCGCCTACTGCAAGGCGAACGTGCCGAGATGGAACACCGTCTCGATCTCCGGCTACCACTTCCGCGAGAAGGGCTGCTCCGCCGTGCAGGAGGTCGCCTTCACGCTCTCCTCCGGGATCGCTTACGTGCAGGCCGCCGTCGACGCCGGCCTCGCGGTCGACGACTTCGCGCCGCGCCTCGCGTTCTTCTTCAACGGCCACAACAACGTCTTCCAGGAGGTCGCGAAGTTCCGCGCCGCTCGCAAGATGTGGGCCGAGATCATGCGCGAGCGCTTCGGCGCGCAGAGCGACAAGTCGCTCAAGCTGCGCTTCCACACGCAGACCGGCGGCGTCACCCTGACCGCCCAGCAGCCGGAAAACAACATCGTGCGCGTCGCGCTGCAGGGCTTCGCCGCCGTCTGCGGCGGCACGCAGTCGCTGCACACGAACGGCTACGACGAGGCGCTCGCGCTGCCGACGGAGCGCGCCGCCAAGATCGCGCTGCGCACGCAGCAGATCATCGGCCACGAGTCGGGCGCGGCCGACACCGTCGACCCGTTCGCCGGCTCCTACTACGTCGAGGCGCTGACCGCCGAGATCGAGCAGCGCGCGAGCGAGCTGATCGCGAAGGTCGACGAGCTCGGCGGCTCGGTCAACGCGATCTCCTTCATCAAGAACGAGATCGAGGAGTCCGCCTGGGGCTACCAGGAGCGCTACAAGCAGGAGCAGGACATCGTCGTCGGCGTCAACAAGTACGTCGACGAGGCGCTCGAGGTGCCGGACCTGCTGCGCGTCGACCCCGCGTCCGAGCGCGAGCAGGTCGAGCGCCTGAAGGCGTTCAAGGCGAACCGCGACCAGGCGCTCGTCGACACCCGCCTCGAGGAGCTGCGCACCGCCGCGGCCGGCAGCGAGAACCTGCTCCCGCCGATCCGCCAGGCGCTGAAGGACCGCGCCTCGATGGGCGAGGTCTGCGGTGCGATGCGCGACGTGTTCGGCAGATACCAGCCGGACCTGTAACGCGTCAGTACGCGTAGCCGCCCGGCGCGGGCTTCGGCTTCGACAGCGGCAGGCGCACGACGACGGTCGCCGTTCTGAGGACCGCCCTCGCGCCGGGCGCCGTGACGACCACGCGCAGTGCGATCGTCAGGCTGTGGCGGCGGCGCAGCGCGCTGCGCGCGGCCGCGTCGAGCGTCAGGCCGAAGGACGTCCTGCCGGCCGCAGTCGCGCGAACGCGCCGCGCGCCGACGCGCACCTGCCGGACGTGCCGCGGGCGCCTGGTCCCGAGCACGCGGTTCGACGCGAATGCCGTGACGTCGATCCGCGTCCCGGCGGCCGGCGCGATCGCGACGCCGCGAACGATCGTGCCGCGCTGGACGTGCGCGATGCTCACACCCGCACGCAGCGGCGCGGCTCTGCCCGCGGGTGTGCCGGTCGTGCCGGTCGTGCCGGTCGGCGTTGTGTCGCCCGGCGACGTCGTGCCGCCGCCGGCCGTGGTCGTGGTCCTGCTCGGCGGCGGAACGCTGGTGGTCCCCGTCGATCTCGTCGTCGTCGATGGAGGCGGCGCGTTCGGGTCGACCACGACGATCGTCCCGTGCATCAGCGTGGGGTGCATGTCGCAGTGGAACGCGTACGTGCCCGGCGTGTCGAACCTGCACGTGCCGCTCCAGCCGGCAGCGGTCGGCACGGTCGGAAGCGGGGGCGGCGTGCCGCCCTGCGTGCCCGCCGTCTGGGTGCAGGACGCGGGCATCGGGCCGCCTGTGAAGTCGGCGTTGTGTCTCGTTCTGCCCGCCGGATAGCCGAACGTGACCGTGCCGCCCTTCGCGATCGTGACGCTGCTGCTGGCCGCGTCGCCGGTGACCTGCCAGGCGAGGTCGACCGCCGTGAAGCTGCCGGTCGCCGGCGGCGCGGCGTCGCCCGGCGCCAGCCCGGGCACGGCGACCGCCAGCGCCGCCCCGGCGAGCAGGGCGATCAGGCTCAGCGAAAGACGGCGTGCGTGACGGCTCACGTGGAGCGCTCCCCTCCCTCAAAGGTGCGGTCCCCTCCATTGATGCCGCCTGCCGCCGTTCCTTCCCGGCGGGTCCGAGCGGAAACGCGACCGTTTGCCATGGCCGGGACGCGGGCATGGCTGGGCCACGCCCGCCCCCATCGGGCGGTGAATGGACTCGAGGAGGATGTCGATGCGGTCCGTCCCTGCGCGCTTCCTGGTCGCTCTCGCCGTCGCGCTGTCGCTCATGCTGCTGGTCGCGCCCGCCGTCGGGGCGCTGTCGATCACCGACGTCACGGCGACGCCGAGCGCCTCCTCCGGACCGCTGCCGCCCGCGGGCGCGACGGCTGCCGGCGCGCACCCGGATCTGGTCGCGAGAATCACCTTCAGCGACTCGGGCAGCTACACCGCCGACACCGCGAGAGATCTCCAGGTGCACTTCGCGCCGGGCGTCGTCGCGTATGTGAACCACGTCGAGCGCTGCACGGCCGCGCAGTTCGACGCGAGCAGCACGGCGGCGTCGAGCTGCCCCGCCGGCTCCGCGATCGGCACCGCCGTCACCGGCCTGACGACCGACAACGCGCTCGTCAACGCGCTGCTCGGCGGCTCGGTGACGGGGACGATCTACAACATCGACCCGCCCGCCGGCTCGCCGGCAGCGTTCGGGATCGACATCGCCCCGCCGGCCGCGAACCCGCATATCAAGGTCGTCGCACCGATCAGCGTCGACCCGCACGACCTCGGCCTGACCGCCTCCCTGAGCCTGCCGAACACGGCTGATCTCGCACCGCTCGGCTTGCCGCTGGCAACCGTGAACGTCCACACCGACTGGATCCAGCAGACGCTGTTCGGCTACGTCGGCGCCAGATCGTTCTTCACGAACCCGACGGCGTGCATCCCCGCCGCGGTGTCGGTCACGGCCAGCTCCTACAGCGGCGCGAGCGGCGCGAACAGCGGCTCCTACACGCCGACCGACTGCGCGAACGAGCCGTTCTCGACGACGCTCGGGATCAGCGTCGACCCGCCGATCAGCGACTTCACGTCCACCGTGACGACCGACGTCCAGCCGGGCAGCAGCGACATCCCGCGCGTGAACTCGCACGTCAAGTCGACGACCGTCACGCTGCCGCCGAGCCTGCTGCTGAACCCCGCGCTCGCCGCGCGGCTCGACGCCTGCACCGACGCCCAGTTCGCGCTGAGCGACACGTCGGTGGCGGCGAGATGCCCCGCCTCCTCGGCCGTCGGCGACATCGACTTCGTCTCGCCGATCCTCGGCGACTTCCCCGGCAAGGCGTACTTCGGCAGCCAGACGCCGACCGACCGGCTGCGCCTGTTCCTCGACGTGCCGCTCTACGGCGCGCACATCAAGGTCTCCGCGCACGTGCACCCGAGCTTCACGACCGGCCAGGTGACGACCGTCTTCGACCTGCTCCCGCAGATCGCGTTCACCGACTTCAAGCTCACCTTCCACGGCGGGCCGCAGTCGGCGCTCGTCTCGCCGACCGAGTGCGGCACGCATACCGCCACCGCCATCACGACGCCCTGGTCGGGCGGCGCGACCGCACCGTCGTCGGGCAGCTTCGCGATCTCGTGGGACGGCAGAGGCGCGCCGTGCCAGCGGATCTTCCAGCCGTCGATGTCGACCGTGGTCTCGAACGCGCACGCCGGCGCCGGCGGCGGGCGCTTCACGCTCGTCGCAAACCGTCCCGACCGCAACATCCCCGTCGGGCGCATGACGTACGACCTGCCGGCCGGGCTCGTCGGGAGCCTCGCGCTGAGAGGGCTCGTGCAGTGCTCGCTCGCGAGCGCAGCCGCGGGGAGCTGCCCGGCGTCGAGCAAGCTCGGGAACGTCGTCTCGGTCGACGGGTCGGGCACGCAGCCGCCGTCGCTGCCCGGCGAGGTGTTCCTGACCAAGCCGAAGGTCCCCGGCGACCCGGCTGGCCTGTCGATCAAGGTGCCGGCGAAGCTCGGCCCGGTCGACGCCGGCGTCGTGATCGTCGGCGCGCGGCTGCAGCTGCGCCCGGACGGCGGCCTGCACGTCATCAGCGACCCGATCCCACCGCTGCAGCTCGGGATCCCGCTCGCGATCCGCACGCTGACGGTGGGGATCGATCGCGCCGGCTTCATGCGCAACCCGACGAGCTGCGGGACGAAGACCGCACTCGGTCACTTCGACTCGATCGGCTCCGAGCACGCCGACATCAGCTCGAAGCTGACGATCGACGACTGCGACAAGCTGCGCTTCGCGCCGCGCATCAGCGCGTACCTCGGCGCGCGGCACGCCACCGGCGTCGGCAACCACCCGCCTTTCACGACCGTGATCACGTCGCGCGGCACGGACGCGACGATCCGCAGCGCGCACGTGCGCCTGCCGCTCGGCATCGCGACGAACACGCGCGCGCTGAACGCCGCCTGCGCGCCCGACGCGTTCGCCGCCGGCAGATGCGGGCCGCGCTCCCAGATCGCGACCGCCGTCGCGCTCAGCCCGCTGCTGCGCGACCCCGAGACCGGACCCGTCTACCTCGTGCGCCAGACGAGAGGACTGCCGAGAATCGTCGTGCAGTTCCGCTCGCCCGTCGCGCTGCAGCTCGTGGGCACGGTCAACATCGGCGCCAACGGCGGCATCGGGACGACGTTCGGTGTCATCCCGGACCTGCCGCTGACGAAGTTCACGCTCCGCTTCCGGGGCGGCGCCTACGGCGCACTCGCGCTCACGCGCAGCATCTGCCGAGGCGTCCTGCGGCTGCCGGCGACCTTCCATGGACAGAACGGCAGAACGGTCAACGCACGTCCGCGCATCGCCGTGCGGGGCTGTCGCAAGCCGAGAACGCACCGCCGCTGAGGACGCGCAGATCCCGCGCGGGCGCTGGACGCGCCGGATCCGGGAGGGCCCGGCGGGCCATCGCCCAAGGTGAGCATGGGACACAGCGGCGAACGCCGCGGCGCCATGAACCGTGCGACGAGACACCAGTGTTTGCCACATTGGCCCAACCGGGAATCCCGTCCCGGAGGAGATGTCTCGGCACGAGGCATCTCGCGTTCATGGAGGAGGTCCCATGCAGCCCGTTCCCCGCCGGCTGACGATCGCGGTCACCGCCGCGCTGCTCATCCTGCTCGCGGCCGCCGGAAGCGCCGCCGCGTTCTCTGTCACGAGCGTGACGGTCACGCCGCGAGCCCCTGTCTCCGGCGAGCCCGGCTTCGGCGTTCCCGGGATCCTGCCTGCCGACCCCGCCGCTTCAGGCGCGCATCCGGTGGTGGACATCGTCACGACGTTCGACGTCAGCGACGGCAGAGGCGGCGCCACGACCGCCAGAGACCTCGTCCAGCACCTCGGCGTCGGCATCGTCGCCAATCCGCATGCGACGGCCCAGTGCACGCAGGCGGACTTCAACGCCGCCTCGCCCGCGCCGGTCGGGTGCGACCCGATCACCCAGGTCGGCACCGCCACGGCCACCGTGCTCGTCGGACCGGCCACCACGAGAACGCTGCCCGGCGTGATCTACAACCTCGAGCCGAACGCGGGCCAGCCGGCGGCGCTCGGGATCGCGTTCGACCTGACGCTGCTCGGCAGAGCAGGGCTGTTCCTCAAGGACTTCGCGCCCGTGACCGTCGACCCGACGGACCTCGGTCTCAACACGACGCTGAGCAGCCTCAACCCGGCCCTCCCGATCGTCGCGACGAGCCTGACGCTGTGGGGATACGCCGGGAGACTGCCCAACCTGCTGCCGTACTTCACGAGCCCGACCGCATGCACGCTGTCGACGGTCTCCGTGACCGCGACCGCGTACGACGGCGAGACCGGCACCAATAGCGGTTCCTACACCCCAACCGCCTGCGACACCGCACCGTTCGACACGTCGCTGACCGTGGGGGCGAACCCGTCGAGCACCGACTCGCTGTCGGGCATCTCCGTCGACGTCAAGCCGGCGCTGACGTTCGTGCCGCGCGTCAACTCCTACGTCAAGCAGAACACGGTCGTGCTGCCGCCCGGCACGCTGCTCAACCCGGAGCTGGCGGCGAGCCTCGACGCCTGCACCGACGCGCAGTTCGCGCGCAACGACCCCGGCGTCGCGCCGTCGTGTCCGGCGTCGTCGAACATCGGCAGAGTCACGTTCGTCTCGCCGATCCTCGGCCCGTTCGTCGGCACCGCCTACTTCGGCACCGGCAACGCGACCGACACGCTGCGCCTGTTCCTCGACGTGCCGCTGTTCGGCGCGCACATCAAGGTGATCGGCGGCGTGCGTCCTGACGCGAGCACGGGTCAGGTGACGACCGTCTTCGACGACCTCCCGCAAGTCGCGTTCACCGACTTCCAGGTGGACTTCGCCGGCGCGCCGCGATCGGTCTTCACGACCCCGACGACGTGCGGGACGAACACCGCGACGGCGACGAACTTCCCCTACTCGGGCGGACCGCCGAGCGTCCCGTCGGCGTCGTTCACGACCTCGCTCGACGGCAACGGTGCGAGCTGCCCGCCGCAGCCGACGTTCAAGCCGTACTTCACGGGCAAGCCGTCGACGCCCGCGTCGGGCGCCGCGACGTCCTACACGCTGAGCTTCGCGCGGCCCGACCGCAACGCGTCGCTCAAGGGCGTCACGTTCCAGCTCCCGAGAGGGCTGGTCGGCAACCTCGCGCTCAGAGGGCTTGTGCAGTGCTCGCTCGCCAACGCCGCCAACGGCGCCTGCGGCGACGCGAGCAGGATCGGCACGGCGACGGTCGCAGTCGGCAGCGGCCCCGCGCCGGTGTCGCTGCCCGGCTCGCTCTACCTGACCGCGCCGAAGGTCAGCGGCGATCCCGCCGGCCTGTCGGTGCTGGTGCCGGCGAAGCTCGGTCCGGTCGACCTCGGCAACGTGATCGTCGGCGAGCGGCTGCAGCTGCGCTCCGACGGCGGGCTGAACGTCATCAGCGACCCGCTGCCGCAGTTCCAGAAGGGCATCACGACGTCGATCCGCGTGGCGACGCTGTCGATCACGCGCGCCGGCTTCATGCGCAACCCGACGAGCTGCGGGCACCGTCGCTACAGCGGCGTGTTCGACGCCGTCGGCGGGCAGAGCGCCACGACATACGCGGCGTTCGACCTGACGAGCTGCAGCAGGCTGCGCTTCACGCCGAAGATCAAGGCGACGCTCGGCGGCAAGGGCCAGAACGGCGTCGGCGCCCACCCGGCGTTCACGACGACGGTCACGCAGCCGAGCGGCCAGTCCGGCATCTCGCGCGCGTACGTGCTGCTGCCGCCGAACCTCGCGACCAACCCGACGGCGCTCAACGTCGCCTGCGAGCTGGCCACGATCGAAGCCGGCAGATGCACGAGCAAGGCGAAGGTCGGCACGGCCACGGCGGTCAGCCCGTTCGCGCCCGGGAAGCTGAGCGGGCCGGTCTACGTGGTCCGGCAGCCGAAGGGCCTGCCGCACGTGCTGGTGCAGCTGCGCGGTGCGCTCTCGATCCAGTTCGAGGCGGTCATCAAGGTCGGCGGCGGCAAGATCGCCAACCTGTTCCCGACCGTCCCGGACGTGCCGGTCACGAGCTTCACGCTCAACTTCCACTCCGGCAAGTACGGGATCCTGTCGGTGAACCGGAACCTGTGCACGAAGGCGCTGCCGCTGCCCACGCACTTCCTCGGGCAGAACGGCAAGCTCGTGAAGCTGCGGCCGCGGATCGCGGTCAAGGGCTGCACGACGAGACGCTGAGGAGTCGTCGAGGTGGTCGGGTAGCGTTCGCCGCATGAGCGCTCCCGGCCATTTCGACTTCTACACGTTCGTCCTGTTCCTGCACATCGCCTCGGCGGTGGTCGCGTTCGGGGCGACGTTCGCCTATCCGATCATCGAGATGACGCTCCAGCGCGTCGACCTGCGGGCGCTGCCCGGCTGGCACGAGGCGCAGAACCAGGTCGGGTTCAAGCTGATCACCCCGGGGGCGACCCTCCTCCTGCTGACCGGCATCTACATGGTCAGCACCGATCGCTGGAAGGGCGTCGGCGGCTTCTGGTTCGGCGCTGCGGGCGTGATCGTCGTCGTGCTGCTGGGCCTCGGCCATGGGTTCTTCGCGCCGAACTCCCGCAAGCGCCGCGACCAGGCGCGCGCCGACCTCGACGCCGGCGCCGCGGAGAGCGGTCGCATGAGCGACGCCTACGAGGCGCTGTCGAGACAGGCCATGCCGGTCGGGATCCTGTCGTCGCTGCTGGTTCTGGTCGCGTTGCTGTTGATGGTCTGGAAGCCGGGGGCTTAGACCCGCACCACGACCAGGCCGGCGACGCCTTCGACCGGTCCGAAGTCGTCGTCCTGCGTGACGACCGGAAGGTCGTTCGCGAGCGCGGTCGCCGCGATCCACAGGTCGTTGACGTTCAGGCGCCGCCCGGCTTCGGCGAGGTGCACGCGGAGCCGCGCCCAGGCGGCGGCGACCTGCTCGTCGACGCGCAGCAGCTCGAGGTCGGCGGTCGTCTCGAGCGTCGCGAGGCGGCGGGCGCGTGTATCGACGTCGCGCGCGGCGAGCACGCCGACGTGCAGCTCCGCGATCGTGACCGCGGAGACCGCGACCTCGTGCGGGAGCCGCTCGACGGCGAGCGGCCGGGCACTCTCGCTCGCGATGAAGACGCTCGTGTCGAGCAGGCCGCGCGCCGGCGTCGCGGGCATGTCAGCCGATCGGACCGAGGTCGTCCGTCGTCTCGCCGGCCAGCCGCGCGAGGTCGGCGCGCAGCCCCGGATCGGCCCGGGCGGTCGCGAGCCGGCGCGCGAGCTCGGCGCGCGGGAGCCAACGCCGGCGCTCCTGCGTGAGCGACACGAGCGCCGCGACGGGCTTGCCGCGCGTCGTGATGACGATCTCGTCGCCCTGCTCGACCCGGCGCAGCAGGTCGGCGGTGCTGTTGCGCAGCTCGCGGGAGGCGACCTCGACTCTCATGCGACGATCGTAGCACTTCCGTAGGAATTGGCCGATCCACATGCAGGAGTCCGGACGGCGGACGGCGAACCCCTTCGCGATGCCACCGCTTCAGGCGTCCCGCCGGCTGGTGAAGTCCCCACCCGAGCTGTGGGCCGAGGTGAGCGACGCCGCGTCGCTCGCCCGCCACCTCGGGGAGGTCGGCGAGATCACGATCACCCGGTTGGAGCCCGAGACGACGGTCGCCTGGGAGGGCGAACATGCCAGCGGCACCGTCGAGCTCGCGCCCGCCGGGTGGGGAACCAGCGTCACGCTGACAGCCGAGCCGACCTCCGTCGCCGAGCCAGAGCCCGTCGCAGCCGTCGAGCCGGAGCCCACGCCGGAACCCGTCGCCGAAGCCGCGCCCGAGCCGATCGTCCTCGAGGAGCGGCCCGAAGCCGAGCCGGAGCCTGCGCGCCGCGGCTGGTTCGCGCGACTGTTCAAGCGTCGCACGGCCGAGCCCGAGCACGCCGATCGGGCGGGTGGCGCGGGTGAGACGATATCCGCGGCCCCGCCCGCGGAATCGTCTTCACCGGCGACAGGACCCGCCCGCAGAGCGGCCGAGCCCACAGCCGAACAGCCGGCAACCGACGAGAGCGAGCAGCAAGACCCGCTCGAAGACGTCCTCAGCCAGGCGCTCGACTCACTCGGCCAGGCCCACCACCGCCCCTTCAGCCGCGGATAGGCGCCCCTCCACGCATCGGGGTAAG
>CAZGJV010000013.1:0-88572 GCA_964525715.1 uncultured Conexibacter sp. | reverse complement strand
CGCTGCAGAGCAACGGCGCGACCAAGGGCGCCTACACGACCGAGGTCAAGGCGGATCTTGCGGTGAACTGAGCCGGCGCATGGCAACTCCGAAGCCGGGGGAGTGTTCTTGGCGCAGAGCCACCACCACGAACCCGGAGCGCGAACGATGAGATCCCTGAAGGCCGCCCTGCTGGCGAGCGCCGTCTTGAGCCTCGCCGCGGCCAGCGCCGCGCACGCGGCAAGCCCCACCGTCACGACGGGCAGCGTCTCCTCGATCGCCACCACTGCGGGGACCGTCCATGCCGACGTGAACCCGAACGGCGCCGAGACGACCTACGCGTTCCAGTACGGGACGAGCACCGCATACGGCATCCAGACGAGCGGGCACAGCGCAGGCAGCGGGACGAGCGCCGTCGCCATCTCCGTGCGCTTCACGGGGCTGACGCCCGGCGTGCGCTACCACTACCGCGTGATCGCCTCCAACGCCAGCGGCACCACCGTCGGGTCCGACCATTCTTTCAAGACGACGCTGCCGCCGGCCAAGGCGCCGACGGTGCTCGGGACCGCGCCGTTCGCGCCGAGCGCCAACGGCGTGACGTTCACCGCGCTGCTGAACCCGGGCGGCGCCTCGACGACCTACCGCTTCCAATACGGCACCTCGACGGCGTACGGGCTGGAGACGTTCGGCAAGTCGCTGAGCGCTGGCGTCAGGCCGCAGTCGGTGAGCTTCGGCATCAACTCGCTCGCGCCGCACACGACCTACCACTTCCGCGTCGTGGCCTCCAACCGCGCCGGCACGACGTACGGTCCCGACACGCTCGCGCAGACGGGCCCGTTCCCGCCGGGGCAGCTCGTCGTCACGGCGGGGCCGCATCGCCAGCGCCGGTCGCACCCGTTCTACGTCGCGAAGGGGCACCTCGTGCTCGGCTCCGGCGTCTCCCCCGCGGTCGGCTGCGGCAGTGGGCGGGTGAGCGTGTGGCTCACGTCGGGAAGCCGTACGGTCGGGCACACGCACACCGACCTCGCGGCCGGCCACTGCAGCTTCCGCGTGCGGCTGCGCGTCAGCGTCGCGTCGAACGTGACGCGCCTGCGCGTGCACGTGCGCTTCGGCGGCAACACGATCCTGACACCGGTCGACGCGCGCACCTTCCTCGTCGGGATCGGCTGACGGGCAGGACGCACGGCCGCGAACGCACGACGGCCCCGGTGGGGGAACCGGGGCCGTCGTCGCGCGCGGGGGGCTTGCGTCGCGCGGGGCGCGCGACGGGAAGACCTAGACGCCGGCGGTCGCCGGCTCCTCGATGCGGCGCGGGAGCAGCGTCTCGCGGGCGATCACGAGGCGCTGGATCTGCGCCGTGCCCTCGTAGAGCTGCATGATCTTGGCGTCGCGCATCAGCTTCTCGACGGGGTACTCCTTGATGAAGCCGTAGCCGCCGTAGACCTGCACGGCGTCGGTCGCGATCTTCATCGCGGCGTCGGCTGCGAAGCGCTTGGCGTGCGAGGAGACGAGCGTGTTGCGCTGGCCCTGGTCGAGCAGCGTGGCCGCCTTCCAGGTCAGCAGGCGCGACGCCTCGATGTCGGTCGCCATGTCGGCGATGATGAACTGGATCGCCTGGTGCATCGCGATCGGCACGCCGAACTGGACGCGCTCCTTCGAGTAGTCGACCGCGAACTCCATCGCCGCGCGCGCGATGCCGGTCGCCATCGCCGCCACGCCGGGGCGCGTGCGGTCGAGCGTCATCATCGCGATCTTGAAGCCCTTGTTCTCCTCGCCGATCAGGTGGTCGGCGGGGATCTCGACGTCGTTGAAGGAGACGGTCGCC
This sequence comes from uncultured Conexibacter sp., assembly GCA_964525715.1. Taxonomy (GTDB): domain Bacteria; phylum Actinomycetota; class Thermoleophilia; order Solirubrobacterales; family Solirubrobacteraceae; genus Conexibacter. The sequence continues at coordinate 86,768 of CAZGJV010000013.1, read as the reverse complement.
GTGTTCGACGCCCGCTGGCCCATCTTGTCCTCCTTCTTGTCCACCACGACGCCTGCGTCGCGGGGGACGATGAAGGCCGAGATGCCGCGGTGGCCGGCCTCCTTGTCGGTCTTCGCGTAGACCGTGTACCAGTTGGCGTAGCCGCCGTTGGTGATGAAGCACTTCGAGCCGTTGATGACCCACTTGTCGCCCTTCTTGACGGCAGTGGTCTTCATGCCGGAGACGTCGGAGCCGGCGTCGGGCTCGGTGAGGCAGAAGGAGGCGAGCAGCGGCGCCTCCGTGAGGCGGCCGAGGTACTCCTTCTTGAGCTCGTCGGAGGCGGCGATCACGACCGGGGCGGTCGCGAGGCCGTTGCAGCCGAGCGAGGTCTGGATCCCCGAGCAGCCCCAGGACAGCTCCTCCTCGATCAGGCAGCCGTCGAGGTAGCCGGCGCCGGGGCCGCCGTACTCCTCGGGGATGTGGGTGTTCATGAGCCCCACCTCCCATGCCTTCTCGATGATCTTCTCCGGCCAGGTGCCGTCCTTGTCGAACTCCCAGGCGACCGGGCGGATCTCCTTCTCGGCGAAGTCGTGCGCCATCTCGCGCAGGTTCTTCTGCTCGTCGGTCAGTGTGAAATCGACCACCGTTTTCTCCTTGTGGCGCAGACAGATTGACTGGTCAGTCAATACCTGCCCCCAAGGGTAGCGAACGTCGCCCGCGCCTCACAAGCCGGAGGCGGAGGAGCCCGTCGTCGCGGTTGGATAGGGTGCCCCGCATGGCCCGCCCGCGCCGCTACGAGATCGACGAGCTGCTCCTCCGTCCCGGGACCTACCTCAACCCGCAGACCGAGGTCCTGATCGTCGTCGACGACTCCGCCGAGATCGACCAGGCGACGCTCGAAGCCGACGCCGCCACGGCCGGCGAGGGCGACTGGGTGCTCGTCTCAGACGAGACGCCGGTCGACGAGGCCGCCCGCGACGAGCTGCTCGAGCGCTTCCAGGCGACCTACCACGAGGGCAGCCCGAGCGCGGTGCTCGACGACGAGGACGAAGACGACCTCGACGACGAGGAAGACGAGTTGGAGCCCGACCCCGACGTCGACGAGCTCTGACGGCGCCGGCATCCCGCCAGGCGGCGTCCTCGCCGGTTCATGTGCGAAGCACACTTCACCGGCTGCGTCCTTGCCTGCCGGGCGCCGACATCCGTCAGGCAGTGGCCTGACTACGCAAACGCGAACGCCAAAGCCAGGACTGCGTAGACGGCGAGGAGCTGCACGCCCTCGAACCAGGTCGACTCGCCCTCGTCGGTGACGTGCGTGGCGATCAGGACGGCGAGGAACAGCCCGCCGAGCTCGAAGCCGTTGAAGACGAGCGCCATCGGCGCCGGGCCGACGAAGAACGAGACGAGCACGAGGACGGGCGCGACGAACAGCGCGATCTGGGCGCTCGAGCCGATCGAGATGTTGACGGCGAGGTCCATCTTGTCCTTGCGCGCGACGAGCACGGCGACCCAGTGCTCGGCCGCGTTGCCGACGATCGCGACGACGATCGCGCCGACGAAGAACTCGGTCAGGCCGATCGACTTGGCCGCCGCCGAGATCGAGCCGACGAGGATCTCCGACATGCCGGCGACGGCGACGCCGGCGAGCGCGAGCATCGCGATCGAGCGCCGCACGCTCCACCCCGCCCCGCTGTGCTCGTCGCGGTCCTCGGGCGGGTTGAAGAGGTCGCGGTGGGTGCGCAGCGAGAAGACCAGCCCCGCGCCGTAGGAGAGGATCAGCACGATCGCGACCGCGAGCGACAGGTGCTCGACGGTCGAGCCGTAGGAGACGCGCGCGGCGCCCGGGCTCGGCAGCCCCGTCCCCTCCACCAGCTCGAAGATCGCCGGCATCGCCATCGCCGCGACCGCGAGCAGCAGCATCGAGGACTGCGCGACCGCGCTCACGCGGTTGAAGTGCTGGCGGTCGCGGCCGATGCCGCCGGCGAACATCGACGCGCCCATCACGAGCAGGACGTTGCCGATCACCGAGCCGATCAGCGACGCCTTGACGACCTCCTGCAGCCCGGCGCCGAGCGCGAACAGCGCGATGATCAGCTCGGGCGCGTTGCCGAACGTGACGTTCAGCAGGCCGCCGATGCCCGGCCCGGAGCGCGCCGCCAGCTCCTCCGTCGCGCGGCCCATCAGCGCGGCAGTCGGGATCACGCCGAGGGCCGAGCTGACGAAGATCGCGACTGCCGAGACGCCCGCGGCGTCGAGCACGATCGCCAGCGGGATGAACGGGACGAGCAGGTAGGGCCAGCCCTCGCCGCCGAGCAGGAACCGCCGCCGGTCCGGCCGCTGTGTGGGCTCGACGCTCACGGGTGCGGAACGATACGCGAGGCGGCCCCGCGAACCGTCGCGGTCGCGGCCGCGCCCGCGACCCGCCCGCGCCGCCGGGCGCGGACGGGGTCGCGAGGGCCGCCTGGAACGGCTACTGCGTCAGCAGCGAGGCGCACTTCTGCGCCTCGGTGACGTTCGAGCCGGCTCTCTGGACGCACTTCGCGTACGCGTTCAGCTGTGCCGAGCTCGCGCCGCCGGAGCTGCCGGAGCCGCCGCCCAGCGCGCTGCCGCCGAGCGCACCGCCGAGCAGCCCCTGGAGCTGGCCGAGCAGCTCGTTGAGCGGACGGCTGTTGGCCGGCGCCTGGATCGTCTGCGGCTGGTTGAGGTCCGACAGCTCGATCGAGAGGCTGACGTCGACCGATCTCGTCGCGCCTCTCGGCGGGACGACGCTGAGCGCGAGCGTCAGCTTGCGCAGCGTGTGGTCGCTCTGGCCGCTCCACACGTCGATCGTGGCGCTCTTGACGGCCTGCTCGATCTGCGTGCGAGCGGACGCCGGCAGGCTGCTCGGCACTCTGCCGCCCGGGACGCCGGGGATGCCGCCGGAGCTGACTCTCGCGAGCAGCTTGTCGACGTCGTTCAGCAGCGCGTTGACGTCGACCTTTGCGCTGATGTGGTCGGTCTGCACGCCGCCGACGGACTCGGTCCCGACGACGGTCGGATCCTGCAGCCAGCTGAGCGGGCTGATCCCCAGCGCAGAGAAGCTCGAGTGCTGCGTGGAGCCCTGCTGCTGGGATCTTCTGAACGACTGCTTGAGCTGGTCGAGCAGCTGCGCCGGCACCTCGTAGGAGGTCCCGCCGAAGTTCACGAACAGCTGGTCGCTCGTGGAGGTCAGCCCGGCTCTGAGGCCCTGGCCCTGCGCACTCGCGTCGAGCGCGAGGTCGAACTTCGGCAGCTGGCCGGAGCCGACGCTCTGGAACGGCCCGGAGATCGTCGCCTGGATCGGCCCTCTGATCGACGTGCCGCCCGTCACGTCGACTCTCAGCTGGACGTTCGCCTTGCCGCTTCTGATCTGGTGAGTGCCCGTGAAGGTCTCTCTCAGCAGCGTCTCGGCGTTCGCCGAGCTGCCCCCGGAGCTGTTGCTTCCGCCGCACGCGGCGAGCGTCAGCGCGACGACCGCGAGCGCGAGCAGCGCGACGATCGCGCGTGCCCTGTGTTGCACGAACCGATGGGTGAAAAGCACCTGCAAATCTCCTTGAGCGACGTGGCGGCCGAGCGCGCGAGCGTAGCATCCGTCTGCATGCGTTCCGTGCGCCTCCTCCTTTGCATCTCCATCGTCGCAGGTGCGTTGGTCGGGACCGTTCAGACAACCGCCGCCGCGGCCGCGAGCCGCGTGCTCGTGATGGACCGCGCGGGCCACGTGCACGCGCGCGTCGACCCCTCCCTGCCGGCCGGATCGGCGTGGCCGCAGCCGCCCGCCGGAGCGGTTGCGGCGGCCGCCCCGAGTCGCGGCACGACGAGAGTCGCGGCCGAGCGGACCGTCCGCGGCGAGCTGCAGCGGCTGCTCGCCGCGCACGCGATCGACGCCTCGACGCAGGCGCGCTACCGGCGCGCGTTCGACGACGCGGTCCGCACGGCGAAGCGGCTGAGCGGCACGCGCCGCAGCGAGCTGCAGGCCGTGATCGACATCCTCCACGGCATCGCCGCGCGCGGGCAGCTGACGGCAGCGCGGCTGCCGGTGCTGTTCGCAACGCTCGAGCGCAATCGCCAGTGGTGGACGACGGGCAGCCTGCTCAGCTACGGCCAGCGCGTCGAGTTCTCCGACAGCGAGCTGGTGTGGGAGTCCTATCCCGGCCAGGGGATCCAGCTGCAGGTGCTCGGCACGTTCGGCAAGGCCAACGGCCTGTGGATGGCGAAGGACGACGCCAAGCTGCGCGCGCTGCTCGACGAGATGCTGCCGCTCGCCGCCCAGCGCGGCGGAGCGCTCGCGTGGGAGTACTACTTCGGCTTCGGCGGCGGCGTGCCGCCGTGGACGAGCGCGATGTCGCAGGCGACGGGCATCCAGGCGCTCGCGCGCGCGTCGCAGGAGCTGCACGACCCGGCCTACCTCGCCGTGGCGGGCAGAGCGCTGAAGCTCTTCTCGCTGCGCCCGCCGGTCGGCGTGCAGGTGCCGACGCGCGCCGGCGTGCGCTACCTCCTGTACTCGTTCGCGCCCGGCGAAATCGTCATCAACGCGTTCGTGCAGACGCTCGTCGGGCTCTACGACTACGCGCAGATCGCCCACAGCGCGACCGCGGGCCGGCTGTTCCGCGCCGGCGACCGCCAGGCGCGGCTCGACGTGCGCGCCGGCGACACCGGCGCCTGGTCGCTCTACCAGCTCGGCGGCCCGGAGTCGGACCTCTCCTACCACCAGCTCCTCACCGGCTTCCTGCAGAACCTCTGCCAGCGCACGAGAACACCGGTGTACTGCACGACCGGCGCGGCGTACGCGAGAGACATGAAGACCCCGCCCGCGATGACGCTGGTGACCAGACGCGTGCGCGCCGGCAGCTCCGCGCTCGTCCACTTCACCGTGGCCAAGGTCGCGCGCGTGGGCATGACGATCAGACGCGATGCCGACGGGAAGACCGTCCTCAGCACGAGCGCGAGCGTCGCGCGCGGCGCGCACGCCTACGGCTGGACCGTCCCCTCCACCCCCGGAACGTACGACGTCACGCTGACGGGCACCGACCTCGCCGGCAACGGCGGGCGCACGACGGGCACGATCGCGGTGCTCGGCAGCGGACCGCGCGCGTAGAATCGGCCGCGTGGCCGCAGCGCGCACGAGAACGTGGATCCTCACCGGCTCGCCGGAGAACTACGCGGCCACGCGCGAGCACGGCTACCGCGTGATCGGGCTGAAGGAGCGCAACCGCAACCGCGCGCTGGAGATCGTGCCCGGCGACCGGATCGTGCTGTACCTGACGCGGGTGATGGCGTTCGCCGCCTCGATCGTCGTGACCGGCGAGCTGTACGAGGATCGCGAGAAGATCTGGCCGGGCAAGCCGGGCAAGGCGGACCCCTATCCGTGGCGCTTCGAGACGGAGCCCGAGCTGGTGCTGGCGGAGGACGCGTGGGTGCGCGCCGAGACGCTCGTGGACGAGCTGGAGCACATCGGCAAGTGGCCGCGCGAGCACTGGAAGCTCGCGTTCCAGGGCCAGATCCGCGCGGTCTCCGAGCACGACGCGGACGTCCTGCTCGCGCGCCTGCGCGCAGCGGACCCGGCACGCGCATGAGCGAGCGGCTCGGCGGCGCGCTCGCGCGCCTGATCGCGGCCTGGCGGGCGCTCACGCCCGAGGGGCGGCTCGCGGCCGTCGCCGCGCTCGCGCTGTTCGTGACGATGCTGCTGCCGTGGTACACGCTGCAGGGCAGAACCGTCAGCAAGAGCGTCACGGCGTTCGGCGCCTTCTCGTTCGTCGAGGCGGCGGTCCTGCTCGTCGCGATCGCGGTGCTCGCGCTGCTGTTCCTGCGCACCGAGCAGGCGACCTTCCACCTGCCGGGCGGCGACGGCTCGGTCGTGATGGCCGCCGGGCTGTGGGTGGTGGTGCTGCTCGTGTGGCGGCTGTTCGACAAGCCGCACGCCGACGCGCTCGTCGGCGTCGACTGGGGGATCTTCTTCGCGCTGGGCGCCGCCGGCGCCCTCGCCTACGCCGGCTCGCGAATGCGCCGAGCGCAGCGTCCGCCGGCGCCGTACGTCCGCCGGCGTCCCGGCCCGCGCCCGGCGACGGAGTCCCCCCCGCCGCCGCCCGGCACGAGCGTCACGCAGGTGCTGCCGCCCGAGCGCCCGCGCCGCCGCGCACGGCCGGCGGCGCCGGACGACCAGCTGACGATCCCGCTGCCGCCGGCCGACGACGAGCTGGCCTGAGCAGCCGGCGGACGGCGCGGGCCCCGTCGCTATCGTTCGCCGTCCGATGCCCCCCGTCGAGCCCACATCCGTCGAGCAGGTCTCCGACGGCCTGCGCTCCGTCGGCTACCTGCCAGGCGAGTCGACCGCACTCGTCTCCTACCTCGCCGCCAAGCTCGGCAAGCCCGTGCTCGTCGAGGGCCCGGCCGGCGTCGGTAAGACGGAGCTGGCGAAGGCGCTCGCGAAGTTCCTCGGGCGCGAGCTGGTGCGCCTCCAGTGCTACGAGGGGCTCGACGAGGCGAAGGCGCTGTACGAGTGGAACTACCGCAAGCAGCTGCTGCGGATCCAGGCCGAGGCCGACGGCGCCGGCTGGTCGGAGGTCCAGGACGACATCTTCGGCGAGGAGTTCCTGCTCACGCGGCCGCTCCTGCAGGCGATCTCGAGCGAGCAGCCGGTGGTGCTGCTGATCGACGAGATCGACAAGACCGACCAGGAGTTCGAGGCGATGCTGCTCGAGCTGCTGAGCGACTTCCAGATCTCGATCCCCGAGCTGGGGCGGATCGACGCGCGCACGCAGCCGGTCGTGCTGCTGACGTCGAACAACTCGCGCGAGCTGACCGAGGCCTTGAAGCGCCGCTGCCTCTACCTGTGGCTCGACTACCCGGGCGTCGAGCACGAGCTGGAGATCGTGCGGCTGCACACACCGGAACTGAGCGAGACGATCGCGCGCAAGCTCGTCGCGATCGTGCAGGAGGTGCGCGAGCTGGACCTCAAGAAGCCGCCCTCGATCGCCGAGTCGATCGACTGGGCGCGTGCGCTGCTGCTGCTCGGCGCCGAGGACCTCGACGCGCAGACCTTCCGCCAGACGATGTCGGTCATCGTCAAGCACCGCACCGACCTCGACACGGTCGCCGCGCGCGTCGGCGTGCGGCTCGAGGGAGCGCCCGATGGCGCGGCCTCTCCGCGCGGCTGAGCCGGGGGGCCTCGACGCGAGGCTGATCGGCTTCACCGAGGAGCTGCGCGGCGAGGGCGTGGCGATCGGGACGTCGGAGCTGCTCGACGCGTTCGCGGCGCTGGGCGAGGTGCCGTGGACGGTGCGCGCGGACTTCAAGGAGGCGCTCGCGGCGACGCTCGCGAAGTCGCCGGAGGACCGGCGCGTGTTCGAGCTGGTGTTCGACCGCTTCTTCTTCCGCGCCGCCGAGGCGGAGGCGGCGGTGCAGGGCGTCACCGAGGGCGAGGGCTTCGAGGACGCCGCCCAGATCGACGTCGACGCGCTGCGCGAGCAGATCGCCCAGGCGCTGCAGGAGGGCGGCTCGGAGGGCGAGATGCGCGACCTCGCGCGGCTCGCGATCGCCGCCTTCGGCGAGCGCGGCGAGGGCTCCGGCGTGATCGGCGTCGACGTGCAGCGGATCCGGCGCTCGCTCGGGCTGCGCGCCGAACCGCAGCCGGACTTCCCAGAGGGCGACCCGCGCCGCGAGGGCGTCCCGCGCGATCAGCTGCGCAGGTTCGAGCAGCAGCTGCGGCGCGAGCTGGAGCGCGGCCAGATCGAGCGCACGAGACAGCTCCCGCCGGCGCGGCCGTTGAGCGAGCTGGATCGTTCGCTGCCGGGGGGGCCGATCCAGGATCTCGCGGCGGTGCACAAGGTCGTCGCGCAGCTCAAGCGGCGGCTGGCGACGCAGGGCAAGGAGCTGCGCGGGCGCAGACGCCATGCGCACGTGGACGTACGGCGCACGATGCGAGCGTCACTCCAGACCGGCGGCGTGCCGGTGGAGCTGAAGTACCGCCCGCTGCGGCCGCGACGGCCCGAGCTGTTCGTGCTGTGCGACGTATCCACGTCGGTGACCTCCGCGAGCGTCTTCTTCCTGAGCGTGCTGCACGCGCTGCACGACTCGTTCCGCAAGCTGCGCTCGTTCGTCTTCATCGAGCGGATCTCCGAGGTCACGGAGGTGTTCGAGCGCGAGCGCGACTTCCGCAGAGCCAGCGAGGCGATCTCGCGCGACGCGGGCGTCGCCGACATCTCCGGCTACACCGACTACGGGCGCGTGTGGCTCGAGTTCCTGGCCGCCGTCGAGGACGACCTGCACCCGCGCGCGACCGTGATCGTGCTCGGTGACGCGCGCACGAACGGCCGCCCGCCGCGCGACGACGTCTTCGCCGCGATCGCCGCGAAGGCCGGCCGCACCTTCTGGCTCAACCCCGAGCCGCGTCTCTACTGGAACTACGGCGACTCCGTGATCGCCGCCTACGAGCGTCACTGCACGGCGTTCGAGTGCTGGACGGCGAACCAGCTGGAGGAGTTCGTCAAGGCGCTGACGTCGACCCACGCCCCGGCCACCGGCCAGCGATGAGGCCGCCACGGCGGATCGACGTCCGGCACGTCGCCCAGCGGCTCGAGAACGGCGATCCGCTGTGGCCGCCGCAGGTCGCCGTCGCGCTGGCGATCGCGCTGACCTTCGGGCTCGCGAAGGAGGTGACCGTCGGACCGCGCTGGGTGCTGCCGGGCGTCGAGGCGATCCTGCTCGCGTGGCTGGTCTACATGGCGCCGAGCCGCGCCACGAAGCACTCGAAGCGCAACCGGCGCTTCTCGCTGGTCGTGATCGGGCTCGTCTCGCTGACGAACGTCGTCACGCTCGGGCTGCTCGTGCACTTCCTCGTCAACGGCGGCAAGGTCGACGGCCACCAGCTGATCCTGTCGGGCACGCTGGCGTGGGTCACGAACGTGCTGCTGTTCGCCGTCTGGTACTGGGAGCTCGACCGCGGCGGCCCGGCCGCGCGCTTCCTCGAGCCCGACCGCATGCCGGACTTCCAGTTCCCGCAGATGGAGAACCCGCACCTCGCGCCGGAAGGGTGGCGGCCGGGCTTCGTCGACTACCTCTACACGTCGTTCACGAACGCGACCGCCTTCAGCCCGACCGACACGATGCCGCTGTCCCCGATCGCGAAGACGCTGATGGGCGTGCAGTCGATCACCGCGTTTGTCACCGTCGGCCTCGTCGTCGCCCGGGCTGTGAACATCCTGGGGTAGCATTCGTCGCACAGCAGCGACAACCAGGGGGGCTGGCGGGTGAGCCGGCTGAGATAGCGCCCCATCGCTTCACGCGACCCGGCGCTGACCCTTCGAACCTGTGGGGTAATGCCCGCGGAGGGAGCGATGGACGGCGTACGGGTCGACGGAGTGGAGCGGGTCTTCCGTGGCCGTCGCGGCGATGAGGTGGTCGCGCTGCGCGGGATGGATCTGCGCGCCGCGCAGGGCGAGATCGTCGCGGTCGTCGGCGCGAGCGGCTGCGGCAAGTCGACGTTGCTGGAGCTGATCTGCGGGCTGCAGGAGCCGGACGCCGGCTCGGTGCAGGCCGACCCGGCGGTGCTGATGCCGCAGCGCGACCTGCTGCTGCCGTGGGCGAGCGCGCTCGACAATGCGGCGCTCGCGCTGCGCGTGCGGGGCGTGCCGGCGGCGGCCGCGCGGGCGCAGGCGCGCCCGTGGTTCGAGCGTTTCGGGCTCGCCGGCTTCGAGCACGCACGGCCGCGCGCGCTGTCGGGCGGGATGCGCCAGCGCGTCGCGTTCGTGCGCACGCTGCTGGCCGGCAAGCCGGTGCTCGCGCTCGACGAGCCGTTCGCCGCGCTCGACGCGCTCACGCGCCAGGAGATGCAGGCGTGGCTCTCGCACGCGCTGATCGCCGAGCCGCGCACCGTCGTGCTCGTCACGCACGACGTCGAGGAGGCGGTCGTGCTGGGCGACCGCGTGGTCGTGATGTCGCCGCGGCCGGGGCGCGCCGTGGCCGAGCTGGACGTCGCCCTCCCCCGCCCGCGCCACCGCACCGACGCCGCCGTCGTGGCACTGCGCGAGCGGGCGCTCGAGGCCCTGGGAGCGCCGGCGTGAGAGCGCTCGGGCGCATCGCCGACCCGCCGGCCACGCTGCCGCCGCGCCCCGCGCAGCCGCGCGCGCGGCGCGGAGGATCCGGCCGGTTCGTGGGCGCGCTGGCCGCTGCCGCGATCGTGCTCGTCCTGTTCGGCGCGTGGGAGCTCTACGCCGACCTCGGACCGGTCGACCGGCTCATCCTGCCTGCCCCGCACGACGTCGCGAAGGCGCTCTACGTCGACCGCGGGCTGCTGTGGGACAACTTCACCGTCACCGCCGGCGAGGTGCTGCTCGGCATCGTCGTCGCGGGCGCCGCCGGCTTCGTGTGTGCGATCGCTCTGCACATGTGGTTCACGCTGCGGATCTCGGTCTACCCGCTGCTCGTCGCCTCGCAGACGATCCCGATCGTGATGGTCGCGCCCCTGCTCGTCACGTGGCTCGGCTTCGGGCTCGCGCCGAAGCTCGCGATCATCGGGCTGATCTCGTTCTTCCCGATCGTCGTCACGACGCTCGACGCGCTCGGGCGCGTCGACGCCGAGCTGCGCAAGCTGCTGCGCACGCTCGACGCCCCGCGCCTGCGGATCCTGCGTCACGTCGAGCTGCCTGCCGCGCTGCCGGGCCTCTTCAGCGGCGCGAAGCTCGCCGTCGTGTTCGCCGTCATCGGCGCCGTCTTCGCCGAGTGGAGCGGCTCGGACGCCGGGCTCGGCCACCTCTTCCAGCAGGCGATCCCCCAACTGCTCACGGCGCGCGCCTACGCGGCCGTCATGATCCTGTCCGCGTTCGCGATCGCGCTGTTCGGCCTGCTCACGCTGGCCGAGCGGCTGCTCGTGCCGTGGGCGAAAGACCCCCCAGGAGGCAATTCCCGATGAAGCGACTGCTCGCCACCGCCGCCGCGCTGCTCGCGCTGCTGGCGCTCGGCGCCTGCGGCGAGAAGAAGGACACGACGACGCCGAGCGCGGCGACGAGATCGCTCACGCTGATGCTCGACTACCTGCCCAACCCGGATCACGTCGGGCTCTACGAGGCGCTCGCCGCGGGCGACTTCGCGAAGGCGGGGCTGAGCGTGAACGTGCAGACGCCGTCCGACCCGGCCGCGCCGCTGAAGCTGCTGGAGGCGGGCAAGGTCGACCTCGCGATCTCCTACGAGCCGGAGCTGCTGATCGCGCGCGACAAGGGCGAGCAGCTCGTCTCCGTCGGCGCGATCTCGCAGGTGCCGCTGACGACGCTGATGTCGCTGAAGAAGGGCGTGCACGGTCCGGCGGACCTCAGAGGCGGCCGCGTCGGCACCGCCGGGATCCCGTACCAGAGCGCCTACCTGACGACGATCCTCCAGCACGCCGGCGTGCCGCGCGACTCGGTGAAGGAAACGAACGTCGGCTTCGACCTCGTGCCGGCGATGCTGTCGAAGAAGGTCGACGCGACGCTCGGCGCCTACTGGAACGTCGAGGGCGTCCAGCTCAGACGCGCCGGCAAGCACCCGACGATCATCCGCATGGAGCAGGTCGGCGTGCCGACGTACAACGAGCTGGTGCTCGTCGCGCGCAAGGACACGCTCTCCAACCGCGGCGACGACGTGCGCGCATTCGTGCAGGCGCTCGCGCGCGGCTACGCCGCGGCGAAGGCGAACCCGCAGGCGGCGACCGACGCGCTGGTGAGAGCGGCGCCCGACCTCGACAAGGGCTTCGCGCTCGCGAGCGTGAAGGCCTCGCTGCCGGCGTTCTTCCCGACCGGCGCGAACAAGCCGTGGGGCTGGCAGGACCCGGCCGCGTGGCAGGCCTACGGCAGATGGATGTTCGACAACAACCTGCTCGGCGTGCTGCCGAGCGCCGGCGCCACCGCCTACACGAACGAGTTCCTGGCGGGCCAGGGCTCGTAGCTACGCCGCCGCCGCGACCGCGCGCAGCTCCGGCGCGGTCGCGCGCAGCGCGTAGGCGGCGGCGAGGCCGGCCCACTCGCCGTAGGGCGCGAAGAAGTCGCGCACCTCGTCCTCGGTAGCGCGCACGCGCGGGTCTCCCCCGCTCTGCAGCCGGCCCACCAGCTTCACGTAGGCGAGGTCGCCCGCGGGAAGCGCGTCGTAGCGGCCCTGGCCGAGCAGCGCGAGGATCGACAGCGTCCAGGTGCCGATCTCGGGGATCGCGCGCAGGCGCCGCCAGCCGGGCGCCGGATCCTCGGCGTGGAGATCGGCGCGACCGCTCGCGACCTCCTCGGCGACGCGCCGCAGCGCAAGCGCGCGCTTGGGCGCGAGGTCGAACGAGCAGAGCAGCGCCGGCGCCTGGGCGGCGACGGTCGCGGCAGTGGGCACGTCGCGCAGGCCGCTGTGCGCGCAGCGGCGGCCGAGCCGCCCGACGATCCGCCGCTGGATCGCGGCAGCGCGCACGTACTCGATCAGCTGCTCGGTGACTGCCCACGCGAGCGCCTCGAACGGCATCGGGCGCCGCCGCAGACGCACGGCGGGATCGGCGCGCACGGCGGCGCCGATCAGCGGGTCGTCGCTGAAGCGGTCGTGGAAGGGGCGCAGGTCGTCGTCGACGCCGAGCGCGAAGCGCATCCGCTCGATCCCCCACGCCGCCGCGGCCGGGTCCTCGGCTGCCGCGCCGAGCAGCACGCGGTCGCGCGCCGTCTGCGCGACGCGCACGACGACCGGCGTGCCGGCCTCGCCGTGGTGCAGCAGGCGGTGCACGACGCCCGCGCGCACCTTCAGGACCCCATCGGGCCCGCTCGCGCGCGAGAGGCGGAACGGCCACGCCGGTCTGACCTCGACGCGCAGCTCGCGCGTTCCGGGGGCGGGCTCCGCCGGGCGGGGTCGTGGGCGGGTGCGGCGGAGCGTGCCGGCCGCGACGCTCACTCGCCGCGCCCGAGCAGGTGCACGTCGAGCAGGAACGAGCGCGTGCCGAGCACCGACAGCGTCTCTGGGCCGGCGGCGCGCTTGCGGCGCCGCGGCGTGCGCGGCGATCTGCGGGCGACGTGGCGGCTGATCGCCACCACCGTCGCAGCGCCGGCGACGAAGCCCGTGGCGGCGACCGCGGCCGCCTGCACCGCGGGAAGCTGCCGGCGCTCCACGCGCTCCAGCGCGCGCACCTCGGCGGCGAGCACGGGCACGCCGTCAACCGTCTCCTCGGGCTCGACGAGGTCCGGCGCGGGCTCGGCGACAGGCGGGCTGGGCTCGATCATCGCGACCGGAGCATCGTGACAGCGCCGTCGGTCAGACGGCGCCGGCGCCGACGGGCACGGCCTCGAACTCGCTCGCCTCGTCCGGCAGAGCATCCTCGAACAGCCGCTCGTAGAGGCGGTAGCGGCGCACGACCGTGCCGCCCATCCCCTCCATCGCGCGGTTCATCGACTTGTTCGACTCGAGGATCCAGCCCATCTCGCCGTACGTCTGCGGCGTGATCTCGGCCGAGTCGAAGTGCAGCTCGTAGAAGCGCGCGGCGACGCCGGCGTGCTGCCACTCGCGTCTGACGCCGAGCGCGAAGACGCGCACGCGGTCGATCTTTCTGCGATTCCAGAGGAACTTCGCCCAGCCGATCGGCAGCAGGCGCCCGTTCATGCGCTTGAGCACCTGGTTGTAGTCGGGCAGCGAGAGCGCGGCGCCGACCGTCTCGCCGTCCTTCTCCGCGATGAACGCCCAGTGCTCGTCGAGCAGCGGCTTGAGCGTTCTCGCGTAGTGGCGGACCTCTCTCTCGGTCAGCGGCGAGAAGCCCCAGTTTCTCTCCCAGGCGGCGTTGTAGACCTCGAGGAAGCGGTTGATCTCGGCCTGCATGTCCTTCTTGCGCATCGGCCGCACCGTGATCCCGTGCTTGCTCTCGACCTGCTCGGCCATTCTCCAGATCGCCGGGTGGACTCTGTCGCGCCCCTGGATTCTCAGCTCCCACATGAGCGTGTCCATCGCCTTCGCCATCCCCGCGCCCTCCAGCAGCGCCGGGTAGTAGCGGTGCGTCCAGTTCGTGAGGATGATCGGCGGGCGCTCGTAGCCGTCGACGAGCACGCCGCACTCGTCGTTCATCGTGAAGTCCATCGGGCCGACCATGCGGTCGCGACCGCGGGCGCGCAGCCAGCGCTCGGCGGCGGACAGCAGCGCGGCGGCGGCCTGCGGGTCGTCCTCGCACTCGAAGAAGCCGAACAGGCCCCAGGTGTTGTCCTGGAACTCGTTGAGGATGCGATCGACCTGGGCGGTGATGCGGCCGACCGCGCGGCCGTCGCGCCAGGCGAGGAAGTACTCGGCCTCGCCGTGCTCGAACCAGGGGTTCTTGGCGCGGTCGAGGAACTGGCGGCGCTCGGAGATGAGCGGCGGCACCCAGTTCGGCTCGTTACGATAGAGCTGCCAGGGCAGTTTGATGAAGGTCGTGAGGTCGCGCTTGGACGCGACAGGCCGGACGTCGAGACCCATTGGCGCCGCACTGTATATGCCCACCACGATCGACGTCTTCAGCAAGGCCCGCACGCACGAGCGCGTCGCGCAGCTCCAGGCCGCGCGCGAGCTCGACGCGGTGCCCTATTTCCGGCGCCTGGAGTCGGCTGCGGCGCCCGTCGTGGAGATGGAGGGCGAGCGCCGGATCATGCTCGGCTCCAACAACTACCTGGGGCTGACAGCCGACCCGCGCGTGATCGAGGCGGCCCACGACGCGATCCGCCGCTACGGCACCGGCGTGACCGGCTCGCGGCTGCTGAACGGCACCTTGGACCTGCACCTCGAGCTGGAGGCGGAGCTGGCCGGCTGGATGGGGACGGAGGACGCCTTGGTGTTCTCGACCGGCCACCAGGCGAACCTCGGCGCGATCGGGACGATCCTCGGCCCCGAGGACACGGTCGTCGTCGACTCGGGCGACCACGCCTCGATCCTCGACGGCGTGCTGCTGTCGCGGGCCAAGATGCGCGCCTTCCGCCACAACCGCCTCGACCTGCTGGAGAAGCGCCTCGGGCAGGCGGAGGCCGACGGCGGCGGGATCCTCGTCGTCGTCGACGGCGTCTTCTCGATGGAGGGCGACGTCGCGCCGCTGCCGGAGATCGCCGACCTGTGCGACCGCTTCGGCGCGCGCCTGATGGTCGACGAGGCGCACGGGCTCGGCGTGCTGGGAGAGCGCGGCGCGGGCGCGAGCGAGTTGCTCGGCGTCGAAGAGCGCGTCGACCTGCGGATGGCGACGTTCTCGAAGTCGCTGGCCTCCTGCGGCGGCGTGATCGCCGGCCCGGCCGACGTGATCGACTTCCTGCGGATCCAGTCGCGGCCGTTCCTGTTCACCGCCGCGGGCGTGCCGGCCGCCGTCGGCGCCGCGCTGGCGGCGACGCGCATCTGCCGCTCGGACGAGGGCCGCGAGCTGTTCGCGCGCGTGCTGGCCAACGGCGAGTACCTCAACGCCGGGCTGCGCGCGCTCGGCTTCCACGTCGTCGACCCGGTCGCGCTGCCCGACGGGACGCGCGTCGCGACGCCGATCGTCCCGGTGCTCGTCGCCGACGACTGGAAGGCCGCGCTGCTGTGGAAGGCGCTCTACGACGCCGGCGTCTACGTCAACGTCGCACTGCACCCCGCCGTGCCGCCGGGCGGCGCGCTGCTGCGCACGAGCGTGATGGCGACGCACGAGCGCTCCACCCTCGACGGCGCGCTCGACGTGTTCGCCGAGGTCAAGCGCGCGTTCGAGGCCGAGCACGGCCCGCTGCCGTCGGCGGGCTGACAACAGCTTGACGCACCGGCAACAGGTGCACCCACGAAAAGCCCGCTCCTAGCGCACGTCCCGGACGGTTCGGGATTGACCCCGCACCACCTGCTCGCATAGCTTCTCCTGAGCCGCCGGGTCGACTCGTCTCAGGCATGTGGCACCGCCAGCCGCCGCCAGGGAAAGAGGCCGAGATCGCGCACGACGGCGTCCCCCCAAGGCGTCCGAGCCCCCGCTCGGCGCGCTGTTCCACGGCCTACGTACGGAGGCAAGAGAAGAGTGCAGATGGACCGGTTGCCGACGACGTCCCCAGGGCCGCAGCACCTGCAGGCCCTCCAACGTGCCAATCGCGTGCGCCTCGCGCGCGCAGAGCTGAAGCGCAGGATCGCCGACGGCGAGGTGACCGCCGCGGAGGTGATCGTCACCTCCCCGTGGGAAGCGGCGAGCATGGCCATCGGGGACGTGCTGATGAGCCAGCGGCGGTGGGGCGGCACGCGCTGCCGCAAGTTCCTCGCGATGTTCCGCATCTCCGAGACGAAGACGATCGGGTCCCTCACCGAGCGTCAGCGTCACGCGCTCGCGGCGCAGCTCGACGCGCACGCGACGATCGAACACGAGTGTGTGCCGGCGGTCGTGACGACCGTGGCGCGCGAGCTCGTCACCGTCTAGAGGGTCCCGCCCACCCTCGCCACGCGCGGCCCGGGGGACTCAGAAGCCCGGTCCGCGCGTGGCGATCTCGACGATGTGGTCGTCGGGATCGCGCAGGTAGAGCGAGCGGAATGCGCCGCGGTCCAGCACCTCGCTGCACGCCACGCCTCTGTCGCGCAGGTAGTCCCGCCAGGCGAGCTGCTCGTCGGCCGACTCGACCGTGAACGCGACGTGATGCAGCGAGCCGGCGCCGATCGTGCCCTCCTCCATCTGCGGGTACTCGAGGAAGGTGATCAGCGTGCCGGGGACGCCCTGCGCGTCGCCGAACCAGAAGTGGCGCGTGCCGGGATCGTCGTCGTTGACGCCGCGCTCGACGAGCGCGAGGCCGAGCACGTCGCGGTAGAAGGCGGTCGTGCGCTCGAGGTCGCGGCAGATCGCGGTGACGTGGTGCAGACCCGTCAGGCGCATGCGGCGGGGCTCTTCGTCGGCCATCGCGCAGGAGGCTAACGAACGCGCATGCCGACGCCGCCGCTGCGGCGCTTGAACAGCTGGCGGAAGAGCGGGACGCCGACGAGCAGGCCGCCGGCGGCGCCCGCGATCAGGACGGTGCGCTGCGCACCCGCGAAGTAGAGGATCGTCATGACCGTGATCGCGACGATCCCCGACAGCACGAGCGTGTGCGAGCGGTAGCCGCCGAAGTGCTCGCGGATCGCGACCTCCAGGCCGGCGACGGAGCCGAGCAGCATCGCCCCGAAGACCAGCGGCAGACGGCCGCCGAGGATCCCCCAGGCGCCGAGCACGATCGCCGACAGCGCGCACAGCTCGATCAGCGGGAAGCTTCCCCACGGCGGCTTGGGCGCGGCGTCGCGGCGGCTGCGGCGCGCGGCGGTGGTGGCCGGCGGCGGAGCAGGCTTGGGCGCGGGCGTGCGCTCGCGCGGCGGCGGAGCGCTCGCGCGCTGGCGACTGCGACGGCCCATGGCGGCGTTCGTCCTCGGTCAGATCAGGCAGCCGCGCATGCGGCCGCCCAGACTAGGGGGCATCCGGAGGACAGCTTGACGTGCCACCAGCCCGCCAGCATCCCGATCACGCCGAGGCGCGGGCGGACGTGCCAGACACCGCAGCCGGGCTGGCCGACGTCGGCGGCGCTGACGCGCACGAAGCGGTGGCGACCCGGGTCGCGCAGCATGCGCTCCAGCAGCTCGCGGTTGCGCGCCTCGCGCACTGCACGCGCGGCGAGCGTCTCGCGCACCTCGTGCAGGCGCTCCGCGAGGTCGTCGCGCACGCGCTCCAGCTCGCCGATGCCGAGCAGGCGCGGGCCGCCCTCGCCGCCGATCGTCCAGGCGATGCCGTCGCGCGGCGAGGCGTGCACGGCGAGCGTCGCCAGCTCGTGCTCGAGCCGGGCGATCTGGGCGCGCAGCGTGCGGCGCGCGGGCGCCTCCTCGACGACGCCGTCGAGCGCCGGTGCTGCCTGACGATCTGCGATGACGCCCATCGTGCTGCACCTCCAGTCCAGGCCTCCACCGAGTGTACCCGGGTCGTACCGCGTTCGAGCCCGGTGGCGGGCGGGCTCGCTCAGGCGGCCGCGAGCGTCTCGCCGCAGCGCCACAGCGCCTCCTCGACGTGCAGCCGCGGCACGCCGTCGACGCGCAGCGCGAACAGCAGCAGACGCGTCGTGCCTCTGGCGACGAGATGACCTGGCGCCGGCTCGCCGAACAGCGGCGCGAGCGGCGCGTGGGAGTCCGCCACGACGATCTGGCCGGCCGGCAGCGGCGGCGCCTGCTCGTCGCCGCCGAGGCGCTCGCCGGCGCGCGCGAGGCGCAGCCACAGCTCCCCGTGGACGGCGTCGGCGTCGAGCGCCCACAGCGGCACGCCCGTCTCCACCAGCGCGATCGTGAGCGCGTCGTCGAGCAGCCCGCGCGAGACGAAGCCGCCCTGCACGAGCCGCGCGATCGTCGCCTCCTCGACGGGCGTGCGCGTCACGTCGGGATCGAGCCCGATGTGGCGGAAGGCGACGCGGTAGGCGTGCGGGACCGGGCGCTGGCGCAGCGCGAGCGCCTCGGCGCCGCGGAAGCGCGCCGACAGCACGGCGAGGTGCTCGCGCACGCCGGCGGGGCTCTTGCGCGTGGCCGGCGCCGCCAGCTCCAACGAGACGACGCCGAGGCCGGGCAGCTCGGCGCGCAGCTCCTCGGCGACGAAGCCGTCGCGCGGCGCGGCCTGTCCGGCGAGCCGGTCGGCGTCGGGCCGCTCGCTCACCCGGCCGCCCTCCCCCGGGGCCCGGGTCCGGTTTCCAGCTTCCGCGCGTCGCGCTCGAGCGCCGCCGGCGTCGTCTCGTCCGTGCCGAGCGCGGTGCGCATCACGACGCCGCCGCGGTAGGCGAGCACGACCGTCGGGCAGATCGCGACGCCGTAGAGGTCGGCGACCGCGCCGTCGCGGTCCTGGGCGACCGGGAAGCTCCAGCCGTGCTGGCGCACGAGCGCGCGCAGGTCGCCGCGGTCGCCGCGGACCGCGACCGCCGCGAAGCCGACGCGCGGATGGCGCGGCGCGACCTGCTCGAAGGCGTCGAGCGCGGCGACGCAACGGCCCGAGCTGTCGGTGAAGAAGGCGAGCAGCAGCGGGCCGCGGCGCGTCAGCGTGCAGCTGTTGAGCGCGCGCGGGTCGGTCACGTCGCAGGCCGGGCGCGCGCCGGCGGCGCCCTCGTCGGCGCGGCGCGCGACGTTCGCGTCGCCGACGAGGTCGCTCGTCACGAGCGGCGCCGCGAACGGCGGCATCCGGGCCCCCGCAGCGAGCCCGGTCGAGCTGCTCGCGGGCGTCGTGAACGTGTTGTAGGTGATGTACGCGAGGATCGCGAGCGCCGCCGCGATCGCGATCCAGGTCGGCTTGCCGCTCACGCGACCGGCGCCGAGCCGCGTCGGGCGCGACCGCCGGCGCCGCGCGCCGCCATCCGCGGCAGGCGCGCGATGCGCCGCCGCAGCACGCTGCGCTCCGCCAGCACGAGCACCGACGGCAGCACGACCAGCACGCCGAGCAGCGAGACGGTCAGGTCCACGACGGTCACGATGCCGAAGTCGCGCAGCATGCGGAAGTCCGAGACGGCGAGCACGCCGAAGCCGGCGATCGCCGTCACGCCGGAGGCGAGCACGGCGCGGCCCGTCGAGCGGTACGTGCGCGCGAGCGCCTCCTCCAGCGAGTGGCCGTCGCGCTCCTGGCGGAAGCGCTCGGACAGCAGCACGGAGAACTCGGTCGAGATCGCGATCACGAGCGCGCCGAGCACCGCCGACATCGGGTTGAGCGGGACGCGCGTCGCGAACAGCACGAGCGCGGACCAGCCGGTCGCGAGCGCGATCGGGACGAGCGGCACGAGCGCGCGCTCGACACGGCGGAAGACAGCGAGCAGCGCGAGGCCGACCGCCATCAGGCCGGCGACGAGCGTCAGCAACCGCCGCCACGGCGAGGCCAGCTCGGCGTTCGCCTGCGCGGCCAGCACCGGCAGCCCGCCGAGGCGCGCGCTCACGCCGGCCGGCGGGTGCAGCTCGGCGCGCATCGCATCGATCACGCGCTGCTGGCGGCCCAGGTCCATCAGGCGGATCCCGAACGCGAGCGTCGCGGCGTCGTGTCTGGGCGTGAGGACCCCCTGGGAGAAGTACGGCGGCACGGACGCGAGCAGCGCGTCGATCGATCTCTGCGAGCCGGCGTCGGAGCCCTGCAGCAGGTCCGGCAGCGAGAAGGCCGGGCACAGCGTGGCGCCGGCGCAACCGCGCGACTCGTCGTAGCCGAAGCGTCTGAGGATGCGCTGCTCGTAGCCGGCCATCCAGTCGATCACCGCAGGCTTGGCGACGTCGGGCGCCTGCACGAGCACGTCGATCTCGCCGGACGAGGCCGTTCTGTCCTGCAGGTGGTTGAGGTCGCGCAGGGCGGGCATGCCGGCCGGCACGAGCTGGCGGATGTCGGAGACGACGCGCGTCTGCGTGTCGGCGACCCAGCCGGCGAGCGCGAGCGCGGCGGCGACGGCGAGCACGCGGCCGGGACGGCGCAGCGCGGCGCCGATCGCCGCGCCCGGCGCCGCGAGCGCACCGCGGCCGAGCGCGCGCAGCGGGGCAAGCTGCGCGAGCGCGCGGCCGGCATCGGCCAGCAGCTCGCGCGCGCCCGCGAGCGCGGCAGCGAGGGCCTGCCAGGCGGCGACGAGCGGCTCCGGCGCGGAGCCGATGCGCGAACGGGCGGCGCCAGCGCGGCGCGGCTGGAGCGCGAGCGCCGCGGAGCCGGCCGTCAGCGCGCACGCGAACGCGAACGCGATGCCGGCGACGAGCAGCAGACCGAAGCCGCGCACCATCGGGATCGGCGACAGCAGCAGCACGAGGAAGCCGACGGCGGTCGCGAGCGCGGCGGTGGCGATCGCCGGCGCGCCGGCGCGGGCGGCGTGGGCAACCGCCTCCGATCGTTCGACGCCCTCCTGCTCGTGCTCGGCGACGCGCGACTGGAACTGGATCGCGTAGTCGACCGCGAGCCCGATCAGCACCGGCAGCACGGCGATCGAGGCCATCGTCAGGCCGGCGCCGACGAGCGACATCGCGCCGAACGTGAGCGCCGCCGCGGCAAGCGCGACGAGCAGCGGCAGCAGCCGCAGGCGCGCGCGGAACAGCAGCAGGAGCGCGAGCGCCATCGCCGCCACCGCGACGGCGAGCAGCACGCCGATCTGGCCGGTGACGCTGCTTGCGAGCGCGTCGGTCACGACCGGGACGCCGGAGACCGTGTAGCTGCCGCCATGCTTGAGCGCGAACAGCGGCATCCGCACCGCCTGGCGGATCAGCGCGATCGCCCGCGAGCGCTCGGCGGCGGTCAGGTCGGGCCGCATGCGCAGCTGGATCAGCGCCGCGTTCTTGTTCGGGAAGAGCGCGGCGAAGCGCGCCTTCGGCACGTCCGCGCCGCGCGCGGGGTCGAAGACGATCTGCGAGATGAACGCCTTGTTGTCGATCTGCGGGATGCCCTGCAGGCCGGAGCTGAGGACGAGCTGGCGCAGCGTCTCGGTCGCCTGCGCCTGCGCCTGCGCTCTGGCGGCGTCGGCGGCCTGCTGCTGCGCAGGTGCACTGAGGCCGGCTCTGGCGGCCTGCGCCTTGGCGGCGGCGGCCGCGGCGACGACGCCCTGCTGGATCTGGGAGAGCTCGGCCTGGACCTGCGCCTGCACGGCGTTCACCGACTCGTTGAGGAACGTGCCGGGCCCGTAGACGAGCTTGACCGGCTTCAGCTTCGCGAGCCCGGCGCAGGCGCTCTGCGCGCCGCCGTAGGGTCTGGCGCCGTGCGGCACGTTGCCGCCGAGGCAGCCCTCCAGCCGCAGCACGCGACCGAGGTCGGGCGTCAGCACGAGGTTGGGGACGTGCTCGTCGATCAGCACGATCACTGCGTCGTCGCCGAAGCGGCTGTGCAGCGCGTCGGTCGCCTGGAACGCGCTCGAGGAGCGGCTCGCGAGCGTGTCGGCGCCGGTGCTCGGCTCCAGCCGCAGCGCGAGCAGCCCGCCGCCGAACGCGAGCAGCGCGACCGCCAGCAGCACGGGGATCGGCCGGGCCGCGGCGGCCCGCGCGACGCGCTCGAGCCCGTCCCGGACGTTCATCTCACGGCCCGGCGTTCGCCCCCGGCGGCTCCGCGACGACGTGCGGGAAGTCCGTGCCGTAGCCGGGCGTCGGGCCCTGCTGGGTGCAGGCGGGGGCGGGGACGTTGGAGGGATCGTTGCGGAAGGCGAACTGGAGGATCAACTGCTGCGCGTCCGGCGAGAGGTTGCCGATGATGCTCGCGAAATCCGCTGGGAAGTCCGGTGTCGGCCGCGGACCGCTCGCGCACTGACGCCCCTCGAACACCGGCAGGCCGGTTCTGAGCTGGTTGAGCTGTCCGGGGAAGCGATACGGATTGGGCCGGTTGGTCGCGAGGCGCTGCGGGTAGATCGTCATGCCGTCGGGGCTGAAGACGCTGGCTGTGCGGAGGTAGTGGGCGGCCTTGCCTGTGGACGACGGAGGCGTCGCCTGCGTCGCCGCGGTGATGTTGCCAACGAACCCGTCCAGCTCGGGCAGATACGTTGCGATATACCCGAGGAACGGGTTCAGGCTGCGCGTGAACGGGTCGAGCTGGCCGAACGCCGGGCGCGCATCCGCGAGGAACTGGCGGAACGCCGGCAGCCCCGGCCCCGCGGCAGTGATCAGCGGCCCGAGGTTGACGAAGAAGTCGCGGAACGACGGCGCGAACCGCGCCGTCGCCTGCAGCGTCGGCGTCAGCGCACGCGCGACAGGCCGCAGCTGCGTGATGATCGGGTTCGCCGTCTTCGTGAACGCGTTGAGGCGGTTGAGCGTCAGCGTCGACTCGCGCTCGAACGTCGGGAACGCCTGGAAGATCTGCTCCAGCTCCTGATTGCGCGCCGCGACGGTGCCGAAGACCACGTTCGAGTTGCGGATCAGGCCGGTGAGGTCGCCGCTGCGCTGGCTGAGCGCGCCGAAGACGGTGCCCGTGTTGACGACGAGCTGCTGCAGCGCCTGTCTCTGGTCGTCGAGCTGCTGCAGCAGCGTGTTCGTGTCCTCGGCGAACGGCGCGAGGTCGCCGAACGCGGCGTTGATGTCCTGGCCGCGGCCGTAGATCCCCTGCGCGAGCGACTGCATCCAGACCTGGAACGCGCGCTGCGTCTCGGGGTCGAACGAGCGCAGGATCTCGTCGAGCTGGACCGATCTCTCGACCTGCGCGTCGGGCAGCGTGCCGCCCTCTCTGAGCGTGCCGGCGCTCTTGTGACCGGGCGTGAGGTCGACGAACGTCTCGCCGAGGAGCGTCTTGTAGCGCAGCGTCGCGCGCACGTCCTTGGGGATCGGCGCGTAGCGCTGGTCGAGCTGGATCGTCGCGTCGGTCGTGTTGTTGGGCCCGAGCGCGATGTTGACGACCTTGCCGACGGGCACGCCGGAGATGCGCACGTCCGCCTGGTCGGCGAGCTGCGTCGCCTCGGTGAAGTGGACGTGGAAGCGGTAGCCCTGCGGCTTGAGCGGGAAGCCGCCGCCGAAGGCGACCCACAGGTACAGCAGCAGGCCGAAGCAGGAGAGTGCGAAGCCCGCCATGACGAGGACGCGTCCGAGTGTGGGTGCTTGCTTCTGCATCGCTAGTTGCCCGTTCCTCCAGCCGCCAAGTCGGCTCTTGTGCAGTACGGACCGGGATGGAGGTACGTGTAGTTGGGGCCGTTTACGAGCTGTGCGAGCAAACGAACAGCGCTATAGATCGGCGACGGCGATCGCGTGACGCTGTTGAGCCCGGCGAGCTGGTCACAGCTGATCACGAGCAATCCGCGCCGAATCGGACCCTGCGCATCCTGCGCAGAGAAGATCGAGTTCGAAACGTGGTTCAGCCATGCGAGGTAGAAGAGGTAGCCCTCGCTCGGACCCGACGGGTTGTACGCAAGCCCATTCAGGAACGCGTTGAGCACCTTGAAGGACGTCGTGAGCTTCGGCGTCGCGGCGGCGAAGTCAGCCGCGGCCGGGCGCAGCTCCTTGACGACCAGGGTCGCGACCTGCGTGAACGGCCGCAGCTGGTTCTGGATGATCGGCGTCGTCTCTCTCAGGAACGGGCGCAGCTCGACGAGCGAGGGGCCGAGCGCCCGCGCACCCGGGCGCAGCGCGCCGAGCGCCGGGCCGGCCTGGTCGGCGAACGTCTTCGCCTGCGCCAGCGCAGCGTTCGTGTCGCGCAGCGCGGCCGGCAGCAGCGTGACCGTGCGCTCGAGGTTCGCGCTCTGGTTGGCGAAGTGCTGGAAGACCTGGTTGGAGCTGTCGACGAACGTGCCGAGCTCGTCGTCGCGTGCGGCGAGCGCGTCCACGAACACGCCGAAGTTGTGGATCGAACGGGCGATGTACCGGTGCCGCAGCGCAAGCTGCTGCGTGATCTCCGCCGCGTCGTGCGCGGTCGGCTCGAAGCGGCGGAAGACCTGCGCGAGCGTCGTGCCGTTGTCTCTCAAGCCGGCCGCCCCGCCGTTGAGCAGCAGCTGGAGGTACGTGCGCGTGTCGCCGTCGAGCACCGACAGGAACTCGTCGAGGTTGACGTCCGGCAGCGTGTTCGAGACGGGCACCGTGTAGCCGTCCTTGACCGCCGGCCCGCCCACCGCCGTGCCGGGGTTCAGCTCGACGATCATGTCCTTCAGGCCCGTCTTCGGGCGCAGCAGCATCGTCGCGTTCGGGTGGACGCGATGCGAGTACTTCGGGTCGAGCTGCATCGTCACGACCGCGCGGCCGTTGACGAGGTCGACGTTCGTGATCTCGCCGACCTGCACGCCGGCGATGTCGACCGTCTGCCCCTGCCCCGGCGTGATCGCCTGCGCGGTCGAGAACTCGCCCTTGAGCGTGAAGACCTGCTTGCCGACGAGCGGCACCCACGAGGGCAGCGTCGTGCGCTGGTGCGCGAGCACGTAGAGGCCGACGAAGCCGGCGATCAGGACGAGCACGACGATCGCCGCGAAATCGCGCAGGTGCTTGCGGATCGCGGTCGTCATCTCGCGCTCCGCGACGGCGGGATGGTGGTTGTAAGTGGCTGAGCGCTTGCGTCGCTGACGTTCGCGGTCGCAGCGGTAGTCGTCGTGCCGGGGTTGGGCCGCGGGGCGGGCGTCGGAGACACGATGCTCTGCGGAGCCGGACCGGGTCCTGCTTGCGGACCGTTGACGTTCGGGAGCGCCTGCCGGTAGCAGTCCGCCGTCAAGTTGTACGTGGGCGTGGTGGTCGGGTACTTCGGGCTCGTCCCGAGCGGCTTGAAGTTCGCATTGCCGATGACCGCTCTGCCGCTGGTGGTCGACTTCCCGATGTTGACGGTCTGCGACCCGCCGCCCAACCCGGTGCGAATCATGCTGCCGTTACCGTCGAACGTCGCACCCTCGCCGGCAAGCCCGGCCATCGTGTACCAGAACTCCTTGTAGTTCTCGACGATCGAGCCGTCCGGGCGGCGGGTCGTGAGCGCGCCGTCTCTGACGCCGATGTTGCCGGCGGGAATGATCGTTCTCGCGAAACAGCGGTTGGCGAGGTCGAGCTGCGGCAGGAAGTCGAGCGAGGCGCCCTCGAGCTGCGCGAGATCCGCCGTCGCCGGCTGCAGCTGCGCGAGCAGGCCGCCCAGCTCGCTGGGCTGGAGCAGCGCGCGCGTCTGGGCGATCCACGGGTACGCCGCCTCGACCGTCGCGGGCGTCTCCTGCACCGCCGGCAGGAAGTCGCGCGCGAAGCCGCGCGTCGACGGGAACGAGGCGTCGAGGCTCTTGAACGCGGCGTCGGCGGTCGTGACCGTCGGGCCGAGCAGACCGACGGCCTCTGTCAGCGAACCGCTCTGCGCCGCGAGCGCGCCCGCGGTCGTGTTGAAGTTGACGATCAGGCTCTGCAGCGCCCCCTCGTGCGTCCGGAGGTTGGTCGAGAGCTTCGCGATCGCGGCGATCATGCGCGAGAGGTCGTGCGTCTGGGTGCCCAGCAGCGCCGTGTTGACGATCGCGGTGCCCTTGAACGCGGCGGGTCCGTACGTGTAGCTCAGGTTGATCCCCTGGGCACCCGATCTGTCCTGCACTTCGGGAGGGAGCGTCGCGTTCTGCGCAGCCGTCGGCTTCGAGGTGAGCGCGAGCCCGAACTGCTGCAGCAGCACCTGCAGGTCGGCGCGCTGATCGGACTGCAGCGCGGTCAGGACCTGGTCGAGCTGGACCGGCGTAGAGGTTTGCGCCGGGCCGATCGTGCCGTTCTCGGGCACCTCGGGCGCGGACGGCGAGCCCGGTCTGAGGTCGACGAAGAAGTTGCCCTCGAGGAAGATGCGCGGGCGGATCTTGAGCACCGCGTCGCGGTGGATCGGCAGGCCCTCTCCGCTGATCTCCATCGTCACGTCGGTGAGGTTCGTGTTCTTGTAGCGAGAGACGCTCTCGACCTTGCCGACGTTCACGCCCGCGATCCGCACCGGCGAGCCGGGACGCAGGTTGTTCGAGGAGACGAAGACCGCGTGCAGCCGGTAGCCGTGCGTGAACGGAACGTGCTTCGTGAAGCCGAAGTACACCGCGATCGAGATCAGCACGATCGCGAGCAGACCCACGCGGAAGCGCGTCCAGAACGGGGGTCTGCCGTCAGGCTGTCGTGTGCGCGACGCCATCAGAACCCGTTCAGCTTTCTCGGGACCGCGGCCGTCTGTCTCGGCGTCTGGCCGGGCGGATTGCCGATCAGCGTCTGGCTCTTGACGTAGACCTCGTTGCCGGCCATGCAGACGCCGTTCTGGCCCTTCCCGCCGATCAGCGGATACGGGTTTGAGTGCAGGTGGTTGCTGCTTGAGTCGCCGACGGTCGCGGGCCCGTTGGCGGGCGCGGACGCCGGCCCGACCTCGCTGTTGGGCCCGATTGGCGGCGAGACGGCGGCAACGTTGATCCATGTGCCCTGGTGCCCCGCGTCGCCCTGGCTCTCGACGCTCGCGACGTTGTAGAGCAGCAGTCCGAGATAGCTGCAGTTGATCTCGGAGTAGCCGAGGTTGTTCACCGTCGGCGTCAACTGCTCGACGGTGCCCCGCAGCCCGTGGATGCCGAGCGGCACCTGCGGGTCCTGCGCGAAGTCCTGCAGCGATCTGAGCGTGAGCGCGAGCTGGTTGTTGAGCGACGCGGCACGGCGCACCTGCGTCGTGCCGACGGCGAACGCCTCGGCGAGCGGGGGCGCGGCCGTACGCAGCGCAGCGGCGCCCGGCTGCAGGTCGCGGAAGAAGCCGGCGGCATTCGCGAGCAGCGGCCGCTGGATCGGGAACGAGCGGATCGCCGTGTCGAGCGCGGCCGGGCCCCCGCTGATCGTGTCCTGCAGGTAGGGGATCGCGATCGCGTCGAACGCGTCGAACGTCGTCGCGAGGCTGCGGTACAGCTGACCCTGCTGCTCGGCGACGGGCGCGATGGCGGCGGCCGTCTGCTCGAGCGATCGGAACAGGCGGCCGAGCTGCGTCTGCGGGTCGGCGAGCATGCGCAGCACCGGGATCGCGTTTCTCGTGAGCGGGTCGAGCGCGACGATCGCGTCGTTGATGCTCGACCCGCGGCCGGCGAGCGCGTCGCCGAACTCGACGAGGTTGACCTGGTTCGCCGCGCGCGTTCTCGCGTCGAACATGTTGAAGAACTCGTCGAACTCGACGGGTCTCGGCGTCGCATTCGCGAGCGCCAGCTCGCCGCCCTCCGGCACGCCTCTGGAGGAGTGGCCGACCGTGACCTGGATGTACTTCAGGCCGAGCGTCGAGCGCGGCCGCACCTCGACCGTCGAGTCGGCCGGCAGCGGCTTGACCTTCGTCTCCAGCTTGACGTGGAGTCTCGCCGTGACGCTGCCGTTTCTGTGCGGCTGCGGCACGATCTTGTCGATGATCCCGACGCGGTCGCCGCCGATCCGCACCTCGTCGCCTTGCACGAGGTTCGCCGCGTCCGGCAACTGGACCCAGACGTCGTAGGTCGGCACGAACGGCAGGCCGTTGTTCGCGTTGTACGCGAGGAAGACGGCGACGATCACGACGAGCACCGTCGCCGCGCCGATCAGCACGGGGTTCGCCGCCACGGATGTGCTGCGCCGGTTCATCTCGTCCCGCTCCCGCCGAGCAGGTAGCCCAGCAGACCGCTGCTCGGCGGCGCGCCGCTTGCCGCCGGCGCGCCGACGCCACCGCTGGTCGTCGGCGTGCTCGGAGTCGTCGCCGGAAGATCCGCGAGCGACCCTTGGCCCGAGCCGCCCACCGCGGTCGACGCGGTCGTCGCGCCGGCCGATGTGTTGACGGTCGAGGCCGCGCTGACCTTGCTCTGGTGGAACGTCGCCTGACAACCGCTGGCCTGCGCAGTCGCGTAAGGCAGACAGCTCACCGGCACCTGCAAGAACGTCCGCAGGTAATGCCCGATCGAGTCGAAGCCGTTCGCCGTCCCCGTCGTCTCCAGGATGACGTCCAGCAGCCGCTGGATGCCGTTCTCGCCCTGGAGTCTCGTCAGCGCCGGCGCCAGCACGGCCGCGAACGGCTTTGCTTCCTGCGCGAACGCGTGGATGTCTCTGATGACCGGCTCGGCGGCGGGCAGCGCGGCTCTGCCGGTGTCGGCGAGGTTGCCGAGCGTGCGGAAGGTCGGCAGCGCCGCCTGGCTGAACGGGCCGAGCTGCTCGAAGACCGTGTTGATCGACGGCGCCGCCGCGCGCAGGTCTGTCATCACGGGCGTGCCAGCCGCCGCGAACTCGCCGAGCTTCTTGACCGTCGGGTCGAGCTGCTGCAGGAACTCCGGCAGCTTCGCGAAGCTCTGCTCCATCGCGTCGCCGCGCGCGGCCGTCGCCGTCGCGGTCGCGCCCGCCTTGTCGATGAAGTCGCTGATCGACTGGCTCTGCGCGGCGACCGGCGCGAGCGCCGCGTCCGACTCGGTCGCCAGGTTGGCCAGCGTTCTGTTCTCGGCGACGAGGATCGCCAGCACTCTGTCGAACTGGTAGAGCGCCGGGTCCGCGCGGCGGATCACGACGTTGAGCTGCTGGCCGTTGCCCGCCAGCCCGACGCCCAGCTCGTTGATGATGATCGCGAAGCGCTGACGCTCCGGCAGCCGCATGATGTTGCCGAGCAGGTCGATGTCGACGGGCGAGGAGGTGTTCGTCACCGGCAGCAGGTACTGGCCCTTCCCGGCCCCGTGCTGGATCTGGTGCAGCGGCGGCGCGGGCTCCGTGTCGGCGCCCTTCGGCAGCGTCGGATCGCACGCGACGAACTTCTCGCCGATCAGCGACTGCAGGCGGATCGTGCAGTGCGCGTCCTGCTTGAAGTCCTGAAAGGCCGGGTCGTCGATCCGCAGGACGATCGCCGCCTTGTTGTCGGGCGTCACGTCGAGCGACTCGATCGTTCCGACCTTCACGCCCGCGACCTTCACGTCCTCGCCCGGCACGACGAAGCTCGCGCTGTCGAAGATCGCGCGCACGCGGTAGCCGCCCCCGCCGCCGGAGGCGCCCGTGCCGAGCACCAGCACGACGAGCGCGGCGAGCGCCAGCAGGCCACCGGCCAGCGCGCGCTTCAGCGTGGGTGAGACGCGGGAGATCATGGGCCGGGCGGCACGTCCGAGGTGTTGCAGTCGAAGCCGGCGGGCGCGTACGGGTTCGACCCGTCGGGCCGCGGCTGGCTGGCGGAGCCGGGGCAGCGACGCGTGTAGCCGGATCTGAGGCCGGCGAGTCGCTGCGACGGCGACACCGGCTCGAGCGAGCCGCCCGAGCTGTTCGGCACGTAGTTGAAGGCGCCGAAGATCGGCATGACGCGCGCGTAGTGCCCGTTCGCGTCGTAGTTGGCGGCCGACTGGCCGAAGTCGCGGAACCAGCCGACGAGGTCGGGCGAGTAGGGCCGCAGGAAGTCGATCACCGGCTGGCCCGCGCGCATCGCCGTGATCGAGCTCGACAGCGCCGGGCCGCCGACCTTCAGCAGCTGCGGCAGGTGCTGGACCGCGTCGGTCGCGTCGTTGAACGAGCCCGGCTGGTGGACGAGCTTGCTGAACAGCTGGAAGTCCGGCGTCGCCGCGTTGAGCAGCGGCGTCAGCTGGCCGAAGAATCTCGGCAGCACCACCGCGGCCGGCTTCGACGCCTGCAGCAGCGGGTCGAGGTCGTCGAGCGTCGAGCGCAGGTCGACGAACGTCGAGTTGCCCTGGCGCAGCGTGTCCGGCAGCACGCCGAGCGCCTGCGAGAGCGAGGCGTTCTGCGACGCGATCGCGCCCATCGTCGTGTTGAGGTTCGACACGAGCGAGGTCAGCTGCGGCGCGCGCTGCGCGATCGCGCCCGTGACGCTCGCGCCCGCGACGATCGCCCGTTCGAGCGTCGTCTGGTCGAGCGCGACCTCCTTCACGAGCTGGTCGGTCGAGGACAGGAACGGGCCGAAGTACTTGGATACCTGCTGCACGTTCGGCCCCTGGCCCTCGTACTGCGTCGCCGAGCCCTGGATGAAGTTCTGCAGCCCCTTGCGCGTTCTCGCGTCGAGCGTGTCGAAGACCTGGTCGAGGTCGACGACCGAGGTCGTCTTCTCGACGCCGAGCTGCCCGCCGACCGGGATCTTCGGCGCGTTGTTCGGCCCCGGCGTGAGCGCGATGTAACGGTTCGCGACGCCGGACAGCGAGGTCAGGCGGATCGTCGCCGTCGTGCCCTGGTGCAGCGGCGCATAGGGCGAGTCGACCGTCACGACGACCTCGGCCTGGTTGTTGCTGGTCAGCAGGATGTCGTCAACCCCGCCGACGCGGCGCCCGCCGACCTGCACGTCGTCGCCCTTCACGAGCTGGCCCGCGTTCTGGAAGATCAGCTTGTACTGGGCGCCGCCGCCGCTGGACAGCAGCAGGATCGCGACGACCGCGACCACGGCGATCAACGCGCCCAGGACGGCGCCGCGGGCGATCGTCATCGAACGGTCACTCCATCCCGAGCGGGCCGCTGGACTCCCCCGTGAGGAACTGCCGCACGAACGGGTTGTCGGAGTTGAACAACTCCTGCGCCGGACCCGACTCGACGATCCGCCCGCGCCACAGCACCGCGATGAACTCGGCGACGCGGCGCGCGCTCATGATGTCGTGCGTGATGACCACGTAGGAGCCGCCGTTCTCCTGGTGGACCTCCTTGATCAGCTCGCACAGCAGCGCCGTGCGGACCGGATCGAGGCCGGAGTCGGGCTCGTCGAACAGGACGATTTCGGGGTCGAGCACGAGCGCGCGCGCGAAGCCGGCGCGCTTGCGCATCCCGCCGGACAGCTCGTTCGGCATCTTGTCGCCGGAGTCGCCGAGGCCGACCTCGTTGAGCCGGCGGCTGACGATCTCGAGGATCTCCTCCTCGCCCTTGTCGGTGTGCTGCCGCAGGGGGAAGGCGACGTTGTCGTAGAGGTTCATCGAGCCGAACAGCGCACCGTCCTGGAACAGCACGCCGAACTTCTTGCGCATCTCG
Organism: uncultured Conexibacter sp.; assembly: GCA_964525715.1. Lineage (GTDB taxonomy): Bacteria > Actinomycetota > Thermoleophilia > Solirubrobacterales > Solirubrobacteraceae > Conexibacter. The sequence goes on along the minus strand of CAZGJV010000013.1, from coordinate 55,550 downwards.
AACAGCTCGACGTCGGGCAGGCTCGGCACCGACTCGCCGTGCACGAGGATGTCGCCGCTGTCGGGGTAGAGCAGCCCGACCATGTGCTTGATGCAGACCGACTTGCCGGTGCCCGACGGCCCGAGGATCATCGAGATCTTGCCCTCGGGGATGCCGAGGTTCAGGCCGCGCAGCACGCGGTTGCGGCCGAACGCCTTGTGGACGTCTATGAACTGGATCGCGTCGGCGACGCCTTCGACGGCGTGGTGCGCCTCCGTGTGGTACTGGAACTCGTCCTCGTCGGCGTCCGACGCGCGCCGGTCCGCCTCGGAGACGACGGACACGTGCGGCGCCTCGTCGCCGAGCGGCTCGTCCTCGTACAGCTCGTCCTCGTAGGTCGTCGCGTCGTCGGGCGGCTCGCCGCCCTCCGACTCGCCGCCGAGCGAACCCTCCGGCCCAGCTTGTGCCCTGGTCGCAGCCTTCTCGTCCTCGAGCCGGTCGCGGTCGTAGTCCGAGGGGGTCACGTCGTCCTCCTGTCGGCGGGCGCAGGCATCAGCGGATCACGTTGATCTCAGGATGGGTGGCGAGCAGCGTCTGCGTGAAGACGTAGTTGAAGGCGAAGACGCCCATGAATGCGATCACGACGGCCTGGTTGACCGCGCGCCCGACCCCCTCCGCCCCACCCGAGGCGGTCATGCCCTTGTAACAGCAGACGATCGCGATGATCGCCCCGAACAGCGTCGTCTTCAGCACCGATCCCCACAGGTCGGTCGTCGAGGCGTTCGTGAAGAAGGTCGCCCAGAACGGGCCGAGCGGCGCGCCGTTGACGAGCGTCGCGAGGATGCCGCCGAAGATGCCGAACAGCAGCGCGTAGATGTCGAACAGGCCGGTGACGAGCATCAGCGCGAGGAAGCGCGGAACGACGAGGTTCTTGACCGGGTCGACGCCGAGCACCTGCAGCGCGTCCAGCTCCTCGCGGATCTTGCGCGCGCCGAGGTCGGCCGTGATCGCGGTGCCGGCGACGCCGGCGAGCACGATCGCCGTCACGAACGGCGCGAACTCGCGGATCGAGGCGAGCACGAAGAAGCCGCCGAGGCGGTCGAGCGCGCCGAACAGCACGAGGAAGTTCGCTGCCTGCAGGCCGGGCGCGCCGTAGCCGAACGCGACGGTCGACACGAGCAGCGGGAACCAGCACAGCTTCAGCGCGAACAGGAACTGCGAGACGAACTCACCGCCGTAGGGGTACGGTGGACGGATCGCCGAGACGATCGTCTTGCCCGTCAGGATCATCATGTCGCCGATCTCCTCGAGGGCGTTCCTCGTCGGCAAGAACGCTCGGTCGGCGACTGCTCGGACCATCTCCTCTAGTCCTCCTGTAGGACATCCACGGGGGCGCCCCTTGTGGCGCTCCCGAACGGACAGGGTATGGCACCAATATGACGCTTGCCAAACGTGAACTGTTGAGCGTCTGTGAAGGGAACACGCAGGTCTATATACCGACGGGACTGGGATCGAGCGCATTCCGGCCTACCGGCGGACCCCCATCCGGCCCGTGCTATGTTCGCGCCGCTGTGCCCAGCCGCAGAGCCACGCTGCGAGGCGCCACGGCAGCCGTCGCGGCTGTCGCGCTGGCGCTCGCCGGCTGTGGCGGGGGAAGCGCGCCGAAACCGGAGGCGTCGGCCACCTATACGGTCGACACGCACGCGGCCTTCCCCGCGCGCCAGAGTCTCGCCGAGCGGGTCGAGCTGCGGCTGACCGTGCGCAACGCCGACACGCGCACGATCCCGAACGTCGCCGCCACGATCGAGGCGGGTGGCGGACCCGACGGCACGGCCGTGCAGGCGTTCGGCGCGACCCTCACGGGCGCGGACCTGTCGTCGCACTCGCGGCCCGTGTGGATCGTCGACGCCGGCCCGATCGGCGGCGACACGGCGTTCGCGAACACGTGGGCGCTCGGCCCGATCCGTCCCAACCGCGCGCGCACGTTCGTGTGGCGGGTCGTGCCGGTCAGAGCCGGCAGCTACACGATCCGCTACCGCCTGACCGGCTCCACCACCGGCCGCTCCCAGCTGCGCGAGCGCAACGGCGACGCCGCCAGCGGCGCCCTCACGGTCTACGTGACCAGCAAGCCGCCGACGGTGCGCATCACCGCCGACGGCAGAGTCGTCAGCGTGCCGCAGTAGCCGCCCGGCGGATGCCGGCGCCCGCCAGGCAAGGATGCAGCCGGTGAAGTGTGCTTCGCACATGAACCGGCGAAGACGCCGCCTGGCGGGATGCCGGCGCCGCCGGGAACGTGTGAGGGCTCGCGGCGCGTCATGCGCCACGAGCCCTCACGGTGCACGGACCGGCGCCGCCCGTCATTACGGCGCCGGAACCGAGTCTGCGGTGCGGTGACCCGCGCGCCCGTGGGCGCAGGCACCGCACGCGGTGACGGCGAGTCTGCGCGAGCGCGGGCGCCCGTTCTTTGGCCCGGTGGCGAAAGATCGCGGCGGGGCTTTCGCCACGTCCGACCGGGTGCTGTGCGGCGACCCAGCGGTGGCACCGGGGCGGGGCGGACGCTTATAGTCCCGCGCGAGGGAACTGCCTGCCTGTCTCGCTGCGTGCATCGCCGCTCGGCGCACCCCGCGGGCGTTCCTTTGGACATGCGGATAGTGTCGGAGCACCGACGGCTACGTACGCTCGCCGCCGCACGGAAATTCACGAGAGGGAACACCCGTCCATGGCCAAGATCCGTCAGCAGAACGTCAGCGCAGCGCAGTGGTCGCCCAACGGCGCCGCCCTCGGCGCCCCCGACCTGACCCAACCCGACAACCAGGTCTACGGCGAAAACGTCTTCAGCATCGCCGAGCAGCGCTCGCGCCTGCCGAAGACCGTCTTCAAGCAGCTGCAGGCGACGCTCGAGCAGGGCGAGGCGCTCGACAGCTCGCTCGCCGACGCCGTCGCGCTCGCGATGAAGGAGTGGGCGCTGGAGAAGGGCGCAACCCACTACGCCCACTGGTTCCAGCCGCTCACCGGCTCGACCGCGGAGAAGCACGACTCCTTCTACAACCCGGTCGGCGACGGCACCGCGATCGCCGAGTTCTCCGGCAAGGAGCTGATCCAGGGCGAGCCCGACGCGTCGTCGTTCCCGACCGGCGGCATCCGCGCCACGTTCGAGGCGCGCGGCTACACCGCCTGGGACCCGACGAGCCCGGCCTTCATCCTCGAGAACCCGAACGGGGCGCTGCTGTGCATCCCGACGGCGTTCACGTCGTGGACGGGCGAGGCGCTCGACCACAAGATCCCGCTGCTGCGCTCGATGGAGGCGCTCTCGGGCGCCGCCGTGCGCGCGCTCAAGCTGCTCGGCGACGACGTCACGCAGCGCGTCTTCACGACGGTCGGCCCGGAGCAGGAGTACTTCCTGATCGACGAGCAGTACTACTTCGAGCGTCCCGACCTGGTGACGACGGGCCGCACGCTGTTCGGCGCCAAGCCGCCGAAGGGCCACGAGCTCGACGACCACTACTTCGGCTCGATCCCCGAGCGCGTGCTCGCCTGCATGCTCGACACCGAGCGTGAGCTGCGCAAGCTCGGCGTGCCGGTCAAGACGCGCCACAACGAGGTCGCGCCGGCGCAGTACGAGATCGCACCGATGTTCGAGAACTCGAACGTCGGCTCCGACCACCAGCAGATCACGATGCAGGTGCTGCAGAACGTCGCGCGGCGTTACGGACTCGTGTGCCTGCTGCACGAGAAGCCGTTCGCGGGCGTCAACGGGTCGGGCAAGCACAACAACTGGTCGATGGGCACCGACGGCGGCTCGAACCTGCTGGAGCCGGGCGCGACGCCGCACGACAACCTGTCATTCCTGTTCTTCTGCACGGCCGTCATCCAGGCGGTCGACAAGCACCAGGGACTGCTGCGCGCGACGGCTGCGGGCGCCGGACAGGACCACCGCCTCGGCGCCAACGAGGCGCCGCCGGCGATCATCTCGATCTTCCTCGGCCAGGAGCTGGCCGACGTCTACGACGCGATCGAGAGCGGCGCCGCGGGCGAGTCGAAGCCCGGCGGGATCCTCGGCCTCGGCTCCCCCGTGCTGCCCCCGCTGCCGTTGCACGGCGGCGACCGCAACCGCACGAGCCCATTCGCCTTCACCGGCAACAAGTTCGAGTTCCGTGCGATCGGCTCGACGCAGCCGGTCGCGATGCCGAACACGGTCCTCAACACGATCGTCGCCGAGGCGATCGACGACCTCGCCGGCCAGCTGCAGGACGCGCTGAACGGCGGGGCCTCGCTTGAGGACGCGCTGCGGCCGGTGCTGCAGAAGAGCTGGGCCGCGCACAAGCGGATCGTGTTCGACGGCGACGGCTACTCGGAGGAGTGGCACAAGGAGGCCGAAGAGCAGCGCGGCCTGCTGAACCTGCGCACGACGCCGGACGCCCTCCCCTACTTCGTCAAGCCCGAGACGATCTCGGTCTTCGAGAAGTACGAGGTGCTCAACGAGCGCGAGCTCGAGGCCCGCTACGAGGTCTTCACCGAGCAGTACGCGGTGAAGCTCAACATCGAGGCCGAGACGGCAGCCGCGATCGCCCGGACGCTGCTGCTGCCGGCGGCGGTGCGCCACCTGGCACTGCTGCGCGAGGCCGGCGTCGCCGAGCTGATCACGGAGACGGAGGGCCTCGTCGGCCAGCTCGTCACGGCGATCAGAGCGCTCGAGACGGTCAACGCCGCCGAGAACCAGGAGGACGAGCCGCCCGCCGCATGGGCGGTATTCATCCGCGACAACGTGATCCCCGCGATGAACAAGGTCCGCGAGGTCGCCGACACGCTCGAGAAGATCGTCGCCGACGACCTCTGGCCGCTGCCGAAGTACAGCGAGGTGCTGTTCATCAAGTAGCTTCCGCTGTCTATGTGGACGCGCGAAAGCCCCGCGAATGCGGGGCTTTCGTCGTTCACGGCGTCGTTCGGCTGATCAGCCGAGCGCGCTCGTCGGCAGCCGGTAGCGCGTGGGCGCGGAGCCGACGGACGCGGAGCGCGCGTTTGCACGCTCCGCATACAGGCCGCGACCCTGGGCCACGGCGGCATCGCTGCACGGCTCGCCGCCCTCACGGAGGATCCACGCCTCGATCTCCGCGCAGTCGGAGCCCTCCGCGAGGATCGCAGCGCGCTCGACTGTGTGCGTGCCCGCACCGCTCGGGCGCGCGAGGCGCACGATGATCGCTCGGATCGTCGTCTCCTCGATCATCGGAGCCGCTCGCTGCGACCGGCGGCCGCGGGCCGACGCCGAGATCTCGCCGGCAGGCTGCAGCCGGCCTGCTGCCGGTTGGACGTGAACGGCCCGTTCATAACGACTGTTTCCTCAATCCGCTCCACGAGAGGTCGGCCATACGCTGGCTGGGAGCGGTGAGCCGGCGCGACGGAACCTCCACTTCCGATGGTAGTCGGTCTCCCTGGCCGCGAGCAGAGGCCCCGAGGTTCGTCTCGCTCGACCTCAAACCGGAGTAGTTTCCGAAGCGGCGGCAGGTCCGAGGATGAAAGGGCACATCGATGGGCGACGAGGTCTTGTGCATCAGCCTCCTCGGGGCGTTCTCGGTCACGGTGGGCGAGCGAGCCGTGGCCGACGACGCCTGGCGGTTGCGCAAGGCGAAGACGTTGATCAAGCTGCTGGCGCTGGCGCCGGAGCGGCGCCTGCACGCCGAGCAGGCCTCCGAGCTGCTCTGGCCCGATCGCGACCCGGACTCCGCGCGCAACAACCTGCACCAGGCGATCTTCGCGGCGCGGCGCGCGCTCGACTCGATCGGCCTCGAGGGGAGCCGCTACCTGGAACTGCGCGACGATCTGCTCCTGCTCGGCCCCGGCGACCCGGTCCAGATCGACGCGATCGCCTTCGAGCAGCTGGCCGCCGCGGCGCGCGAGCGGAGCGAGCCCGCTGCCTACCGGGCGGCGCTGGAGGGCTTCGACGCCGAGTTGCTGCCGGCCGACCGTTACGAGGACTGGAACCGGGAGCGGCGTGACTCGCTGGCAGAGCTTCGCCTCGCCCTGGAGACCGAGCTGGCCGACCTGGAGGCGCACGCCGAGCCGGATGCGAGGAGCGGCGACGGCCCCGGCCTGCCGCGGCAACTCACCAGCTTCATCGGCCGCGAGCGTGAGCTGGCCGAGGCTGAGGCGCTGCTGCGCAACGCGCGGCTGCTGACCCTGACCGGGGCCGGCGGGTGCGGCAAGACCCGGCTGGCGCTGCAGCTGGCCGGGCAGCGGGGGGACGAGTTCGCCGACGGGATCTGGCCGGTCGAGCTGGCGGCGGTCGGCGAGGCCGAGCTGATCGGGCCGGCGGTCGCCCAGGCGCTGGGCACCCGCCTCGCCTCCGACCGCGCCCCGGAGATCGCCCTCGCCGGGCACATCGGCGACCGCCGGCAGCTGCTTCTGCTCGACAACTGCGAGCACCTGATCGAGCCGATCGCCCGGCTCGCCGAGGCCCTGCTCAGCCGCTGTCCGCGCCTGACCGTGCTGGCGACCAGCCGCGAGCCGCTGCGCGTCCCCGGCGAGGTGACCTGGCGCGTGCCCTCGCTCTCCCTCCCCAAGCTGGTCGCCGGCGCCCTGGCGGAGGAGTCGTTGGATGCGGAGTCGGTGCGGCTCTTCGCCGCCCGCGCCGCCCAGGCCGCGCCCGGCTTCGAGCTGGACGACGACAACGCCGCGGCGGTCGCCTCCCTCTGCCACCGCCTCGACGGGATGCCGCTGGCGATCGAGCTGGCGGCGGCGCGGGTCGGCGTCCTCACGCCCGCCCAGATCGTCGAGCGGCTCGACGGCTCGCTCGACCTGCTCTCGACCGGGAGCCGCACGGCGATGACCCGGCAGCAGACGCTGCGGGCGACGCTCGCCTGGAGCTTCGACCTGCTCGACCCCGACGAGCAGGTGCTGCTGCGCCGCCTCGCGGTCTTCGCCGGCGGCTTCGGCCTGGAAGCGGCCGAACAGGTCTGCGCCGAGGATCCGCTGCGCCGCAGCGAGGCCGTCGCGCTGCTCGGCCGGCTGGTCGACAAGTCGCTGGTGCACGTCGAGGACGAGTGCGACGACCGTCACTACCGGCTGCTGGAGACCGTGCGCCAGTACGCGGCGGAGCGTCTCGAGGAGGCGCGAGAGCTCTCTGCGTTCGAGCGGCGCCATCGCGAGTGGTACGTCGCGCTGGCCGAGAGCGACCCGACGCCGGCCGGCGACCTGCCGGCCAAGAACCGGCTGCGGCGCCTGGACCTGGAGCGCGACAACCTCCGCGCCGCTCTGGCCTCGGCGCTCGCCTCCGACCCCCAGACGGGGCTGCGGCTGGCGGGGGCGCTGTGGCGCTTCTGGCTGATGCGCGGCTACCTCGCCGAGGGGTACCGGTGGCTTGATGCGGCGCTGGCGGCGGCGCCCGAGCACACGGCGGTGCGCGCCCACGCCCTGCTCGCCGCCAACGTCGTCGGCCTGCGCCGCGGCGTCCACGAGCGGATCCACGAGTTCGGGGCCGAGAGCGTGGCGATCTTCCGCGAGCTCGACGACCGGGCCGGGATGTTCGACGCGGTCGAGGTCTCGGCGGCCTATTGCGCGATCGTCAGCCCCCCAGCGGACGTCGAGGCGCTGGTCGGCGAGCACGAGGCGCTGACGGCGCAGGACCTGCCAGCGGCGCGGCCGCCGACGTGGGCCGCGCACACCCGCGGCATCGCCGCCTGGTTCCGACGCGACTACGGGCCGGCGCGGCAACAGCTCGAGGCGGCACTGACGCACTCCGGCGGCCTGACCGGAGAGCCGCGCCCGGTGTTCTGGCCGCTCAGCTACGGGCTGATCTCGGTCGAGCCCGAGATCGGCTGCCCGCTGTTCCTGCACGAGGACACCGTCGTCGTCGCTCGCCGCGTCAGTGGCGCCGCGGCCGCCGCCTACATTCTCGTCAACCTCGCCGCGGTCGATCGCGCCGAGGCCGACTTCGTCCACGCGGAGGAGCTGATCGAGGAGAGCCTCGCCCGCTTCCGGCAGCTGGGCGACGGGCAGGGAGAGGCCTTCGCCCTCAACGCCTTCGGCAACCTCGCCCGCTCCAGCGGCGATTTCGAGCGGGGGCGGGAGCTGCTCGGACGCAGCCTCGCACTGCGGCAGGAGATCGGCGACCGCCGTGGCGCCGGGATCACCCGGGGCTGCATCGCGATGCTCCTGGCCCGCTCCGGCGACCCGGCCGGCGCCCGCGTCGCGGCCGAGCAGAGCCGGACCTGGTTCGCCGAGAACGACGACCTGATCGGCCTCGCCGCCGCCGAGCTGAGCCTGGCGAGCGTGTCGTTCTGCGCCGAGGATCGTGCCGGCGCCCGCGCCCATCTCGAAACCGCTGCCACGGTCTTCGAGGAGATCGAGACGATCCATCAGGCGGGCTGGGCGCTGGCCGTGCTCGCGGCGCTCTGCGCGGAGGACGGCGAGGCGCCGCTGGCACGGCGACGGCTGGAGCGGGCGATCTGGCATTTCAAGCTGCTCGGCGGCGACGCCGGCATCGCCTACTGCCGGGAGCTGGAGGCTGAGAAGCGCTTCTAAGGCGCTGCAAAGTGAGCGCTAAGGGACGGGCCGTAGCCTCGCTGCGCGTCGTCGAAAGCGACGCTGGAACCCAACTGAGAAGGAGCGGCCATGGCAACGCAAGGAGTGCTTGGAGCGGCAACGCTGACGGAGTTCGAGGATGGTCTGACGGGCTCGGTCGTGCGGCCCGGCGATGACGGCTACGACGAGGCGCGGGCGATCTGGAACGGCGCCCACGACGCCCGCCCGGCGGTGATCGCCCGCTGCACCGACGCCGCCGACGTGCGCCACGCGATCGGCTTCGCGCGCAGCGAGGGACTGACCGTCGCCGTGCGCGGCGGCGGCCACAGCATCCCCGGCTTCTCGACCGTCGAGGACGGCATCGTCATCGACCTCTCGCCGATGAAGGGGATCGAGGTGGACGCCGCCGCGCGCACGGTCCGCGCCGAGGGCGGGGTCCTCTGGGGCGAGATCGACGCCGCCACCCAGGAGCACGGCCTCGCCGTCACCGGCGGCCTGATCTCGACCACCGGCATCGCCGGCTTGACCCTGGGCGGCGGGATCGGCTGGCTGATGCGCAAGCACGGCCTGACCTGCGACAACCTGCGCGCGGCCGAGGTCGTCACCGCCGACGGCCAGGTGCTGACCGCCAGCGCCGGCGAGAACGCCGACCTCTTCTGGGGCCTGCGCGGGGGCGGCGGCAACTTCGGCGTCGTCACCGCCTTCGAGTTCGACCTGCACCCGGTCGGCCCGACCGTCGCCGCCGGCCCGGTCTTCTACCCCGGCGAGCGGGCGCAGGAGATCATGCGCTTCTACCGCGACTACGTGCGGGACCTGCCCGACGAGGCCACGACTCTCGTCAACCTGCTGACCGCGCCACCGGCTCCCTTTCTGCCGGCGGAATGGCACGGCAAGAAGCTGGTCGCGCTGATCGGCTGCTATTCCGGCGACCCCGACGAGGGGATGAAGGCGCTGCAGCCGCTGCGCGACCTCGGCGACCCGGTCGCGGACCTGATCGGCCCGATGCCCTACACCCAGATGCAGAGCCTGATCGACGCGCTCTGGCCGAAGGGGACCAAGGCCTACATGAAGGCCGGCTACCTGCGCGAGCTCGACGACCACGCGATCGAGACCATGACCCGCTTTCACCAGAACGCGACCTCTCCGTCCTCGGAGATCCACATCCAGCACTTCGGCGGTGCCATCGCCCGCGTCGGCGAGGACGAGACCGCCGTCGGCGGGCGCCAGGCGCCGTTCGTGCTCAACGCGATCGCGTCCACCCACGACCCGGCCGACGGGCTCGACACCCACGCCGATTGGGCGCAGCGGCTCTACGCCGACCTCGAGCCGTCGCTGACCGGCGGCGCCTACATCAACTTCCTCTCCGCCGAGGGCCAGGAGCGGGTGCGGGCCGCCTACGGGGCGGAGAAGTTCGACCGCCTGCGGGCGCTCAAGGACCGCTACGACCCGACCAACCTCTTCCACCTCAACCAGAACATCCCGCCCTCGACGCAGGACTGAGCCGCGCCGGTTGCGAGAGCCGCCGGCAACTCAGCACGCAGCGCCGGTCGCCTTAGGAGGTGTGCGAAAGCCCTGCAAATCAGGGCTTTCGTCATTCTAGGACCAGATCTCGTCGTAGGCGTACTGGTCGAACGGGAGCACCCAGCACGCGGCGATCGCCCCCGCGACTATGCGAAAGACGCTCACGATCTCCCACCCGAGGGTACTGCCGTCGCGCTCGAGCTGTCCCCCGGCGCAGATCACGACGTGCTCATCGTCGGCGAGCACGTGGCGCACGGCGATCCGGAAGGTGGCGTGCGCCAGCTTGCGTCTGGCGGCGAAGCAGCGCAGGACCTCGTCCCGGCCCACGTGGTCGCCCGCGAATGCGCCTCGCCCCGGCACATGCCACGTGACGTCCGGCGCGAGCATCGCCCGCACCGGTTCCTGGCCACCCCCGCCGTAGAAGCGATTCTGCGCAGCATGGAAGTCGCGGATCAACCGCGCGTTCGGGTGCTCCTCACGGTCACGTGGACGTCGGGCCGCAGCTGCTGTCACATGGCTGTTCACGACGGTCCAGGCGTCGCGTTCGGCGCGCTCGGACGCCGCGGATCTGCCTCCGGGCGCTCGGCGTCGCCGATCAGGTCGCGCTGGGCAAGCGTGTAGAGCAGGCCCAGCGCCGGCAGCACCAGCACGATCGCGACGCCGAAGACGAGTAGGACGCCGGTGAGCGTCGGGCGCGGCGCAGCGGCCTCGGCGATCGTCAGCGTACGCGGCAGCAGGTAGGGGAACTGCGCGATGCCCCACGCCCAGATCAACGCGGCGACGGCGCCGACCGCGAGGGCGCGGGCGCCGCGGACGGAGCGGCGGCGCAGCAGTGCCAGCACGCCCAGGCCGCACAGCGCCGAGACGATCACGGGCGGCAGCGCCTGGTCGAAGAGGCGATCGAACAGCGGGCGCGCGTCGGCGCGCAGCACCAGCAGCGCGGCGAGCCCGACCGCCGCGGCCGCGAGTCCGGCGCCGAGCGCGCGAGCGGTGAACGCGCGCTCGAGGTCGGCGACGCCGGCACGGCGCGCCTCGCGCACGAGGAAGACCGCCGACAGGTACGCGCTCGTGGCCACGAACAGCGCGCCGATCAACAGCGAGAGCGGGTTGAGCCAGCTCGTGACCGCGTCGCCGGCGGCGTTGCCGACCGGCACCCGGCCGCCGGCCACCGCGCCGGCGACGGTGCCCATGAAGAACGGCGTCAGCAGCGACGAGAGGCCGAACAGCCGCTGCGCGAGCACCCGGCCGCGGGACCCGCGCGCGGTCGTGTGGAAGGCGAACCCGGCGCCGCGCAGGACGATCCCCAGCGCGACGAGGCTGAGCGGGATGAACAGCGTCGAGGTGATCGCCTCGAACGCGGCCGAGAAGGCGGTCCACAGCACGACGAGGACGAAGATCAGCCACACGTGGTTGGACTCCCAGACCGGACCGATCGCCCAGTCGACCAGCTCGCGGATCCGCCGCCCGCGCGTCCCGCCGCCCGCGAACAGGGCCCACAAGCCGGCGCCGAAATCCGCCCCGCCGAAGACGGCGTAGAAGGCGATCCCGACCCACAGCACCGCGGCGACCGCGTCCGCGCTGGTCATGCTTCGCCCCCGGACGATCCGCCGCCAACCGGCGCGGGCGTCGGCGGCGGCGATCCCGGGCGCGGCCCGTACGGGGCGTCCCCACCACCATCGGCTGCCGCGCCCTCGTCCTCGGTGCGCCAGCGTCGCGCCATCGCGCGCAGCGTGAGCACCGTCGCGACGCCGAGCACCGTGTAGAGCAGCAGCGTCGCGACGAACGTCACCCACACGCCGCTGGCGCCGGTGATCGCGTCCTCGGTTCTCATCACGTTGTAGACGATCCACGGCTGACGGCCGACCTCGGTCACGATCCAGCCGCACTCCAGCGCCGCGACCGCCGCCGCGCCCGACAGCGCGACCGCGCGCAGGAACCACTTCGTCCGCGGGATGTCGCGCCGTCTCCACCAGACGAGCCCGAACCACAGGCCCAGCACGATCAACGCCGAGCAGATCCCGACCATCGCGTCGAACGCCCAGTGCAGCATCGTGTTGGCCGGCGGACGATCGTCGGGCGGGACCGTGTCGAGCCCGGTCACCTGTGTGCTGGTGCTCCAGCCGACGAGGAACGAGTCGAGGCCGGGGATCCCGATCCCGCCCTTGACGCCGTCGGGCGTGCAGCGGCCGCCGAGGTACTCGGTCACGTCGGTCGACGTTCTCTGCACGCACTCCATCGCGGCGAACTTGACCGGCTGGTCCTTGGCGATCGAGCGCGCGGCGGTGTCGCCGACGGCGAACTGGAGCGGCGTCGCGATGCACGCCACCGTCAGCGGGATCAGCAGCCCGAGGCGGTGGTGGCGATCGCGGCGCCCGCGCAGCATCCCGACCGCGTAGACCGACGCGACGACGAACCCGGTCACGAGGTAGGCGGCGAGGATCATGTGCGGGACCTCGTAGGGCACCGCGGGGTTGAAGATCACCTTCAGCGGGTCGACGCCGGTGACCTTGCCGCCGGTCAGCGTGAAGCCCTGCGGCTGGTTCATCCACGAGTTGACGGCGACGACGGCCGCCGCGCCGCCCAGCCCTGCGATCACGATCGGCACGCCGGTCCAGAAGTGCGCCCAGCCCGACAGCCGCTTCCAGCCGAAGATGTAGATCGCGACGAAGATCGCCTCGAGGAAGAAGAAGATCCCCTCGACCGCGAAGAGGATCCCGAACACGCCGCCGAAGCGGCCGGTGAACGCGGGCCACAGCAGGCCGAACTCGAACGACAGCACGGTGCCGGTGACCGCGCCGACCGCAACCGTCACGGCCGTCACCTTCGACCAGCGCTGCGCGAGCCGCAGCGCGTCGGCGTCGTCGTGACGCAGGCCGCGATAGTGCGCGATCAGCATGATCGCCGGGAACGCGACCCCGAGCGACGCGAGCACGATGTGGAAGCCGAGCGTGAACGCCATCTGGCTGCGTGCCGGCGCCAGCTGCGACGAGACCGCCAGGATCATGCTCACGCGCGGGCACCTGCGGGCCGTTCGATGCTCGCGAGCTCGCCCTCGACGACACGGCTCTGGCGTGCGCCGATCGCCACCGACAGCCACGCCGTCAGCACCTGCACGCGCCGGCCCGGCGCGCCGCTGCCGAGGTAGTAGAGGTGCACGCCCAGGTAGGTGAGGAAGGCCGGCGGTCCGGCGAAGCCGTGGCCGCGGATCTCGCAGACGGCGCGGCCGCGGCCGACGACGGCGAGCGCGCCCTTGTCGAAGTAGCGGAACGGCGTCGAGGCGCCCGGCTGGCCCCGCGCGATCGCCTGCGCGACGTGTCGGGCCTGCTGGATCGCGACGGTCGCCAGACCCGGCAGCGGTCTGCCGTCGGCTCCGGCGGCGCTCGCCGCGTCGCCGATCACCGACACCTCGGGGTGCCCGGCCACCGTCAGCTCCGGGCCGACCGCGACATGCCCGGCGCGGTCGGTCGCGGCGCCGGTCGCCTGCGCGAGCGTGCCGGCGACGGCGGCCGTCCGCACGCCGGCGGCCCAGACGACGGTGCGAGCCGCGATCCGCTCGCTGCGACCGTCCTGCTCGACGGTCACGCCGCGCGCGTCGATCCCGGTCACGCGCGCGCCCTCGCGGACGGTCGCGCCGAGCTTGCCGAGCGCGCGGGCGACCCGCTTCGACAGCCGCAGGCGAAACGCGGGGACGACGCGCTCGCCGGCGTCGAGCAGGATCACGCGCGCGTCGGCCGGGTCGATGCGCAGGAAGTCGCGGCGCATCGCGTGCCGCGCGAGGATCGCCAGCTGGCCGGCGACCTCGACGCCCGTCGGGCCGCCGCCGACGACCACGAACGTCAACCACTCCGCGCGGGCGGCCGGGTCGATCGCACGCTCGGCCTCCTCGAACGCGCCGAAGACGCGGTTGCGCAGGTCGACCGCGTCGCCGAGCGTCTTGAGCCCGCACGAGACGTCGCGCCACTCGTCGTGGCCGAAGTAGGACGTCTCGGCGCCGCACGCGAGGATCAGGCTGTCGTAGCGCAGCTCCTCCCCGCGATCGAGCGTCACGCGCCGCCGCTCGGCGTCGACGCCGGTCACCTCGGCCATCAGCACCTCGACGTTGGACTGGCGCTTGAGCAGCGAGCGGATCGGCGTCGCGCAGTCGCCGCTCGACAGCCCACCCGCGGCGACCTGGTAGAGCAGCGGCTGGAACAGGTGGTGGTTCTTGCGGTCGACGAGCGTGATCGCCACGTCGGCGCGCCGCAGCGCATGCGCCGCCGCGACCCCGCCGAAGCCGCCGCCGACGATCACGACGCGACGCCGCGCGTCAGCCCGCCCTTCGTCCGCGTCCGGCTCAGGCGACACGGCCGGGCACCCGCTCGCCGTGCGAGGCCCCCAGCCGCTCCAGCAGGTGGTCGCCGACGCGGACGGCGTTCGCCATCGCCGTCAGCGCCGGGTTGACCGCGCCGATGCTGGGGAAGAAGCTCGTGTCGACGACGTAGAGGTTGTCGACCTCGTGCGCGCGGCAGTCGGCGTCGAGCACCGAGCTGGCGGGATCGGCGCCGAAGCGCACCGTGCCCGCCTGGTGCGCGACGCCCGCGACGGGGATCTCGTTCTTGAGGTAGGCGTGGTGGGGCAGCAGATGGTGCTCGTGCATGCCGAGATGGCCGAGCATCGATCTGAGCGCGTGGAACAGCCGCTGCTTGGGGACCTCGTTGCTCGCGCGATAGGCGAGCTTCACGCTTCCGTCGGGCCGGACGGTGACGCGGTTGTCGGCCCGCGGCAGGTCCTCGGTCGAGAGCCAGAAGTCGACGGCGTGGCGAGCGACGTCCTCCAGCGACCAGCGCGGCGCGAAGCGCGTCTCCCCCGGCTTCTCGCCGTGGAACATCGGCGCCTGGGACTTGCCGACCATCTGGATGTTGCCCATCGGGAACTCGAAGTCGGGACCGCCGAAGTAGAAGTCGTTGAGCCCGAGCGTCTTCTGGAACACGGTCGGGTTCTCATCCATCGACAGGGCGAGCACCGCCTGGCTGTTGTGGAACATGTAGTTGCGCCCGACCTGGTCGGACCCGTTCGCGAGGCCGTTGGGATGCGCGTCGCTCGCCGAGCTGAGCAGCAGCTTCGCCGAGTTGGCTGCGCCGCACGACACGACGACGATGTCGGCGGCGTATGTCTCGCGCTCGCCGTCGCGCTCCAGCTCGACCTCGGTGACGGTCGTGCCGGCGTCGTTCGTGCGCAACGCCGTCGCGCGCGCGTTCGTCAGCAGCGTGACGTTCGCGTGCTCGAGCGCCGGCCGCACGCCGAGCACCTCGGCGTCGGACTTCGCATGCACGACGCACGGGAAGCCGTCGCAGTTCTGGCAGCGCACGCAGGCGCTGAAGGGCGGCCGCTGCTCGTCCAGCATCACCCCGCAGGGCGCGTGGAACGGGTGCAGTCCCTCGGCGGCGAGGTCGTCGGACAGCTGCTGGATGCGCGGCTCGTGCGAGACGGCCGGGTGCGGGTACGGCGCGCTCGACGGGCCCTCCGTCGGATCCTCCCCGCGGGCCCCGTGGACCTCGTAGAGCTGCTCCGCGCGCGTGTAGTACGGCTCGAGCTCGTCATAGGAGACCGGCCACGCGGGCGAGCTGCCGTCGTGGTGGCGCAGCTCGCCGAAGTCCTCCGGACGCAGGCGATACAGCGCCGCGCCGTAGAGCTTGGTGGCACCGCCGACGAAGTAGTGGATCTGCGGCGCGAACGGCTCGTCGTCGGCGTCGTACCAGGTGTCGGGCGAGACGTAGCGGTTCTCGACGAAGACGTCCTGCGCGAGCCAGTTGGCCGGCTCGCGCGGGAGCCAGTCGCCGCGCTCCAGCAGCAGGATCCGCTTGCCCGACGGCGCCAGCTGGCGCACGAGCGTGCCGCCGCCCGCGCCGCTGCCGATCACGATCACGTCGTAGTGCTCCATTCAGGACAGCTCCTCGAGCCGCTCGGTCACGATGATGCGGCCGGCCGCCTCGATCAGCGCGAGATGCGAGAACGCCTGCGGGAAGTTGCCGAGGTGACGGCTGGTGTCCGCGTCGAACTCCTCCGCGTAGAGGCCCAGCGGCGAGGACTCGCGCAGCAGCCGCTCCATCAGGTCGCGGGCGCGCTGCGTCTCGCCGATCACCGCCAGCGCCGAGACGAGCCAGAAGGAGCAGATCAGGAACGTGCCCTCCTTGCCCGACAGCCCGTCGTCGGTCTCGTCGGTCTTGTAGCGCAGCACGAAGCCGTGCTCGGTCAGCTCGTCGGCGATCGCCAGCACGCTCGCGCGCAGCCGCGGGTCGCCGGCCGGCAGGAAGCCGAACAGCGCCGCCAGCAGCGTCGAGGCGTCGAGCGCGTCGGTGTCGTAGTGCTGGCGCAGCACGCCGCGCCCGTCGATGCCGTGCTCGACGATGTCGGCGTGGATCTCGTCGGCGGTCGCGCGCCACTCCGCGGTCAGTCTCGCGTCGCCGCGGATCGCGGCCAGCTTGGAGGCGCGGTCGAGCGCGATCCAGCCCATCAGCTTCGACGAGACGTAGTGCCGGGGCTCGCCGCGCGCCTCCCAGATCCCCTGGTCGGGCTCGCGCCAGACCGCGGTCGCGCACGCCGCCTGCGCCTGCACGATCGGCCACAGGCGCCGCGGCAGCCGCTCGCTGCGGCGGGTGTGCAGCAGGATCGAGTCGAGCACCGCGCCGTAGACGTCGTTCTGGCGCTGGTCGAAGGCGCCGTTGCCGACGCGCACGGGGCGCGCGCCGGCGTAGCCGGAGAGGTCGTCGCGCGTGGACTCGGTCAGGTCGCGGCGTCCGTCGATCCCGTACATGATCTGCAGCGCGCCGTCCTCGTTGGCCTCCAGGTCGGCGACGAACTGCATGAACTCGTCGGCCTCCCAGTCGAGGTTGAGCCAGTGCAGCGCCTGCAGGGTGAAGGTCGAGTCGCGCATCCACGTGTAGCGGTAGTCCCAGTTGCGCTCGCCGCCCGGGGTCTCCGGCAGCGAGGTCGTCAACGCGGCGACGGTCGCGCCCGTCGGCATGTACGTCAGCCCCTTGATCGCGAGCGCCGAGCGCCGGATCGCCTCGCGCCAGCGATGGTCGGGCAGACGGGCGCGGTTGAGCCACGTGCGCCAGTAGCGGGTCGTCGTCGCGATCCGCGCCGCGGCCTCCGCGACGTCCTCGGGCGCGGCGACGTCGTCGGACCACGACAGCGAGCAGTAGAGCTGCTCGCCCTCCGACAGCAGGTGCCGGGCGCGAACGCGGTTGCCCTCGATCCCCAGCGCCATGTCGGTCTGCAGCTGCAGGTGCTGGCCGGCGCCGGTCGCGACGGCGACGCCACGGCCGTCGTTGCGCAGCGTCCACTCCGCCGGCGTGCGCCCGTAGTCGAACGCCGGCTCGCAGACGAGCTCCACCTCGACGCTGCCGTCGATGCAGGCGACCGTGCGCACGAGCATGTGCTCGGCGTCGTCGTCGGTCGGCGGGCGCGTGTGCGGCGTGACGGTGTCGTCGCCGCGGCGCGGGCCCATCGTCAGCGCGTCGCGCACCTCGACCCAGCCGGTCGGCGTATGCCAGGTCGTGACGAGCACGTTCGTGCCCGGCTGGTAGGCGCGCGTCGCCGGGTAGTTGATCCCGAACGGGCCGAGCCGGAACGAGCCGGCCTCGCGGTCGAGCAGGCTGCCGAAGACGCTCGGCGCGTCGAAGGAGGGCACGCACAGCCAGTCGATCGCCCCGTCGGGCGCGACCAGCGCGCCGGTGTGGCAGTTGGAGAGGAACGCGTAGTCGGCGATCGGCGGGAACGGCGACGGCGCGGCGGCGCTCTGCGGCGCCGCGGCAGCGGTTGGCTCGGCGGCGGCCGGAACGGCTTCGTCGGCGCCAGGCGCGGTCCTCTCGGCGCTCACGACGTCGCCCCCGGCCGGTCCGTCGCCGCGATCCACGGCGCCTCCCAGCGACCGTGCCCGGCGACGACCCGCTCGGCCTCTGCGGGACCCCACCCGCCCTTCGCGTACGGGTGCACCCGCGGCGGGCGGTCGAGCAGCGGCTGCATGATCCGCCACGCCTGCTCGACGCCGTCCTGGCGCGTGAAGCGGGTGCTGTCGCCCTGCATCGCGGCGAGCAGCAGGACCTCGTAGGGCGCCGCGCCCTCCCCGCCCTCGTCGGCGAACTCCATCTCGAGCTCGATCTGCCCCGGTGCTCTCGTCTGGCTGCGATGCGCCTCGACGAGCAGCTGGACGCCGGTCGTCGGGTCGAGCTTGACGACGAGCTGGTCGGGCTCCGGCGCACGCCCACCCGCCGGACGGAACGCGACTCTCGGCGGGCGGCGGAAGATCAGCCGCGCCTCCGTCTGCGTCGCCGCGAGGTGCTTGCCGGTGCGGATGAAGAACGGCACGCCGGCCCAGCGCCAGTTGTCGATCTCCAGGCGCAGCGCGGCATAGGTCTCGGTCGTCGAGTCGGCCGCGACGCCCGGTGTGTCGAGATAGCCGTCGTACTGGCCGCGCACGTAGTGGCCGGGATCGGCGTCCCCAGTGGCGCGGAAGACGGCGTAGATCGCGTCCTTGAGCGAGCGCGCGTCGCCGCCGGAGGGGGGCTCCATCGCGACGGCGGCGAGGACCTGCATCAGGTGGTTGACGACGACGTCGCGCAGCGCGCCGACCGGGTCGTAGAAGCCGCCGCGGTCCTCGACGCCGAAGGACTCCGCCAGCGTGATCTGCACGCTCGCGACGTGGTTGCGGTTCCAGACCGGCTCCAGCATCGCGTTGGCGAAGCGCAGGTAGAGGATCTCGACCAGGCCCATCTTCCCGAGGAAGTGGTCGATGCGGTACAGCTGCGACTCGTCGATGTAGGTGTGCACCTCGTCGTTGAGCGCTCTCGCCGAGGCCATGTCGTGGCCGAACGGCTTCTCCACTACGACGCGCGCCCCCCTCGTCAGGTTCGCGCCGGCGAGGCCCTTGATGACGGTGCCGAACAGGAACGGCGGGATCTCGAGGTAGAAGACCGGCGCGTGGGCCGGCTCGATCGCGGCCGCGAGTCGGCTGAAGGTCCCGGCGTCGCCGAAGTCGCCGTGCAGGTAGGAGAGCCGCGCGGCGAAGCGCGCGAAGACGTCCTCCTCGATCGTCTCGCCGCAGTTCACGATCGCCTCGCGCGCATGGGCGCGCAGCTCGTCGTCGGACCACGCGTCGCCGGCGACGCCGACGATCGGACAGCTCAACAGCCCGCGGCGCTCGAGGCGGTAGAGCGAGCGAAACGTCATCACCTTGGCGAGGTCGCCCGAGATCCCGAACACGACCAGCACGTCGGCGGCGACGTCGCCAGCGGAGGCCGGGCTCGGCACCGTCTGCAGCTGCGGACTGACTGCCGTCATCGTTACCCCTTCTCGCCAAGATCGTGCGGACCCGACAGGACACTCCTCGCACCGACGCACCCCCGCATCGCCCCATCAGGGTGAACGGCAGCTCAGAAGACGGTCGCCCAGTCGTCCTTCATGCTCACGACGGTCCAGCCGTCGCGGCCCGCGCGGTCGAGCGCCTGCTCGGCGCCGGCCGTGTAGGCGAACTCGCGCTCGGCGTCGTCGTGGAGGACGAGCAGGCGCAGCGACGGTGCGTCGTCCTGGCGGGCGAACTCGAGCATCTCGGCGTCGCCGTTCGAGTTCCCGGCGGCGAGCAGCGGCCGGCGGCCGGTGCGGCTCCAGATGCGGACCGGCTTCTGCGGTCCGTCGTCGAGGTAGTCCGGCGTCGGCGTGTGGGTGATCGTTCCGCCGCGCGCGTCGCTCGCATAGGCGAGCGCCGTCGTGCTGCCGATCACCCGCTCGCGCGGGACGCCGTACAGCTCCTGGGCGACCGGGCGCATGAAGTCGCGCCCGCCGCCGGAGACGATGTAGCTGGCGAACCCGTTGAGGTCGAGGACGCCCAGCAGCTCGACCATCGGCGCATACGCGCACGCGAGATAGCCGCGCTCGAGCGTCGGGTGGCGCGCCGATCGCAGGAACGCGTCCGCTTGGAGCTCGAAGTCCTCGACGCTGATCCCCGCCCACGCCGCGAGGATCCCGCCCAGCAGCGTCTTGACGTTGCTGTCGTCGCCGGCGTAGTGCTCGGTCATCACGGCGCCGAGCCAGGCGTGGTCGCGCTCCCGGGCGGCCTTCCACGGCTGGCGCTCGCGCAGCGCCGGCTCGGCCTCGGCCATCTCCGCCAGCCGGCGCAGGATGAAGTCGGCCTGGATCGGCACGGGCTGCTCGCACCACAGCGTGCCGTCGTTGTCGAAGACCGCCACGCGCTCCTCGGCCGGCACCGCGCCGGCCGCGGCGACGAACGCGAGGATCGCCTGCTTCGCCGGCCCGTCGCGCCAGGTTGCGAGGTCCGCGCTCACTGGACGGCCATCGCGACGCGGAAGCGCTCCTCGGGGCTGATGAGGTGGTCGTGGCCGTCGAGCGACGCGTCGAGCTGCACCCATCTGACCTTGCCGTCGAAGTGGCAGTCGGCGCTCGTGTAGTCCTCGCTCACGGGGGTGCCCGCGTCGAAGCCGACGTCGCACGTCTCGTCGGCCGAGTAGAGCATCGGAACGGTCGCCTCGACGCGGCCCTCGCCGACCTTGCCGCCGTCGACGAACAGCGTGACGAGGCCGCCTCTCGCGAGCCCGCCGCCGTCGTAGGCGAACTCCATCCGCACCTGGTGCTCGCCCGCCGGCACCGCCGACTCGGCCTCGACGTAGAAGCGATGCAGCCCGGCGAGGTTGTGGCAGTACTTGGGCTTGCCGTCGTGCAGGTAGAGCGCCCAGCCGGCGAACGCGCCGCCCTGGGCGATGATCACGCCCCGCCCCCCGCCGTCGGGGACCACGACCTCGGCCGTCACCGCGTGCGACTTGTTCTTGAGGTTGAGGACCGAGTTCTCGGTCAGGCGCCCCGACCCGCCGTAGAGGATCTGCGTGGCGCCCTTGACCAGCACCGGGCGCCCCGCGAGGTCGGAGTTGAAGCGCTCGATGCGACGGTCGTCGAGCGGCAGCACGTTGTACTTCACCGCCTCGATCAGCCACAGGCGCTGCAGCTCCTTCAGCTTCTCCGGGTGCTCGGCCGCGACGTCGTGCGCCTGCGTCCAGTCGGTGCGGGTGTCGTACAGCTCCCAGACGTCGTCGTCGAGCGCGGGCATCTCGTCGCTGAGCACCCACGGGACGCTGTGGCGCGTGACCGCGGTCCAGCCCTTGTGGTAGATGCCGCGGTTGCAGAACATCTCGAAGTACTGCGTCTCGCGCGCCTCCGGTGCGATCGGATCGTCGAACGCGTAGGCCATGCTGACCCCGTGCAGCGGCATCTGCTGGATGCCGTTGACGAACGTCGGCTCGGGCAGCCCGGCGGCGTCGAGGACGGTGGCGGCCACGTCGATGATGTGGTGGAACTGGCTGCGCACCTCGCCGCGCGCTCTGAAGCCGCTCGGCCAGTGGACGATCGCGCCGTTGCGCGTGCCGCCGAAGTGCGAGGCGACCTGCTTGGTCCACTGGTACGGCGTGTCCATCGCGTGCGCCCAGCCGACTGCGTAGTGGTTGTACGCCGCCGGCGTGCCGAACCCGTCGATGTGCTCGGCCATGAACTCGGGCGTCTCGAGCTGGGCCGCGCCGTTGAGCATGATGATCTCGTTGAACGTGCCGTTGGGCGTGCCCTCGGCGCTCGCGCCGTTGTCGCCGACGATCACGTAGATCAGCGTCTCCTCGAGGATCCCGAGGTCGTCGAGCGTGTCGACGATGCGCCCGATGTGGTGGTCGGTGTGCTCGAAGAAGCCCGCGTAGACCTCCATCTGGCGAGCCAGCACAGGCTTGAGCTCGTCGGGCACGTCGTCCCACGCCGCGATCTCCTCCGGGCGCGCCGTCAGCTCCGCGTCGCCGGGGATCACGCCGAGCTCCTTCTGGCGGACGAACGTCTGCTCGCGGATCGCGTCCCAGCCCTGGTCGAAGCGGCCCTTGTACTTGTCGCTCCACTCCTTCGGCGCGTGATGGGGCGCGTGCGTCGCGCCCGGCGCGAAGTACATGAAGAACGGCTTGTCGGGCATCAGCGACTTCTGCTGGCCGATCCACGAGATCGCCTTGTCGGCCAGATCCTCGGTCAGGTGGTAGCCCTCCTCGGGGGTCTTCGGCGGCTCGATCGGCGTGATGCCGTCGTAGAGGGCCGGGTTGTACTGGTTCGTCTCGGCGCCGACGAAGCCGTAGAAGTACTCGAAGCCGCTCCCGAGCGGCCACTGCTTGTACGGGCCCATCGGGCTCGTCTCCCACACCGGCACCTCGTGGCACTTGCCCAGCTGCGCGGTGCTGTAGCCGTTGAGCTTCATCGTCTCGGCCAGCGGGGCCGCCGTGTCCGGGCGGATCGAGTCGTAGCCGGGCGCGGACGTCGCGATCTCGGTGATGCCGCCCATGCCGACGGCATGGTGGTTGCGGCCGGTCAGCAGCGCTTGGCGCGACGGCGAGCAGAGCGCCGTCGTGTGGAAGCGGTTGAACTTCAGGCCCTGCCCCGCGAGCCGCTCGAACGTCGGCGTGCGGCACGGACCGCCGAACGCGCTCGAGGAGCCGAAGCCGGCGTCGTCGAGCATCACCACGAGCACGTTGGGCGCCCCCTCCGGCGGCCGCAGCGGCTCGATCGGCGGGAAGGCGGTGTCTGGATCCTTGGCGTCGTACGCCGTCAGCCCGATGTGCTGACGCTCGGGGATCGGCAGCGCGCTGCGTGCGACGGGCGGCTTGGAAGGCGAAGGCATGTGGTTTCCTCGATCGGGGTGTCAGCGGCGGCGAGCGACGCGCCGTGAGGTGCGCCGGGCGACGCGACGAGATCCGAACATCGGTGTGTCTCCTGTCTCGTGGTGGCGAAGGCGCGGTCAGGCGCCCTGACGGCTCGTCTCCATCGCGTGCAGCTCCTCGGCCTCCTCGCGCGCGAGCAGGCCGATGCCGACGAGGTCGAGCGGGCTGATGAAGCCGTCGCCGATGCGGAACCCGCCCGCGCGCGCAACCGCGTCGCGCAGCGGCACCGCCCAGTGATGCTCGAGCAGCACGAGCGCGGCCGCGGAGTCGTCGGGGATCTCCGCGAGCACGTCCCACGCCTCCTCGTCGGAGAAGGCGCCG
This sequence comes from uncultured Conexibacter sp., assembly GCA_964525715.1. Taxonomy (GTDB): domain Bacteria; phylum Actinomycetota; class Thermoleophilia; order Solirubrobacterales; family Solirubrobacteraceae; genus Conexibacter. The sequence continues at coordinate 32,484 of CAZGJV010000013.1, read as the reverse complement.
ATCCCGTCGGCAGCCGCCTCCGCGCCCGCTCCGGCTCCGTTGGCCATGCCCTCCTCCCCGTCGATCGCGAGGCCGAGCAGCGCGCCGATCTCGGTGCCGAGCTCGATCGCCTCGTCCTTGGACAGGTTGCTGAGGTGCACGACCTCGATCGCCCCGGCGGCATCCTTGTGCAGCGCGAGGGCGTCGATCACCCGCACCGTGTCGCTGCTGCGCAGGCGCTCGAGCTCGGCGATGATCTCGCCGTGGAAGTCGGGCTGCTCGAAGCCGAGCACGATCAGCTGGACCGGTCCGATCGCCATGGTCAGACCGCCTCCGGCGGGGTGGGCGCCTTGGCCAGCTCGTAGATGACGACGATCGCCAGGGCGAAGACGCACAGGGCCCAGAACGGCGAGGCCGCGATCGACATGAGCGCGGCGAGCGCGCTCAGCGACGCGGCGAAGATCCCGACCACGCGACCGAAGCCGCCGCCGGCGAACAGCGACGCCGACGCGATCAGCTGAATCAGGCCGATGAACAGCGTAATCCAGCCCCAGGTGTGCAGGCTGCTCACGATGTACGTGGCGTTGTCCGTGAAGAACTTCGAGTTGCTGATCGCTGCGATGCCCCAGACGATGTTCAGGACGCCGGCTATCGCCAGCAGAACCCCTGCGAACACCCACCAACCTGTGACCCGCGACGCATGATCCATGCCCGCTCCCTCTCTCAACTGTGTGCGATGGACGACGAGCGTCGCGCGCCCGGGCGCAGCGGGCATCGCCTGAAGGGGATGAACGGGCGCCGTCTTTCAATACGAGCCGCGATGGGTAGGCAGACATCGGTGACGACACGAGTTGCGACCCGAGCGCGGGTGGGGTCACACGAGGGCGCGCGCCCGTACCGGTCTGCGGCGGGCCTGCCGTTCGAGCTGCTCGAGACCAAGCTGCGCCCACCGCACCTCGGCGAGCAGACCATCCCGCGCACGCGGCTGGTCAGACGACTCGACGAGCGGGACGGACCGCCGATCGTCGTCGCCTGCGCCGCCGCCGGATATGGCAAGACCACCGCGCTCGCGCAGTGGGCCGCGTCGCGGCCGCGGCCTGACGTCGCGTGGGTGTCCGTCGACGCGCACGACGACGATCCCGTCGTCCTGTTGACGTACATCGCGGTCGCGCTCGACCGGATCGCTCCCGTCGACGCCGGTGTCTTCGAGGCGCTCGCGTCGCCCGGAGCGTCGATCGAGCTGAAGGTCGTTCCGCGCCTCGGCGCCGCGCTCGCAGGCGCCGAGTCCGTCGCGCTGGTGCTGGACGACGTGCACGAGCTCGGCAATCCGCAGAGCGTCGATGCGATCGTCGCGCTGGCGGCGCACGTGCCGAAAGGCTCGCGACTGGTGCTTTCGACGCGCGACCACAGTGCCTTCCCGCTCGCCCGCTGGCGCACGCGCGAGGTGGCCGCGGAGCTGGGACCCGAGGATCTGCGCATGGACGAGCAGGAGGCGCGCGGGCTGCTGGACGCGACCGCCGCAGGCTTCTCCGACGAGCACGCCGACGAGCTGCTGCGCCGCACCGAGGGCTGGCCGGCGGGCCTCTACCTCGCCGCGCTGTCGGCGCGGGCGCGCGGCGCCACGGCCGCTCCCGCGAGCACGCTGACCGGCAACGACCCGCTCGTCGCCGACTTCCTGCGGTCCGAGCTGCTGGCGAGCCTGCCGGCGGAGGAGGTGCGCTTCCTCATGCGCACGAGCCCGCTGGAGCAGATGTCGGGACCGCTGTGCGACGCGGTCCTGGAGTCGAGCGGGTCGGGCGAGCTGCTGGAGTCGCTGGCCCGCACCAACCGCTTCGTCGTCGCACTCGACGCACAGGGCACGTGGTATCGCTGCCACCACCTCGTTCGCGAGCTGCTCGCGACGGAGCTCGAACGAGCGGATCCCGACCTCGTCTCGCCGATCCGCGCGCGTGCGTTCGACTGGTGCGCGGCGCACGGCCAGGAGGTCGCGGCGATCCGCTACGGGCAGGCGGGCGCAGACGCGGACCGCGTCGCAGGCCTGCTGGAGCGCTGCGCCCAGCCGACGTTCCACAGCGGTCGCACGGCCACGGTCGAGCAGTGGTTCGCATGGCTCAGACAGCACGGCGAGCCCGAGCGCTACCCGGCGGTGGCGGTGATCGCCGCGATGTTCCACGCCGTCACCGGCCACGCCGCCGAATGCGATCTGTGGTCCGCCGCCGCCGAGCACGGGGAGCGCCGCGGGCCGCTCCCCGACGGGAGCGCCTCCCTGGCGTCATGGCAGGCGATGCTGCGCGCCCTGCGCTGCCGCAACGGCGTCGAGGCGATGCAGCGCGATGCGTCGCTCGCGCTGCGGACGCTGGCGCACGGGAGCCCGTGGCGGCCGCCCTCGCTGCTGCTGCTCGGGCTGGCCGAGCTGATGGCGGGCGACGGCGAGCGCGCCGACGACCTCTTCGCCGAGTCCGAGGATGCGGTGCAGAGCTTCGCGACCCCGACGACGACGCCGGTGCTGAGGGCGCTCGCGCTCGCCGAGCGCACCGTCGTCGCGATCCACCAGCAGGAGTGGGCGCGGGCCGATCTGCTCGCCGAGCAGGCGCTGTGGACGGCTCGCCGATCGCGCACCGAGGACGCCGCGCTGCACGCGCTCGTCTACGCCGCCGCCGCGCGGACCGCGATCCACGGCGGGCGTGCGGCATCCGCGCGCGAGCTGCTGGTCGAGGCGCAGCGGCGGCTGCCGCGGCTCACGTACGCCTGTCCCGTGCCGTCGGTCCAGACGCGGCTGGAGCTGGCGCGCGCCTACCTGCTGCTCGCCGACCCCGCCGGGGCGCGCACGATGCTCAACGAGATCGACGCCGTGCTGCGGCACTGTCCCGACCTCGGCACGCTCGGGGCGCAGTCTGCGGAGCTGCGGACGCGGCTGGGCGCCCCCGGACACGACGTCCCCGGAGCCTCGGCGCTGACGGGCGCCGAGCTGCGCGTGCTGCCGCTGCTGGCGACGCACCTCTCCTACCGCGAGATCGGCGAGCGGCGGTTCCTCTCGCGGCACACGGTGAAGTCGCACACGATGGCGATCTACCGCAAGCTCGACGTCAACTCGCGCAGCGAGGCGGTCGAGCGAGCGCGCGAGATCGGGCTGCTGTAGCCGTGGACGGATCCGGCGGATGCTGCGCTCCGAGCCGCGACGCCGCAGCGGCGAGAACGACGGCGCAGACGCCGCTTCCCACTGGCGCGGCCGGCTTCGCGGGCGACCTCGTCGCGCTGCCCGGCGGCGCGTTCGCGATGGGCACCGACGCGACCTACGGCTATGCGGACGACGGCGAGGGCCCAGCCCACACGGTGACGCTGTCGCCGTTCGCGATCGCTCCCACGACCGTGACGAACGACCGCTTCGCCGCGTTCGCCGCCGCCACCGGCCATCGCACCGACGCCGAGCGCTACGGCTCGTCGTTCGTCTTCGCCGGGCTGCTGCCCGACGACTTCCCCGACACGCGCGGAGTCGCGTCGGCGCCGTGGTGGCGCGAGGTCGAGGGAGCCGACTGGGCGCATCCCGAGGGGCCGCACATGTCGATCGCGGCGCGCGGCGCGCACCCGGTCGTGCACGTCTCGTGGAACGACGCGGTCGCATACTGCGCCTGGGCAACGGCGCGCCTGCCGACCGAGGCCGAGTGGGAGTACGCGGCGCGCGGCGGGCTCGTCCAGCGCCGCTTCCCGTGGGGCGACGACCTGCGCCCCGGCGGACGCCACGCGATGAACGTCTACCAGGGCCGCTTCCCGACCGGCGACACCGGCGAGGACGGCTACGCCGGCACCGCCCCGGTCGGCGCGTTCCCGCCGAACGGCTACGGGCTGCACGAGATGACCGGCAACGTGTGGGAGTGGACCGCGGACTGGTTCGACCCCGGCTGGTACCGCGTCAGCCCGCGCGAGGACCCGCGCGGCCCGGCCGGCGGATCCGCCCGCGTGATGCGCGGCGGCTCCTACCTCTGCCACGCGTCCTACTGCAACCGCTACCGCGTCGACGCGCGCAGCGCGAACAGCCCGGACAGCGCCGCCGGCAACATCGGCTTCCGCGTCGCCGGCGACCCGCAGCGGGAGGTCAGCCCGCCGGCGCCGGCTGCATCACGGTGAAGGACGCTCCCTGCGGGTCGACCAGGCCGGCGAAGCGACCGATCGGCATGTCCATCGGCTCGTTCGTGACGCTCGCCCCGAGCTCGCGCGCCTCGGCGACCGTCGCGTCGCAGTCGGCGACCGCGAAGCACACGCTCCAGTGCGGCGGGATCTCGGACGGGAACCACGGCTCGCTCATCTCCATCATGCCGCCGACCGGTCTGCCGCCCAGCTCCCACACGGTGTAGCTCTCGGGCGCGCCCTCGAACTGCGGTCTGCGCGGGTCCCAGCCGAAGACGGCCGGGTAGAACGCCGTGCCGGCGGCGGCGTCGCGCGTGAGCACCTCGTTCCAGCAGAGCGAGTTGGGCTCGTTGACGAGATCGGCGCCGGCGAACGTCTTCGGCTGCCAGACGCCGAACGCCGCGCCGGCCGGGTCGGCGAAGAACGCCATCCGCCCGATGTCCATCACGTCCATCGGCTCCACGAGCACGCTGCCGCCGGTGGCCTTGACCTTCGCAGCCGTCTCGTCGGCGTCGGCAACGCTCACGTACGTCGCCCAGGCCGTCGGCTGCCCCTCCTGCATGTGGTGCATCAGGCCGCCGACGCTCTGGCCGTCCTGCTGGAACATGCGGTAGCCGCCGGTCTCCTCGACCGGCCCGGGATCGGTCGCCGACCAGCCCATCAGCTCGCCGTAGAACGCCGCGGAGGCGTCCACGTCGGGCGTGGACAGCTCGACCCAGGATGGGGTTCCGGGTGCGTACTCAGGCATGGGGGCCTCCTCGGGCTCAGCGGTGGGGGACCGTCATCGTCGCACGGCGAGACGGCCCCGCGGGTGAGGATCCCGTGACGGCTATTTCGTGACGACGATCGTCCCGTCCATCCCCGGATGGATCGTGCATACGTACTTGATCGTGCCGGCTCTCGTCGGCGTGAACGAGAACGTGCCGCCCTGGCCGAAGTTCTGCGAGGCGATCTGCTCGCCCGACTGCGACGTCACGTTGTGGTCGACGCTGTCCTGGTTGGTCCAGGTGATCTTCTCGCCGACCTTGACATGGATCGTCGTGGGCGAGAAGGCGATGTTCTTCATCGTCACCGCGACGCCGCCCGTGCTCGTGCTGCCGGTCGATGTGCTCGCGGGTGCCGGCGTGCTCGTGGGTGCCGGCGTGCTCGTGGCGGCGGGTGAGCTGGACGCGGTGCTCGAGGACTTCGAGCCGCCGCAGCCGGCCAGCGCAAGCGCGCCGGCTGCCAGCACGAGAAGAATCGGAAACGGTCGTCGCATCGGAGCTGCCCCTTTGTCGCGGATCGAACGCATAAGTCTTCCCCACCAGACTCCGGCGTGACGCAGATCTTCCGAGCTTAGGCGAAAGAGCCGGCGGGAGCGGGATGCGGCACGCGGTGCGTGGTGGGCGGAAGCGCGAGCGAGACGCGCTGGCCGACCTCGGGCGTGTCACTGCCGATCGTGCGGGCGATCAGCGGCGGCGCGTCGGGGGCGTCCTCGCAGTGCAGCTGCACACGGGCGTCGTGGCCGTAGAACTCGACGGCCGTGACGATCGCCGTGCGCCACGCGGCGCCGTCCGGGGGGCCGAGCCGCAGGTCCTCGGGGCGCACGAGCATCAGCCCGTCGTCGGCCGGCAGCAGGTTGGCGTCGCCGAGGAAGCGGGCGGTGTCGGCGTCGGCGGGCGTGCGGTAGAGATCGCGCGGCGTACCGGACTGCGCGATACGGCCGTCGCGCAGCAGCGCGACGTGGTCGGCGAGCGAGAGCGCCTCGTCCTGGTCGTGGGTGACGAGGATCGTGGTCGTGCCGAGCGTGCGCAGCGCAGCGCGGATGTCGGTGCGCGTCTTGTCGCGCAGGTCGGGGTCGAGCGCGCTGAACGGCTCGTCGAGCAGCACGACGGTCGGACGCGGGGCGAGCGCGCGCGCGAGCGCGACGCGCTGCTGCTGGCCGCCGGACAGCTCGTGCGGCCGGCGGCGCTCGAGCCCGTCCAGCCCCAGCGAGGCGATCAGCTCCGCGACGCGCGCGCCGCCGCGCCGCCGCTCCCCGCGCGGCAGCCCGAAGGCGATGTTGCCGGACACGTCGAGGTGCGGGAACAGCGCGCCCTCCTGCGGCACGTGCCCGACGCGCCGGCGGCTCGCCGCGACGCGTCGCGCGCCGTCGTCGACGACCGCCTCGCCGATCCGCACGCAGCCGCGGTCGGCCGCCTCGAAGCCGGCCAGCACGCGCAGCAGCGTGCTCTTGCCGCAGCCGGACGCGCCGAGCACCGCGAAGAAGGCGCCTGCGGGGACCTCCAGCTCGAGCCCGTCGAGCACGCGCGTCGTACCGAACGCCTTCGAGAGGCCGCTGATGCTGACGGCGTTCATGACGTGCGCGCGTCGAGCTGGCGGACGAGCAGGTAGGTGGGGATCGCGGATACGCCGACCATCACCGCCGCGTACGGCGCCGCGGCGCCGTACGACAACGCGGACGCATACATCCAGAAGTGCGTCGCCAGCGTCTCGGTGCCGGTCGGGCGCAGCAGCAGCGTCGCCGTCAGCTCCGTCACGGTCGAGAGGAAGACGAGCGAGGCGGCGGCGGCCAGCCCGGGCGCGAGCAGCGGCAGCGTCGTGCGCGCGAACGCGCGCGCCGGTCGGTCGCCGAGGCTCTGCGCGACCTCCTCCAGGCGCGGCGGGATCTGCGCGAGCGCGGCGCGCACGGTCGCCAGCGCGAGCGGCAGGAAGAGGATCGTGTAGGCCAGCACGAGCAGCGCCGGCGTCTGGTAGATCGCGCGCGCCGCACGCACGCTGAACGACACGAGCGCGAGGCCGATCACGACGCCCGGCAGCGCGCGCGCAAGGTAGCTGCAGCGCTCCAGCAGCGCGCTCAGCGGCGTCGGGTAGCGGACCGCGAGCAGCGCGATCGGCAGCGCGATCGCGATCGTCGCGAGCGCGGCGATCGCCGCGAGGCCGAAGGTCGTCCCGGCGGCGCCGACGATCGAGCCCGACGGCAGCGTCGAGGAGCTGCCCTGCGCGATCCAGTAGACGAGCGCCGTGAGCGGCAGCCCGAGCGCCAGCGCGACGAGCGCGGCGAGGCCGGCGAGCGCGAGCGGGCGGCTGCGGCCGAGGCGAATGCGCGTGTGGCGCCGCGCTGCGCCGCCGCCGACGCGCGCGTAGCGCGCCCGTCCGCGCAGCCCCAGCTCGCCGCCGAGCACGACGATCGAGATCGCGACGACGACGAGCGACAGCAGCGCCGCGCTCGCGCCGTCGAAGCCGAGCTGGTACTCGGAGTAGATCTCGACCGCGAACGTCGGGAAGCGGAGCTGCGCGAACGCGCCGTACTCCGCCAGCAGGTGCAGCGCGATGATCAGCGCGCCGCCGAGCGCGGCGAGCCGCACCTGCGGCACGTTCACGCGCCAGAACGTGCGCCAGCGCCCGAGGCCGAGGCTCTGCGCCGTCTCCTCCAGCGCCGGGTCGCCGGCGCGCAGCATCGCAGCGGCGGGCAGATAGACGAACGGGTAGTAGGCGAGCGTCGTGACGAGCAGCGCGGCCCAGAAGCCCTGCATCGAGGGGAAGAACGAGACCCACCCGAAGCTGCTGACGAACTCCGGCACAGCCAGCGGCAGCACGAGCAGGACCGTCCAGACGTGCCGCCCCGGGATGTCCGTGCGCTCGACGCACCACGCCGCCGCGACGCCGACCACGGAGCAGGTGACGGTCGCAGCCGCAAGCAGGCCGAGCGTATTCGCGAGCAGGCCGCCGACGCGCGGGCGCACGAGCAGGTGCCATGCCGCACTCGCGCTCACGCCGCGCGCCTCGAGCACGACGAACACGATCGGCAGGATCGCCAGCGCGGCACCGAGCAGGCCCGCCAGCAGCAGCCCGCGCGGGGTCCGTGGCGAGCGCCGGGCGCGCCGAGCGAGGACCGCGGGTGCATCGAGCACGCTCATCGCGCCTCGTTACAGCAGCCCGACCTGTTGCAGGTCCTGCAGCGCGTCTCTGCCGTCGCCGAGCTGCTCGACGGTCAGCTTCGGCGGCTGCAATTGCGAGAACGGCTTCAGCGGCCGCTGCGTCGTAACGCCCGAGCCGAGCGGGTACTCGTAGCTCTCGCTCGTGGCGACGATCTCCTGCGCCGGACGGCTCACGAGGTAGGCGAGGAAGCGCTGCGCGTCGGCGGCATGCGCGCTGGACTTCAGCACGGCGGCGCCCGAGACGTCGACGAGCGCGCCCGGGTCGCCGCCGCCGAAGTAGTGCAGTGCGGAGTCGGTCTTGGCCGCGCCGACCTCGTCGCGCAGGCGGTACCAGTAGTAGTGGTCCACCAGACCGGTCGCGACCTCGCCGCGGTTGACGGCCGCGATCAGCGCCTCGTTGTCGTCGTAGACCTTCGCGTTGTCCTTGAGGCCCTGCAGCCATCTCAGCGCGGCCGCCTTGCCGTCGAGGATCCCGACCGCGGTGATCAGCGGCTGGAAGTCCGTCTCGGTCGGCGCGAAGCCGACGCGGCCCTTCCACTGCGGTCCGGCGAGGTCGAGCAGCGACGCGGGAAGCTGGCTGGCCTTCACCTGCTTCGTGTTGTAGGCAAGCACCGCCGAGCGCGCGGACAGCGCGACCCAGTCCCCCTTCGGCGCGTTGAAGCGCGCCGGCACCTTCGCGAGCGTGGCGGAGGTGACGGGGGCCAGCAGCCGCTGCTGCTCGAGGACGGTCAGCGCCGGCGGGTTCTCGGAGACGAACACGTCGGCGGGCGAGGCGGAGCCCTCGCGCAGGATCTGGTTCGCGAGGCTCGCCTCGTCGTTGGAGCGCAGGTCGACGTGCACGCCCGTGCGCCGCTCGAAGTCCGCCACGAGCTTGCTCATCGTCTGCTCGTGCTGGCCGCTGTAGACCGTGATCGACCCCGCCCCCGTCGTCGTCGCGTCGCCGCCAGCGGACGCACCACCGCAGCCGCTCAACAGCGCGACCACGCCGACCACCACACACAGACCCGCTGCGACCCGACCACCACTCGACGACGACAAGACCGAACGACCTCCTGAGCATGCACGCGTTAGGGCTACCGAAGCGCGTGTAAGGGTAGCCTAATTCACGTGACCGAGGCTGCTCGAGTGCGGCTACCGGTCGGGGTCGCCGGCCACCAGCTCGAGCAGGACGTGGTCTACGAGCGCTTCGAGGTCGTCCCACGCGCCCTCCGCAGGATGGCGTCCAACCGGGACGGCGGCGTGCTCGAAGTCGCGTCGCACCTCCTCCAGCAGATCGCGTGCCCGGCTCGCGCGCATGTACTCCGACAGCTCGTCGAGACCAGCGTCGTGCAGCCGGCGCCGCACCTTGCGCAGGCCGGCGAGCAGCTGCGGCCAGGCGCGCTCCCGGGGCAGACCTTCGCTGTCGATCGCGAGCAGCTGCGCCCAGGCCGCGCGATCGATCTGGTAGCGCTGCTCGTTGCCGACCGTCCACAGCGACACGACTCCTGCGGCGTGCAACGACGCGAGCGCGTCGTGCACGTTGCGCTTGGCGAACCCTGCCGAGCGGGCGACAGCCTGCGCGCTCACGGCCGGCGCGTCGACCGTCAGCAGGAAGCGGACGACCTCTGCGCGGACGCCGACCCCCAACAGCTCGCGCAGCCGGAAGGCCAGGTTGATCCCAGCGCGCAGGTCCGGACGGACGGCCTTTCCGGTCGGCTTCGCCTCGGGGCGCAGCAGCCCGACGGCCGCAAACGCCGGGTCGGTATCGCCGACGCTCACCGTCAGGTCGTGGAAGAGCGGCTCCGGATCGCCCACGTGCTCCGGAGCAGTTCTCGACGTCAAGCGCGCGCGAGGCCGGTGCCGTGCCAGCCAGCCGAGCGCGCCGGCGAGCAGCCGCTCGTCCTCTGGCCCGTCGCACACCGCCCGCAGCCGGCGAACGCTCAGCAGCCCCTCGTTGACGAGCAGCCAGTCGAGCAGCTCGTCGAACAGGCGCGGATCGTCGCGCGCGACCTCCAGCGTGAAGACGACGAGCGCCTCCGGATCCTGCGCCCAAGGGCTGCGGCGATGCGGCAGCGCCAGCACGCCCATCTGCGCCCACTCGTCCCAAGCGAACGCGAGCAGGCCCTCGTCGAGCCGCCGGCTAAAGGCCGAGGGACGCATCGTCGATTCCCAGTGCCGAGAGCACCCGGCCGAGCACCATCCGGTGACCCTCCGAGGGATCATGCGTGCGGGTCCAGCGCGCCGCCGCGAGCAGCTCCTCGTCGGTCGGATCCATCGCGCGCAGGTCGGCCTCGTGCTTGCCCGCCCCCTGGTCGACCGTGGCGTAGAGCTTGAAGTGGATCTGGTCGAAGCGCGACGCGTACCAAACCGTCAGCGCAGGTCCGTGGTCACGGCGCTGCGCGCGGCCCAGGAAGCCTTCGGGGAGCCCGAAGTCCAGCAGCGAAGCCGGCCCGGCGTTGAGCCAGTCATCCGGCAGCGCGTAGTCGCGGGCGACGCGGTCGCGCGCGATGCGCAGCGCCTCCGGCAGCGGATCGACGGTTCGCAGCGAGTCACCCTCGCGCAGCGCGACGACATCGACGTCACGCGTCGGGCGCGACACCAATCCGAGCGCGAGCAGGCCCGAGCCGCCGACCACGACGAGTTCGTACGAGGCGCCCGCGTCCGCCAGCTGCTCGCCGAGAGCACTCAGAAGGCGATCGGAGTCGGCCAAGGTCGTGATGTTCATCATCTCGATATAGGATGATGAACATCCTTGATTGCGATGTCAAACGGCCGCCGATCCATCGTCACCGACCCCCCGACCGCAGAGTCCCGCTCGTGGACATCGGATCCTCAGCGAAGCGCGCGGCGTCGTCGACGAGACCTGAGAAGCGGCACCGCCCCCAGCGCCGATCCACGATGACCTGCTGCAGCGCAACACCGATCTGACCGAGCAGATCCACACGCTCGCGGAGCAGCTCAGCAACCTCACCGCGGAGGTCCACCGGGCGATCTGCGAGCAGCGTCCGTCGACCCCGGAGTTCGCCGACCCGGGCGCGTAAGCGCTGCTACGCCTCCGAGTAGACCCGTTCCGCGCCCGGCACGGGCTCGCCCTCGGGGGCATGGCCGTGCGCCATCGCCGGATGCACGACGGGTTGGAGCACCGTCAGCGCGACGACGATCGCGGCGAACACGAGCGCGGCGCCGACGAGGTAGGCGAGGTGGAAGCCGCCGTTGAGCGCCGCAGCCTGGGAGTGGCCCTGGGCGAGCAGCGTCGAGGTGCGGTTCGACGCGAGCGTCGCGAGCACCGCGAGGCCGATCGCGCCGCCGACCTGCGGCGTCGTGTTCGCGAGCCCCGACGCGAGGCCCGCATCGCTCGGCGTGGCGCCCGACATCGCGAGCTGCATCAGCACCGGGAACGCGAGCCCGGCGCCGAAGCCGAAGAGCACCATGATCGGCAGCAGGTCGACGACGTAGTGCCCGGCGACCGGCGTGCGCGCGAACAGCAGCATCGCGGTACCGATCGCGGCGAGGCACACGACGATGATCTTGCGCGCGCCGAAGCGCATGCTGACCGGCCCGGATACGCGCAGCGACATCGTGCCCATCACGATCGTGGCCGGCAGGAAGGCGAGTCCGACCTCGAGCGGGTCGTAGCCGAGCACGCGCTGCATGTAGAGCGCGCCGAGGAAGAACATCCCGAACATGCCGACGACGAGCAGGCCGAGCACGAGGTTCGCGCCGCTGACGTTGCGCGAGCGGAACAGCCGCATCGGCATCAGCGGGTTCTCGATGCGGGCCTGGCGCAGCACGAACGCCGTCAGCAGCAGCAGCGACGCAGCGCCGAAGCCGAGCACCTGCCACGAGCCGAAGCCCTTCCCGCTCACCTGCAGGATCGCGTAGACGCCGAGCATCAGACCGCTCGTCATCATCACCGCGCCGGGCAGGTCCGCGCCGGCGGAGAGGCCGATCCCCGGGCGCGCGGCGACGAGGCGGCGCGCCAGCAGCGCGGTCGCGATGCCGATCGGCACGTTGATGAAGAAGATCCAGTGCCAGTTGATCGACTGCGTGATCACGCCGCCGAGCAGCAGCCCGATCGAGCCGCCCGCCGAGGCGACGAAGCCGTAGACGCCGATCGCCTTCGCCTGGTCGCGCGGCTCGGGGAACATCGTGACGATCATCCCGAGCACGACCGCGGAGGCGAACGCGCCGCCGATCCCCTGCACGAAGCGCGCGCCGATCAGCAGGGCCTGGCTCTGCGACAGGGCGCACAACAGCGACGCGCTCGTGAAGATGCCGAGGCCGATCAGGAAGATGCGCCGGTGGCCGAGCAGGTCGCCGATGCGGCCGCCGAGCAGCAGCAGACCGCCGAACGCGATCAGGTAGGCGTTGACGACCCACGCGAGGTTGGTCTGCGTGAAGTGGAGATCGTCCTGGATCGAGGGCAGCGCGACGTTCACGACGGTCGCGTCGAGCACGATCATGAGCACGCCCGTGCACAGCACGTAGAGCGCCAGCCAGCGCGTCCGGTCGGTCGTATCGGCGGCGGTCACTGCGGCTCCCTGGGTCGACGTCATGGACGGAGTCATATCATACGGTTGGAACTTCCAACTATGTGGATGGTTTTCCCTATGACGTGGTAGCCTCTGCCTATGGCAGGAAAGCGCAGCTACGGCGACGCCTGCGGCATCGCCCGCGCGCTCGATGTCGTCGGCGAGCGCTGGGCGTTGATGGTCGTGCGCGAGCTGCTGCTCGGGCCCAAGCGCTTCACCGACGTGCGGGCGGGCCTCCCCCACGTCAGCCCCGACGTGCTCGCCCAGCGCCTGCGCGACCTCGAGCAGGCCGGCATCGTCGAGCATCACCGGTTGCCGCCGCCTTATGCATCGCAGGTCTACGAGCTGACCGCCCGCGGGCGCGCGCTCGAGCCCGTGCTGATCGAGCTCGGCCGCTGGGGCGGTGCCAACGCACCGGAGCCGAGCGACGACATGTGCATGAGCCTCGACGCCTACATCGTCTCGCTGCGCACGCTGTTCGACCCGCAGCGCGCCGGCGGCTTCTCCGCCCGCGTGGAGCTGCATCTGGGCGAGGAGCGCTTCCGTGTCGTCATCGCGGACGGGCAGCTCGACGCCGGGCGTGGCGAACTGGCCGACGCCGACGCCGTCGTCGAGGCCGAAGATCCGACGACGCTGATCGAGGTGCTCCACGGCCACCGCCCGCTCGCCCCCGCGCTGCAGGCCGGCGCGATCCACTTCAGTGGCGACAAGCGCAAGGCGAAGCGCTTCACCCAGCTGTTCCCGCTGCCGGCCGCCGCCGTCTGATCCGGCCGGGCAGCCCGCGGACGACGGAAACATCCGTGATGCGACGCACAGACGGGAGCGCCCGCGTGGCCTACCGTCGTTGGCGCAGTCCTCCGCAGTCCCGAAACGAACGACAAGGACCCCGTCATGATGCGCCTGCTCAAGAGCCTGCTCCCGCGCGAGCCGCTCCCGACCCACGTTCACTTCCACTTGGACGACTACGGCAACGAGCTGTGGTGCGACGAGTCGGCCTGCCGGCCCGCTCGCCGTCCGCCGCATCCGCTGCTTCCCGCGCGCTGGTAAGGGTTGAGGGACCGCCCGTCCGGCGCTCCTCAACCTTCCCACGCCCGTGTCAAGGTTGACGCAACCGCTGCTAGGATCGCGGGAATGCGCGACTACCTCGATGCGATCCGCCGCAGAATCGTCGTCTTCGACGGCGGCATGGGCGCCACTCTGGAGCAGTTCGACCTGACGCAGGCCGACTACGGCGGCCTCGCGGGCAAGTGTCACGAGGCGCTCGTGCTGCACCGCCCCGACGTGATCGAGGGCGTCCACGCCGCGATGCTCGAGGCCGGCGCGCAGGTGGTCGAGACCGACACCTTCCAGGCCAGCCGCCTCAAGCTCGACGAGTGGGGCCTGGCCGACCACACGCACGAGATCAACGTCAAGGCGGCCCAGATCGCGCGCAGAGCGGCGGGCGAGGACCGCTTCGTCGCCGGCTCCATCGGCCCGACCGGCTTCCTGCCCGCGTCCGACGACCCGACGCTCGGCAACATCTCCTTCCGCGCGCTCGTCGACGTCTTCGCCGAGCAGGCCAGAGGGCTCGTCGAGGGCGGCGCCGACTTGCTGATCATCGAGACGGCGCAGGACATCCTCGAGGTCAAGGCCGCGATCTTCGGCGCGCGCGAGGCGTTCGAGAGCACCGGAACGACCCTGCCGATCCAGTGCTCCGTCTCGCTGCTTCCCAACGGCGGCAAGATGCTGCTCGGCACCGACATCAGCGCCGTCCTCACGACGCTGACGGCGCTCGACATCCAGGTGATCGGCCTCAACTGCTCGACCGGCCCCGAGGACATGCGCGACGCGATCCGCTTCCTCGGCGAGCTCTCCCCCATCCCGGTCCACTGCATCCCGAACGCCGGCCTGCCGCTGCAGGGCCCCGACGGCGAGACGATCTTCCCGGAGAAGCCCGAGCCGCTCGCCGCCTCGCTCGGGGAGTTCGTCGAGCGCTACGGCGTGAACGTCGTCGGCGGCTGCTGCGGAACGACACCCGAGCACATTCGCGCGATCGCCGAGCGCGTGAAGGACCTGACCCCGAGCGAGCGTCCGGCCGCTCGTGCCCCTCACGTCTCCTCGATGATCGCCGCCACGGCGCTCGCGCAGGAGCCGCGCCCGACGATCGTCGGCGAGCGCGTCAACTCGCAGGGCTCGCGCAAGGCGAAGGCGATGCTGCTGGCCGACGACTACGACGGCCTGCTGCAGATCGCCGAGAACCAAGTCGAGGGCGGCGCCCACATCCTCGACCTGTGCGTCGCGCTGACCGAGCGCCAGGACGAGGCCGAGCAGATGGCGACGCTCGTCAAGAAGGTCTCGCTGTCGCTGCCCGCGCCGATCCAGGTCGACTCGACCGAGCCGGACGTGATGAAGGCCGCGCTGGAGCAGATCCCCGGCCGCGCGATCGTCAACTCCGTCAACCTCGAGGCCGGTCGCGACAAGCTCGACCACGTCGTGCCGCTGTGCATCGAGCACGGCGCCGCGCTGATCGCGCTGACGATCGACGAGGAGTCGATGGCGAAGACGCGCCGGCGCAAGGTCGACGTCGCCCGCCGCATCCACGGCTACGTCTGCGACGAGCACGGGATGGACCCGCAGACGCTGATCTTCGACGCGCTCACGTTCACGCTCGCGACCGGCTCGGACGAGTTCAAGGACTCCGCGATCGAGACGATCGAGGGGATCCGCGAGATCAAGGCCGCGCTGCCGGGCGTGCTCACCTCGCTCGGCGTCAGCAACGTCTCGTTCGGCTTCGGCAGAGCGGCGCGCGAGGTCCTCAACTCCGTCTTCCTGCACCACTGCGTCGAAGCGGGCCTCGACCTCGCGATGGTCCACCCCGCCGACATCACGCCGTACGCGGAGATCCCGCAGGTCGAGCGCGACCTCGCCGACGACCTCGTCTTCAACAGACGCGAGGACGCGACCCAGCGCTTCATCGAGCACTTCGAGGAGAAGGGCGAGTCCGCCGAGGACGAGAAGGCGGACCCGACCGCCGGCATGGAGCCGGAGGAGGCGCTGCACTTCCACATCCTGCGCCGCAAGAAGGACGGCGTCGAGGACTGGATCGACAAGTCGGTCGAGAAGATCGGCGCGGTCCCGACCCTGAACGACGTGCTGCTGCCGGCCATGAAGGAGGTCGGCGACAAGTTCGGCGCGGGCGAGCTGATCCTGCCCTTCGTGCTCCAGTCGGCCGAGGTGATGAAGAAGGCCGTCGCGCGGCTGGAGAACTACCTCGACCGCATCGAGGGCTACACGAAGGGCACGGTCGTGATCGCGACCGTCTTCGGCGACGTGCACGACATCGGCAAGTCGCTCGTCAACACGATCCTCACGAACAACGGCTACACGGTCGTCGACCTCGGCAAGCAGGTGCCGATCTCGACGATCCTCGACGCCGCGCAGGAGCACAGAGCGACAGCCATCGGCCTCTCAGCGCTGCTCGTCTCGACCTCCAAGCAGATGCCGCTGTGCGTGCAGGAGCTGCACGAGCGCGCGCTGCCGTTCCCGGTGCTGATCGGCGGCGCCGCGATCAACCGCGACTTCGGCCTGCGCATCCTCTACCCGCACGGGAGAGAGGACGACGACGTCTACGCGCCCGGCGTCTTCTACTGCAAGGACGCGTTCGAGGGCCTGGCGAAGATGGACGAGCTGGTCGACGAGGAGGCGCGCGCCGCGCTCGTCGAGAAGACCCGCGCCGCCGCGAGAAGACTGCGCGAGAAGCCGGTCGTCATCGACGACGGCCCGCCTGTCACCGACAGCTCCGTGCGCTCCGCCGCACGCACCGACGTGCCCGTGCCGGCGCCGCCGTGGTGGGGCGTGCGCGAGGTCGAGGTGCCGCTTGACGAGGTCTACCCGCACCTCGACACGCACGTGCTGTTCAAGCTCCACTGGGGCGGGCGCGGCGTCAAGGGCGACGCCTGGAAGGAGCTCGTCGGCGAGAACTTCCAGCCGCGCCTGGAGCGCATGTGGGCCGAGCAGAGATACCTGCACCCGCGCGCGAAGCTCGGCTACTTCCCGGCCGCATCGGAGGGCAACGAGGTCGTGATCTTCGACCCCGAGGACCACGACCGCGAGATCAACCGGCTCGTGTTCCCGCGCCAGCCGCGCCACGACCGCATCTGCCTCGCCGACTTCTACCGCCCGCTCAGCTCAGGCGAGAAGGACGTCGTCGCGCTCCAGGTCGTCACCGCCGGCGACGAGGTCACCGAGCTGATGGCGCAGTTGGAGAGAGACGGCGAGTTCGCCGAGCAGCTGTACACGCACGGCCTCGGCGTGCAGACGGCCGAGGGCATGGCCGAGTGGCTGCACGCGAAGGTCCGCTCCGATCTCGGCATCGAGCTCGACCAGGGGCGCCGCTACTCGTGGGGCTACCCCGCCTGCCCGGACCAGTCCGAGCACGAGAAGGTCTTCGCGCTGCTCGACGCGCCCTCGATCGGCATGCGCCTGTCGGGCGGCTACGCCGTCGAGCCCGAGCAGTCGACCGTCGCGATCGTCGCGCACCACCCGCAGGCCGTCTACTTCGGCATGAGAAGCGGCTTCCTGCCGAAGGACAAGGCGCCGGACGACATCATCGCCGGCTCCGACCGCGACCCGACGCTGCTCGACGAGGACCCGCCCGACGGCGCGATCGAGGCCGAGGTCGAGCGCGCGGCGGACGCAGCCGGCGTCGACTGACGCCGACAGCGCGGCTCCGGCATCAACGCACCTCCGGTTGGGCATACGTCGCCCTGACGGCCACCAATCGAAGGAGAAGTCGCATGGCAGACGACGCGCTGTTCATCGGATGGGGCGCAGTGGTCCGAGGGCGCGAGCAGCGGGCGCTCGAGGTGTTCGGAGAGACCGTGGCGTTCTTGCAGGAGGCGCAGGATGCGGGCCGGGTGGAGAGCTTCCAGCCGTGCCTGCTGCAGCCGCACGGCGGCGGGCTGGCGGGCTTCATGCTCGTGCACGGCGAGCGCGCCCAGCTCGACGCGATCGCCGCGAGCCCCGAGTTCGCGCGCGTGATGGCGCGCGCCGGATCGATCGTCGAGGAGCTCGGCGTCGTGCGCGCGTACTGCGGCGAGGCGCTGGGACAGCAGATGGGCCTCTTCCAGGAGGCCTCCTCGGCGCTCGCGGCGGCGTAGCCGGAACACCCGTCGGCCCGCGGGAGGGCCGACGGACTCGCCCGCATTTTGAAAGAGGTTCTTACGCCTCGGACGGGGCGGCGGACTTCGACGCGTGGGCGTGCGGCCGCGCGCGCAGCTCGACGGGCGCCGTCTGGATCGCGCGCAAGCGCACGTCCTTCCACGACAGGCCCTCCTGCACGAGCGCCGGCATGCCCATGATCACGGCCGTCGCGATCTCGACCGCCTGCAGGATGATCCCGTAGCCGAGCGCGTCGGCCTGCGAGACGCCGTAGCCGCCGCTCAGCACGACGACGCACGCCGCCTGGAAGATGCCGAGGTTCGACGGCGTCGCCGGCAGCACAGCCGTCACGTTGACCGCGAACAGGACGGCCGCGGCGGCGCCGATGCCGGCCTGGTGGTCGAGCCCGAGCGCGACGAGCAGGATGTAGCAGGAAAGCCACTGCAATCCCCACGCCGCGAGCTGCGCCGCGACCGCCGTGCCGCCGAGCTTCGGCTCGCGGAAGACGGCGAGCCCGGCGCGCACGCGCGCGAGCGCGTCGCGCGCCTGCCCGGTCAGCTCGCGCAGCTTCTCGAAGCGCGAGCGGCGCGCGGCGCTCAGCAGCGGCGGTGCGATCAGCACGAGCGCGAGCAGCAGCAGCGGCGTCACGGCCACGAGCACGAGCGCGCTGCGGTGGCTGCTGAACAGTCTCACGCTCGAGAACGTGACGACCCCCAGCACCATCAGCGCGAGGATGTTCAACAGCGTCTGCGAGACGATCGTGCCGAGCACGACCGGCAGGTTCTCGCGCGGCCGGCCGCTGCGGCGCGCGACGATCAGCGCGCGCGAGGGCTCGCCGAGGCGCGCCGGCAGCGTCGCGCTCATCAGCACGCCGATGAAGGTCCCCTGCATCGCATCGCGCAGGCGCACGCGCCCGCCCGGGATCGCGGCCTTCAGGATCGCGTGCCACGAGATCGCGCGCACGGCCATCGCGGAACACATCACGCCGAGGCCGACGAGCACCCACGCGGGGCTCGAGCTCAGCAGCGTCGAGACGATCTCGTGGACGCCGATGCGGCGGAAGGCGAGCACCGTGCCCACGAGCGCGAGCAGCGCGAACGCCGCCATCCCCGCGCGACGCGCGAACGCGACCGCCGGGCGGCGGCTGCCGGCCGGCAGCGGCGGTTCGAGGCTCGGCAGCCGCTGCGGGCGCACGCGCGGCTGGAGGTCGGCGGGCTGCGCCCCGATCCGCACGGCGGCGCGCTGGAGCGCCCCCTGCGGCGCCGGCGTCGCGATCGCGTCCTCGTAGGCGCCCAGCACCTCGCGCGCCACGTGCGGCCAGGCGAAGCGCTCGGCGTGCCGCGCCGCGGCCTCCCCCATCGCGACGCGCCGCTCGGGCGCATGCCACAGGTCGCGCAGCGTCTCGGCGAGCGCGGTCGCGTCGCCGCGCGGGACGAGCAGCCCGTCGACGCCGTCGCGCACGACGTCGCGGTAGCCGGCGATGTCGGAGGCGACGACCGGCGTGCCGGCCGCGAAGCCCTCCGTCAGCACCATCCCGAAGCTCTCGCCGCCGAGCGACGGCGCGCACAGCACGTCGGCCGCCTCGAGCACGCGCTGCTTCTCGGCGTCGTCGACGCGGCCGAGCACGGTCACGCCGCGGTCGTCGAGCAGCAGCGGCTCGACCTCGTCGCGGTTCGCGCCGACGACCGTCAGCTCGACCGGGATGTGCTCGCGCAGCGCCTCGAACGCGCGCAGCAGCACCGGCAGGCCCTTGCGCTCGACGGCCTGGCCGACGAACGCGAGTCGCAGCGGCCCTTCGGCGGACGTCACGCGCGGCGCAGGCGCGCCATCGTCGGGCACCACCACGCCGTTGGGGACGATCCGGTAGCGGCCGCCGAAGAAGCGCTGCGCCGTCCACGCCGCCGCCTCCGACACCGCGATGCGCACGTGCAGGTGGTTGAACAGCCGGCGCGCGCCCATCGCGCTCGCGAGGTTGTTCGTGAGGCGGTTCGTCGAGTAGGCGTGGAACGTGCCGACGAGCGGCAGCCGCGTCGAGACGCACGCGTCCCAGCACAGCATCGGCACGATCGGCTCGTGCAGGTGCACGACGTCGAAGTCGCCCGCGCGCAGCTCGCGCCGCATCTGACTGAGGCCCGCGGTGCGCGAGCAGAGGTTCGAGACGGCGCCGTTGGCTCTGAAGCCCATCGAGCGCCCGAGCGGGATCAGGTAGTCCGGCAGGGGACGGCGCTGCGGCGCGGCGCCGCGATGCAGCACGGCGGACAGCCGATCGTCGGGATCGTACGGCGCCAGCACCCGCACGTCGTGACCCTCGGCGATGAAGCGCTCCGCCAGCGCCTCGATGTGCCGGGTCACGCCGCCTGGGTACGTCCACGAGTATGGCGAGACCAACGCAACGCGCATACGCCTCGAATCCTAGCGCGGACTCCGGCCTTTCTTCGCCATTGCGGGCGACGCGCTGACTCCCGCGTAACATGCCGGCGCATGTCGCCCGAGGCTCATCTGCGCGCTGCCGACCCGATCCTCGGCGCGCTGCTCGACGCGGTCGGCATCGACGGGCTCGGCGACGCGCGCGACGGACGGCCCGACGACCACTACGGCGCGCTCGTGCGCGCGATCGTCGGGCAGCAGCTCTCGACCAAGGCCGCCCGCACGATCTACCTGCGCCTGACGGAGCGCTACGGCGGCCGCACGCCGACGCCCGCGGAGCTGATCGCCGACGATCTGGACGAGCTGCGCGTCGCGGCCGGCCTGTCGAGAGCGAAGGCGTCGTACCTGCGCTCGCTCGCGGAGCGCGTCGTCAGCGGCGAGCTGGAGCTGGAGCGACTGGACGACATGCCCGACGACGAGGTCGCCGCGGAGCTGGTCGCCGTCAAGGGCCTCGGCCAGTGGACGGCCGACATGTTCCTGATGTTCCACCTGCAGCGGCCGGACGTGCTGCCGGTCGGCGACCTCGGCATCAGACGCGCCGTCGAGCGCGCCTACGAGCTGCCCGCGATGCCGAACCCGGCCGAGCTGACCGAGATCGCCGAGCCGTGGCGCCCGCACCGGACGCTGGCGTGCCGCTACCTGTGGCGCTCGTTGGACAACGAGCCGGCGGCGTAGCGCTCCGCTCCGGCGAGGTCGTGGGCGCGCAGCGTGCGCCGGTTGGCATCGAGGGGAGTGCGGCGGTGGCTGCGCCCTGGGCCGCGCTCGCGCTCGATGGCGGGTGATCCCCGATTCGGCGTGCACCGGATTCATGCCTGTCACTTTGTACCCCCTATGGGTGCACAACTTGACAGGCATCCGAGTGGTGCATCGGGAAGCGCGCAAACGGGCGCCCGGAACGTGACGCGGGAGCGCCAGGACGATGGCGCGACTGCTCCCTCCCCCTCGCTGCCCGCGGGCGCGAAGCGACCTGCCGCGCGACGCCCGAGCGGAGCGCAGCCGACGTCAGACCGCGCTGACCTCTTGCTCGTCGGCAACCCGGAAGGACGATCCGCAGCCGCAGGCGGCGATGACGTTCGGGTTCTCGACCTTGAAGCCGGCGCCCTGGAGGTCGTCGACGTAGTCGATCACCGAGCCCTGCACGTACGGCAGGCTCGGCTCGTCGACCAGCAGGCGGATGCCCTGCTGCTCGAAGACCTTGTCGCCGTCTCGCTGCTGGTCGAATGCGAGCGCGTACTGGAAGCCGGAGCAGCCTCCGCCGCGCACGCCGACGCGCAGGCCGGCCGTCTCGACCTCGGTCCCCTGAGAGGAGAGGAACTCGCGGACCTTCTCGGCGCCTTTGTCGGTGAGTGTGATCATTGCTTCAACAAGTATAGCGACCCGTCTCGGTCGCTACCCTAGAGCGCGATGGCAACCAAGGAAGAGCTGAAACAGCGCATCGAGACCGGCATCCCCGGCGCGCGCGCAGAGGTCCACGGCGACGACGGGCACCACTTCGAGGCCGTCGTGGTCGCCCCCGCGTTCGCCGGCCTGTCGCGCCTCGCCCAGCACCGGCTCGTCTACGACGTGTTCGGCGGCGAGCTCGGCGGCAGCATCCACGCCCTGTCCCTGAAGACCAAGGCCGAATGAGGACCCCACCGTGAGCGACGAGACGCAGAACCCCCTCCGCGACGCGATCGAGGACGCGATCAAGTCCAACCCCGTGATCCTCTTCATGAAGGGGACGCCCGAGCAGCCGATGTGCGGCTTCTCCGCCCGCACCGCCGGCGCGCTGCAGACGCTCGAGGCGCCGTTCGCGGCAGTCGACATCCTGCCCGACCCGCGCATCCGCGAGGAGCTGTCGGCGCTGTCGAACTGGCCGACGATCCCGCAGCTGTTCGTCAACGGCGAGCTGGTCGGCGGCGCCGACATCGTCGCCGAGATGTACGAGAGCGGCGAGCTGGCGGAGCTGCTCGGCGTCGAGCAGCCCGATGAGGCGGACGCGCCCGCCGAGACGGCGTCCGCGGCGCCGTTGTCGATCGAGAACCGGCTGGGCTGAGGACCGCTCGGGCGCGGCTCAGCCGTGCCCTGAGAGGATCCGGCCGATCGCGGGCGGGGGCTTGTGGCCTCCGTGCCGCGGCGGCGCGACGATCACGACGGCGCTCGCGCGACCGTCGATCCGCACCTGCTTGTTCAGATAGGCGTTCCACGTCTGGCCGTCGAGCGACGCGTGGACGCCGTCGTAGCGCGAGGTGCCGAGGAAGCCGGCGACCGCCTGCCCCATCGACTGCGCACCGGGGGCGCTGCCCCCGTCGCCGCCGAGCAGCGCGGTCAGGATCGCGAGCGCGTCGCTGCTGGGGGAGCTCGCGTCCTCGAGCGGCGTGCCGACCAGCCGCAGCGCGTGCGGCCCGGGCGAAATCCCGTGGGGGATCCGCAGCGTGAAGTGGATCGTCTGCAGCGGGCCGCGCAGCAGCCGCACGCGCAGCGCGACGCGCACGCGCTGTCCCGGGCGCACGAGCGGCCGCGCGACGGCGGCTTTGAGGATCGTCGCGAGCCGCGAGCCGCGCACGACCCGCGCCGTCGCGTCGACCTGCGTCACGTGCAGGGCGCGGAAGCGGGCGCTCGCGAAGATGCCGAGCGCGTTGCCCGCGTCGCCGCCCATCGCGAGCGCGAGCGGAGCCGGCGACGTGTCGTCGGTCGTTCCCTGCACGACGTAGCGATTGCAGAAGCGCAGCGGCGTCGACAGCTCGCGCAGGTGGGCCGTGAGGCACATGCGCCCCGTCTCCTGCGCGGGCGCGCCGTCGAACGCGCTCGTGACCCCCTGCGCGACCGCCAGCGAGGCGACGGCGGACAGCGCGCTCTGGCCGTCGGGGTTGCCGAGGTCGATCTCGTCGGCGACGTCGGTGCGCTGCTGCACGAACGCGCCCGTGTCGAGGTCCTTCACGCGCACCGTCAGCGGCACCGTCCTGGGCGCCGCGCCAACCGTGCCGACGACGCCGGTCAGCGCGTCGTTCGTGAGCGTGCCGAGCGTATGGCCCGGGGCGGCGAGCTTGTAGGAGGTCGCGTCGCTCGTGTCGAGCGGGTTGCCGATGACCGTGAAGACGTAGGCGTCCTGCAGCGGCAGCGAGCGGCGGCCGGCGCTCTCGAACGGATGCCCGAAGCCGTAGACGTCGTTGCCGTCGCGATACGTGACGGTGCCGATCGCACCGGCGCCGACCGCACCGCTGGAGAGCGCGACGGCCATCGAGGCGCCCGGCACGAGCGGCTGCGGCGCGAACGTCCCGAGCGGGCCGGCGGGCGCGGCGACGAGCGCGTGGCCGTGCGTGAGCGCGGTCTGCTCGAGCAGGTCCCCGAGCGACGGCGACAGGCCCGACAGCACGAGCGGCGAGGCGACCGGGCGGGCCTCCCGAAGCACCTGTGGCGCGTGGACGGTGCCGCTTGGCGGCGTCACGGGCAGGCTCAGCATCTGCTCGATCGGCGTCACGAGCCCGACGTCCTCGCCGTACTGGCCGACCGTCGCGGAGATCGCGCCGGCGTTGCCGATCACGCCGTTGGCGTCGGGGCAGTAGACCGGCGAGCCGGAGAAGCCCTCCGCGATGCCGGTGCCGTCGACGGCCGGTCCCGACACGCGCACGAGGATCCGCGCGCCGGTGCCGTCCGTGTCGGCGACGACGTCGAGCACGTCGACGTCGAAGCTGCTGATGGTGGTCCCCTGCACGACCGTCTCGGCCGTGCATCTCAACCCTCGGTGGATGTCGCTCAGCGGGGTGATCGGGTCGCGCGCCCAGGCGCTCGGCGCCGCGAGCACGAACAAGAAGAGTGCACACGCAAGCGCCCGCCGCATCGGCCGGACTCTAGTGACCCGTGCTGTCCGACGCATCGATAGGGTGCGCCGCGATGGGCTCGGTCGCCGTCGTCACGGACACGTGTCATTACCTCCCGCGCCAACTCGTCGCCGCGCGCGGGATCCACGAGGTCAGCCTCTACGTCCACTGGGACCACCGCGAGGACCGCGAGTCCGACCTGCCGGACTTCGACGCCTACTACGACCACCTGCGCACGGCCAAGCAGCTCCCGACGACCTCGCAGCCGTCGATCGGCGACTTCCTCGCCGTCTACGAGCCGCTGCTGGCCGACGGGCGCGAGATCGTCTCGCTGCACCTGTCGGGCGCGATCTCCGGCACGTTCGCATCCGCCCAGCAGGCCCGCGAGCAGCTGCTCGGGCGCGGCGGCGAGCGGATCCACGTGCTCGACTCGCAGAGCGCCTGCGGCGGGATGGGGCTCGTCGTGCTCGCCGCGCACGCGGCCGCCGCGCGCGGACTGGACGCCGAGGCGGTCGTCGCGCAGACGCGCGAGGCGCGCGCGGCACTGCAGATGTGGTTCGCCGTCGACACGCTCGAGTACCTGCGTCGCGGCGGGCGCATCGGCGCCGCGCAGGCGTACCTCGGCTCGGCGCTGAAGATCAAGCCGATCCTCACGCTCGAGGCCGAGATCACGCCGATCGAGCGCGTGCGCACGTCGGGCCGCGCGTTCGAGCGGATGGTCGACTACCTGCGCTCACGCCACGACGACGGCGCCGACGCCTGGGTCGTCCAGCACATCCAGGCGCCCGCCGAAGCGGCCCGCCTCGTCGAGCGCGGCCGCGAGATCTTCGGCACCGACCCCTGCTTCGTCTCCGAGGTCGGCCCCGTCATCGGCACGCACGTCGGCCCGGGCCTGCTGGGCGTCGGCGGGATCCCGTCGAAGTTCGTGGCTTAGCGGCGACGCCGTTTGCGGCGGCCGAAGACGATCCCGCCCAGGCCGGCGATGCCGCCGCCGATCACGAAGCCGGCGACCGCGGCGGCGATCAGCGCTTCTCTTCTGTGGTCGCGCAGCTGCTGGCGCCAGTCGGTCAGCGCGGTCACCTCGGCGCGCAGCACTTCGAGCGAGCTGCCCAGCTCCTGGCGGTTCTGCTCGATCGAGGCGCGGATCTGCTCGGGCGTGCGGGTCGGCATCAGGCGGTGCCCTCCGAGGCGGTGACGGTCTCGCGGATCTTCTTCGCCTCGTCGATCGCCATCGTCGGCGCCGGTGGCGAGCCCTTGCGCAGCGCGCGGTAGGCGAGCCCGCCGGCCAGCGCGCCGAGCACGAACAGCGCGCCCGCGACGATCATGAAGCCGGCCCAGTAGGCGGTCCCGCCGAAGATCAGGTAGGCGCCCCAGGCGGCCGAGTTGAGCAGGAAGAAGAGGCCGGTGAGCACGAACACGCCCGCCACGATCCCGACGACGGCGCCGATCGCGAGCTTGCGCGCCTTCGCGGTCATCTCCGCCTTCGCCAGCTCGATCTCCTCGCGCACGAGCAGCGCGGCGCGCTCGGACACCTGCGTGACCGCGTCGGCGATGGTCACTTGTCTGGGATCAGCGGGCAAGGCGCTTGAGGAAGAGGGCCAGGACGAGTCCGCCGGCGAAGGCGGCGCCGACGACGAGCTCGGGGCGCTCGTCGGCGACCGCGGGGGCAGCGGCGGGAACGGTGACAGGCGCGGGCGCGGCGGCGCCCGCCGGTTCCGGGATGGCGTCGGCGGCGAGCGCGGCGGCCTCGACCGTCGGCTGGCCGTCGTTCGCGGGTCCGGCGGCGGCGTCCGTCATTCCGGCGGCTCCTCGCCGAAGGCGCGCATCCAGATCATCGCCGCGACCCGCTGCGTCGCGATGCTGGCGAGCGCGCCGATGCCGGCGAGCAGGCCAGACCAGACGAGTCGCTTGACAAGGTCGCTTTCAGCCATCAGCTCCGGCATTCAATCAGCTCTCCCGGCGGTCGGGAGACGATCGCTCCACGCGATCGAGCCCGCCGCAGATCGTCTCGACGATGTGGGTCTTGGCCTGCTCGTATTCCCGTTCGCCCGTCGGCAGCAACGCGAAGATCCAGCCGGTCAGCACCTGCTCGACCGCACCGTAGAACGCGAGCGCAGCGAAGTCGGGCGTGATGTCGGCGCGGAAGACGCCCGCTCTCTGCGCTCTCTCGACGATCGCCGCGATCCCGATGTACGCCTCGCGGATGTGCGCGAGATGCGTGCGCCCGAAGGTGTTCGCCGCACGTGTGACCTCGACGATGATGACCTTCATCAGGTCCGGGTCGTGGCGGTAGGAGTCGACGATGAAGGACGTGATCGCGTAGAGCTTCTCGCGCGGCGGGATCTCCTCCCCGTCGACCTCCTGGATCGCGCGCAGGAGGATGTCCCAGCGCTCGAGGAAGAGCGTGTCGAGGATCTGGTCCTTCGAGTCGAAGTAGTGGTAGACGAGGCCGTAGGCGACGCCCGCCTCGTCGGCGATGTCGGAGACGCGGCAGGTGTGGAAGCCCGTGCGCGCGAACACGCGCACGGCCGCGTCGAGGATCATGCGCCGCTTGTCGACGGCGGGCTCGGCGTTCGTGCGGGCCATCAGGCGGCGGCCTCCAGCGCTGCGTCCGGCCATGAGTAGGCCTGCGGGCGGCGGTGTTGGAGCGCGGGCAGGCTCGCGCGGATCGCGTCCTGGCGGGCGAAGTCCAGCTCGGCGAGCGCGTAGCCCTCGCCGTCGGGCGCGGTCGCGAGCACCGTCCCCCACGGGTCGACGACCATCGAGCGCCCGCCGGAGGCCTTGCCCGGGGCGTGCTCGCCGATCTGGTTGGCGGCGACGACGTAGCACTGGTCCTCGATCGCGCGGGCGCGCAGCAGGATCTCCCAGTGGTCGCGCGTGGTCGCGAGCGTGAAGGCGGAGGGCAGCGCGAGCACGCGCGCCCCGCGCAGCGTGAGGATGCGGAACAGCTCGGGGAAGCGCAGGTCGTAGCAGATGGCCATGCCGAGGACGACACCCGGAGCGGCTCCCCGCCCCGCCAGCGTCGTCGTGACGATCTCCTCGCCCGGGTCCTCGCCGTCGGACTCGCGATAGACGGTGCCCGCGACCTCGACATCGAACAGGTGCAGCTTGCGGTAGACGCCGCGAAGCTCGCCGTCGGGGCCGACGTGGACGCTCGTGTTGAAGCGGTGCCCGTCCTCGCGCAGCTCGACGATCGAGCCGGCGACCAGGTCGATCCGCAGCTCGCACGCCAGCTCGCGCGCCCAGCTCGTCGAGGGCCCGTCGAGCGGCTCGGCGCCGGCCGCAAGCTGCGCGGGCGTGCCGAGCACGTTCCACTTCTCGGGCAGCACGACGAACGTCGCGCCGTCGGCTGCGGCGGCGCGCACGAGGCGCTCCGCAACTGCGCGGTTGCGGGGCCGATCCCCGGTAGAGTTCATCTGGATCGCCGCGGCGCGCATGCGGTGGTCGGTCTCCAAGGCAGGACAGATTGACTGGTCAGTCAACCGGTCAGCAAGCATACCGCCCCCGCGCATGCCGTCAGTCCTTCCCTCAAACCGCCAGCTCACGGCATATCGCGGGACGTTCGGCCTCATCCGCCCGGCCGCCTTCGACCGCGTTCCGCTCCCGCCGGTGCGCATGCCCGCCTGGCGCGGGACGCGCCCGCTGAAGCGCTGGCGCTACGTCGGCGTCTACGGGCCCGAGCTGATGCTGTGCGTCGGCCTCGCCCGCGTCGGGCCCGGCCGCCAGTCGTTCTGGGCCGTGTGGGACCGCGCGACCGGCCGCCTGCGCGAACGCACGCGCCGCACCGGCGGCGGCGTGCGACTGGGGATGGACCGTCCAGGCCGCGTGCTGGTGGTCGACGACGGAATGGAGATCGACCTGACGCTCGACGAGGTCGACGGCGTCGAGACGATCTGCCCCAACGGCGACGCGTACGCGTGGACGCGCAAGCAGGGCGGCGTGCGAGCGCGCGGCACGGTCGTGCTGGACGGCGTCGTGCGCACGGTCGACGCGTGCGCCGTGATCGACGACAGCGCCGGCTACCACGCCCGCCACACCGCCTGGCGCTGGTGCGCCGGCGTGGGGCGGGCCGAGGACGGCCGCAGCCTCGCATGGAACCTCGTCGCCGGCGTCAACGACCCGGAGCGCGGCAGCGAGCGGACCCTGTGGCTCGGCGGCGTGCCGGTCGAGGTCGGCCCCGCTGCGCACTTCGCCGACGACCTCGGCACCGTCGAGACCGACGACGGCGTCGACCTGCGCTTCGCCGCCGAGGCCGTGCGCGAGCGCCGCGACAACCTGCTGCTCGTCCGCAGCGCCTACCGCCAGCCGTTCGGCACCTTCGCCGGCGTCCTCCCCACCTCCACCGGCCCGATCGCGCTCGCCGAGGGCTGGGGCGTGATGGAGGAGCACACGGCGGTGTGGTGAGCCTCAGCCGCCGCGGCGCTGCTCGCGCTCGCGGCGCAGGGCGGCGAGCAGGAGCTTGGAGTGCATCGCGGCGATCAGGTCCTCGAGCGGCTCGGCGCCGGAGGCGATGATCTCGACGGCGCGGTCCTCATCGACGGTGCCGGCGAGGCGGCCGAGCAGCACGCGCACCTCCTCCTCGACGAGCGGGGCGAGCGCCTCGCGGTAGCGGATCGTGTCGTAGACGGTGAAGCCGATCGCCTCGTCGTAGCCGCCCGCGCGGAAGCGCGAGATCGCCTCGATGATCTTCACGTCGTCGGCGTCGTAGCCGCGCGCGTTCGGCGTCAGCACGGCGAGCTGCTCGAGCCGCTCGAGCACGTTGCGCGGCACGTCGTACGCCGCTTCGACCGCGCGGCGCGAGGTGCGCGTGCGCTCGCCGGCCGCAGCTGCCGCGCGCTCGAGGATGCGGTCCTCCAGCTCGATCAGCGCCTCAAGCCGCTGCGGCTCGTCGCGCAGCAGCTGCCCGATCACGCGCAGCGGCATGAAGCGCTCCTCCTGCAGCCGCTTCACCAGCCGGATCCGCTCGACGAAGTCGGGCGGGTACCAGGCCATGTTGCGGCTCGTGCGGCGAATCTCGTGGTCGCCGCCGAGCACCCCCTCGCGCAGGTAGTGCTTGATCGTGCCGGCGCTGACGCCCGAGCGCTCGGCCAGCTCGCTCATCTTGAGCAAGCCGTCGGGGCGCGCCGACGACGGCGCCGCCGCGGGCGCAGGCGTGCGCGGCTCAGCCGCCAAGGAACGATCCCTGCGGCGAGCCCGCGGGTCCGGCCACGGCGCCCGATTCCTTCATCGCCGCGATCTCGTCCGGGCCGTAGCCGGCTGCCGCGAGCACCTCGTCGGTGTGCTCGCCGAGCGCAGGGCCGGGCGCGCGCGACGGGTCGCCGGGCGTGCGGTCGAGCTTGATCGGCAGGCCCAGCAGCTTCACGGGGGCGGCGGCGCCCGGCTGCGCCAGCTCGACGACCATCTCGCGCGCCCGCACCAGCTCCGACTCGAGCGCCTCGGGCAGGTCGAGCACCGGCTCCAGGCAGCAGTCGTGCTCTGCCGCGAACGCCTCCCACTCGGCGCGCGTGCGCTCGCGGAAGGCCGCCTCGACAGCGCGCACGCCGTCGGACCCGGGTGCCGCGAACTGCTGCTCGATCAGGTCCTCGCGGCCGGCGCCGCGGCACCATGCCTGCCAGAACTTCGGCTCCAGCGCGCCGCAGGCGACCCAGCCGCCGCCCTTGCACTCGTACGGGCGGTAGCAGGCGAACTGGCCCGAGAGCGGAAGCAGGCCGCGCTTCGGCGTGACGCCGTCGGCGAGCGTCTGCGCGGCGATCATCGCGAGGAACGACAGCGCGCCGTCGAACATCGAGATGTCCACCACCTGGCCCTCGCCGGAGCGCTCGCGCTCGCGCAGCGCGGCGAGGATCCCGACCGCCGCCATCAACGCGCCGCCGCCGACGTCGGCGATCTGGCCGGCCGCCTGAATCGGCGCGCCGCCCGGCTCGCCGGTCAGGCCGAGCAGGCCGCCGAGCGCGAGGTAGTTCTGGTCGTGGCCGGCGGCGTCGCGCTTGGGACCGTCCTGGCCGTAGCCGGTGATCGCGCAGTAGACGAGGCCGGGGTTCTCTGCTTTCAGGCGCTCGTAGCCGACGCCGAGGCGGTCGAGCACGCCGGGGCGGAACGACTCCAGCAGCACGTCGTGCTCGCGGGCGAGCCGCAGCAGCACCTCCTTGCCGGCCTCGGACTTGAGGTCGACGCGGATCGAGCGCTTGTTGCGGTTGAGGCTCAGGAACAGCGCCGATCTGGCGGAGTCCTCGGCGCCCTCGACATACGGCGGCGACCAGCGCACGTAGTCGCCCATGCCGGTGTCCTCGACCTTCAGCACCTCGGCGCCGAGGTCGGCGAGCAGCAGCGAGCAGAAGCCGCCGGGCAGCAGGCGGGAGAGGTCGAGGACTCTCAGGCCCGCGAGCGGCCCGGCGCTCATGCTCCGACTCCGGCGACTGCGCGCTTCGGCGTCCCCAGCATCGCCCGTGCCTCGGCGACCGTCGCGGGCCGGCGGCCGATCTCCTCGGCGAGCTTGCGGGCAGCTGCGATCAGGTCGCCGTTCCCTCGCGCCATCGAGCCGTCGGGCAGGTAGAAGTTGTCCTCCACTCCGGCGCGCACGTTGCCGCCGAGCGTCAGCGCCGTGGCGATCAGCCGCCACTGGTCGCGCGAGATGCCGATGACGCCCCAGTTGTTCGGGCCGTCGGGGCCGCCCGGCACGTTCTCGGCCATGTGCGCGAGGTTGCGCGACGTCGGGCGGATGCCACCGTTGACGCCCATCACACAGGAGATCTGCAGCGGCTCGCTCAGCAGCCCCATGTCGATGAACGGGTCGAGGTTGCCGAGGTGGCCGAGGTCGAAGCACTCGTGCTCGGGCTTGATGCCCAGCTCGTTCATCGCTCTCAGCAGCGTGTCGATCGTCTCGAAGCTGTTCTCGAAGACGGTCGCGAAGACGAAGCCTCTGCGTCTCGCGCTGTACTTCGCGTAGTTCATCGAGCCCATGTTCAAGGCGGCGATGTCGGGCCGCAGCTCGCGCAGGTACTCGATCCGCTTCTCCAGCGAGATGCCGATCGCGCCGGTCGAGAAGTTGACGATCACGTCGTCGACCTCGGCGAGGATCGCCTGCGTGATCGCGCGGAAGTCCTCGACCTCGTAGGACGGCGTGCCGTCCGATCTGCGCGCGTGGATGTGGATCATCGACGCGCCCTCGTCGACCGCGCGGCGCGCCTCGGCCGCGTACTCCTCGGGCGTGTACGGGATCCCCGGGCACTGCTCGCGGTTGGCGACGACGCCGGAGATGGAGTTGGTGATGATGACGGGGTCTTCGAGGCTCACTACCGCGTTTCTCCCCTTGACGATGGAATTTTCGAGATACCGACTTTTTGGATGAAGTCAATTTTCAATAATGAGCGCTCACTGAGCATTGGCCGCCGGGAGGAGGTGACCGGCTGGAAAGTGGCAATTTTTCGTGCCGAAATGCTTGAGTTTGCTTCCGTAAACGGGCTAGTGTCCGGCGTCATGAGGGAGCGGAAGACGGCCCTGGCGGCCATATTGGCCGACACGGGACACAAGCAGGCATGGCTCGCCGAGAGGCTGAACCTCCATCCGAGCAGCGTCTCCCGGTGGGCGCTCGGCAAGCGCCCCATACCGCGCCGGTACGTGAAGGCGATAGCCGACGCGCTCGGCGTCGAACCCCATCGGCTTGCCCACGACGTGGCGCCGACGCGCCCATGAGGGTCATCGCCGACCTGCCGCCGCGGAGCAGCCGGCGGCGGCGCTACGACTGGGACGTCATCCTCGACGGCAGGCTGCGCGAGCTGGAATGGGGCGTCGACTTCGACTGCCGCCCCTCCTCGCTCGCCGTGACGATACGTCGCGCCGCACGGGTGCGCGGCGCGGCGGTCGTCGTGCACAGCTATCTGCGGGAGGATCGTCCCGTCATCGCCGTGCAGGCGCTCGCGCACGGACGCTGACCTCGTCATACGGGCACGACGCCGTGCCGTTTCCAGGGTCGCTCGACGCGCTTGCCCTCGGCCATCTCGAGCGCGCGGCAGATCGTCGGGCGCGTGTCGCGCGGGTCGATGACGTCGTCGATCAGCGCGCTTCTGGCCGGCACGTAGACGTCGATCAGTCTTCTGTAGGCGGCGATCAGCTGGGCTCTCATCGCCGCCGGATCGTCCGCTTCCTCGACCTGTCTGCGCATGACGATCTCGACGGCGCCCTCGGCGCCCATCACGCTGATCTCGGCGGACGGCCAGGCGACGATCAGGTCCGGCTCGTACGCCTTGCCGTTCATCACGTAGTAGCCGGCGCCGTAGGCCTTGCGGATCACGACCGTGATCTTCGGGACCGTCGCGTTGGCGACCGCGTAGAGCATCTTCGCGCCGTGGCGGATGATGCCCGCCTCCTCGACCTTCGTGCCGACCATGAAGCCGGGCACGTCCTGCAGGAACAGCAGCGGGATGTCGAACGCGTTGCAGAGGTTGACGAAGCGCGCAGCCTTGTCGGCGGAGTCGTTGTCGAGAATGCCGCCGAGCTGCTTGGGCTGGTTGGCGACGATCCCACACGGCCGCCCGCCGAAGCGCGCGAAGCAGGTGATGATCGTCTTCGCCCACTGCGGCTTGA
>CAZGJV010000012.1:27297-88846 GCA_964525715.1 uncultured Conexibacter sp. | reverse complement strand
ACCGCCGACGGATTCCAGGTCAGGACACATAACCCTTCATTTTGAAAGACCTTCTTACTCAAGCGGTGCACATGGAGTTGGAGACAGAGCAGCTCGCAGCGATGAGTCCTCGTCGCGCACGCTAGACGACCTCCTCGAGCGCCGGCACGATGCAAGCTTTCGCGCCGGTTTCACGATCGCTACACGCACGCGCGCGACCGTGAGCGGCGATGGCTCCCGACGCGATCATCCTCTCGCCTCACTTCGACGACGCGGTGCTTTCGTGCTGGCATCTGCTGGCGAGCGCCGCCGAGGTGGTCGTGGTCAACGTCTTTGCGGGCGAGCCTCCCGCTGGAACGCTCGGCTGGTGGGACGGGCTCGCCGGCGCAACGGACTCGGTCGCGGCGGTCCGCGCGCGGGTCGAGGAGGATCGCCGGGCGCTCGCGCTCGTCGGGCGCACGGCCGTCAACCTGCCGTTCCTGGACGGCCAGTACCGCCAGGCCGACCGGGCGCCGGGAGCGATCGTCGAGGCGCTGCGCGCGGTTGGGGTCGTGGGCGCCCGGCTCTACGCGCCGGCCGGCCTGGGCTACAACCATCGCGACCACGCGGCCGTTCGCGCGGCGGCGCTGGCGCTGCACGCAGAGGGTGCCGAGGTGGAGCTGTACGCGGATCTGCCGCACGCCACCGTCCTGGGCTGGCCGCGATGGGTGCTCGACGGGGTCTCGTCCACGGTTGCGGATCCCGTAGCCGAGCGATGGGCGAGCCAGCTCGAGACGACAGGGATCCCGGCCGAGCGGATGAGCGCCGCCGCGCACCAGCTGCCCGCGGAGGCCCATGCCGGCAAGCTCGAAGCAGTGCTTGCCTACGCTAGTCAGACGGCGACGCTGGAGCGGGAGTTCGGATGCTCGCTCCAAGATCCCCGGCTGCTGGGCTTCGAGGTCACTTGGCGATGTAGCTAGTGACCCAACGTCGGTCCCGGGCGGTCGATCTCTGCCCGAGCGCGCGTGCGGAACCGTGCGCCGATCTCCTCATCCCCGACCGATGCGGCCATCGCGTCGATGAGCTCGTGCGCGCGCCGACGGTGCTCCTCTGCGTCCGCGAGGCTGCCCGCCGCGGTCGCCACGCGGGCGAGCCCGGCTTCGATCTGCCAGCGCTCGCAGGGCAGCCCGTCCTCGCCCGCCGCCTGGGCGCTGCGCGCGAGCAGCCGCCCCGCCGAGGTCCAGTCCCCGCGTGTCTCGGCGCAGCGCGCCAGCAGGCGGGCCGTCATCGCGATCGACCGTCGCGCGCCGTTGCGCTCCCAGGCTGCCAGCCGGGCCCGCATCGCCTCCTCGACGCGCGTGACGTCGCCGGCCGCAAGGTCGGTCTCGGCGATTGCGACGTACGCCTGCTCTCCCCAGAAGTCGACTTCCCCGGGCGGGGTGGTGACCCGCGCCGCGATCCGCCGGGCACGCTCCGCAAGCGCGCGCGCCTGGGGCTCGTCGCCCGCCATCCGCATGGCCGAGGACAGCGCTCCGCGGCAACGGAAGAGCTGTCCGCGCGAGCGGTTGCGCTCGGCGGCGACAAGCCCCCGCTCAAGAACGGCGACCGCCTGCTCGGAGGCACGCAGGTCCATGAGCGGGGTCGCGAGGCCCGCTGCGGCCCAGCCGAGCCAGTCGGCCTCCAGCGTGTCCGCGTGCGCGACGGCCTCGCGGCCGAATGCGAGCGATCGAGCGTAGTCGCCTCGGCAGCGGGCGATCCAGCTCGCCGTGTCGCGGATAAGCGGTCCGCCGAGCGAATCGCCGATGCGCTCGTTGATGGCGAGCGCCTCCTCGACGCGCTGCTCGGCCTCCTGCCAGTCGCAGCGCTCTACCGGCACGTGGCAGGACTCGCACAGCGTCCATTGCAGGTACCACAGCTCGCCGCGCTCGCGTTGCGCTCGCGCGAGCTCTGCGCAGAGCTGCTCGAGCCGCTCGACGTCGCCGAGCTGCAGCGCGGCGAACTTGAGGCTGTCGAGCGCGAGACTGACGGCCGTCTCGTCGCCCGCGCGGCGGGCGATCTCGAGCGCGCGCTCGCCGAGCTCGACGGCCTCGGCGAACTCCAGCTCGTTGGCGAGCACCAGCGAAAGGCGATTGAGCGCGCTGACCTGGCCGGCTTTGTCGCCGAGCTCCTCGGCGATGCGCAGGGCCGCTTCGTGACAGCGTCGCGAGGCCGGCGGGTCGAGCACGTGCCAATGCCGCCCGAGCTCGTTGTGCACATGCATCTCGGTCGCGCGGTCGCCGGCCGCACGCGCACCCGCCAGCGCGTGCTCGAGGTCGGCGAGCGCCCGCTGGGGATCGCCGAGCATGTAGAACGTCCAGGCGCGGGCCTGATACAGGCCCCGGATCGTCTCCTCCGAGGCGGCCGTCATCCCAAGCAGCTCGCCCGCGACGATCGCGCCTTCCAAGTTCTCCAGCGTCGTCTCGTGGGCGTGGATCCGTTCCGCCGCTGTCGCCGCGCGGCGGTGGTAGTCGAACGCCTTGCGCAGCTCGCCGGCGGCACGGTAGTGGTAGGCCAGCGTGCCCGCGCGCTCGTCGGAGCGGTCTGTCGGCGCCTGCTCGATCGCGGCAGCGATTCGCCCGTGGATCGCCGCCTTCCGGGTCGCCGACAGCTGCTCGTAGATCGTCTCGCGAAAGAGCGCGTGGGAGAAGCTGAGCCGCCCCACGGCCTGGGGCGGCTCGACCAGGACATCGGCGCCGATCGCCTCCTCGACGAGATCGACGAGGCGATCGCGCGGGTGGTCGAGGACACGCTCGAGCACGTCGAGGTCGAAGTCGCGACCGGCGACCGCGGCCACTGAGAGCGCCTGGCGGCAGTCGTCGCCGAGCCCGCGCAAGCGGCGCAGCAGCAGATCCTTGACGCTGTCCGGCACGCCGCTCGCCGCCGCATCCCAATCCGCCTGCTCGCCGACGTCGTGCAGCAGCTCCTCGATGAAGAACGGGTTGCCCCCGCTGCGATCCGCGACGCGGCGCACGAATCCGCGCGGCGCCTGTTGCCCGGCACGGCCGGCGATCAGGTCGGCGACCTCGGCCTCGCCGAGCCCCGGCAACGACAGCCGCTCAAGCGTCCGTGAGCGGCGCAGCTCGGCAAGCGCTTCTGCGAGCGGGTGCGCTTCGCCGACCTCGACCGGTCGGTAGGTGCCAAGGATCATCAACGGCGCGTCCTTCGCCGAGCGTGCGAGGTGGCGGAGCAACAGCAGGCTCGGCCGGTCGGCCCAGTGCAGGTCGTCCAGGAACAGCACCAGCGGGCGAAGATGCGCCGCGTCGGCCAGCAGCGAGGAGACCGCCTCGAACAGGCGGAAGCGCTCCTGCTCGGCGCCGAGACCTCCGGTCGCGGACGCCGTCTGCGTGTCCCCGAGCTCCGGCACGATCGCGACGAGCTGCGCGCGACGGGGGTTGACCTGCACGGCGAGCTCGGCAGGAGGACAGCACGCGACGTAGTGGCCGAGCGCCTCGACGAACGGCTGGTAGGGAACGACCGTCTCCTCGTGGCAGCCGCCCGCCAGCACCGTGGCGCCCCGCTCGTGCGCCGTGCGGGCGAACTCCCTCGCCAGGCGCGTCTTGCCGATCCCCGGCTCGCCCGCGAGCACCACAACGCGCAGGCCGCGCTCCGGCATCGCCGCCCACGCCGCCTCCAGCGCAGCCGCCGCGTCGGACCGGCCGACGAACGCGCCGCGATCCTCGCCCGCCAGCAGCGGAGACAGCGGGACGCGCTGCTCAGTCGACGGCTCCCAGACCACCTCGCACGCGGGGACCGGCGCGGCCACGCCCTTCAGCGCCACTGGCTCGAGCACGCGATACGTGAAGCCGCCGCGCGTGCCGACCAGGGCCCGGACCAGCTCCGAGGAGAGGATCTGGCCCGGTGCGCCGGCGTCGCAAAGCCGCTTGGCGATCACCACCGGGGTGCCGAAGTAGTCGCCCTCGTCGCGGATCGGCTCGCCGACGTTCAAGCCGATGCGGACCGCGAACGCAAGCTCTCCGCTGGCACGGGCGCGGTGGACAGCCTGCTGGATCGTGATCGCGCAAGCGACGGCGTCGACCGCGCTCGCGAACGCCACCATCAGCCCGTCGCCGAGGTTCTTGACCTCCTCGCCGCCGTGCATCGCCGCCGCCTCGCGCAGCAGGCCGAAGTGCGCGCGCCGCAGACGCTCGCCCTCCTCGTCGCCGAGCCGCTGAAGCGTCTCCGTCGAGCCGACCTGGTCGGTGAACAGCAGCGTGACCGTGCCGGTCCTCCGTTCAGGCGCCGGTGCCGGCAACGCAGCGTCGGATCGCACGGGCGCGACGGGCTGAGGCGTCAGCTCATCCACGCGGATCCGCTCGACCAGCTCCCGCGTAGCCGGCGAGGGCACGATCCCGAGCTCCGAGGCGAAGCGGTCAGCGAGGCGGCGGTAGGTCGTGAGCGCCGCTGAGCGGTCCCCATTCGCCGCCAGGCGGCGGATCAGCTCGCGATGGGCCTCCTCGGAGAGCGGGTCGAGCGCCACCTGGCGCCGCGTGAGGGCAACCGCCGCCGCGGCGTCGCCCGCGGCTTCCGCGTTGCCGGCCATCCGCTCGAGCAAGGCCGCAACGCGGGCGCGCTGCTCGTCGCGTCGC
The DNA here is from genome assembly GCA_964525715.1 of uncultured Conexibacter sp. GTDB lineage: Bacteria > Actinomycetota > Thermoleophilia > Solirubrobacterales > Solirubrobacteraceae > Conexibacter. The sequence goes on along the minus strand of CAZGJV010000012.1, from coordinate 84,263 downwards.
GCATACACCCAGTCGTCGTCGAGGTCTTCGAGCAGCTCGCCCCGTTCGAGCTCGAGCGCGTCCTCGAGCCGGCCCGCCGCGACGAGCCGCTCGAACTCCTCGACGTCGATCCAGACCTGATCCGGGCCTGCGAGCGCAACTCCGTCGCGGGTAGTCAAGAGGTAGCGGTCGGCGTCGGCACCCAGCGCGCGACGCAGAGCAGACAGCGCGCTGCGCAGGCTCGTGCGCGCGCTCTCGTCGAGCACGTCGGGCCAGAGCCGTCCGGCGAGCTGTCCGCGCGGGTGCGTGCGCCGCTCGAGCGACAGCAGGCCGAGCAGCGAGCGTGCTCGGCGGCTCGCGGGCAGCTCCAGCCGCGCCCCGTCCACCTCCAGCGTCAGCTCCCCGAGCAGCCTGAGGCACAGCATCGGCCAAGCCTACGGATGCACGCACGTTTCGCGTGCGCTTCACGTTCTCGACACGGAGCCATTGGAAGGTGGTCACTCCGACAGAGCGACCACGAAAGGGAGACGCACCATGGCTACCGAGGCGCAGCTTGACCAGGAGAAGCTCGAAGCGTTCGTCGAGCGGATCGTGCTCGACGCCGGAACCGCGATGCGCGGGGGCCTGATGTACATCGGCGACCGCCTCGGCATCTTCGCGGCGCTGGCGGACTCCGGGCCGGTGACGGCCACCGAGCTCGCGCAACGAACGGGCCTCGACGAGCGCTACCTGCGCGAGTGGCTCGGGGCGATGGCCACGGCGGAGTACGTCGAGCACGACAGCGAGCGCGACACGTACTTCCTGGCGCCCGAGCACGCTCTGCCGCTCGCCGACGAAGCGTTCCCCTTCTTCACCGGCGGACTCCTGCAGATGATCGTCCCGACGGTCACCGTCGCACCGCAGGTCGCCGAGGCCTTCAAGACCGGCAGGGGCGTCACGCAAGATCGGTACCTGCCCGACATGTACGAGGCGATCGAGCGCCTCACGGCGCCGTGGTACAAGCACGAGCTCGTCCAGACCTGGATCCCGGCCCTGCCCGGCGTCCAGGAGAAGCTCCAGGCGGGTGGATCCGCGTGCGACGTCGGCTGCGGGTCGGGTCGCGCTCCGATCACGATCGCCAAGGCGTTCCCAGCGGCCGACGTGCACGGCTACGACGTCCACGCCGGCTCGATCGAGCGCGCGCAGGCGAGCGCGAAGGCCGGCGGCGTCGCCGAACGGGTGACGTTCACGGTCGGCGACGGCGCCGAGCTGCCACAGGGCCGGTTCGACCTCGTCAGCACGTTCGACGTCGTCCACGACTCGGTCGACCCGATCGGGCTGATGAGCGCGATCCGTGCGGCGTTGCGCGAGGACGGCACATACCTGATGCTTGAGATGAACGCGTCCGGCGATGTGGAGGAGAACCGCAACCCGCTCGGCAAGCTTCTCTACAACGTCAGCACGCTCTACTGCATGACGACGTCCCTCGCCCACGGGGGCGCCGGCATCGGTGCCTGCATGGGGGAGCAGAAGGCGCGCGAGCTGGCCTACGCAGCCGGCTTCACCCACTTCCGCAAGCTCCCCGCCGAGCACCCCTTCTCGGTCCTCTACGAGCTGAAGGCGTAGGACAGTGCTGACAAGCAATCGAACGAGGAGCACGATCATGGCAACCGACACGACGACAGCGCCGCCGCCGCTCGACGCCGAATCGCTGCGCGCCGCGCCGGAGCAGACCCGCGCGCGCTATCCCGATGCGGAGGGGTATGTCGAGCGCGACGGCCAGCGCCTCTTCTGGGAGGTCTACGGCGAGGGCGAGGAGACGATCTTCCTGCTGCCGACCGTGTCGCTGTTTCACTCGCGCCACTGGAAGATGCAGATCCACTATCTGGCGTGTCACTTCCGCGTGTTGACGATGGACGGTCTCGGCAACGGGCGCGCCGATCGCTGCCGCGACCCGCGCCGCCACTCCCCCGTCGAGCTCGCGCGCGACTGCCTGGCCGTGATGGACGCGACCGGGACCGAGCGAGCGGTGATGGCGAGCCTCTCGACCGGCGCCCAGTACCAGCTCGAGCTGGCACGCGTCGCGCCCGAGCGGGTCGCAGGCGCCGCGTTCATCGGCCCGACATTCCCGTACACGCCGTCGCACTGGTCGGCCCTGTTGCACCCGCTGGCGATCCCCTTCTCCGAGGCCGTTCAGCTCCCCTCACCCGTGTGGTGGGCGCACCTCAGCCCGACGCACTGGCGCAGTGACCAGGCGCGGTCCGCCGAGTGGTTCATCTCCCGCGCGTTCCCGGAGCCGCACTCGACCAAGGCGATCGAGGACGGGGTCGGATGGGTGCTCGACACGGACCCCGAGACGGTGGCGGCCATGCTCTCGCATCGCAAGTACCTCCGTGGCCGGCGCACGCTGCGCGAGCTGGCACGCAAGCTCGACTGCCCGGTCCTCGTGATCTCCGGCGCCCACGACAAGATCGCGCCGCCACGCGACGCCCGAGCGCTCGCCCGCCTCAGCGGCGGACGGCTCGAGGTGGTCCACGACGCCGGCCACAACCCGCATGCGCGCAAGCCGGTCCAGGTCAACCTGGCGCTGCGCGACTTCTCCGAGAGGGCCTTCGGGCGACCGCGCACGCCGCGCGACCCGACCGTCTACCGGCCCGACGGCCGCCCCCGCGCCCTCTACGTGTCATCGCCCGTTGGGCTCGGCCACGCCCAGCGCGACGTGGCGATCGCTCGCGAGCTGCGCCGCCTGCACCCGGACCTGCAGATCGACTGGCTCGCGCAGGACCCGGTCACGCGACTGCTGGAGGCTGAGGGCGAGCGCATCCACCCGGCCAGTCCTCACCTGGCCAACGAGCCCCGCCACATCGAGTCGGAGTCCGCCGAGCACGACCTGCACGTCTTCCACGCGCTTCGCCGCGTGGACGAGATCCTCGCGGCGAACTTCATGCTCTTCCACGACGTCGGGCGCGAGGACCGCTATGACCTGTGGATCGGGGACGAGGCGTGGGAGCTCGACTACTACCTGCACGAGAACCCGCGCGAGAAGCGCGTTCCGTTCGCCTGGCTGACCGACTTCGTCGGCTTTCTGCCGATGGACGACGCGGACGCACGCGAGCGGTTCCTGACCGCCGACTACAACGCCGACATGGTCGACCATGTCACCGAGCATCCCGAGGTCCGCGACCTCGCCCTGTTCGTCGGCAACCCCGAGGACATCGTCCCCGCGCGGCTCGGCCCGCAGCTGCCGATGATCCGCGACTGGACCGAGCGCCACTTCGACTTCACCGGCTACATCACCGGCTTCGACCCCGCCGACCTCAGTGATCGCACGAAGCTGCGCGCTGAGCTGGGCTACGGCGACGACGAGCGCGTCTGCATCGTCACCGTCGGCGGCTCAGGCGTCGGCGCCAGCCTGCTGCGACGGGTCATCGCCGCCTTCCCGCAGGCCCAGGAGCGCGTCCCCGAGCTGCGCATGATCGTCGTCGCCGGCCCCCGCATCGACCCCGATTCGCTCCCCTCCCATCCCGGGCTCGAGGTGGTCGCCTATGTGCACAACCTCTACCGCCACCTGGCCGCCTGCGACCTCGCGGTCGTGCAGGGCGGCCTGACCACGTCGATGGAGCTGACCGCCCATAAGCGGCCGTTCCTCTACTTCCCGCTTCGCCATCACTTCGAGCAGAGCTTCCACGTCCGCCACCGGCTCGAGCGCTACGGCGCCGGTCGCCGCATGGACTACTACGACTCCCCGCCGGAGCAGATCGCGGAAGCGATCGCGCAGGAGATCGGCCGCGACGTCAACTACCGCGACGTCGAGGTCGACGGCGCCGCCAACGCGGCCCGACGCATCGCCCAACTGCTGTAGCGACGTACCGGCTACTGGCCCTCAGGCGAGCTAGCCGCGCCACACCCGAGAGGCCCGAGCACTCTGGAAGCAACCTACGGACGAACACAGGGCGCGAACGCCCCCCGCTATCACCACTACAACGAGAAAAGCCTGCATATGCAGGCTTTTCTCCATAGCGGGGGAACGATTCGGTCCCATTAGCGACCGGCGGATCGCCGTAGAAGTCGGGGTTCCGTGGCCTGGACCCAGACCGACGTAGGCCTCACTGCTAATCCGGAGGCATCGGCCATCCCAAAGGACGAGCACGCTCGATCCGCGCGGTGGCTCAGCGGTGCGCGAGCTTACGGCCCGATCAGGTCGCGAGGCGCTTGACGTTCGCAGTCGTGTGCTGCAGCGCATCGATCGCCTTGCGAACTTCGACCTCATCCCGATCGAGGCGCGCAAGAGCGTCCGCTCGTTGCTTCGCACTCTGGTGGCGCTCAGCGCCATCGCAGGAACCCACGCGCGCACCAAAGCTGGCATCGAGCGCCTCGAGCAGCCTGCGGCACTTCGTCAATGTGTTCGCAACGAGAACGCACGCGAACTCACCGCGCCGGATCTGCCAGAGAGCGAGCTGCAACTCCCGCTGCTCCGCATTGGTGGCGAGACGTTCGGGCGCTGGGGGCGGATCGTAGGCCCACAGCTCATCTCGCAACTCGAAGGTTCGTTCGAGCAGCGCGGTCGCATGCTCGGTTTCAAGCAGCCCGGCGAACTCGGCGCTCGACTCCGCCAGCGCGACCCACTGGTGACGCAGGACCCCGATGTGCGCGTCAGCGCGTCTCGCGAAACATGCGACGTCGAGCTCCGGTTTCTCCCGGTCCATCTGGGCCATGGCCGCGAGACGCACAAGCATGGGCCGCATCGCCGGGGTGCGTGCTGCAGGCACGGATTGCCGAACCGCGTGCGCGCCGGGGACATCGATCCCCTCACGCTCTGCGACCTTAGCGATCCCGTCCCGCTCACCGTCAACAGCCTGCTGGGTATCCGCCTCCTGGAGCTGTTCCAGCCGTTTCTGCTTGTGCTCTCGCGCATCGGAGAATGCCCGTTCCTGAGACGCGATCAAGCTCAACGCGGCGAACCAGTAGTCGTTCTGAACCTCATCGATCGGGACGCGAAACGCAGCGCGGATACGAACCGTCCGCTGACGACGTTGCTCGGGGAGAGCCCCGACGAAGATCCAGTATGTCTGCTGTGCGAGCTCCGCCAACTCGCTTTCAACGCGCTCCAGCAGCAGGACAGCAAACTCCTGCGTGCGCGCCCTCCACATACGCTCACGCCACCACGACGCAAGCTCTGAAAACCCGACGAACGCGAGCGCCAGCGGACCGACGACCGCGAGAAGCTGTACGCCCAACCGTCCCCAGAAGCTCCCAACTCCACCAAGCACGGCAGCGCCAACGATCGCACCGAGCCCGATAGCGAGGGCAACCGATACGCACCACCGAGGCAGTGGAGGAAGCGCAATCCCCGTCCGAGACATCTAAACGACACACTAAGAGCTGGTGCAAAGAAGTGTCGAGGATTGATGCCGGTCGTGCGCCATGTTTCGACACAGCCGCGCGAGACGACAATCTGGCTTCACTCCGTCGAGCCCGCGCCACGCGGGCGGCCTTCAGGGGTCGGGCACGGTCCTCGGCGCCGCTCGCGGTCGCGCTGACTCAAATCTCGGCCCGGAACGCAAGATCGGAAAGGAAGAGATGGCCAACTCTGCTAAGTTTTCCATCGGAAAAACTTATCATGCCATCGCGCCCCGGATCAGAGAGCACGGCAGGCCAGGTTCGTCGACGGGTGCTCGCCGGCGGCGAGCGCTTCTGGCGACACGAGGACTTCGAGGGTCTGTCGCCTTCGGGGGTCGCAACCGCGCTGTCGCGTCTGGTCCGCGACGGCGAGCTGCAGCGCGTACGGAAGGGCGTCTACTTTCGTCCCCGGCCAACCGTGATCGGCCCCAGCGTTCCCGCGGCCAGCGGCGCCACCGCGACCTCGCTGCGTTCCCCGCTGCATCCCGCGGGCCTCTCGGCCGCCAACCTGCTGGGCCTCTCCACGCAGAATCCGGCGCGGCGCGAGTACGCCACGTCGGCGAGCGACCCACCAACCGCGCTCGCAGGAAGCCGAGTCCGCACGCGACGGCCCCGTGCCCGCGCGACACTGACGGCACAGGAGGGGGCACTGCTCGAGCTGCTGCGCGACCGCGCATCGACCTCGGATCTCCCGCCCGCCGAGACGACACGGCGCCTCCAAGAACTGCTGAGCGACCGCGCGCGCTTCGCGCGCCTCGCCCAAGCGGCGGCGGCGGAGCCTCCCCGAGTGCGAGCGATGCTCGGCGCGCTCGGTGAGCTCGCAGGCGCGGAGGAACAGCACGTGCGCGCATTGCGCAAGAGCCTGAACCCGCTCTCGCGCTTCGACTTCGGCGTGCTCTCCGCGCTGCCCAACACAAGAAGCTGGCAGGCGAAGTGAAGCTCTGCGAACACCCCGACTTCGCTGCACTGGTGGCAGCCACCGCGCAGGCGACCGGTCTGAACGAGCAGTTCGTAGAGAAGGACTACTACGTCACCGAGGTGCTGCGGATCGTCGCCGACGCCTACGGCGAGCAGGTGATCTTCAAGGGAGGGACGAGCCTCTCGAAGGGCTGGGCACTGATCGACCGCTTCTCCGAAGACGTCGATCTCTTCGTCGACCCAGCCCGCTTCGACCCGCCACCGCAAAGCGCCCGCGCCGTCGACCGCGAGCTGCGCACGCTTCGCGACCGTGTCGCCACACACCCCGGCCTCGCGCTCGCGCCGGAGCTCGGACAGACGATCGGCGGCCGCGGCCGCGCCGACCACCTCGTCTACGTCACCCACTTCGACGCGCTGCCCGGTGTCGCGAGCACCGTCCGCCTCGAGCCCGGCATCCAGAGCGGCGACCACCCCGTCGAGCAGCGGACCATCGACTCGCTCGTCGCCGCGTTCCTGCGCAAGCAAGACCAGACCGACATCGCCGAGGATCTCGAACCGTTCGAGATGACCCTCCTGCACTTCCGACGAACCTTTGTCGAGAAGCTCTTCACGATCCACGCGAAGGTCATGCGACTGCTGGAGGACGGCACGCCGGTCGCCCGTGACGCGCGCCACTATGCCGACCTGGACACGCTCGCGAGCCGCCCCGAAGTCGTCGCCATGCTGCACTCCGACGAATACCAGGAGATCTGCCGCGACTACGACGCGCTCAGCTCCCGCTGGTTCCCACGCAGCCACCGACCACCAGCGGAGCTCAGTTTTCGCGAGAGCGCGGCGCTCTTCCCGGCAGCGGACCTTCGCGACGCGCTCGCAGCCGACTACGCCACGCAGTGCGCGCTGCTGTTCCCCGGCGACTTCCCTTCGTTCGCTGACGTGCTCGGAAGCTTCGAGCACCTGCGGGAATGGCTCTGATGGCAGATCGCTCCAGCATCGAGAAGGCGCTCGCCGCAGTTCAAGCCTTCGGCGCGGGACCAGCACTGACGACGCGGATCGCAGGTCTGGAGACGAGCCTTCAAGGCAAGACGCGCGACAAGGCCGCCGCCCTGCTCACCGCGGACCACATCGACGAGACGGCGCCCAGCGGAGCGTTGACGATTAGGGGGGAGGTACTTCCATAGCGGGGGAACGATTCGGTCCCATTAGCGATCGGTGGATGGCCCTGGAGGTCGAGGTTCCGTGGCTGCGCTAACCGCGGTGCTCAGGCCAAGCGCTGCCGGTCGATCCCGAGGATCATCGCCACTGCCTGCTCAATCTCGCGCATCGTCTCCGGTTGGACCTGTCCAATCGGATGCAGTAGTCGCGAACGCGACACGGAGCGGATGCCGCGGCAGATCGCCGCGCTCTCACCGTCAATGCCCTCCTCGGGCGACACCCGTGGCCGCAGCGCCGAGGGCGCCCGCGAGCTCGATACCGGCACGACCACGAAGAGCTCGTGCTCAATGCCGGCCACGATCTCGTCCACTGAAAGAACGATCGCCGGCCGATTCTTCCCCGGTTCGCCCTTTCGCGCCGCACCGAGTGAGACGAGCCAGATCTCGCCTCGCCGCGGCTCAGCCGATGCCATCGCCGACCGCGGCTTCCCACTCTCGCTCCTCGCGCAGCGCGTCGCGGTTCGACGCGTCCGCGCGCGCCGCTTCGCGCTCAGAGCGGAAAACCGCCTCGCGCGCGACGTCGCGCGCAAGCTCGGTCAGCATCGCCGACAGCGACACCCCCCGCTCACGTGCCTGATCGGCGAGCAGGTCGCGGGTCTCGCGCGTCACGCGGATCGTGGCAGTGTCGACAGCCATAGACACAGCTTAGCGCCACGTCAAGGCGACATGCAGGCGCATGCGACGGCTAATCGTCTTCGAGGAGGACATCCACCGCATCGAGGTTCGCGTCTGCAATTCCCCCGCTCCCGTTACGCGCCGCCAACTCAGCGGCGACAGCAGCGAACGCCTCAATGCCTGCCGTGGCGTCCTCGACGATCTGGGCGGCAATCACTTCGGGCGCCGGCAGGGAAGCAGGGTCGGACAGCGATTCGTCGACCACGTCCGCCCACACGTCGAGGTTCAACGCGGGCCGCGCGGCCAGCTCCTCGTAGCTGTAGCGCTTGAAGTTCGGCGCCTCTCTACGCCGCTTGTGCGCACCCGGACGGTAGGCGTCCACGAACGGCTGAAGGTCGACCTTCTTCAGCGGGCGCGTCTTCAGTGTGAAGCGCTGGTTCGTGCGCAGGTCGTAGACCCAGAGGTACTTTGTCTGCGGGGCTGCGCTTGCCGCGCGACGCTCGAAGAAGAGGACGTTCGCCTTGACGCCCTGGGCGTAGAAGATGCCGGTCGGCAGGCGCAGCAGCGTGTGGACGTCGCACTCGTGCAGCAGGCGCCGGCGGACGGCCTCGCCGGCGCCCCCCTCGAACAGCACGTTGTCCGGGACGACGACGGCCGCACGACCACCGATCCGCAGCATCGAGCGAATGTGCTGCACGAAGTTGAGCTGCTTGTTGGACGTCGTCGCCCAGAAGTCGTCGCGCACGATGGTCTCAGCCACCGAGCTGGCCGACCCGTCCTCTCCGATCACGGTCACCGAGCTCTTCTTGCCGAACGGCGGATTGGCGAGCACCAGATCGACCTTCTCCGTCGGCTCCTGCAACAGCGCGTCCTTGACCTCGATCGGCGGCGTCGCGTTGATGTCGGCGCCGCCGATGCCGTGCAGGAACAGGTTCATCGCGCACAGCCGTGCGGTGTTGTCGACGATCTCGGTTCCGTGGAACGCACGCTGCTGCAGAAAGCGCAGCTGTCTGCGGTCGAGCTGGTTGCGATCCGGATCGGTGATGTACTCGTACGCGCTCAGCAGAAACCCGCCGGTCCCACACGCCGGGTCACCGATCGTCTCGCCCGGCTGCGGCTGCATCGCCTCGGTCATTGCCCACGTCAACGGGCGCGGCGTGAAGTACTGGCCGGCGCCGGACTTCGTGTCGGCCGCGTTCTTCTCCAGCAGACCCTCGTATGCGTCCCCCTTGATGTCGGCGTCCACACCGGTCCAGGTCTCGGAGTCGATCAGCTCCACGACCAGCCGGCGCAGCGTCGCCGGGTTCTGGATGCGGTTCTGCGCCTTGCGGAAGATGAGTCCGAGCAACCCGGGCTGGGTGGCGAGCTGCTGCAAGGTAGCGACGTAGTGCGCCTCGAGGTCGGCACCCGACTTCGGCAAGAGCGACGACCAGTCGTAGCCCTTCGGCAGCCGCGGCTTCTCGTTCCGCGGCGGCTGCGTCCGCTCATGCGCCATCTTGAGGAACAACAGATACGTGAGCTGCTCCACGTAGTCGCCGTACGACAGTCCGACGTCCCGCAGCAGGTTGCAGTAGTTCCACAGCTTCTGGACCAGCTGGCGGGAGTGCTCGTCGACAGGGCGCTTCACAAGAGCATCCTCGGCGTCGTGGTCCTGCCGAGGCCGCCATTCAGACCCTGGTGGAGCACGGCTGCGTCAAGCTTGCTTGCGTCTGTCAGCTGAGATTCGAAGGCGCGCTGCTGCCGGCGCGTCGCGTCGAGCTGGCGGTCAAGCAGCTCGATGATGTCCCGCTGCTGCTCAAGCGCCGGCACAGGGACCGGCAGCGCCTTGAGCTGCCGCTTGTTGATGGAGGCGAGATTCGTCGTCTGCTTTGCACACGAAAGGAAGTAGGCACGTGCCTGTGGAGCGTTCAGGAAGTACGCCAGGAAACGCGGAATCAGACGCTCGCCCGTTCGGACCGCGAAGACGTGGTTCTGATGAAGGCACTCATCCAACTGGCCCTCCCAGAGCCAGCCACGCCCCACCTTGTCGGCGTCACCACCCTCCAGGACGAGGACATCCCCGTGCTGAAGGCGATGCTTCTGCCGCTGCGGCTCGGTGACGCCGAGCGTCTTTATGACCGAAAGATCAAGGAAGCCAGCTTGGACATTCGCGGTCCGGATGTATGGCAGCTCGACCGTTGCGCCTTCGGGCGTGCGACCTTTCGCGATGCCAGACTGAACAGACGCCAGCTCGTCGAGTGAGACGATCTCAAAGTCGGCCGAATCGCTCCATGCCCCTTCGAAAGCTGATGCGAGACACGACGCGCGGAAATTGATCAGTCCGTCAAGCGCACGAGACAGGCCGGAACGACCGGTATCGGTCTGTTGCCGCAATCGTCCGACCGCTTCCACAACGGCCGCTTGCTCATCGCGAGAGGGAAGCGAGATCTGCATGCCTAGCAGGTGACCGGCACGAATGTTGGCAATGTTGTTGGTTGCCGCGGACCGTCGGGCAATGGCGTCTCGGTAGGCCGGCGACTGGAGAAAAAGCGCCACGTACCCTGGCTCGACGACCTCAGGCAGAGGGCGCACAACGGAACAGAACGCTCCGAACGTCCCTTTCCACGGCTGGAACAAGCCGGCCGACTTCCCGACGCGTTCGCGGCTGTTCGAGGTCGACACAACGACATCGCCGAGTTGCAGGAACTGGTCGTCACGGACAAGCTCCTCGGGTACGTACATGAGTCTCTCGTCAATGATGAGCCGGTCCCTGATGTTGCCGGATCGCAGGAGCGGAACGAATCCATCCGCGGGTGCATCGACAGCTTGCCCCTTGCGGTACGTCACACCTCGCGTGACTGTGGCGACATCGCCGAGCGTCCTCACCATCCAGCCTGGTGGAAGCCCCTCCTCAGTAGTCATTCCCCCAACACCTCGTTCAGCTGGCTAACCACCACGTCGAGTTCGTTACCGAACAGCTCGTACGCCTGGACGATGCCGCCGCGCTCGGAGAACGGCGGGAAGTCGTAGTCCTCCACGGGGTCGAAGCTCATCGACGTCACGATGCGGTCGCGGATCATCTCCATCCAGCGCCGCTGCTCGTCGCTGAACACGCGCCCATCGGACTCCTGCTCGGCCATCCACACGTCGAAGCGCAGCCGGACGACGTCCTCGTGCGGAATGAGCTCGCGGTCCTCCTCCAGCGTGTACCGGATCAGTCGCACGAGGTCCGCGGTGAGCTTTCCGCCGTGGCCTTTGACGCGATCAGCGTCGAGCTGCTCGTACGCCGACCACACGCGCTCCGGCGTGAGGTTGTGTGGCGGACGAGCGATCGCCGTCGCAAGCTCGGCGACGTCGTCGAAGCTCGGCCGGCGCCGGTAGGGCTGTGCGTAGAAGGCCTTCAGGGCGACGTGCTCATCATGGTGCTCTGCGAGATATTGACGCCACGAGGTGATCACGTCCTGCGCCGCAGCCGGGTCCGCGACGAACTCGGCGCTGAGCAGCGTGTCGTGCCCTCCGATGTGGATGTACTGCTGCGTCACCGCGGCCTGAAACTCGTCGAGCTTCGCGCGCACCTCGGCGCGGCGCAGTTGCGCGACCGCGTGCTCGACCAGCATCTCGCGCGCTGCCCGTACGGCGTCCGCCTCAGGCTCTTCGACGCCCGTTTCCTGACGCGCCGTCGCGCGCTGGAAGTCCTCGTCGGTTGCTGAGCGCAGGTCCTCGACGACGTCGGCGATGCGCATGCCGCCGGCGACCTGCGCGAACTCCCGGCGCTCCGATGCCGACAGCTTGCGCTCGAGCCGGCGCAATCGCAGCGCCACGGACTTCAGCGTGTCGTCGTCAGTGAGTCCCATACCGATGTCGCGCAACAGCGTCTTGAACGGCACGGAGGCCTTGTGCTCGGCGACCGGGCTGGCGTCGAGCAGAACCGCGTCCTCGTCGGTAATACCGACGGCGTCGACGAGCACCGAATAGGTCTTCGTCTGTCCCTTTTCGACCGCGCCCGGCGTGACCTGCCAGAAGTCATCGTCTTCCATGGTGCGTACGGCGCGGCCACGCATCTGGTTGAACAGCACGCGCGAGGCGACCATCCGTATGAAGACGAGGCACTCGACGGCCTTGATATCGGTGCCGGTCCCGATCTGCTCGACCGTTACCGCGATCCGCAATGCCGGATCGTTGCGGAAGTCCTTGATGTTCTGCTCGACAGTCCCCTCGGCCTTGTACGTGATCTTGCGCGCGAACTCGATACCGCGGCCGAACACCTCGCGGACGATCTTGAGCACGTCCTCGGCGTGCTGGTCGTGCTTGCAGAAGAAGATCGTCTTGGGCACCTCGTCGCGGTCCGGGAACAGCTGGGTGGTGACGAGGTCCTTGAAGGCGATCACGACAGTGCGGATCTGGCTCGGGTTCATCACCGCGCGGTCGAGCTGCTCAGGTGTGTATGGGTAGTCGTCGCCGAGCTGGAGCGGCCGTCTCGCCTTCGTGAGGCGGTCACGCACCTTTACCCACTCGCCGGCAGTCATCGTCGCGCCGCGCTCCCCCACCTCGGTGCGGATGCGGAACAGCTGCTGGTCGACGTTGACGTCGTCGAAGACCGCCTCCTCGCGGCCGTACTCGGCGATCACGTTGTCGTCGAAGTAGGCGAGCGTCGTCGGCGTCGGCGTCGCGGTCAGGCCGACGGTGAACGCGTCGAAGTAGTCAAGCACCTGGCCCCAGCGCCCATAGATCGAGCGGTGACACTCGTCGGTGTATACGAGGTCGAAGTACTCGACCGGCACATCGGGGTTGTAGGCGACCTCGACCGGCGGCCCGTCGCTCATCTCGAACGTCGAGGCTTCGTCGAATTCGGGGTCGTACGGGCGGTCCTCGCCTCTCAGCATCGCGTAGAGACGCTGGATCGTGCAGATGATGACGTTGGCGGACTGGTTCGCAGCGCTCGACTTGAGAACCTCTACGACGTAGTCGTCCTCGAAGCGGCGGCCGTCCGGATAAACGTAGGCGCGGAACTCCTTGGCGGCTTGGTCGGCAAGCGAGACACGGTCGACGAGGAACAGGATCCGCGTGGCGTCCGCGAAACGCAGCAGCCGGTAGGACTCGGCCACTGCGAGGCGGGTCTTGCCGCCGCCCATGGTGATCGCCGCCAGCGCGCGCGGGCGATCATCCGCCAGGGACTCTTCCAGTCTGCCGATCGCCTCGATCTGCACGCCGCGCAGGCCCGCCGGATCGATCGGTGGCATCCGCCGCAGCTTCGCACGGAAGCTGTAGTCCGCCTGCGCCCATGCGGCGAGCGTCTCGGGCCTGTGGAAGTGGAAGACCTCGCGCGGTCGCACGATCGGGTCCCGACGACTTTGGACGTTCGTCTCGGTGCCGGTGGAGACGTACTGAAAGAGGAGCTCGTCGGCGTAGCGCGGCAGATCGCGCTTGCCAACCGTGAGCTTGAAGCCCTCGTTGTAGCGCTCGGTCTGCGTCTCGACCGACGAGAGCGTGTGGCCCTCCGGTTTCGCCTCGATAGAGCCGACGGCTTTTCCGTCTGCGACGAGGAGGTAGTCGACCGGTCCTCTCTCGGTGATGAACTCGCGCACCGCCACGCCGGGTGCGGCACGGAAGTCGACATCGGACCAGTCCTGGAGCTTCCAGCCGGCATCCTCCAGCATCTTGTCGATGCGCATTCGAGCGCGCTGCTCGGGGCTGAGGCGGGCCAGGGGATCCATAGGGGAAGGCAGGAGACACTATCCCGCTGTGCAGACCACTTTGATTGGGTATCGAAGCTCGGCCGCGAAAGACCCGAACACACTGAAGGCGCCCTCTCGAGCGCCTTCACAAGAGCGACCAACTGCAAGCCCCGGTCGCTAACGGGCCTATAGCGGGGGCGGGATTCGAACCCGCGACCTTCGGGTTATGAGCCTTCTGGGGGTGTTCGGTGGGGTGCGTTCGGGAGCGGCGGATCCCGCTGTGACGGGAGATCGCGTCGGGCAGCCGCTCGGCGAGATCGTCCGCGCTCCGTGGCGCACGTTGCCCCATGCGTTGCCCCAGCTGAGGTGGCCCGGGCCGGCGCTACCAGACGGCCCGCTCGCCGAGCGCCGCGCGGATACGACCGTCGGCGGTCAGGAGCGGTAGGTCGGCGAGCAGTGCGGTCGCGGCGATGATGCGGTCGAACGGATCGGGCACCTGCTCGCGCGAGACCTCGGCCATCGCGTGGTGGACCGCGAGATCCAGCGAGACGACCGAGAACGCTTCGCGCTGCACAACCTCTTCAGCCTTCTGCAACACACTCGCGGACATGCGCCCGGCGTCCACCAGGTACCGAAGGTCGAGAAACGACCCGATCGAGACGAACACACGCCGGGCGGTGATCGCGTCGGCGAGCTTCCGAGCCGCTGTTGCCGACCGTCTCGGCAGGCTGCCGTCGAGCATCCACAGCAGCACGTGCGTGTCGATCAGCGCATCGGCCATGTGCCGTGTCTAGGGCGTCTTGCCCTGCAACGCCTCGAGCCGCGCCGCCTTGATGTCCTCGATCTCGATCGAAGGCAGCTCGCCAGCGAGCGCACCGAACGGCTCCGGCCACCCATCTGCGCCAGACGGAGCAGGACGAACCTCGACGTCAGCACCGATCTCGAGATCGGTCGCGTCTTCGGCCGGCACCTCCACCACCGCGGTGCCGTTGGGACGCTTGCCGACTACCTTGGCCATATGAGAAGGGTACGTGCCGGGAGGCGGCTGCGCCAGTCTATCCCTCGAACAGATCCCGGTCCTACTTTCGGTAGCCCCTGACACGAGCGAACCACGCTCTGACGAACGCCAGCTCGCGCTCCAGATCCTCAGGCTCTGGAGCCACGTAGTTCACGGACGGATCCTTGTCGTGGCGACGCAACCACCCCGAGCAGCGAGCGTAACTCTGCTGAAACTCGCGATCGTCCTCGTCGGTGATACGCGCCAGGAGCTTGAACATCTTCGGTCGCACCTCAGACGTCCCGCGATCGACCACGGCGTTGACGATCTCAAGATTGATGAGACGTTCCCAAGTTTCCGAGAGCTTGCCGGCCCAGTCCGAGCACTCCTTCTCGTAGGTGTCTTGATCCCACCCCACGCGCTCGCGCTTGATGCGCGCCAGTTGCTGTTCGAGCTCGCCGAAACGGCGTGGAACGTCCTTGGCCTTCCACGGATGCTGATCGGTGAGCAGCCCTGGCATCTTGTCGCCTCGGCGCTGCACCCCGCGCTCGGTAAACGTGATCTGCGCAGCGTCTGCGGCTCGCCGCAGATCACCAACGAACGAGACATCATGCGTGAAGACCACGACCTGACGGTCCCCAGCAAACTGCACAAGGCGGTGTGCGACCAAAGCGCGTCGAATGTGATCGAGAGATGTGACCGGATCATCGAGCACGAGCGCCGACTTACTCGTATCAAAGAAGGCTTCGGTGAAGTAGCCAGCCAACCCAAGCGCCGTTTGCTCGCCCTCGCTGAGGACCTGCTGCACTGGTTGCGGGTTCGTCGCACCGAGCAACGAGGGACGGTGTCGAAACTTGCCCTTCTGTCCGCCCATCTTCTTCAGCTCGATCCGCTCAAGACGAAGGCGATCTGACTCACGGGTGAAGCGGTCACGGACCAAGGCGGTCACGTGCTCGTCGGTGAGTTCGGTTGCCTTCCGTGTAATCCCGTTTGTCTCCGTCAGCTTCTTGGCCTTCTCAAGCCTTGCCCGGTCACGCAGTCGATCGATCTCCGTCTCGATACCAGCACGCGCAGTCTTGAGGGCGATGCGTGCGCTCAGATCATTCTTCTTTGCAGTGACATCGGCAAGTGACCTTTGAAACTGGGTTCCATCGATCGCCGCAGCAGCATCCTTGAGGGCCTGCGCGCGCGCCTCAAGATCCGGCACCGGCGATACCCCGAGAGATGGCAGCTCTTGCTCGTGCGAACTTTCAAGCGCAGCAAGCAGTGACGCGCGCCGCGCCCCAGCCTCTTGGAGCCACTCTGACGCTCTCTTCACGAGGGCTTCATCCGCAGACTCGAGTTCGACCAACTGCGCAGCAACCGCCGCCGGCATTGGATCGAGCTGTCGCACCGAAGCGACGGCTCGCGCAAACGCCTGCTCGGCAGCGTCCGCACGTTGAGCCGTCGTGTCGGCCATGAACGCCTCGAAGCGTTGGAGTCGATCAGCGGCCTCGCTTGTCAGCTCCTGATGGCACAGCACGCAATGGGCTCCATCTCCCACAACCGGAAAGTGCTGCTCGTGATAGGCCTCGGCTTCCGAGAAGGACCGTGACGCCTCCCAAAGCGCTCGCCACGTCGTGCTTCCGACTCCCTGTACGGGCTCAGACTCGAAGGTTCCCGACGAAGCGATGGTCGCAGCCGCACGCAACTCGCGAGCGGTCGTCCCAGATGACTTCGCCTCGGTCACTCTGGCGTCGCTCAGACCTCCGGCGAGCAACGCGGCATGCTTCGCAGCCGCATCCATCTTGTTCGCAAGCGCTTCGAGACGAACGCGCTCTCTGGATGGGTCGGTTGCCCGGAGCCGAGCCTCCTCCTGCAGAAGCGCCCCCAGTTGTTCAGAGGCGTCATCGGGCGCGGCGCAGGCCGCGTCGAGCTGCGCTGGTGACGTTGATCCCGCCAGCGCCACGAGGAAGCGCGCACCCTCCGTTCCATCGGGGACCGTCGGCATCGGGCCACGTGATGCCGAGTTCTGCTGAAGACGCTCGTCGAGTACTGCGCGAACGGCGTCGCAGATCGCAATCAGCCCATCGAGCATGACGAGCGCGGAGGGTCGGTAGGTCAGCTCCGAATCGCCGCCGATATACGTGTCTCCACAGGCTTCGTCATAGAAGCTCACAGCGCGAAGCTCGCTTCCAATGGAATCAGGCCACGTCGCGGTCTTCTCAGCACCCGCGACGCTGAAGCCGATCTCAGCCTTCTGCGCTTGTCCGCCAGTGTCCGAAAAGACGTTGCCGTGCACCGGCTCTTGATGCCGGGCGCCTACCGCAGCCTTGACCAAGCGCGCATACCCGGACTTCCCACTTCCGTTGTCACCGTAGACGACGGTCAGTCCGGCAGATCCGAAGGTCATCTCCTGGTGGTCGAGCAGCGCGTTGACGTTCGAGACCTCACGAATCGACCGCAATGCAACGCAAGCTCCGGCGGCTTGCGTTCCGGGAACCTCGGACGCTTTGAGAGGCACGACGCTCGGCTCTTTCCCAGCGACGAGGTCGTCGGCGATCGCGTCGATCGCGTCCTGGTCGAGCGCCTCTCCTCTAGCCAGTGTCCGCAGAACCTCCTGCTGCCAGGCAGGCCGGGTGGCCGCCCACTCGGCGATTGCATCCTCGATCGTCATCACGCGACTGGTCGGCTCAGGTGGATCTCCACCGTTCCAACCCTAGCTCCCGGGATGCCGCATAGAGCCAGTTGTCAGTAGATCGCCCAACATGGCGCATCATCCGGCACGCAGGTCCAACGCTGGCGCCCCCTCCCCCGGCAGCAGGTGGGTGTAGACGCTCAGCGTGAACGCCGGCGAGTGGTGGCCGAGCACTCGCGAGAGCTGGACGACGTTGACGCCGCGCGCGAGCTGGAGCGAGGCGTAGGTGTGCCGGAGCGTGTGGAAGCCGGCCCACGGCGCGCCGATCTTGCGGACGAGGGGCTTCAGCATCCGGCTGCGCAGGTTGTCGGGGTCGAGCGCGGAGCCGCCGGCAGCTGAGAAGACGAGCGTCTCGGCTCCGGCCGGAAGTCCGGCGAGGTGTCTGCGCAGGCGGCCGACAAGGCCGGACGCGAGCGGCACGTCGCGGCGTCCGTGCTTCGTCTTCGGCGGCTCGACGCGCCGCTTCACGATCGCGCGACGGACCTTCAGATGCGGCCTCTCGCCGTCGATCTGGACGTGTCGGCGCTGCAGCGCGATCGCCTCCGACACCCGCAGCCCGCACGACGCGAGAACCTCAAGCAGGAGCCGGTGCTCCTCGGGCGCGCGGGCGAGCAGCTGTCTGACCTGCTTGCGCGAGAGGGTCTTGACTTCGTCCTCATCGTCCTCGCGGATCTGCTCGCGGTGCGGCAGCGCCAGCTTCACCGCCGGGTTGTGACGGATCAGCCCCTCGCGCTGCGCGGTCGCGAGCGCGGCCCGCACCGGGATCGCGGCGTTGGCGACCGTCGAGTCCGACAGACGCTTGCCCTGCGCGACCTCGTCGCAGAGCCAGTCGACGAACCGCGCGAGCCGGTAGGGCGTGACGTCCGTCAGCCGGAGCTTCCCCGGGAAGTGCTTGTACGCGTATCTCTCCAGCAGCCGCCGGTACTCCTCGCGGGTGCTCTCGCGGAAGCCTCGGCGACCCTGGCCGCGGTAGCGCTCGACCCACTCCTCGAGGTAGGCGCGCAGCGTGATCGTCGTGCGCTCCTGCAGCTCGCCGCGGTCACGGTCGGTCTCGCGCTCGCGCTTGATCCGACGCGCCTCGTCGAGCGTGCGCGCGAACTCCTTGCGCTGGCGACCACCGGCGCGGTAGATCACGACGTACGACCTACCGCGTCGGTATACACCCGGCGTCTTCGTTCTCACGAGCTTGCGCTCGTCGGGGCTTGCAGCGTCGGCGGCGCCCACCGCCGTACCCTTGGCGTGCATTGAGAGGCTCACTCCTCTTGGTGCCAGGCCGGGGGCGGTTCCAGCCGCGCCCCGGCCACCTTGCTTTTCTTCGAAGGTAGACCCGGTGCCGGTCGGATACGAGCGCCGGCGTGATGACCGCCGTTGGCGTCTGCTCGCACGTACGCGTCGAGCGTCTCACGCGTGAACAGCGGCGTCCGTCCGTCGCGTCCATCGGGCACGAGCACCCGCATCGACGTCAGGTCGTAGATCCGCTTGCGCGAGACGCCGAGGTAGCGCGCGGCAGCCTCCGGCGTGAGGTAGCCGTCAGCGGGCTCGCGCTGCTCCTGGCCGGTGTCGAGCCGGTCCAGGAGCAGCGGTGCGAGCGCCTCGGCGAGACGCTGCAGTTCCTCGTCGCTGAGACCGAACTGCACGATCCGCTCCCCCTCGTCGACGAACGGCCGCTCACGCTCCCCATGGACTCGGCGGATCCAGCGGCATGATGTCCACCGGCAGGATCGTCACCAGCTGCTCATCGAACGTGCGATTGCCGTCAGCCTCGCGCACGTCGGGCGGAAGCACCGGCAGTCTCCACGCCAGCAGCGAGCCGTGATGGATCAGCTGCTCGGTCGTGAACAGCAGATGCTCGCGGCCGGGATAACGCCAGTGGTGAGCGGGCATGCCGACCTGGCCGATGCGACCGACCACCAGCTCGTCGGCCGCCTCCATCAGCCCGCGCCGACAGGTCTCGTCAGGGCAGACGAAGATCACCACCGGCCGCCCCTGCTTCTTCACCCGCGGATGCAACAGGGCCCACCCCGTGAGGAACTCGTCGTAGGCGATGAGCTTTCTCGTGTTCTTCGCTCTTCTTCTCGTGCGGTCGAGCTCAACAAGGAGGTCGAACTCACAGTCGGTTCGCTTCCCTGTCTCTATCCACAGTCGCAGCGTGAGATCGGGCTTGATCGTTCCCACAAACGGGCCGGTCGAGATCCCGTCGAAGATCCAGCCGCGGTCCAAGTCCACTGCGTCCAGCGACACCCCGTACTGTCGCGCGCCGAAGATCGCCTGCTTCCTCGGCGGGCTCAGCTGTCCTTCTCGGTAGCGCGGCGTCAGGACGTCCAAGACCCCGAACGTTCGCCAGTCGGCTGCGAGCCGGCAGAGCGCCATTGCCCACTCTGCTGTGTGGAGGTCGTGTCCAAGGCCGCTCCAGGACCGCGCCTCGCTGCGACGCCAGCGTCGCTCTTCCGGAATCTGCGGCTGGCAAAGGGCACTCCACGTCAGTTCGTCATCGGGAATGCGCCACGCTTTTCCCTGACGCAAACCGGCGGCGGTCAGCGACCACATCCACGGCGCCCGGCCACCACGTCTGCGCCCGGCTCCCGCTTTGAGCTGCGCGCGCCGGCGCTCCACGAGGCCCGCGCGCAGCAACTCGCCAAGGATCTTCTGCATCCATTCCAAACTCGCCCATGGCCAAACCGCACGGCGGAGCTGCTCCGTGGTCAAGCACCCGAAGCGATCGAGCCACGCGAGTGCGGCCTTGTGCCCGTTCGACTCGCGCGGCAACACCGTCCGAACCTCGGGCGGCACGGGCTCTCCAAGCGAGACGATGGTGTCGAGACGAGCAAGTTCCAGAAGTATCTTCGTCGCCGGCTGTCTCTCGTTGAGGTCGACGTCGGGCGCCAGCTCGAACGACTGGCCGACGAACTCCAGCACCTGCGATTGCACCGCAGCGATCGGCGGGTCTTCGGGCGTCGGCATGTCGACCGGCTCCCAGATCTGAACGTAGGACTCGGGCAGTTGAGGTCGAGGTTTGTCGGAAGCTGGCATGCTGTCCTCCAAGAGAGATCGGGGCTTTGCATGTTCTGTGCCGCCTGGCCATAGATCGCCCCTCTGAACTTCTCGGGTCAGCAGATGTGGCGCTGGGCCACGAGTTCGGTCACGCCGCCCTCAACCAACGTCGAAGGTTCGGTCAGACACAGCGAATTCGCCTCCGTAGCGGGCAGAAGCGCACCGCCACGCGGTGCGCGCGTTTCATCGCACGATCTACGCTTCAAACATCAGCGCCGGGGATAAATCGAAACCTGGACGAGCCGGCGAGATCCTCGACGCCGCAGGCAATCCCGGCGCGCCTGACCGAACCTCTGGCCCCGCTCGCGCGACGGTGACTATATGGAGACTCTCCTTGTCCTCTGAGCAAACGGATCAGCACCTGCGCTCGAGCTCAAGCTCGTGGCGAGCCACAGGCTCGATGTTTGGCCGTGACGTTCGTCAGTCGTACCGTCACTCCAGCCCTTCGTGTGGGTTTCCCCGCCGAGTCTCCCCAGCCAGGACCACGACCAGCGAGCAAGGTGAGCGACTGCAATCCCAAGGTCGTCGCAGCGCTGTTCGCGCATGCCAGCACTGAGATCTCTCGGCGGTGACTACTTGGAGGTCCGTCAGGAGCTACGAACGTGCCGAGCGGTGCGCGCTACCGGCCGACCGCGGCTTCGTGAGCACCGCGATCTCTCGCGCGGCCTTGCGAGACCCTCTGGCGAACGCTGCCTTCACGTCGGCTCGCACCGGAGCGCGATCAGCGGCGACGCGGATGCCGTGTGGGTTGCGGCTATCGAGCGGACTCGTCATGGCTTCGAGTGTACGCGCATGCCTCGCCGCGACCAGCAGCGCAGCGAGCGCGCCCCGAGCCCCCATCACCTTGCGCCCTGCTCGCGTCAGTACGTCAGGTTCGCGACGGCATGGACGCTGACCGCCCAACTGCGCCGGTTCACCGTTCCCGAGAAGCTTCCGCTGCCCAGCGCGCTGCGATACGCGCCCGTGCCGCTGCGGACCGCGATGCTGCCGCTGAACCGCGCGACAGTCCCCGCCGACTGCGGGTAGCCCACCGCACTCATCGTGATCGACCCGCGACTCGCGTGGAACGTCACGGTGCCCGTGACCTTCGTGACGCTGGTATGGAAGACCGCGGTGATCGACCCGGGAAGCGAACCGCTCGCCGAGCCGCTCTCATACAGCGTCGACCCGGACTTGCGCGTCAGGTGCAGATGCCCGGTGTCGTTGACGTGCAGCGAGTGCCGGGCGGCGTGCGCTGCGGGTGCGGCCCCGACGCTCACCGTCGCGCAAAGTCCGATCGTGAGTGCAGCGAGCGCGAGCAGCGCGGCTCGTGCGCCGGTTCGAGCGAGGTTGTTTGTCACCACGTTGCCTCCCTTGCTTGGTGCCCCCGACAGTCGCGCCCCTGCCCACCTTATACGCAGCCCGTATCGAAGTACACAGTGACGTTTCCAGGCTGCGAACCCGGTCCGCGCGATCTGGGAGATTGCGCGTGGTGTCGAGTGTCAGTCGTACCGCCCCGTCTACCGCTCGCGTGGGACTCCCGCCGAGCCCTCCGCTTCCGTCCGCGGCTCAGACCGCCTGGATGTTCCACGATCCGTTCGGGCTGCTGGAGCAGATGCGGGATCGGTACGGATCGCGCTTCGCGTTGAAGGCGCTCGCCCGTCCGCCGCTCGCGTTCATCGCCGATCCCGACGAGGTGGCCGCCGTGTTCGCCGCCCCGCCTGATCTGCTCGCACCGGGCGAGGGCGGACAGACGATCCTGCCGATCGTCGGCGATCGCTCGTTCATGCTCGCCGACGGCGAGACGCACCGGCGCGGCCGTGCGCGACTCGCCCGGCTCTACACCGGCGAGGCGACCGCCCGCCACGGCGAGATGGTCCACGGGCTCGCCGAGCGAGAGATCGCGAGCTGGCCGACCGACACGCCGATCGCGCTGCACCCCCGTCTGCGCGCTCTGACGCTGCGCGTGATCCTCGCGACGCTGCTCGGCCGCGACGTCGACGAGCGCGCGCCCGGCCTGCACGCGCAGCTGCTGTCGATGCTGTCGGTCTCCGACGGGGTGCTGCTGACGCTGCCGCCCGCGCGGCGTGTGCCCGGGCTCGGTGCGCGCTGGCAGCGCTTCCTGCACGAGCGGGCGCAAGTCGACGCGACGCTCCTGCGACTGATCGAGGAACGCCGACGCGAAAGCCGCAGGAACGAGGACGCACTCGACCTGCTGCTCGCCGCACGGAACGAAGGCGGCGAGCCCCTACCGACGGCGCAAGTCCGCGACAGCCTCATGTCGCTCATCCTCGCTGGCCACGAGACGACCTCCGCCGAGCTTGCCTGGACCTTCCAGCTGATCGCCCACGACCCACGCATCCAGCACGCGCTCTACGCCGAACTCGCCGCCGGCGACGTCACGTACCTGACCGCCACGATCCAGGAAGCGCTGCGCCACCGTCCCGTGTTCCTGTTCGCGATCCCGCGCGCGGTCAAGCAGCCGATCGAGATCGGCGACTGGACGCACACGCCCCCGGCGCACCTGCTCGTCTGCCTCTACCTGCTGCACCACGACCCGGCGCTGTTCGCCGACCCGCATCGCTTCCGGCCGGAGCGCTTCCTCGACGCACAGCCCGACGGCGCCGCCTGGCTGCCCTGGGGCGGCGGCCGCAAGCGCTGCCTCGGCTGGCGCCTGGCGTTCCTCGAGCTGCAGACGATCGTCGCCGCGACCCTCTCGCGCTACGCGATCGAGCCAACGCACCCGGCACTTGAGCGGCCGCGCTGGCGCAGCGTGATCGTCACGCCGCACCGCGGCTGCCGCGTGATCCTGCGAGAGCGGCCCCGGCCGCCCCGGATGCCTACACCCAAGTAGTCGCCCGTAACTACCGCGCCGCGCCGGCCCGGCATACGGTGCGTCGCGATGGGAGGAGAGCTTGTGGGCGGGGCGTGTCTGGCGGCACCGGTGCGTCCCGCCCGCCCAAGCCCGGCCTCCCCGCTTACGCCTATGCACCGCTTCGCGTCCCCAACCGTGCACCGAGCAGGTGCCCCCTGCCACGCTCGCGTGCACCGTGCCCGCCGGTTTCGACGACGACCTCCCCCGTCAAGAGTCGTCGGAGCCGGCGGGCCGTCCCCCCGCGCCGCACGGGCAACGACGCAGCCACCGTGGAAGGGCGCCGGCGAGTGACGTCCGACGCCGCGCCTGCGTGGCAGCTCGTGCAGATCGCCGAGCTGATGCGCCGTGCCGAGCATCTGCACCTCGGCGCGATGCGCCTGCTCCCATCCGAGGCCCGCGCCGAGCTGCCCGCGGATTCGTCCGCCACGATCACCGCAGCAGAGATCGAGCAGCTCGCGGCACGCGCGGCCGAGAGCGCCGAGATCGCCGAGCAGATCCGCCTGCTCGCGCAGCGTCTGCCGGACGAGGATGTCGAGATCGCCTACGACGACGTTCGAGAGGCGGCCGCAGCCGACCTCGCGCAGGGCATCCTCGACCATGAGCGCGTGCTCGTCGCCGCCCGCGTGCTCGATGTCGCAGCCGGATGGCCGGCGCTCGCCGAGGCGCTGCGGGTCGTCGACATCCGCGACAGCTGGACGGGCTGGACGCCGCGCCGGATGCTCTCCGCCTTCCGCGGCGCCGGCGAACAGCTCGTCAACCTCGCGCTCCAGCTCGCCGAGATCCCACCCGAATCCGACTATGCCGACTGCACGGCCGAGCAGCTCGCCCGCCTCGCCAGCGCGATCGACGAGTTGGGGCACGGCTGGAAGCCATGAGAGAGATCCGCGCAGAGCCGATCTGGGCGACCGCGCTCGCGCATCCGCTGCGAGTGAGAATCCTCCGCCAAATGCTGCGCTCGCACGCCGTCTCTCCAGCCGACTTGGCACGACCGTGGGAGATCGACGCCGGCGTGATGCGCCGGCACTTCCGCCGGCTGCGCGACCTGGGGCTGATCAAGGAGGCCGACCGGCCTGAGAGACGCAGTCGAGGTGCGAGTACCCTGCGCGACCGTCAGGCGACGAGGGAGGCGCTCTGGCGCCTCAGTGCTCCCATCCCAGTAGGTGATCGCGAGGAGCGGTTGGCCGCACGGATCACGACCATCGAGTCTCCCCGCCGCACCGCGCTGGAGCGTCTGCGTCTGCGGCGTGAGGAGGTCGGTCTCTCGCAGCCCGAACTCGCGCGCCGTGCCGGCTTGAACTCGGAAATGCTCGGCCGCATCGAGCGCGGCCGTGTCGATCCACGGCTCAGCATCGTGCTCCTGCTCGCCGACGAGCTGGACTACCCGCCTGAGCAGCTTTTTGCCGACAAACCCGCGCCTCACGCCGAGACTTGCCGGTAGCGGATGCGCCATGCGCGCAGGATCGGCACGAGCACGCGCGTCAGCGTGCCGCCGCTGGCTGCGAGCCGGCGCGTCGAGTCGCGCAGCCCGGCTGTGCGCGCGCTGTCCTTGGAGAGGTACATCGCGACCATGCAGGAGAGGATCACGGCGTGGCGCTGTCCGTCGGGCAGCCGCGTGACCACCAGCGCGGCGCGCTCGACGGCCATACTCAGCCGATCGAGCATGATCGTCCGCGAGGGGTAGTGGGCGACGTAGCGGTGGTCGCCGGCGGCTAGGTCGTCGGCCTCGTCGACGTAGCTGTCGAGCATCGTGCCGGCCAGCGAGCACCACGGGAAGTACGCGCGGCACACCGCCTCGACCTCGGCCTCCTTGCACGCGGGATTCGCCGCCAGCGCAAGCGACGCCTGCACCGCCAACCATGTGCTCGCAGCGGCGCCCAGCTCGTACCACGCAAGCTCGTGCTCACCGGGCAGCTCGCACGCCGCCCACGCCTGCAGGCCAGCGTCGCGCTGCGCGTCGGGCAGGTGGTTCAGCGGCAGGACGGCGCTCGCCCGGGCCGCCTCGCGCAGCGCGTGCGGCTGCACGACCGCGAACGACGGCAGCCCCGCGCACGCCGCGCGGCACGTCCCGACGAGCGCGTCGAGGTAGCCGCCGTCGCCCGCGCCGGCGGCGCCTGCGAAGTAGTCGCGCGACGGACCGCCGGGCTCGAGCGCGTCGGTCATCGCACGATGCAGTAGCCGCGCGTCGCCGGCGCCAGCCCGCTCGGTGAGGCTGTCGAGGTAGTCGCAGAGCACGTCGTAGGCCACGAGCAGCCGCAGCAGACCGGGGTCGGGGCTCGGCGAAAGGATCCAGAACAGCGCCGCACCGTCGATGTGGCCGCGCTTGGCCCGCAACGCCTCGAGCGCGACCCGTCGCGCGTTCGAGCAGGGGATCTCCGAGGCACGCGCCCGCCAGCTCGCGATCTCGCGCGAGACGCCGCGCAGTCCCCAGAGCAGCTCGCGTGCGGCGGCCGACCCCAGTGCGGCGAGTTGCGCAGGGGTCAGCGGAATCGGGTCGATGCCCGAATCTGGCGGCACGCCGCGAGCTTAGGAGCGCTCAGTCCTGCAACGAGACAGCAGGCGAGACGCGCGCGGCGAGATAGCCGGGCACCGCGATCATCGCCACGGCGATCAGCGTCACCAGCGCGAAGCTGCCGACGGCGACGAGCGCGCCGACCGAGAAGACGAGCGGGAAGCCGGTGATCGTCGCCAGCGCCCGGCTCAACACGACCTGCCCATACAGGCCGAAGACCGCGCCGAGCAGGCACGCGGCGCCGAGCAGCACGGTGCTCTCGAGGACGAGGCCGCGCCACACCTCCCGGTCGGTGAAGCCGTCGACCTTCAGTCCGGCGAAGCGGGACCGTCGCTGCCAGATCATGCCGCCCATCGCCGTCGCCATCGCGAGGACTGCCGCGACGAGCACGAGCGTGCGGATCTGCGTCAGACGGGACAGCGCCTCGCGGGTTGACGCGTAGTGCCGCTGCTCCCGCTCCGCGGCTGTTTCGACCGCGAACGAGGAGTCCGGACCGAGCACCCGCGCGACCGCGCTCCGCACGACGTCCGGTCTGGCGGTCGGTGCGAGCATGAGGTGGTAGGCGCTCAGGTCGGTGCTGCCCCAGGCATGCGCGTAGTCGTCGGCGTTGAGGACCATCGCGCCCGACGGCCAGCCGAGGTTGCTGCTCAGCGCCGCGACGCGCAGCCGCGTCGGCACGGCGGTCGGCGTCGTGAACGCGTCGCCGACCTTGAGGCCGTGGGCGTCCGCGAGCGCGCGAGAGAGCACGACCCAGCCACCGCCGCGGATGCGCGTGCGCGCGCGAGCCAGCTCGGCGTCGGTCATCTGGCCGCGCGAGATCGGCAGCGCGGCCTCGCGCGGCGGGGCGAGCACCCACACCCGCCGATCGTCCCAGTCGAGGAACCCGCCGCGATAGGCGCGCACGGCACGGACGCCCGGCACGGCGCCCAGCTTGGTCGCGAGCCCGACGGGGAACGCAGTCGTGGCGAACGTGTTCGCTTCGCTGCGCGGTGCGACCCAGATGTCGGCAATCGAGTCGACGTGGCGGACGGAGTCGTCGAGGCCGCGCTGCAGATCCTGGCGAGAGCCTTGGATCGCCACGCTGCTCATCACGGCGATCGCGCCGGTCGCCGCAACCGCGAGCGCACGGGAGCGGTTCGCGCGCGAGCTGAGCGACGTCACCACGAGGAACGGCGTCGCGCTCTTGCTGTGCTGCGTGACCCGCTCCAGCCCGCGCAGCGTCGCCGCGATCGCGGGCGCCAGCACGAGCAGCAGCGCGATCGTCAGCGTCCCCATGCCGGCGACGGCGAACTGCGGCGCAAGCAGCAGGATCAGCGTCGTCACTGCAAGCGCGATCGCCGCGCCGCCGAGCTGCGGAGCGAACCGCATGCCCGCCGTCCGCTGTGTACCGCCCCCGGCGCGCCGCCGGCCGATCCGGAGGACGTCGCGGAACGGGCTCAGGACCGCCACGAAGGCGGCGAGCATGCCTCCGCCGAGCGCGAGCGCGATCGCCTGCCAGGTGACGACTCGCTGGGATCCGACGGGGAACGTGTAGGCGAGGTAGCCGGGATCGGCCCGGAAGACGTGTCGTGAGATCTCCTCGCCGAGCAGCAGCCCGAGGGCGGAGGCGGCGAGCCCGAGCACGAGCGCGTCGAACAGCAGGACCTGGAGGATCGCCCGCGGCCCGTAGCCGTCGATCTGCAGGTCGGCGATCATGCGCCGCCGCTGCGGCACCGTCAGCAGCATGGCGCTGAAAGCGAAGACGAACCCGACGAGCGCGCTGAAGGCAGAGAACAGCTGCGACGAGTTGCGCGAGGGCTGCGCGGCTCTGTCGAACAGCGTGGCGTCGAAGCGCGCCGGACGCACGTTCAGCCGGCCGCCGGCGATCCGCGTCAAGCCGGCCTCGACCTCGGCGTCCCGCCCCGGCAGCGGCTGGACGAAGATGCGCGTCAGCCGCCCCGCGCGCCCGGCCAGCTCCTGCGCGAACGCGAGCGGGGCGATCACCACGGGGCTGTCGACCAGCGGGCCGACGTCCTCCACGTGCAGGACGGCGCCGAGCGGGGCCTGCGTGACGCGGCCGGCGGCCTCGACTCGCACCGGCGCGATCAGCGAGACGCCCAGCTCGCGCGCGATCGGCGCCGGCAGCGCGACCGCGCGCGCCCGCGCGAGTCGTTCTGCCGTGAACTGGCGCAGGAGCGGGCCGCTCAGGCTGGCCGAGCGTGGGTCGCCGCCGACGAGCTCCACCGAGCGCCGCCCGCCCGGACCCGCGACGACGGCCGGCGCTTCGAACACCGGCGTCGCTGCGCGCACGCCCGGCAGCCGCTGGACCTCGCCCAGCAGCGCCTGGTCGAACCCCTGCGGGGCGCGTGCGGCCAGCTCGAGGCGCGCCTTGCCGACGACGGCCCCGGTCAGCTGCTCGATCGAGCCGGTCAAGCTCGTGTTGGCGACAGACGCCGAGTAGAGCAGCGCCACGCCGACGGCGATGCCGGCGATCGCGAGCAGCTCCTGCGCCAGCCGCGCGCGCACGCGCACGCGGTACAGGTGCAGCAGGTTCGAGAAGCGCACCGGCGTCCGGCGGCGCTACGCGCCGGGCAGTCGGATCAGGTCCCCGCGAGGAGGCCGTGCGGCCGGCAGCAGCTCGCCGCCGCTGAGCGTGAAGACCTCGTGCGCTCCGAGCGTCGCCGCGGAGTCGGGCGCCGTCATCAGCACGGCCATGTCCCGCTCGGACGCCATACGGTGCAGCAGCGCGACGGTCCGCTCCCGCTCGTGGAAGCCGAGGTTGCTGGTCGGGTCGTCGACCAGCAGCAGCTTGGGACGCCGCACGACTGCGTGCGCGATCGACACCAGCGTCCGCTCCCCGTCGGTCAGCTCCCGCCACCGCATCGCGCCGCACGCCGGCTCGAGCCCGAGCTGTCGCAGCGCGTCCATCGCGCGGCGGCTCGCTTCCGCGCGGCGCATCGTGCCCATCAGCGGGAAGGCGACGTAGTCGAGCGCGGTCAGCTCGCGCTCCAACGGACCCGACCGGTCCGCGAAGCCGATCTCGTGGCGGCGCAGCTGCTGGAGATCGCCTCTCGACAGCGCGGCGATCGGCCGCCCGCGGAAGCGCACATCGCCCTCGTCGGCGACGTCGAATCCGGCGGCCAAGCGCAGGAGCGTCGACTTGCCCGACCCGAGGCCGCCCCAGACGGCCACGAAGTCGCCGGGCGCCAGCTCGAGCGAGACGCGGCGCAGCACCTCGACGCGGACCGTCCCGCGCCAGAACGCCTTGCCGACGTCGGTCAGCGACAGCAGCGACGTCATCGTCGTGGCGGCGGCGCGCCGCGCAGCTCGTGCTCCAGGGCCTCCCGGATCTCCTGAAGCGACTCGATCGCCGCCGCCAGCCGCCGGGCCTCAGACGAGCGGGCAAGCGCTGCACCCACAAGCGGCAACGGCACCCGGCCCTGCCCAGTCCACGCAGCCCTCGGCGCCTCCTGCAGACCGCCGAGCTGCCGGCGCACCTGTGCCTCCTGGTTGCGCGCCATCTCCAGCAGGCGCGGCACGTCCTGCGCGCGTGCGATCGCCAGCTTGGCGAGAAGCACGTCCCGGCTCTTCTCAGGCGCCGTCGGCGCGTACATCCAAGTCTCGAGTCTCGTGACCCCGGCCGGCGTCGCGGAGTACATGACGCGCGGATTGCCGCGCACGCCGCCGCGTCGCTCCTTCGCCCCGGCCGGCTCGATCAGGCCGGCTCCCTCGAGCCGGTCCAGAGCCGGGTAGACCGCACTGGCCGTGTAGTTGTAGAACGGCAGCAGCGTCTCGACGCGGTTGTACAGCTCATAGCCGTAGGCGGGCCGCTCGACCACCATCCCCAACACCACGTATTTGAGCGAGAGCGCCATCCCCTTAAGAACGGCACCGTACAGGAGCCTGAATAGTCAGCGCCAGTGCGAACTGTCGGCTTTCCGAAGATCGGCCGCCGCCGGAGCCGCAGCATCGGCGCCCGCCGCAGCCGCAGCCGCCACGCTCACGATCGCAACGGCCGCGCCCGTAACCAGCGCCGCCCCGGCGATCGCGCCGGCGACGCCGACCGAGACGAACACCGGAAACCCGGTGATCGCGCTCAACGCGCGGTCGAGCAGCACCTGTCCGTAGAGCCCGAGCACAGCGCCGAGCACCGCCCCGCCGCCGACGAGCACCAACGCCTCGATAACGAGCGCGCGTCGCACCTCGGCGTCGCCGAAGCCGTCGGCCTTCAGCCGCGCCAAACGCGGCCGTCGCTGCCAGATCAGTCCGATCAGCGCAGCGGCCATCGCCAGCACTGCAGCGACGAGGACGAGCGTGCGGATCTGCGTCAGGCGCGCGAGCGCGTCGCGGGTCGACGCGTAGTGACGCTCCTCGCGCTCGTGGGCGGTCTCGACGACGAACGGCGAGTTGGCGCCCCCAAGCTCCTGCCGTGCCGCGGCACTCACGCGTGCGGGCGAGGCTCCCGGCGCCAGCGTCAGCTGGTAGGCGCTGGCGGCAGCGCTTCCCCAACCGCGCGCGTAGTCGTCGGCGTTGATGATCATCGCGCCCGGCGGCCAGCCGAGATTGGTGCTGAGCGCCGCCACCCGCAGCTCGAGCGGCGCCGGCGCCGGCAGCGTGAAGCGGTCGCCGACACCGAGGCCATGATCCTCCGCGAGCTGGCGCGAGAGCACAGCCCATCCGCCTGCGCGGACCCGGTCGGCGACTCGAGCGCGATCCCCGCTGTCGGCGACCTGGCTGGCCGGCACCGGCTGAGCGACACCCGCCGGCGGCGCCAGCACCCACACCCGGCGGTTGCCCCAGTCGAGGAACGAGCCGCGGTAGCTGCGCACGGACTTCACCCCCGGCACGGGCGCGAGACGCTCGCCGACGTTCGCCGGGAGCGATGTCGTGGCGAACGTGTTGCTCGCGCCGGCCGCCGTCACCCACACCTCAGCGGTCGAGTCGATGTCGCGGACCGCCGCGTCGAGGCCGGCTTGGAGGTCGTCGCGCGCGCCCTGGATCGCCACGCAGCTCAGGAGCGCGACCGTGCCGGTCGCCGCGATCGCACCGGCGCGGAAGCGATGCTCGCGCGAGCGAAGCTGCACGAGGGCGATGAACGGCGCCGCGTCCTTCCAGCGGTAGGTCAGGCGCTCGAGCAGCGCGAGCAGCCCACCGATCGCCACTGGGAGCAGGAGCAGCCCCGCGAGCGTGAGGGTTGCCATTCCGAGGATCGCGAGCTGGGGCGCGACCACCAGGACGACGGTCGTGACCGCCAGCGCGAGCAGCGCACAGCCCAGGAGCGCGACGGCGATCGGTCCGGTGCGCTGATCCCGGCGGCGCGTCCGCGGCCGCACGCGCCCGTATGGCAGGACGACCGCGGCCGTAGCGGCCAGCAGCCCGCCTGCGACGGCGATCAGCACACTGTGCGCGGTCACGATCCGCTGCGAGCCGATCGGGAACGTGTATCCGAGGTAGCCGGGCGTCGGGCCGAACAGCTCGCGCGACAGCAACTCGCCGAGGCCAACCCCGACAACGGACGCGACCGCGCCGAGCACGAGCGCGTCGAGCAGCAGGATCTGGAGCACGACCCGCGGCCCGTAGCCGTCGGCGCGCAGGTCGCCGATCAGCCGCCGGCGCTGCGGCACCGTCAGCAGCATCGCGCTGAACGCGAACAAGAAGCCGATGCCCGCGCTGAAGGCGAAGAAGAGCGTCGTCGAGGCATGTGTCGGCTGCGCGGCCTTGTCGAACAGCTCCACGTCGAAGCGCGCGGGACGCACGTTGAGACGATCGCCGCCGAGACGGCTCAGCCCGGCCTCGACCTCCCGCGCTCGACCAGGCTCCGGCATGACGTAGATGCGGGTCACGCGGCCTTGCAGGCCGGCGAGACGCTGCGCGTAGGCGAGCGGCGCGATCACGACCGGACTGGCGGCAAGATCGCCGATGTCGGGCCGATCCAGCAGCGCACCGACCAGCGCCTCGCGACGCTGCCCCGCCATCTCCAGCGTGGCCGCGCTGCCAATCGAGAGACCAAGCGAGTGCGCGAGCGGCGCCGGCAGCCCAATTGCTCGCTGGCGCGCGAGCTCCTGCGAGCGGAACTCCTGCACGAACGCGCCGCCGAGGCGCGCGAAGCGCGGGTCGCCGCCGACGAGCAGCACCGAGACGCGCCCGCCGGGACCGACGACGTTCGCCTGCACGTCTAGCATCGGCGCCGCGGCCTGCACGCCCGGAAGCTGCTCGACGCGGGCGAGCAGCCGCTCGTCGAACCCCTGCGCGGACCGCGCCTCGACCTGGAAGCGCGCGTCGCCGACGATCCCCACCGTGAGGCGCTCGACCGACGCGGTCAGGCTCGTGTTCGCGACCGACGCCGCGTAGAGCAGCGCGACCCCGACCGCGATCCCCACGAGCGCGAGCAGCTCCTGCACGAGCCGCGCCCGGACGCGGATGCGGTAAAGGTGCAGGAGGTTCGACAGCCGCACGAGCGTGCGACGCTACCGCCCGGCGCTCGGCGCAAGCCCCGCATCCGGCTCGTAGTCGACCAGGCGACCGTCGCGCAGCGCACGCACGGCATCGGCGAAAGCGGCCGCCTGCGGGTCGTGCGTCACGAGCAGCACCGCGACGTCCTGCTCACGACAGACCTCGACGAGCAGCTCGAGCACCTCGCGGCTGCGCTGCGAGTCGAGGCTGCCCGTCGGCTCGTCGGCGAGCAGCAGCTTGGGACCGGTCGACAAGGCGCGCGCGATCATCACGCGCTGGCGCTCACCCATCGACAGTCGCTCCGCGCGGCTTCTCAGCCGCTCCTCAAGACCGAGCCGCTGCAGCAGCGGCGTCACCGCTCGATGCGCCTCGCGCACGCCGACACGCGTGTTCAGCAGCTTCAGCGCCGCGTTGTCGAGCGCGCTCACGCCCGGCAGCAGGTCGAGCGACTGCCGCACGAACCCGACCTCGTTGAGGCGATAGCGGGCCGCCTCGCGCGGCGCCAGCGCCGAGACGTCGCGCCCGCCGACCAGCACCTGCCCACTGTCCGGCTGCAGCAGCGCAGCGACGATCTGCAGCATCGTCGACTTGCCCGACCCGCTCGGGCCGTAGAGAGCGAGCAGCTCGCTCCGCGCGATCGTCAGCGAGACGCCGTCGATCGCCCGCACCACCTCGCCCCCGCCGGAGGCATAGTGCTTCACGACGTCGCGCAGCTCAAGCATGCGCGTCGGGAAAGCGAACGAGGTTGTCTTCAGGCGGCGGCCCAGCAGGCAGCAGCTCGCCACCGCTGAGCACGTGGACCTGATGGGCGCCGAGCGCTGCCGCCATGTCCGGCGCCGTCATGAGGATCGCCATGCCGTCCCGGACGGCCAGCCGCTGCAACAGCGCCATCGTCCGCTCCCGCTCGTGCACGCCGAGGTTGCTCGTCGGGTCGTCGACCAGCAACAGCTTCGGCCGCCGCACGACCGCATGCGCGAGCGACACCAGCGTCCGCTCGCCGTCCGTCAGCTCCGCCCACGTCAGGTCTCTGCACTCAGGATCGAGCCCAAGCTCGTGAAGCGTCCCGGCTGCACGCCGCTGTGCCTCCACGCGTGACACCACGCCGACCAGCGGAAAGGCGACGTAGTCGAGCATCGTCAGCTCCGGCTCCAGCGGCCCCGACCGATCAGCGAAGCCGATCTCGCGCCGCCGCACGTGCTGCAGCTCGTCGCGCGACAGCTCGCCAAGCGGCCGGCCCCCGAACCGCACGACGCCCTCATCAGCCGCGTCGAGACCCGCCGCGACGCGCAGGAGCGTCGTCTTCCCCGAGCCGAGTCTGCCCCACACCGCTACGAAGTCGCCAGCCGCCAGCTCGAGCGACACGCCGCGCAGCACCTCCACTCTCACCGACCCCCGCCAGAACCACCGCCCGACACTCGAAAGCGACAGGACGGGAACGGGTTGGGCTGGGTCGGGCGACGGCAACGGATCTCAGGCTCGGCGGAACGCGACCGTACAGGATGGAGAACGGATCGGGTTTACGCACCAGGAGCAGGTCGGTGCTTGACGGGGGGGTCACCGCGATCTAGGCAAACCGACGCTCTGTCCGGCTGCCGATCGGAAGACGACCACAAGGTTGCCCTTCGCCTCCTCCCATCTGCGCCACCAATCAGCATCGTGGGTACTGTTGGCCATCAAAGTCGTAACGGTCTCCATAGCCGGCAACACATCGCTCGGCAGGTTGACGACTGCGTCTGCCAGCGCTTCGTAAAGCGACTCGACAAGACGATCGAGCCCCGGGTTCAGCAGACGAGTGTTCAGCCGTCCGAGTGCGTAGTCGAGATGCGGCAACGCGGACCACAGACGCGACGACTGCACCGTCCCATACCGTGGTCTTGGCTCGACTCGCAGCAAGTGATCAACGCGGTTCAGAAGCGCCAGGAAGCGCGTCATGGACCGTCGCATAGCATCTCTGCGAGCGTCTCGTGCCTGCGCGCGATTCAGCGCGTAGTTCGAGCCGGCGACAACGAGCCCTCCGACGATGCTGGCCCCGCCAGCCACGAGCGCGCTGAAGATCTGGTCAGTCACAGAGCCACGGTACGAGCCTAGCCGGACGCGCACGACGCATTCCGTCCGAAACCAGAGCGTTCGCGCTCGGCACGAGACTCACTGCTCTGCCTCGATATTTACCCATTCCGACAGCCGACGACCAACGGTTAGCGGCGCCTCCAACCTATTCATCTTGGTACTTGGAATCCTCGGCAAGCCCACGAAGAAACTCGTCGTGGTACTCGCTCAGGTCGATGTCGAACGCCTCAACGGGGTCGACATACTCGGTCAGCGTCACTGGATCTCCGAGCCCTGCGACGGCAAGCTCTGCCACCCCCTCAAGGCGAAGCCCACATACGGGGCACTGCAGCAGTCCAGGAACCCCTACCTGCGTAGCGACAAGTTGATTGTCCTCATCGATGCGCGTGGGGTTGCGCGCCACGATGTCGCCACGAAGACCGACGACGGTCGTGCAAGCTGGGCAAGGCACCTCCTTCAGGAGCCGGGGTCCAGCTACCTGTGCGCGAGCCGGCAAGGCGACTGCGAGCGGGTCGGTAAGGGGGTGGAGTTTCTCGCGCGCTTGTTCCTCCCGCTCACGACGCGCCGCGCTCGACAGTGCCGCTGCCCTCCCACGGGCAGCGTCAAGTGACTGACGCACAGCGCGCCGCACGTCCTCCGCGTCTTCGACCATCAGCCGTTCAACGAGCTGCGCGCGATCTGAGCCAAGAAGATCCTCGAGTCCGAGTCCCAGGTGGCGGCCAAGCACGCGGCAGGCGGCAAAGAAGCGCCCAACCCAGCCTCGTGGAAGATCCTCCATAGCCGCGATAGCAGAATGGAGCTCAGCGTTCCGCCGACGTCGGGCCATTTCGCAGGCGTCTTGCTCTGCGGCACCGAATCCGTCCACCAGACGCTCACAAAGCTGATACACGGTGCCGCTGCCGGCAGACTCAATCTGGAGTGGATCTGCGTCGATGACACCCAGTCCGTAGAGCAGTGCATCCTGACGTCGACTACCCGCCAGCAAGGCAGGGTTGACCTTCGCGACAGCGGCACGAGCAAGTTGCTCCAACGCCAGGTGGCACCAGAATGCAAAGAGCGGGTCGTCATGATCGTGGCCGAACGCTCGATCGAAGTAGATCGTCGCCTTTGCACGAAGTCCGTCAGAGTCCCAGGCCGTGGGGTGACTCACAGAGCGTCCTCTCCAGTCGTCGCGCCTCGTCCTCGACCGGCGGCCGAGCATGAAGCATGCGGGCATTGTCGATCACGAGTACGTGGTCTGCATCAGACCACGTACACGGAGTGCCTGAGGCAGCGGCGAGGAGCGACTCCAGCGCTGCATGCGCCTCCATAGCCTCAAACGTCCTTGGCGTCATGATCGCGGCGTTGAATCGAATCTGTCCGTGGCTGCTGATCGCAGGGGCGTGAAACGGTCGCCCGCCGCCGTGCACAGTCCAAACACCCCGCCGCAGACCTCTTCGAAGATCGTCGGCGCTTTCCAGATGTAGTTGGAGGTCGAGCACCAGCGTTGGCGTGACACTCGGCTCCAGCGCGCGCATCAAGCTGATCCGTGGCGGCAACCCCAGGTGTGCACCATCGGTGTGCCATGGGAAGGCCTCACGTCCGAAACGAGCCGAGAGGGTGCCTGGGCGTGCGTGCTCCCGCTCACGCGCACGCAGAAGGCGATGATCAACTACGCGCATGCGAGCAGCACTTGCAAGCTCCCCCAGCGGGACATCCCGAGGCCACCGCAGGCGAGCGAAGCCATGGGCCGCGCACGCCGTAAGAGCCTCCTCAACCGCTTCCGAGATCGGTGCACCTCCTTGCAGCGTCACCGGCACCTACCGTTTCACGATTGGTGTGCTCTTGCGCCACCGGGTTCGCGAGACGGGCTCTGACGTTGCCCCATCCGTTGCCCCACAGCGCCCCAGCACCACCCCCAGAACGACAAAAGCCCCGCTCTCACGGGGCTTTTCTCTATAGCGGGGGCGGGATTCGAACCCGCGACCTTCGGGTTATGAGCCCGACGAGCTACCAGACTGCTCCACCCCGCGGCGTGGACGAAGCAGTATAGCGCTTCGGGCGCCGATCTCGAAGGCGACGACGAGGCGGCCACGGGGCGGCCAGAGCCGCATACGATCCCCGCATGGCCCGCGTCTTCGTCACACGCGCAACGTTCGGCGACGGCCTCGAGCGCCTGCGCGCCGCCGGCCACGAGGTCGATGTCTGGCCCGAGCCGGAGCCGCCGCCACAAGCCGCCCTGATCGAGCGCGCCCGGCAGGCCGACGCGCTGATTTGCATGCTCAGCGACCGCATCGACGCCGCGTTCCTCGACGCGAACCCCCACCTCAAGGTGATCGCCAACTACGCGGTCGGGCTCGACAACATCGACCTCGCGGCCGCCCGCGCGCGCGGCATCCCCGTCGGCCACACGCCGGGCGTGCTCACTGACGCGACGGCCGACCTCGCGTTCGCGCTCATGCTCGCCGCCGCGCGCCGCATCCCGCAATGCGCCCAGGCCGTCCGAGACGGCGAGTGGGGCACCTGGCAGCCGGACGGCTGCCTCGGCGCCGACATCGTCGGCACCACGCTCGGAATCGTCGGCGCCGGCCGCATCGGCGAGGCGGTCGCGCGCCGCGCCGCCGGCTTCGACATGCAGATCCTCCGCAGCACCAGCCGCGGCGGCACGCCTCTGCCAGAGCTGCTCGCGCAGTCCGACTTCGTCTCCCTCCACATCCCGCTCACCCCGCAGACCCGCCACCTGATCGACGCCCAGGCGCTGCAGCGCATGAAGCCGACGGCGATCCTCGTCAACACCGCGCGCGGGGCGGTGGTCGACACCCAGGCGCTCACGGACGCCCTCCACGCCGGCACGATCGCCGGCGCCGCGCTCGACGTCACCGACCCCGAGCCGCTGCCGCCCGACCACCCGCTCCTCCAAGCCCCCAACGTCCTCGTCGTCCCCCACGTCGGCTCCGCGACCCCGCGCACGCGCGCCGCGATGACCGATCTCGCCGTCGACAACGTGCTCGCCGCGCTGGCCGGCGAGTCGCTTCCGCATCCCGCCCCGCCACCGCGACCCCCGCAAGCCCCGTAGGATCGGCAGGCATGCGCGTCGGCGTCGTCGACATCGGGACCAACTCCACCCGCCTGCTGATCGCCGACGTCGAGGACGGCGCGATCGACGAGCTGGCGCGCCGCTCGGAGGTCACGCGCCTCGGCCAGGGGGTCGACGCCGCCGGCCGCCTCGCGGACGAGGCGATGGAGCGCGTGTTCGCGACGCTCGACGCCTACCGCGACGCGCTCGACGCCGCCGGCGTGCCGTCCGGCGCGCGCGTCGCCGTGCTCACGAGCGCCGCCCGCGACGCGGCCAACGGCCGCGACTTCACCGAGCGCGTCACGCGCGACTACGGGCTCGACGCGCGCACGATCGCGGGCGAGGAGGAGGCGCGGCTGACGTTCCGCGGCGCCACGCACGGGCGCGACCCGCAGGACACGACGCCGCTGCTCGTGTGCGACATCGGCGGCGGCTCGACTGAGCTGATCGTCGGCCCCGCGGGCGGAAGCGCCCCCTCGTTCCACGTCTCGCTGCAGGCCGGCGTCGTGCGCCAGACTGAGCGCCACCTGCACGACGACCCGCCCCCGCCGCACGAGCTGCAGCAGCTCGCCGACGACGTCCGCGCGACGATCGAGGCGGGTGTGCCCGAGGCGGTGCGCGCGAGCGCGGCGAGCGCCGTCGGCGTCGCCGGCACCGCGACCTCGCTGGCCGCGATCGACCAGGAGCTGGACCCCTACGACCCGCGGCGCGTCCACGGCTACGTGCTCGAGCGCTCCGAGGTCGAGCTGCTGCTGGCGCGGTTGGCGCAGATGCCGCTCGCGCAGCGGCGCAACGTCCGCGGCCTGCATCCCGACCGCGCGCCGACGATCGTGGCCGGTGCCGCGATCCTGGTGGAGGTCCTGCGCGCCTTCGGCCTCAGACGCGCGGAGGTCTCAGAGCACGATCTGCTGCACGGCGTCGCGCTGACGCGCGCCGAACGGCTCGCACGCTGACCGTCTGGGCGCGTTCGCGCTCCCCGCGGAAAGCACCGTTTATCGGGGAGCTGACATTCGCATCTGCCTGCTTTTTGGATCACTTTGACTAATGAGCTGGACGTATGTTCGATTGTCCGGCTCATGACACCCTAGGAATATGGCCGGGTCGGGCACTGGGGCGCGTGCGAACGTCTCCCCGCTGCTCGGCTCATAGGCTCGGGCGAAGCCGCATGTCGGCGCCTCCCGCCGTCCGAGCCAACCGATACGGCCCTTTCACGGCACGTACCCCTGCCCGTCCTGATGGGGCCACTTTGAGAAAGCCGCTCACATGATGTGGGCGGCTTTCTCTTTGGCGCGGTGACGTCGTCCGAAGGCGATCGGTTCCGATCGCCGGAGGCCGAAACCCATTTCCAAGCGGTTCCGCTTGCCGACGGCGAAAGCCGTCTCCTTGCGGTGCCGGCGGCCTCAGGCCAGGTTCGACTTCCGCGGGTACACCACGTCCGGATCCGTCAGCACGTTCACCAGCGCGGGCACGTTCGCCGCGAACGCGCGCTCCAGCGCGCCGCGCAGGTCGTCCGGCCGCTCCACCAGCTCGCCGTGGCCGCCGAGCGCCTCCACGACCTGGTCGTAGCGCGTCGCCGGGCGCAGCTCGGCCGCGACCGAGTAGCCGTAGAGGAATTCCATCGGGTGCTTCTCGAGCGCCCAGATGCCGTTGTTGCCCATCAGGCCGACGACGTGCACCCCGTGGCGCGCGAGCGTGTCGAACTCCATCCCGGAGAAGCCGAAGGCGCCGTCGCCGAGCAGCAGCACGACCTGGCGCTCCGGTCTCGCGAGCTTCGCCGCGAGCGCGTAGCCCGGTCCGCTGCCCAGGCACCCGAACGGCCCCGGGTCCAGCCAGCAGCCCGGCTCGTAGGAGTCGACGACGCGCCCCGCGTAGGAGACGAAGTCGCCTCCGTCGCAGACGACGATCGCATTGCGGTCGATCACCTCGGCCAGCCCGCGGTAGACGCGCATCGGGTGCAGCGGCGCGCGCTCATCGTTGAGCTCGGCCGCCTCGGCGGCGTGCTTCTCGGACTCGACGTTGCGCAGCTGCTCGACCCACGCGCGCGTGCGGTGCACGCCGCCGCCATCCGAGACGGCGGCCGAGCGCAGCGCGTCGAGCGTCGCCGGCAGCGCGCCGTACAGCTCGGCGGCGACCGCGCGCGGGTGCTCGCGCAGCGGCTCGGCGACGTCGATCGCGACGATCTCCGTCTCGGACCCGAACGACTCGCCGAAGCCGAGGCGGAAGTCCATCGGCACGCCGATCACCAAAGCGACATCCGCGTTCGTGAGCGCCGCGCCGCGCGCCCGCGAGAAGAACAGCTCGTGGTCGGCCGGCACGCAGCCGCGCGCGAGGCCGTTGAGGAAGACCGGCACGCCGAGCTGCTCGGCCAGCGCGCGCAGCGCGACCTCGCCGTGGCCCCAGTAGAGGTTCGTGCCGGCCATCACGACCGGCCGCTCGGCCTGCGCCAGCAGCCGCCCGGCGCGCTCGATCGCGCCGCCGTCGGCGCCCGCTCCGCGCCAGGCCTTCAGCAGCGAAGCGCCGCTCTCCGGCTCCTCCGCCTCGCTGAAGACGTGGTCCATCGGGAAGTCCAGGAACGTCGGCCCCGAGTGCGGCGTCATCGCGACGCGCAGCGCCTCGTCCACCATCCCGGGGATCTCCGCCGTCGAGTCGGGCGTCGCCGCGAGCTTCGTCAGCGGGCGCACGAACGGCACGTGGTCGATCTCCTGCAGCGAGCCGCGGCCCCAGCGCAGCGCCGGCGCGCGGCCGCCGAGCACGAGCACCGGCGAGTTGTTGGACTGCGCCGAGCCGACCGCGCTGAGCGCGTTCGTCACGCCCGGGCCGGCCGTCACGGCCGCCACGCCGGGCGTGCGCGTGACCTTCGCCCAGCCCTCGGCGGCGAACGCGGCGGTCTGCTCGTGGCGCACGTCGACGATGTCGACGCCCTCCTCGCGGCAGCCGTCGTAGATCGGGAAGATGTGGCCGCCCGAGAGCGTGAACAGCTTGCTCACGCCATGGGCCTTGAGGCGCCGTGCGATCAGCCGGCCGCCGTGCAGACGCGTCTGCTCCGTGGTGTCTGTGGACATGCCCGCGATGCTAGACAGCCGCGGATCTGGCCGCGCCGGACGACCGCCGCAAGCGCCGCACACCGTCCCGGTGCACGTGGCGTATGAGGCGCGTATGACGGACGACCCGCACCCTTGCAGCGGCCGCGCGGCTTGCCGATGATGGCCTCGGACGAGGAGCATTCATGGCACGAAAAACTCCTCGCTTCCCGACATAGGCCGGATGCAGCCGACGGATATCGCCGGCGCCTCCCCTAAGCGTCCGGCCGGCGACGCGCAGCTCCCGCGAGCGGGGACCCCCGACCCTGGCTCGCCCTTCTGGAGCTGCATCCGCAGCTGGGGCCCGGCAGCGACGCCGGGCCCCACCTGCGTCAGGTGTCGGCTCCCGCCGTGGCCCCACGCGTGCTCGGGGCGGCCGCATGGTCCGCCTCCGCAGGCAGCGCGTCGACCACGCCATTGAGCGCGCGCGGCGCCCACAGCTGCACGCGCTCGCGCTTGCCCTTCAGCGGCGCAGCCGGACGCGGGTCGAAGCCGCCGTGGTCGAGGCACAGCAGCCGCTGCGTCGCCTCCGTCACGAGCACCGCGTCGCCCGTCTGGCGCGTCACCTGCTCGACGCGCGCGGCCGTGTTGACCGGGTCCCCGATGACGGTGAACTCGACGTGGCCGCCGCCGCCGACGGTCCCCGCGACGACGAGCCCGGAGTTGACGCCGATGCCGACGCGCAGGCTGCCGCGGTAGCGCTCCTGCACGCTGCGGGCGATCTCGATCGCGGCCGCGACGGCGCGGTCGGCGTGGGCGACGATCGGCTCCGGGGCGCCGAAGACGCCCAGCAGCCCGTCGCCGACGTACTTGTCGGGATAGCCGCCGTGGCGCACCAGCAGCGGCACGACGAGCTCGTAGAACTCGTTGAGCCGGTCGACCACCTCGCGCGCGCTCGCGCGCTCCGAGAAGCGCGTGAAGTCGCGGATGTCGAGGCACAGGATCGACACCTGCAGTTCCTCGCCGTCCAGGTTCGGCCCGTCGCGCAGCACCATTTCGGCGACGTTCGGCCCGACGAAGGCGCCGAACGCCTCGTGCAGGCGCTCGCGCTCCTGCAGGCCCGCGACCATGTCGTTGAAGGAGCGCGCGAGGCGGCCCGTCTCGTCGGCCGAGACGACCGGGACGCGCGTGCTGAGGTCCCCCTGGCGCACGCGCTCGGTCGCTTCGCGCAGCGCGTCGAGCGGCCCGAAGATCGAGCGCGACAGCAGGATCGTCAGCTCGAGCGAGATCGTGAACGCGAGCACGACCGCGACGACGACCGCCGGCCCGAGGTCCGACAGCCGCGCGCCGTGGCGGTTGAGCTCGATCCCCGCGACGATCGCGCCCGTCAGCACGTTGATCGCCGGCAGCCCGACGAGCAGCCGCCGGCGCAGCGGCACGCCGCCGCGCCCCGGCTCGAAGTCGTCGGACAGGTGCAGCGCGACGTCGGCGAGCACCGGTTTCAGCAGCGACTCCATCGCGAAGAAGCGGAACAGCGCCCCGTACAGCAGCGTCAGCAGCATCCCGGCGAAGATCGCGAGCGAGGCCCACGCCGGCAGCCCCAGCTCGACGGTCGCGAACGCGCCGAACGGCACGATCACGAGCAGGATCGGGATGGTGCGCACGCGCCGCGCGTACGTGCTCGGCATGAACGCGAGCGCGCGCCAGGCCTCGGTCGTGCTGACGCGGTCGCGCGCGCCGTTCAGCCACGCATCGACCGGCGAGAGCAGCCGCCGCGCGAGCACGATCGAGCTCATGTTGTCGAGCGCCACCAGCAGCTCCGCCACGACGAGCAGCACGACGAAGCTCCGGTTGCTCATCGGCTGGTAGAGCCGCAGGAGCACGAGGCCGCCGAGCACGACGAGGTGCGCGAGCTGGAACTGGAGAGCGACGACCGTCAGCGGATATCGCCGGCCGAGCCGGCGATATGCATATCGCAGTGCTCGGTCCATCCCACCCGGGATTGTGACAGCGGGGCGGGCGGATGCCAGCCCGGATGAGGAAACGCTCAGCTTCGTCTGCGACGCGACGCGCCCGGCCTCAGGACACGCTCGGCCGCGCGACCGCGCCGCCGAGCTGGGACAGCCAGGCGGTGATGTGCGGCTCGCCGCAGTACAGCCGCCGCTCGTGCTCGAGCGCCGGCAGCACGGTGCCGCCCGCGTGGCCGACGGAGCGGCCCGCCATCCCGATCTGGTGGTCGCGCTGCGGGTCGCGCGCCGCCACGAGCGCCCCGTCGACGTCGAGGCCGGCGGCGGCCGCCGCCTCGGCGAGGATCTCGGGGTCCTCGAGGTCGAAGCCGCCGCAGAACGCGAGCCGGCCGGCGGCGATCGCGAACGCGGGAACGCAGCCCTGCTCGTTCGCGTACGTCGCGACGCGCATCGCGGTCGGGACGCGCGAGGGGAAGCGTTCGGGCCACACGAGCGGCATGCGCAGTGCGCTCGCGCGCTGCTGGGCCTCCGCCACGAGCTCCTCGCCGCGCGCCTGCGGCGTGGGCAGCATCGCCGGCCGCCAGACGGCGGAGCCGACGCGGCGCTCGACGCGCTCGGCGACGAGGTACGTGTACGGCGACGCGAGATCGAAGTAGAGCGTCGCCGTCGAGACGCCGAGCCCTTGCGGCGCGGCCCGATCCGGCCGCCGCTGTGTGAGCTGGATCACCTCAGCCATCTGCTTCCTCCTCCTTGGTCCCGCCGACCATATCCCCCAGCCCCCCATTTCGGGGAGCGAGAAGTGCGCAAAAAGTGTGTGTCATGACGCACATCACATCGCCCCGATCCACTGTACGGCGTGCCTGATGCACTGTACGGCACGGGGGCTCGCGCGTCGACTTGTCAAAGGAATCCCTCGGCTACCCGTCAGTCGGTTAATCTGTCCCACGGTAGGTAGGTTCAATGCACACGTAGACCGGAGGTTGCCATCCCACCCGCTCCCCCTCCCAAACGCCATCCATACGACCAGTGGTCGCCTGACGCGCGGGCGCTGGACCTCGTAGGCGACAAGTGGACGCTGCTGATCGTGCGAGACCTCGTCAGCGGTCCTCGCCGGTTCGTCGAGCTCCAGCGCACCTTGCCTGGGATCTCGACGGAGCAGCTGCGCTCGCGTCTGAATCGCATGGTCGCCGATGGCCTGTTGACCCGCCAGCGGTACCGCGAGGTCCCGCCGCGCGTCGACTACGAGCTGACGGACCGCGCCCGCGATCTCGTCCCGGTCCTCGGCGCGCTCGCGCGCTGGGGCTACGAGTGGTCGTGGACGGAGCCTCGTCGCAACGAGGCAATCGACGTCGGTGCCATCTTCCGGCTCGCGCCGGGGCTCCTGACCTTGCCGCGATCGCTGCGCGGCAAGGTGGAGCTGACGGTCACCGACCGTTCGAAGGACGGCGAGACGAAGCAGTACGCGGTGCTCGTCAAGCGCGGCGTCGTCACGCTCGAGGAGCGCGCCGAGCCGGAGGCCGACGCACAGGTCTCCGGAACGGAACGCCAATGGATCGACGCACTCGTACCCGAGGGCGTCGCGAACGGTCTCGAGATCCGCGGCGACGCGCGTCTCGCGACCGCAGTGCTGGAAGGCCTGACACCCGCTTCGTCGCGGGCGACGGCCGTCGCGTGACGGTACGCGAGCTCGCATAGGGGGAAGACCGCGCGGCCCTACGGCTGCGCGGTCTCCTGCTCTGGTGTCAACGCGACCTTCGCACCTCACGTTCCTACGCTACGCCTGCCCGTC
This sequence comes from uncultured Conexibacter sp., assembly GCA_964525715.1. Classification (GTDB taxonomy): domain Bacteria; phylum Actinomycetota; class Thermoleophilia; order Solirubrobacterales; family Solirubrobacteraceae; genus Conexibacter. Next base: position 40,089 of record CAZGJV010000012.1, on the reverse strand, counting down.
AAGCGTCGTTCGAACGCGGACGTTCGCGCCGTACGCCGTCACCGCAAGACCCGAAATACGGTTCTGACGGCATCAATCTCCAGCTTCTAGACTCCCGTCGCACCCATTGCCCGGGTGGCGGAACGGCAAACGCAGCCGACTTAAAATCGGCGGTCCCCCAAGGGGCGTGTGGGTTCGACTCCCACCCCGGGCACTCCGGCGGCTGAGGCGGGGGCGTGCGAGGCTGTCCGGCGTGACGCTCGGCTTCTGGCTCTCCGACGCGGCCCTCGTCGGCGTGCAGAGCGCGCTGGTCGCGATCCCGCGCGGGCGCGCGCCCGCGCGGGTCGAAGGCCTCGCGCGGCGGCTCTCCGGCCGCGGCTGGGCGCTCGTGCCGCTCGCCTCGATCGTGCTCGTGGTCGTCGCGATCGGCGCCGCGAGCGCGACCGCGGACGGGCTCGCGTGGCTCGCGCTGCTCGCCGTGCCGCCGCTCGCCGCCGCGGCGCTCGGGTGGACGATGCGCGGCGGGCGCCCGCGGCTCGCGCTGCTCGCGGTCCCGCTGTTCGCGCTCGCGTGGGCGCGCCGGGACGCGCTCAGCGGCCAGGCCGCGTCGGTCCTGCTGTCAGCGCTGAGCTGCGTCACGCTCGGGGTGCTGCTCACGGCCGTCGCACCGCGCGGCTGGCTGAAGGCGGGGATCGTGGCGATGGCCGTCGTCGACGCCTACCTCGTCGGCACGCAGCTGCTGCAGCCGGCCAACGACGTGCTCAACGCGGCCGCGCCGCCGGCGCACCTGCCGCAGCTCCAGCGCGCGCTGTTCGGCGACGCGCTGATCGGCTACGGCGACCTGTTCGTCGCGGGCGTGTTCGGCGCGATCGTGGCCGCGGAGGCGCTCGAGGCCGGCGCGCACGACCCGCCGTGGCGCTGGGCGCTGGCGGTGCTCGTCCTCGCGCTCGCGTTCGACCTGCTGTTCCTCGTCGTCGACGTGCTGCCGGCGACCGTGCCCGTCGCGCTCGCGCTGCTCCTGCGCGAGTGGCTGCGCCGGCGCGAAATGCGTTGAAAAAGCGCAACTATCGCCGCTGCTACGGTGTCTCTTGAGTCGAGTGGAGGCGTCAGCGCTCACAACCTCGGGGACGATCGCCCACAGCGGCCGCTCGCCGCTGCTGCGATTGCAGTCCGACGAGCGCCTGATCGCGCTCGTACGGCGCGGCAACCACGGCGCCTTCGAGGCGCTGGTCGGCCGCTACCAGTCGCGCCTGCTCGCCTTCTGCCGCCACATGCTCGGCTCGCGCGAGGACGCCGAGGACGTGCTGCAGGAGGTCTTCGCGGCCGCCTTCAACGCGATCCTCGCCGACGAGCGGCCGATCAACGCGCGCCCGTGGCTCTACCGCATCGCGCGCAACCGCAGCCTCAACCACCTGCGCCGCACGCAGGCGATCGGCGTCGACTCGATGGACATCCACCTGTCCGAGCACGGCACGACGACGGCCGACAAGTTCGACAAGCGCGAGCAGTTCCGCGAGCTGATCGCCGACGTGCAGGAGCTGCCCGAGACGCAGCGCACCGCGCTGCTGCTGCGCGAGATCGACGCGCTCTCCTACGAGCAGATCGCCGAGGCGATGGAGACGACGATCCCGAGCGTCAAGTCGCTGCTCGTGCGCGCGCGCGTCTCGCTCGCAGAGGCCGCCGAGGCACGGCAGCTGTCGTGCGAGGACGTGCGGCTCGAGCTGGGTGAGGTCGCCGAGGGCCTGCGGCGCCGCACGACGCCGCCGGTGCGGCGCCACCTGCGCTCGTGCGAGCGCTGCTCCGTCTTCCGCACCGAGCTGCGCGCGACGAGCAAGGCGCTGGCGCTGATGCTGCCGGTCGGGCCGCTGCTGCTGGCGAAGAAGCTGCTGATCGCGCATCTCGGCCTGTCGTCGATGGCGGGCGCCGGCGGCGGGGCGAGCGGCGCCGCCTCGGGCGGTGCCGCCATAGGCGTCGGCGCCGTGGCGGGCGGCACCGGCGCGGCCAGCACGAGCGGGCTCATCTCCGCGGGGCTCGGCGCGCTCGGCGCGAAGGCCGCCGCCGGGATCGCAGCCGCAGCGCTCGTGACGGCCGCGGGCGCCGCCGTCGAGATGGATCGGGTGGCGCCGCATCGCCACCACGGCCGCTCGCAGGTCGTCGCCGCGCAGCCCCACCACCCGCAGCTCGCCGCCGTCGTGCAGCCGGCGCCCGCGCGCGTGCAGGCCGCGCTCGACGCGCCCGCCGCCGCCGTCAAGCCGGCGAGAGCCGCCAGACCGGCGGTCGATGCGCACAAGCCCCCGGTGACGACGCAGACGACCGCCACGCCGGTGCCGGCCACCGCCGTCCCGGTGCCGGATCCCGGCCGCACGCAGGTCGAGACGGGCGCCACGACGCTTCCGTCCACGCAGCCGGCCGAAGCGCCGCCGCCGACGCTCGTGCCGGTCCCGCCGCCTGACGGAGGCACGACGACCGCGACCGTGCCGTCCACGACCACGCCGGCGCCGCCGCCCACGACGACGAGCCCGGCGCCCCCGACCACGAGCGTCCCCGCTCCGCCGCCCGACGCGACCACGCCGGCCGAGGGCGGCGACCCGGGCACCACCGCCACGACGCCGGCGCCGTCGAGCGAAGCTCCGCCCGCCCCGGACGACGGGAAGTAGCCCGCCCGCCGCTCAGGCGGCCGCGACGAGCCCGATCACCTTCATGCGGCGCTCAAGTGCTCTGAGCGCGAATGCGCGCGTCTCGGCGATCGAGGTGCCGAACAGCTCGACGCTCTCGTCGGCGGGCGCCCACTTCGGCTTCAGCACCGCCTCGGCGATCGGCGCGACCTCTGCCAGCGCGCGCTGGATCGCCGTGGTGTACCGGGGGTCCTCGCGCGCCATGTCGCGCAGGAAGCGCGCCCCGAACGCGACGTGGCGGTGCTCGTCGCGCGCGACGTTCGTGAAGCCCTCGACGAAGCCCGGCAGCGTCCCCTCGCGCTCGTTGTAGTCGATGATGAAGTGCTGGCCGGTGAGCGCCAGCATCCCCTCGATCACCATGTGGTAGATCGTGACCGCCTCGACGAGCGTCTCGACGTCCTCCGGTTCGACCGCGAGCCGGTCCACGCGCCGCTTGAGCATGTCGTCGAACAGCACGCCGAACTCGGGGTTGAGGTGCTCGCTCGTCTCGACGAGGCGCTCGTCGAGCCCGTCGGCCTCGAGCACGCCGACCTCGCTGTAGAAGCGGTCGAAGAAGGCGACGTGGCGCGCCTCGTCGGCGATCTGCGTGGACAGGAAGATGCGCATGTCCTCGCTCGGCGCGGCGCGCATCATCGGCCCCAGCTCCGCGGTCACGCGCTGCTCGCCGATGAAGAACGACGACAGCCCGTACATGCGCGCGTAGCGCTCCTCCGCGTCGATCCGCTCGTGCCAGTCGATGCGGTCCTGCGTGAAGTCGATGTCCTGCACGGCCCAGTGCTGGCGCTCCCACAGCGAGTAGAGGTCGCGGTAGGTGAGCAGGTTCGCCTCGCCGCGGTCGGCGCTCTCCAGCAGCGCCGGATCGCTCGTGGCGCGGAAGTCGACGCGATCGGTGCGTGAGCTGGCGGTGCTGTCGGGCACGACGGACCTCTCTCCTCGCAGGACCAGTGGTCGCAGCGTAGCGGGAGCCTGGCTGGCCGGCCAGCAGGAGGCGCTACGGACCGGCGTCGCCGCCGGCGACGAGCGCGCCCGCTCGGCGGCCGTCGAGCGTCACGGCGTAGGTGCCGGCTCTGAGCCCCGCGATCCGGACCTGTGCCCGTGCGCCGGCTGCAATCTGGAGGGTGTGCGGCGTGGGCGTCTGGACGACGAGCGTGTGCGCTCTGCCGTCGGCGGAGCGGAGCGAGATCTCGACGGCGAGGAACGGCGGGACGGTGATGGTGGGCGGCGTCAGCCGGCCGCTCGTCGTGACGACGAACGAGGCCGGGACGCGGACCGACTGCGAGCCGCCGGCGGGGTTGGTGTCGCTTGGCTGCGTGCGGGTCGGCGTCTGCGTCTGAGCGGGCGCCGTCGTGGTCGGCGTCGTCAGCGGGGCCGTGCCGGGCTGCGTGGCGTCGGTGGGCGGCGCCGTGGCGTCGGGCGCGCTCGCAGTCGGCGCGCTCGCAGTGGGGTTGGTCGCCGCCGGCCCGACCGAGCCGCCACCGCACGCGGAGAGCGCGAGCGTCGCGAGCACCGCGAGCGGGAGGCATCGAGGGGATCGCCGCATGCGCCGAGCCTACCCGTCGTCCCCGATCGTTCTCGCGAGCTGTGTGCCTCAGGGTCGATATATCCGACCCTGAGGCACACAGCTCGCTCAGCGGGCGCCGTAGACGGCCGTCAGGCCGGCGTACCAGGCGTCGGGGGAGTGCCGCTCGCGGGCGCGGGCGAGGGCGGCGGCGCCGGCGGCGGCGCGGGCGGCGGGGTCGGTCCAGAGGGCGGTGAGGGCGGCGCTCCAAGCGGCCGGGTCGTCGACGGGCAGCGCGGCGTCGGCGCCGACCAGCTCGGGGATCCCTCCGCGCGCGCTGCCGAGCACCGGGAGGCCGTCGGCGAGCGCCTCGACGACCGTCATAGGGCAGGGGTCGTCGCTGCGCGATGGGGCGAGCAGGACGGCCGCGGCACGGCGCTCGCGCGCGAGCACGTCGGGTGGGAGCTGCCCGAGGAACCTCACGTCGGCACCGTCGACGAGCGCCCGCAGGCGCTGCTCGTCGGGGCCGGTGCCGGCGATCCGCAGCGGGACGCCGGCCTCGCGCGCAGCGCGCACCGCGATGTCGAAGCCCTTCTCCTCGACGAGCCGGCCGGCGGCGAGTGCGTAGGTCCCCTCGGCCGCGTGCGAGGCGTCGGCGACGCTCCGCACCCCGTTCGGCAGCACCGCCATCCGCTCACGCGCGATCCCCATGTCCGCCAGCCGCGCGGCGAGCGCCTCGCTGACGGCCACGAGCGCGTCCGCCTCCCGCAACAGGCGCGGTTGCTGGCGCGCCAGCCCGGCGGCGTAGACGGCGCTCTCGGCGAGCGAGCCGCGGCAGCGGTGGCGCAGGCCCGGCCGCGTGTCGCGGCCGTGGCACAGGTCGCAGGGGGCGCCGTCGCGGTAGGCGACCGCGATCGCGCACACGAGGCGGTAGTTGTGCAGGTGCAGGACCGTCCGCGCGCCCGCCGCGCGCGCCGCCGCGAGCGCGCGCCAGCCGAGCAGCGGGTGGAGGTTGTGCGCGTGCACGACGTCGGCGCGGTGCAGCCGCACCGCCTTGGCGACGTCGCCCGCGTCGAGGCCGCCGTGCAGCAGTCCGCGCGCGGCCTGCGCGCGGCTCGCCTCCTCGCTGTCGCGCTCCAGCCGGGCGACCGCATGCCCGCGCGAGCGCAGAAGTGCCTCCAGCTCGTCCACGACGCGCTCCTCGCCGCCGGCGGCGCGGTAGCGGTTGTGCAGCAGCAGGACGCGCACGTGGGCATGCGCGTCGCGCGGCGGGAGCAGGGCCGGCGGGACCATCAGCCGGCGATTCTGGCACGCTGGGAGGCCGTGGCGATCGCGCTTGTGACGAACGTGCTGGCGCCCTACCGCGTCCCCCTCTACGCGCTGCTGGCCGAGCGCTACGGCGTCGAGGTGCTGTGCTTCGGCGCCGACGCGGATTACGTGCCGGAATGGTTCGGCGACCTCGACCGCCAGCTCGCCGACGCGCCCTTCCCCGCGCGGCGGATCGCCGGCCCGCGCGCGGCGCTCGCGCTGGGCCGCCGATACGACGCCGCGATCGCACCGGTCGCGGGCGGCGCGATGCTGCCGGCGACGTACCTCGGCATGCGCGCACGGGGACGGCCGTTCGTGCTGTGGGGATCCGTGTGGGCGCATCCGCGCGGCGGCGCGAAGGCGGCGCTCGGCTGGCCGCTCGTGCGCCATGTCTACCGGCACGCCGACGCGGTCGTGACCTACGGCGAGCACGTGCGCCGCTACGTCGCGCGCTACCGCGGCCATGACGACGACATCGTGATCGCGCCGCAGTCGGTCGAGGCGGAGCTGTTCGGCCGCACGGTCGGCGCGGACGAGATCGCCGCCTGGCGGACGGAGGCCAGCCTGCCGGCCGACGGCCCGCTCGTCCTCTACGTAGGCCGCCTGGTCCCGGAGAAGGGCATCGAGGAGCTGCTCGAAGCGTGGCGCCAGCTCGCCCCCGGACCCGTCCCCCTCGATGCCCCTCGCCAGGCTTCACCACCCACGCTGGCAGTGGTCGGCGACGGCCCACTCGCGCAGCACGTCGCCGAAACGCCGGGCACGCACCTGCTCGGCCCGCTCCCGCGCCAGCGCCTGCCGGTCGCCTACGCCGCGGCCGACCTGCTCGTGCTGCCGTCGATCCAGACACCGCGCTTCCGCGAGCCGTGGGGGCTCGTCTGCAACGAGGCGCTGCACCAGGGCACGCCGGTCGTCGCCACGACGGCGGTCGGCGCGGTCGCCGGCGGACTGGTCCGCGACGGGGAGACGGGGCTCGTCGTGCCGCCCGGCGACGCGCCCGCGCTCGCCGCCGCGATCCAGCGCCTGCTGAACGACCCCGCCCTGCGCACGCGCCTCGGCGCCGCCGGCCGCGCCGCCCTCGCCGGGCACACCTACGCGGCGATGGCCGACGCGTTCGGCGTCGCACTGGCGCGCGCCGGCGCGCTGCGCTGAGCGCCGCCTACTCCCCGACCGAGAACATCGAGTCGAGGTCGTGTCTCGAGTAGACCTCGAACGCGAGCAGCGTCTGCGTCTTCACGATGCCCGGGAGCTGCGAGAGCTGCTCGGTGATGACGTGCGCGAGGTCGTCCTGCTCGCGCAGGCGCAGGATCGCGGCGAAGTCCCACTCGCCGGTGATCGAGTAGGCCTCCGCGACGCCCGGCACGTCGGCGAGCTGGCCGCCGAGGTCGGGCAGCGCGGTGCGCTCGGCCTGGATCAGGACGATCGCGTGCGTCATGGCGAGAGCGTCTCGCCCGGCGCCAGCACGACGACGCGCGAGCTCGTCTGCGCCTCGACGTCGGCCTTGTAGGCCTGCGCGTCGGTCTCGATCGGCGGGAACGTGTCGTAGTGGATCGGCACGACCGTCTTGGCGCCGATCAGCCGCGCCGCGTCGACCGCGTCGTGGCGGTCCATCGTGTAGTGGCCGCCGATCGGCACCAGCGCGACGTCGATCTCGCGCCCGCGGCCGACGAGCTGCAGGTCGGAGAAGAGGCACGTGTCGCCGACGTGGTAGATCGTCGTGCCCTTGAACTCGATCAGCAGGCCGGCCGGCGTATGCGCCGTGCCGCTCGGCGAGACGGCCGTGTGCCACGCCGGGACGAGCTTCGCCCAGCCCCAGTCGAACGTGACGGTACCGCCGAGGTTCGGGTCGCGCACGTCGACGTCCTGCGCGCCGATCTCGTTCGCCAGCTCGACGATCGCGACGACCGTCGCGCCGGTGCGCTTGGCGATCGCGACCGTATCGCCGAGGTGGTCGGCGTGGCCGTGCGTGAGCAGGATGGTGGTGGCCTCGACCTCGTCCGCGCTGGCAGCCGCTCTCGGGTTGTGCGTCAGGAACGGGTCGATGAGCACGGTCGTCTCGCCGTCGCTCAAGGCGAAGGCCGCGTGGCCCAGGAAGCGCAGCTCCATCGTCAGTCCCCTTCGGTCGAAGTTCCGGTGGTGTCCAGCGTGCGCGCCAGCTCGAAGCCGACGGCCACGCCGACGAGCATGCCCAGTCGCGTCTCCTCCTCCACGAGCGTGCCGATCGCCTGGCGGCGCGCCGCCGTGTCGCCGGCGTCGGCCGCCGCGCTGACAGCCTGCTCGTGCGTCTCGCCGAACCAGCCGCCGGCCGCGAGCGCCTCGTCGAGCACGCGGTGGAGCTGCGGCGCGGCGCGCGCGACGAGCCGCTGCGCCTCGCGCAGCCGGCCCTCCTCGCTCAGCGCGGCCAGCGCCGCGTCCAGCTCCGCGTCGGTGTAGGCGCGCTCCACTGCGGCGGATCATACGGCGGCGGCGATGTGGCGCGTCAGCGTCCGCCCGCGAGCCGCGCGAGCGGATAGCCGAGCGCCGCGCCGGCTACGACGCCGGTCGCGCCCGCGAGCGGGTCGGCCCACTCGACCGCCACCGACAGCAGCAGCAGGACGGCGGCGAACACGCCCGCGCCGAGCAGGTCGCCGTCGATCTCGCGGCGGCGGCGCAGGTCGCGCAGGTCGGGAATCGCCCACGCGACCAACAGCGCGAGCGCGGCGCCGTTGCCGCCGAGCGCCAGCGGGAACGTCTGCACGGCGGCGGCGACCGCCATGCCGCCCGCGCCCCCGGCGAGGAACAGCAGCAGGACGGGTATCGGCCCGTGCCGGCGCTCGACGAGCCACCCGAACAGCGCGATCGCGAACAGCGCGACGAACGCGTATCCGCTGTTGTCGTAGGCGAACGGGGCCGTGAAGATCTCGCGCGTGTTGCGGTCGAGCGGGCCGATGACGGCAAGGCGGCCGAGCCCGATCGCCCCGGCTCTCACCAGCACGAGCAGCACGATGCTGGCGCCCACGAGCAGGATCGTCGCGTACGGGCGGCCGTCGGGGCGGATCCCCGGTATCTCGCCGCGCCTCAGCGGTCCGAGCGACGGCGCCGGCGAACGGCGCTTGGCACGGCGGCGTTCCTTCTCGGACAGACGGCCTTCGCGATCGAGCTTCGGCGCGCGCTTGCGCAGGCGGCTGCCGCAGTACGGGCACTCGGTGATGTAAGGGCTGACCTCCGATCCGCAGTGCTTGCAGATCACGAACAGGTCGGGGCCGCCGCTGGTCACCCGATCGATTCTAGACCGCGGGGGGAAGCCGCCGGAGCGGCTGCCCGACGGCGCCTCACCCTACGTCCACGGTGGCCGCCGCGATCTCCGCCACGACCTCGCGCAGGTCGTGGTTGGCCTCGTGCACGACGAGCTGGCGCGCGGCGCCGTTGCCGCGCTCCAACAGGTCCTCCACACCCGCCAGCTCGGCCGCCGAGCCCAGCTCCTCGGCGTGCGGGCGCAGGCGGTCGAGCAGCCGGCGCGCCAGCTCGCGCGTGGGCACGCGATCGCGCGAGGGCAGGTCGACCAGCTCGCCGTCGAGCCCGTGGCGGGCGGCGAGCCATTTGTTCTCGTCGACCATCTGGTGCGGGTAGCGCGTGAGCGGCGTGCCAGCCTCGAAGTGCTCGGCCAGCTCCTTGACCATCGCCTGGATCAGTGCGGCCAGCCCGAGCGTGTGCTCGACGCGCGTCTGCGCGTCCATCACGCGGATCTCCACGGTCCCGAGGCGCGGATGCGGGCGCACGTCGTACCAGAGGTACGTGTAGTCCTCGATCACACGGCTGTCGACCATGAAGCCGATCTTCTCGGCGTAGTCGTCCCAGTCGTCGTACGTCGGCGGGATGCCGACGCGCGGGAAGGCGCGGAAGATCGGCGTGCGCGTCGATGCCAGGCCGGTCGCGTCCGCGCGCCAGAAGGGCGAGTTGGCGCTCAACGCGAGCAGCACTGGCAGGTGCACGCGCATGCCGTTGGCGACGTGGATCGCCTTCTCGCGGTCGTCGAGGCCGACGTGCACGTGCTGGCCGAACAGCAGCTCCTGGCGCGCGACGAAGCGCAGGTCGCTGACGAGGTCGCGGTAGCGGTCGCGCCCGACGATCCGCTGGTCCTCCCACAGCGCGAACGGGTGCGTGCCGGCGGCGCCGATCGTGAGACCCTTCGCGGCGGCCGCCCGCGCGACCTGGGCGCGGAGCGCGCGCAACTCGCTCCCCGCCTCCGCCGCGTTCGGTTGCGGCGAGGTCGCGATCTCCAGCACCGACTCCATCAGCTCGGGCTTGACGCGCTCGGGCGGCTGGCCCTCGAGCAGCGACTCGATCGCGTTGACCAGCTCAAGCGACTCGGCGTCGAGGATCATCAGCTCCTCCTCGATGCCGAGCGTGTAGTTGGGACCGGTGAAGTTGGCGTCCACGGGCGGCCAGCGTAGCCGGCCCAGAGGCGCTGCAAACCGCACGCCACGGGTAGACTCGCCCGGCGCAGATCCGCCAACTGCCCCCGACGAAGGACGACCTCACTATGGCTCTCGGCTACGACGGCAAGCTCTACATCCTCGCGTTCGACCACCGCGGCTCGTTCCAGAAGAAGATGTTCGGGATCGCCGGCGACCCGTCGCCCGAGGAGACGGAGACGATCGCCGACGCCAAGCGGCTGATCTACGAGGGCATGGAGCTGGCGGTCCAGCGCGGCGCCGAGGCCGGCGCGACCGGCGTGCTCGTCGACGAGCAGTTCGGCAGTGACGTGCCGAGCCGCGCGAAGGCGAAGGGCCTCAAGCTCGCGATGCCGATCGAGAAGAGCGGCCAGAACGAGTTCGACTTCCAGTACGGCGACGACTTCGGCGCCCACATCGAGCAGTTCGACCCCGCCTTCAACAAGGTGCTCGTGCGCTACAACCCCGACGGCGACGCGGACATGAACGAGCGCCAGCTCGGCCGCCTCAAGCGCCTGTCCGACTGGCTGCACGCCAATGACCGCCTGTTCCTGTTCGAGCTGCTCGTGCCGGCCGAGGACGACCAGCTCGCCGCCGTCGGCGGCGACACCGACCGCTATGACGCCGAGCTGCGCCCGGAGCTGATGCGCCGCGCGCTCGAGGACATCCAGAACGCCGGCATCGAGGTCGACATCTGGAAGATCGAGGGCGTCGACGCCCAGGCCGACGCGCAGATGCTCGCCGAGCAGGCGCGCTCGGGCGAGGGCCGCGAGAACGTCGTCTGCGTGCTGCTCGGCCGCGGCGCCAGCGACGCGAAGGTCGACCACTGGCTGCGCGAGGCGGCGCCGGTCGAGGGCTTCGTCGGCTTCGCGATCGGCCGCTCGATCTGGTGGGACGCGCTGAGAGGCTTCCTCGACGGCTCGATCTCGCGCGAGGACGCCGCCTCGCAGGTGGCCGACAACTACCTGCGCTTCATCGGCGTGTACGAGCAGCAGGAAGTCGCGTAGCCACGCAGCCGCACGGCGGCGATGCGCGCGCGATTGCGCTGAATCGTCACGAAGTCGGGCTGCGCCGCCGCAGGCGGGCGTCGTAGCCTCGGCCGATGACCTGGCCGCGTGCGCTTCCCTGGATCGTCCTGCTGCTGGCCGGCGGGCTCGTGCTCGGCGACGTTCACGTCCCCGGCTGGCTCGGCGGCGGAGGCGGCGAGCCGTTCAGAGCGGGCGGCTCGGCGAGCGCCCGCCTGGAGCGCGTGATCGACGGCGACACGATCGTCGTGCAGGTCGACGGGCGCGAGGAGCGCGTCCGCTATATCGGCATGGACACGCCCGAGACGGTCAAGCCGAACACGCCCGTGCAGTGCTTCGGCCCGCAGGCGCACGACCTCAACGCGCGCCTGCTGGGCGCCGCCGGCACGCCGCTGACGCTGCGCTTCGATCGCGAGCTGCGCGACCGCTACCGCCGCCTGCTCGCCTACGTCTACCGCGCGCGGGACGGCCTGCTCGTCAACGCGCAGCTGGTGCAGGACGGCGCTGCACGCACGCTCGAGATCGCGCCCAACACGGCCGACGCCGAGCGCTTCGGCGCGCTCCAGCAGGCGGCGCGCGCGGCCGGCGCCGGGCTGTGGGGCGCCTGCTGAGCGATGCTCGCGCGCGTTCGGCACGCTGCTAGGGTTTCCTGCCGATGAAGATGCGTCAGAGCCTCGCTCAGCTCGAGCAGGCCTTCTTCGAGGAGACGACCCAGGATCGCGCGCGACGCGAGCGACTGCGGGAGACCGCGGTCCAGCGCACGCGCCAGCGCCACCTGGAGCGCGTGCACAAGCACGGCTCCTGGCGCTTCGCGTTCCTCGTGCTCTCGATCGTCGTGACCGCCGTCGTGGTCACGGTCGCGATGTTCGAGACGCTCTACTACGCGATGGGCTGAGAGCCCGGGCCGCCGCGGGCGCGGCCGGGTGGCCGCGACGACCGCCGCGTCAGCTCTCGGCGCCGATGTCCCGCAGCGCCGCGTCGACCTCCTCGCGCGCGCCTTCGGCGGCGGCCTCCTCCTGGATCTCCAGGTAGACCTCCTTGCGGAAGACCGGCACGTCACGCGGCGCCTGGATGCCGATCCGCACCTTCTCCCCCATGATCGCGAGGACCGAGACCTCGATGTCGTCCCCGATCATGATGCTCTGGTTGGACTTGCGCGTCAGGACCAACATTGCGGCGCTGCCTCCCTGCTGTCCATGGTGGCCGGATGGGCGTTCGGACGGCGAGGCGGTGGGATGCCGAAAGCCCGAAGACGAAGGATACCCGCCGGTCAGGCCGTGCTCCCCATTTCCCGGCGGATCGCCGGGCGCCCACATTCGCTAGTCTGCCCGGCCGATGCCACGCAGATCGCTTCGCCCCCAACTTAACCAGATCCGCACGTGGGTCCGCCAGGGCCGCACCGACGCCTGGATCGCCCACCAGCTCGAGGTCACGACGCAGCAGATCGCCGCGTTCAAGCGCGAGAACGAGCTCGTGCCCGACGAGGCGGAGCCCAACGGCGCCGTCGACTTCGACGACGAGATCGACCTGCGCGCCGAGGACGACGCGCTGATCGCCGCCGAGCTCGAGGCCGCGCAGAAGGAGCGCGAGCGCGAGGAGGCCGAGGCCGCCAAGCAGGCTGCCGCGAGAGCCCGCTCCCGCAAGGCCGCCGCGCCCGACGACGAAGAGGACGAAGACGAGGACGGCGAGAAGCCGTCGCGTCGCCGCGGTCGCCGCGGCGGTCGCCGCCGCAAGGCGCGCACCGGTCCGCTCGAGGGCACGTTCGACCACGGCGACGAGGGCTACGGCCTGTGGCTCGACCCGGCCGTGCAGGACGACCCCGTCTACGCCGAGCACTGGGCCGGCCACCGCCCCGTCGAGATCACGATCGAAGAGGA
>CAZGJV010000012.1:0-27197 GCA_964525715.1 uncultured Conexibacter sp. | reverse complement strand
TCTACGCCGAGCACTGGGCCGGCCACCGCCCCGTCGAGATCACGATCGAAGAGGATCAGATCGTGATCAAGCGCCTTGAGTCAGACGACCAGTAGTTCCAGCGACTTACGGCTGGTCGAGCGGCTGTTCTTGCTGCTCGATCTCATCGGGATCGCGGCGGCGGCCGCCTGACCAGTCGGCTGCCTCGCGGACGTAGCGGGCGAAGGCTGCGTCGCCGGCCGTCTGGGCGTCCCAGCCGCGCGGGTCGTTCGGCACGGTCGCGATCGCGACGTCGAGGCACCAGTCGGTGCCGGCGCTGTAGAGGTCCGCCAGCTCGCCGGTCGTGAAGGAGCCGCCGAGCCGCCGGCGCAGCTCGTCGACGATGCGGTCGCTGACGCGCTCCAGCAGACGCCGCTCGTCCGGCTCGGCGCGGCTCAGGCGCCGCTGGCCGTCGCTCCAGAGCTGCAGGGCGGTGTCGACGTGCATCGCCGGCAGGGTACCCGGCGGCCGACTACCGCGAAGCTGAGCGGCTCAGCCGCCCGGCAGGCCTTGCACGACGTACGACTGCTCGCCCGGCTTGACCATCCCAAGCCGGCGCGCCTCCGCCTGCACCGTGCTCGGGGCGCGCAGCGAGCGCGCGCGCTGCAGCAGCGCCTGGTGCTGGCGCTGGAGCGCGTGGAGCTGGGCCTGCTGCGCGCTCGACGTGTGCCACGTCGACAACAGCGAGCGCGCCGGGCCGATGTACGCCAGCGCGACGAGCAGCAGCACGACGAGCAGCGCGATCCGCCCCACGCGGTCCCAGCGCACGCGCAGCGCGGCGGCGCCGATCGGGCTGACGGCGGGCGGACGGCGGGCGGAGGCGGAGCTGGCGGGCGGCATGGCGACTCCTTCGCGAGCCGCCCGCGTTCTCCTTCTCGTGCGTCAGCCGGCGCGTCTGAAGGCGCTGCGGCCCGGGAAGGCGGCGTCAGCGCCCAGGGCCTCCTCGATCCGCAGCAGCTGGTTGTACTTCGCCACGCGGTCCGAGCGCGAGGGCGCGCCCGTCTTGATCTGACCGCAGCCGGTGGCGACCGCGAGATCGGCGATCGTGACGTCCTCGGTCTCGCCGGAGCGGTGCGACATGACGGCGCTGTAACCGGCCTCGCGCGCCATCTTGATCGCGTCGAGCGTCTCGGTCAGCGTGCCGATCTGGTTGACCTTGATGAGGATCGAGTTGCCGACTCTCTGGTCGATCCCGCGTCTGAGCCGCTGCGAGTTCGTCACGAACAGGTCGTCGCCGACGAGCTGGACCTTCTCGCCGAGGCGCTGCGTGAGCGTCGCCCAGCCGTCCCAGTCGCCCTCGTCCATGCCGTCCTCGATCGAGACGATCGGGTAGCGGGCGGCGAGGTCGGCCCAGTAGTCGGCCAGCTCGGCCGCCGACAGCGAGCGGCCCTCGTGCTCGAGCACGTAGCGGCCGTTGTCGTAGATCTCGCTGGTGGCGGGGTCGAGCGCGATCGCGACGTCCTCGCCGGGCACGTAGCCCGCGGCTCTGATGCCGGCCATCAGCACCTCGAGCGCCGCCTCGTTGGAGGCGAGGTCGGGCGCGAAGCCGCCCTCGTCGCCGACGGCGGTGCCGAGGCCGCGGTCGTGCAGCGTCTTCTTGAGGTGGTGGAAGACCTCGGCGCCGATCTGCAGGCACTGCGAGAACGTTCTCGCGCCGTACGGCACGACCATGAACTCCTGGAAGTCGACCTTGTTGTCGGCGTGCGCGCCGCCGTTGAGCACGTTCATCATCGGCACCGGCAGGCTGTGCGCCGCGTCGCCGCCGAGGTAGCGCCACAGCGGCTGGCGCTCCTCCGCCGCCGCCGCGTGGGCCGCCGCGAGCGAGACGGCGAGGATCGCGTTCGCGCCGAGGCGCGACTTGCTCGGCGTGCCGTCCAGCTCGATCAGCAGCCGGTCGATGCCGGCCTGGTTTGTCGCGTCGCGGCCGCGCACCGCCGTCGCGATCTCACCGTTGACGTTGCCGACCGCCTTCGTCACGCCCTTGCCGAGGTACGCCTCGCCGCCGTCGCGCAGCTCGGTCGCCTCGTACTCGCCGGTCGACGCCCCCGACGGCACGGCCGCGCGGCCCCAGGCGCCCGAGCGCAGGGACAGCTCGACCTCGACGGTCGGGTTGCCCCGGCTGTCGAGGATCTGGCGGGCGTGCACGTGCTCGATCTGGCTCATTCGCTGGGCTCTCCTGGTCGGGGGGCGGCGTCGCGCAGCAGGCGGCCGCGCGCGTAGTAGGCGAGTTGCTCGTCGGGCGTGAGATCCTCCCAGGCGCGGCCGTCGCGCGCGGCGACGGCGACGCCGTCCTCGACCCGGCCGCGGAAGCGCTCGCTCGCCGCGCGCAGCGCCAGCTCGGGATCGACCTTCAGCTTGCGCGCGACGTTGACGGCCGCGAACAGCACGTCGCCAAGCTCGTGGAAGCGCTCGTCGCGGGCGCTGTCGCCATCAGCGTGGGCCACGGCCTCCAGCTCGTCCAGCTCGTCGCGCACAGACTGCAGCGGGCCTTCGACGCCCTCGAAGTCGAAGCCGCTCGAGGCGGCCCGCCGCTGCACCTTGCGCGCGTGCAGCAGCGACGGCAGGTTCTCCGGCACCTCGCCGAAGACGCCGGGCTCGCGCCCGTCCTCGCCCTTCTTGATCTCGTCCCAGTTGCGCAGCACCTCGCCGGCGTTCGCGACCTCGACCTCGCCGAAGACGTGCGGATGGCGCCGGATCAGCTTCTGGCGGCAGTGCTCGGCGACCGCGGCGAGGTCGCCGGCGCCGCGCTCCTCCAGCAGCAGCGAGAGGAAGTGGACCTGGAAGAGGACGTCGCCGAGCTCGTCGAGCAGCTTGCCGTCGTCGCGACGCTGCGCGGCATCGGCGAGCTCGTAGGCCTCCTCCAGCGTGTGCGGGACGATCGTGCGCTCGTCCTGCTCGCGATCCCACGGGCACTCGGTCCGCAGCCGGCGCGTGAGGTCGTCGAGACGCAGCAGCGCCTCCTGGATCTCCGGCCCACTCGCGCTCACGCGCGGATGCTACTTGCCGCTGGTGCTTGCGCCCGAGGTCGTGGCGACTGTGCCGCCGGCCGTCGAGGTGGTTCTGGGCGTCGGCGCGTTGGTGCAGAGCTGGACGACGTAGCCGGTGCGGCAGTTCGTCTTGCCCTTCCAGCGGGTCTGGAAGTCTCTGATGAACGAGGCCATCTTCTGCTGCTGACCCTGCTGCTGGAGCAGCGCGCTGATCTGCGCTCTGGCGGCCGCCAGCGACGTCTGCTGGGCGGGCGTGATGCCGGTCACGCGGATCACGTAGTAGCCGAACTGGCCCTTGACCGGCCCGACGATCACGCCCTTCTTGGCGGTGAAGGCGGACTGGTCGAACGCTCTGTCCTGCTGGCCCTGGCTGACGCCGTTGAGCTGTCCCCCGGTCGCCTTCGAGGCGGCGTCGGTCGAGTACTTCTTCGCGGCGGCGGCCCAGCTCGTCCCACCCTGGACGGCGCTCTTGGCGGCGTTCGCCTGCGCCAGGTCTCTGGTGAGGATGAGCTGCACGTTGCGCCGCTCGGGCACCGCGAACTGCGCTCTGTTTCTTTCGTAGTAGCTCTGGATCTGCGCGTCGGTGACGGGCGCGGCGCTGTTCTGGATCTTTCTCGTCAGCTTCGCTGCCAGCGCCTGGACGCGGATCCGGTCGAGCACGTCGGCGGGCGTCATGCCGGACTGTCTGAGGAATCTCTGGTAGGCCGCTTCGGTGGGGAAGGACTGTCTCTTCGTCAGCGCGAGCTGTCTCTGGACTTCGGCGTCCGTGATCGACACGCCCTGGGCCTTCGCTTCCTTTTCGATCCAGACGTTCTGGATCAAGGTGCCCATCGTCTGCTGGATGAGCTGGTCGTTGACCTGTCTGCACTGAGCGCGGAGGGTGACGTCCGTCGGGGCCGGCTGGCCTCTGACCGGTCTCGTCTGTCTGCGCAGCGTGGCGATGCAGGCCGTGAACGCCGGCGGGTCCGGGACGACGACCGCGCCGCCCTGAGCGGAGCCTCTCGCGGTGATGGCCGCCCACTTGGCGTAGTCCGCCTTCGTGATGGCCGTGCCGTCGACGCTGGCGACCGCGTTGCTGGGCACGCTGTTGCTGCTGCTGCCGCCGCAGGCGGCGAGCACGATTGCGGCCACAAAAAAGGCGCCCAGCGCCAGAAGGATGCGAAGTGTTTTCCTCACGAGCAGGGGCACTGTAGCGGACCCGCGACGCCGTGTGCGTCAGTACCGCGAATCGTTATCCAACTTTTAGCGAGCACGGTCGGGTTCATAATCCAGAGTTGCGCCATTTGCAGGGGATTATGCTGCTTCGCGCGTGACCGCCAGCAGCACGTCGGCGGCCCGAACGACGGCCGGGAAGCGCGCCGCCGGGTCCTCCGGCACGCGCATCGAGAGCTGCGACTTGCCCGACTCGTAGAGCGCCTCCGGGATCTCCTCGCGGATCCGCTTCGCGCGGCGCGAGTCGAGCTCGATCGGCGTGACCGCGAGACGCCCGCCGCGGAAGCTGACGGCCCGCGCTCCCGCCTCGCCGAGCTTGATGCGGGCCTGCTGCAGCAGCAGCAGGTTCTCCAGCGGCGGCGGCAGCGGACCAAAGCGGTCGTCCAGCTCGGCGCGCAGCTCGTGCAGCTCCGCCACCTCGACGGCCCCCGCGATGCGGCGGTGCACGTCGATCTTCGCCTGCTCGTAGGGGACGTAGTCGGCCGGGACGTACGCGTCGACGTTGACGTCGAGCCGCACCGGCTCGCGCTCGTCCTCGACGCGGCCCTCCTCCCCACCGAGCTCGGCGACCGCCTCGTCGAGCATCTGCATGTACAGCTCGAAACCGAGCGCGGCGACGTGGCCGGACTGCTCGTCGCCGAGCAGGCTGCCGGCGCCGCGCAGCTCGAGGTCGCGCATCGCGACCTTGAAGCCCGCGCCGAGCTCCGTGTAGTCCGACAGCGCCGACAGCCGCTGCGCCGCGTCGGGCGTGAGCGCAGCCGCCGACGGATACAGCAGGTACGCGTATGCGCGCTCGCGGCTCCGGCCCACGCGCCCGCGTATCTGGTAGAGCTGCGCGAGGCCGAAGTGGTCGGCGCGCTCGACGATCAGCGTGTTCGCCTGCGGGATGTCGATGCCCGACTCGATGATGCTCGTCGCCACGAGCACGTCGGCGTCGCCGCGCAGGAACATCAGCATCCGCTGCTCGAGCTCCTGCTCGTCGAGCTGGCCGTGCGCGACGACGAAGCGCGCCTCGGGCACGAGCCCGCGCAGCCGCTCGGCCGTCTCGTCGATCGTCTCGACGCGGTTGTGCAGGAAGAACGCCTGCCCTCTGCGCGCCCGCTCGCGCTCGATCGCCGCCTTCACGAGCTGCTCGTCGTACTCCCCGACGTACGTCTTGACGGGTCGGCGGCCCTCCGGCGGCGTCTCGATCACCGACAGGTCGCGGATCCCCGCAATCGACATCTGCAGCGTGCGCGGGATCGGCGTGGCGCTCATCGCCAGCACGTCGACTCTCAGCTTGACCTGACGCAGCAGCTCCTTCTGCTTGACGCCGAAGCGCTGCTCCTCGTCGACGATCAGCAGCCCGAGGTCTCTCGCGCGAACGTCGCGCGAGAGCAGCCGGTGGGTGCCGATCAAGATGTCGACTCTGCCGTCGCCGAACGCTCTGATCGCGGCTCTCTGGTCGGCCGCCGGGCGGAAGCGCGACACGTGCTCGATCGTGAACGGGTAGTCCTTCAAGCGCTCCGAGAAGGTGCCGTAGTGCTGCTGGGCGAGGATCGTCGTCGGCACGAGCACCATCACCTGCTTGCCGTCGTTGGCGGCCTTGAAGGCGGCCCGCAGCGCGACCTCGGTCTTGCCGTAGCCGACGTCGCCGCAGACGAGGCGGTCCATCGGCCGCGCCGTCTCCATGTCGATCTTCACCTGCTCGATCGCCTCGCGCTGGTCGGGCGTCTCGCGGTAGGGCCAGGCGTCCTCGAAGTCGCGCTGCCAGTCCGTGTCCGGCGGGAACGCGTGGCCCTCGCGGCGGCGCCGCTCGGCGTAGAGGTTGAGCAGCTCGCCGGCCAGCTCCTGCGCCGCCTTGCGCGCGCGCGACTTGATCGTCTCCCAGCGGGTCCCGCCGAGCTTCGACAGCGGCGGGTGCTCGCCGCCGGCGCCGACGTAGCGGCTGATCTTCGCGAACTGGTCGACCGGCAGGAAGACCTTGTCGGTGCCCGCGTACTCGAGGTTCAGGTAGTCGCGCGTGACGCCGGCGACGGTCTTCGTGTCGAAGCCGGCGAAGCGCGCCAGGCCGTGGTCCTCGTGCACGACGATGTCGCCGGTGCGCAGGTCGGTGAAGGAGCGCAGCGCGCCGCGGCGGCGTCCGGCGCCCGCGCCCGTCCCGCCGGTGCGCGCGGCGCGGCGCCGGAACAGCCGGTGCTCGGGGATCACGGCGAGTCTGAAGCCGGGCGCGACGAAGCCGTCGCGCAGGCGCGCCTCGGCGAAGGCGAGGTCCGCGCCCTGGGGAGCGGCGCCGTTGACCCAGCGGACCTTCAGGCGACCGAGGTTGTAGGCGGCGCGCTCGCCTTCGCCCCTGGCGCCGAAGGCGACGACGGTGCGGTAGCCGGAGCGCACGAGCTTCTCCAGCTCCGGCTCGGCGTCCTTGACGCTGCGTGCGGCGACGTCGGCCGCCTGGCCGCGGAACTGGACCGGCTGGTCCTGGTCGATCGCGGACAGCCGCACCTTGGCGCGCGCATCCAGCGCGGTCTCGATCGCGCCGGGCGCGATGTAGAGGTGGTGCGCATCGTCGTCGTGGAAGGCGGCGACGACGTCCTGCCAGTGGTCCACGAGCGCCGGCGCGATCTCCTCACCGGCGGCGATCAGCACGGCCGCGTCGGGGACGAGGTCGAGCATCGCGTGGAAGTCGTGGACGGGCAGCAGCTCCG
This sequence comes from uncultured Conexibacter sp., assembly GCA_964525715.1. GTDB lineage: Bacteria > Actinomycetota > Thermoleophilia > Solirubrobacterales > Solirubrobacteraceae > Conexibacter. The sequence continues at coordinate 20,296 of CAZGJV010000012.1, read as the reverse complement.
CGACGTCGGGCCGTTCGGCCTCGTCCGTCAGCGCGGCCGTCTCGGCCAGCTCGCGGTGCTCGGCGGCCAACTCGGCGGCCGGCGCGATCTCGACCTGCTCGACGTCGCCGAGCGAGCGCTGCGTGAACGTGGAGAACCAGCGCAGCGACTCGATCTCGATGTCGAACAGGTCGACGCGCACCGCATGGTCCTCGGTCGCGGGGAAGACGTCGAGCAGCCCGCCGCGGATCGCGAACTGGCCGCGGTCCTCGACCTGCTCGACGCGCTCGTAGCCGGCCTTGACGAGCTCGACGGCCTGCTCGTCGAGGTCGAGCAGATCGCCTCTTCTGAGCGTGAAGCCGTGCGGGCGCAGGCTCGGATCGGGGACCTTCTCCGACAGCGCGACGGCGGAGACGACCACGACCGGCGCGCCGTGCTCGTGCTTCGTCTCGTCGAGCAGCGCGTCGAGTGCCGCCACGCGCAGACCGACGAGGTGCGGCGGCGGCGCGAGGTGCGACTCGTACGTGACGCCACGGCTCGGGTAGAAGCGGACCGGCCGCGGCGCGAGCCAGGTGCGCAGGTCCGCCGCGAGGTCGCGCGCATGGCGATCGTCGCCGGCGACGACGAGCAGCGGCTTGCCCGGGTCCTCCTGCGCGAGAGCGGCGATCACGTAGGGCTTCAGCGAGACCGACGCGAACGCCCGCCCGCCCTCGCGCGCGAGCGCTGCGAGCGCTGGGTCGTCGGCGGCGTATGCGAGAAGGGCACTGAGCATGGAGGAGGGCACGCAGAATGGCCGCGCAGGGGCTGCGCGGCCTTGCGATTTGAGTGTACGTGGCGGGTTGGCTCGGGCGCGGTGTGGCGCTCCGCTCAGGCGCCGGCGGTCGGGCGAGGCGTCGGCCGATGGGCATCGAGGGGGGAGTGCGGCGGTTGCCGGGCCCCGGCCGCGCGGGCGCTCAGCGGCCAGCGATCCCCGGCCCAGCATGCACCGGTTTATGCACGACGAGTTTTGTCCCTCTGAGGGGGGAAACTCGTCGCGCATCAGGACGAGCGGCCGGGATTGCGCAAACCGGGACGCGGACTGCGCAGAAAGGAGCGCAAGGACGGCGGCGTAACTGCTCCCTCCCCCTCGATGCCCGCGGCGGGCGCGGCGCACAGCCGCGGGCGCCCGAGCGGAGCGCCAGCTACGCGAGCGACCGCGAGCCGAGCACGATCGCGTCGGCCGCGTCGGCCGCGTCGGCCACCAACGCCGACACGTCGGCCGCAGGCTCGCGGAACTTCCCGAGCACGTAGGCGGCGACGCGATCGGGGTCGGTCGTCGGCGGGCGGTCCACCCCGATCCGCACGCGCGCGAAGTCGGCCGAGCCGAGCTCGCGCTTCAGGGACTTCAGGCCATTGTGGCCCGCCAGGCCGCCGCCCAGGCGCGTGCGGATCTCGCCGAACGGCAGGTCGATCTCGTCGTGCAGGACGAGCACCCGCTCCAGCGGCACTCTCAGCGCGCCACGCGCGGGACCGACGGAGCGGCCCGCCTCGTTCATGTACGTCTGCGGCAACAGCACGGCGACGCGCGGCTGGTCGACGCCGACGGCAGGCGCCCCCGCACGGCCCTCCGTCAGCAGGCCGGCGTACTTCTGCTTTGCGCGCGGAAGGCCCCAGCGCTCAGCCAGCACGTTGGCGACCTCGAAGCCGATGTTGTGGCGCGTGCCAGCGTACTCCGACCCAGGGTTGCCGAGCCCGACGATCAGCCAGTCGGCGCGTCCTGCCCCTGGCAGGCGCACGACCGCGGTGCTGCTACTCGCCGCCGTCCGAGGAGTCGCCCTCGGCAGCGGCTTCGCCCTCGGCGCCGGCCTCGCCGACGACCTCGGTCTCGGTCTCGATCTCTTCGTCGCCCTCGGTCGAGAGGCGCGGCGGGGTGAGCGTGACGACGACCGTCTCGGCGTCGTCGAGCAGCTCGACGCCCGTGGGCGCGGTGACGGCGGCAAGCGTGATCGTGTCGCCGATCTCGGCGGCGGACACGTCGAGCGTGATCGTGTCGGGGATCTCGTTCGGGAGCGCCTCGATGTTCAGCTCGCGCGTGACCTGCTCGAGCACGCCGCCGGCCTTCACGCCGGGGGCGTCGTCGCCGCCGGTCAGCTCGAGCACGACGACGGCGCCGATCTTCTGTCTGAGGTCGACGCGCAGCAGGTCGATGTGCATCGTGTCGCCCGTGACCGGGTGGCGCTGCTGGTCCTTGAGCACGACCGGCGTCTCGCCCTCGCCCTCGACGGTGAGCGTGATGACGGCGCCGCCGTGGGCGAGCGCGTTGCGAAGCGTGCGCGCGTCGACCTGGAAGGCGATCGGCTCACCTTCGCCGCCGTAGACGACGCCGGGGACGAGCCCGGTGCGGCGCAGGCGGCGGTTCGCGCGGGACCCCTCGACGGAGCGGGGGGCGACGGTGAGTGTGGTCGTGTCGTCGGCCATGAGCGGCGAGGGAGCTTAGCGCAATTCGTGCGCAGCCCGGCGCGTGACGCTACGCTCACCCCATGGCGGACGAGACGCTGCTCGTCGCACTCCTGGGTGGTCTGCATCTGCTCGGCTTCGGCTTCGCAGCGGTGCTGCTGCTGCCGCTGCTGCGCGACGAACGGATCGTCCCGCTCGTCGGTCGCGGCGAGGAGGACGACGACCAGGGCGGCGGCGGGAGCGACCGTCTCCAGCCGGTCGCGCCGCGCGGCCCGCGCGGCGGCGGCATCCCGCTGCCCGACGCCGTCCCCGCACGCGTGCGCCTGCGCGAGCCCGCGCGCCTCGCCGACCTGCTCCCGCCGCCCGCGCGCCGACGCGAGCACGCGCCGGCGCCGGCCCGCACACCCGCCCGGTACTAACGCAGCGGCACGTACTGGCGCACCTTCGCCTGCCCGGCGGCGAGCACCGAGAAGCCCGGCTTCTCCGACCAGTCCAGCCGCACGACGGCCTTCGTGTGCAGCGGCGGCGAGCCCCACGGGTTGCCGCCGCCCCAGAACGGCCGCACGCGGAACTCCTGCAGCGTGAAGTACGTCGCGCCGGTGAGCCAGGGCTTGGTGGCGAAGACGCCGAGCTGGAATCTGATGAAGTCGGATTGGAACTGGTATGTGCCCTTCTCCTCGACCGGGCCGTCGCGGTTCGCCTCCGCGCCGTACTCGGTCACGGCGAGCGCCTTGTGCGGGTAGCAGCGGCGCAGCGCGTCGAGGAAGCTCGGCAGCAGGTCGCGGTCGGCGATGTTGCCGCCGAAGCCCGTGTACCAGCCGAAGTAGTCGTTCATCCCCAGCAGGTCGATCGGGCCGTAGGCCGGCTGGCAGGCCGTCTCCGGATGCCCCGCGAACGCGAGCGCGACCGGCCGCGTCGGGTCAAGCTGCTTCGCGAGCGCGGCGGCCGCCGCGATGTAGGAGGTCTGGCGCGGCCCCGGCGCGCTCGGCATCTCGTTGCCGATCGACCAGGCGGCGACGGCCGCGTGGTTGCGGTTGGCGAGGACGTTCGCTCTCAGCTCGTCGAGCGCGAGGCCGCGGAAGGCGGGACGGCCGAGATCCACCTCCGGGAGCTGGTAGCTCGCCGGGATCTCGGACCACAGCAGGATGCCGTTCTGGTCGGCGAGGTCCTCGAAGTCGGGGTCGAGCGGGTAGTGCGCGCGCACGAACGTCGAGTGGGTCGCTTTCAGCAGCGCGATCAGGCGCAGGCGCGTCGCGTGGTCCTCGACCGGGCCGTTCGTGAGCGTGTCCTCGTGCAGCGCGACGCCGCGGAAGTGCACGACCGTGGTGCCGTTGAGGATCAGCCGGCCGGCGCCATCGACCGTCAGCGTGCGGATGCCGGTGCGCAGCGTGTAGCCGGCGGCCGGCGTGGCGTGCTTGTGGCCTTGCGCCGCGGTGGCCGCGAGCCGCAGGGCGTAGAGGGTCGGGTGCGCCGGCGACCACAGCTTCGGGTGCCTGACGACGAGATGGCCCGCGAACGTGGCGCTGGCGCCGGCGCGGATCGTCTGCGAGCCGAAGTCGACCGGTGCACCGCCGAAGCGACCGGTGAGGTGCACGAGCTGGGTGGCGCGCGAGAGGTTGCGCGCGTTCGCGCCCAGCAGGATCGTCGCGGAGCAGCGCGGGCAGGGAAGCTGCGGCTGCACCTGCACGTCCTCGATGTCGACGCGGTCGACGGCGCGGATCGAGACCTCGCGCAACAGGCCGCCGTAGTTCCACCAGCCGCCGGGCGGCTGCGGGATCTCCCCGGGCGCGCCGTTCGAGTCGGCCGGCGTGCGGCGGTTGTCGACCCGCACGACGAGGTGGTTGACGCCGCTGCGGCTGACGTTCGACAGGTCGAGCTCGAACGGCAGGTAGCCGCCGACGTGGGTGCCGAGCTGACGGCCGTTGAGCCAGACCGTAGCGCGGAAGTTGACCGACTCGAAGCGCGCGATCCAGGCGAGCGCCGCGGCGCGCGACGGCAGGCGGAAGTCCTTGCGGTACCAGGCGACCGAGCCGAGGAAGCTCGGCTGGCTGTCGTCGCCCGCGTTCCAGGCGCTGGGGACGGTCGTCGCGCTCCAGCCGTCGGTGCTCGTCTGCGCGTACAGACGCTGCGCGAGACCGGCGTCGGCCGGGTCCATCCGCATCAGCCAGACGCCGCCGAGCAGGTAGCGGCGATCCTGCCCCTCGATCTTGTGCGGTCTCGCGCTCGGCGTCTCCACGACGGAGGGGGCACCGACCCCGCCAGCCGGGGCGGCGGCGAACGCGGGGGGCGCGAGCGCGAGGACGAGCGCGACCAGGGGGAGGAACAGCAGACGACGGCGCATCCCCCTGGCAGAGTACGGCAGCCGCGTGACGGGCCTGTTGTCAGGACCCTGACGGGCAGGCCGACTGGTGGCCGATCGGGCCGCTGAGCGCGCGTAGCTCGACCGACAGGCCGCCGATCACGTCGCCGCCGCGGTCGACCCTCACGCACTGGACCACGGTCTCGTGCGTCGGCGTCTTCCACACCACCCGCGCGACACCGCTCGTGCCGCCGAGCGAGAAGCTCGTCGAGGCGTCGAGCCGCACGAGCTCGACCTTGCCGGGCGCGCGCAGGCGCGTCGCGTTCGCACGCGCGCTCGTGATGCAGCTCGGCCGGCGGGCGCAGCCCTCGATCTGCGCGACCATGCCGGCGGCGTCGCCGCGCGCCTGCGTCCGCAGCAGCGCGAGGATCGCGTCCTGCTCCGCGCCGTTGGCGCTCAGCACGCGCCCGAGCCCGAGGCTGATCGCCACGAACGCGACGATCCCGACCACGAGGAGCAGAATCCGTACCGGGCGCCGCATCGCGGCGGCATCATCGCGGATCGGTCAGAGGAGCGGCGACGGCGGGTCCTCGCCGCTCAGCTCCAGGAAGCGTTCGACCGACGCCTCCTGGCGCTCGAGCCGCGCCGCCAACTCGCGCGCGTGCGCGGCCGCCAGCTCGGCGAACTCGGCCAGGCAGCGCTGCGGGTCGTCGGGCAGCGGGTAGATGCGCGCGAGGTCCTGCTGGGCGCAGGCGATCCCGAGCGGCGGCCTGCCCTCGGCGAGCGTGCGCGCGCCGCAGACGGGCGCGACGACGAGCCGGCGCTCGGGCGCGACGAGCGCGACCGGCAGCAGGCGATGGGCCGGCAGCGGCGTGCGCAGCTCGAGCGAGCGCACGACCGTCACGTCGCCTTCCGCCAGCTCTTCCAGCGGCTCGCGCCACACGTCGAGCACCGTGTCGGCGCCGACGAGCGCGTCGCGCAGCGCCGTCGCCTGCTCGAGGTAGAGCCGCGCCGCCTCCTCGCGATCCTCCGCCTCGCCCAGGTCGAGGTCGCACGGCACGCGCAGCAGCTCGCGCGCGGCGATCGTCTCGCCGGCGCCGCGGTGCCCGCGTGCGACGTACGTCTGGATCGTGCCGAGATCGCGGCGGCCGTGGAAGACGACCGTGACCGCCTCGCTGACCGGCAGGCCGCCGACCGCGAGCGAGACGGCGGCCGCGTCGGAGGCGTCGAGCAGGGCCCGGCGCAGCAGCTCCTCGGCTGCGCCGTCGTCGGGGGAGTGGGCTGCATCGGTCATCCCGCCACCTGTGCTCGCTGGTCGTCTGCTTGGTGACAGTGTGCCCGACCCGGTGGTCGCCATGCGAGGGGAACCGTCGCTGCGGGTAGGCTTCGCGCCGATGAAGCTGCTCTACAAGCCGTTCGGGATCGTCGCCGGCATCGTCGGCGGGATGCTCTCGCGCCGCATCTTCGACGCGCTGTGGTCGCGCATCGACGACGCCGCGCCGCCGAGAGCGACGACCGAGCGCGCGAGCCTGCCGCGCATCGTCGGCGCCGCTGCGCTTCAGGGCGCGACGTTCGCTGCCACGCGCGCCGCCGTCGACCGCGCCGGCGCAAGAACGTTCCAGCACCTGTTCGGCGTGTGGCCGGGCGAGCGCAAGCCGGCCAAGTCCTGAGGACACCGGCCGGCGGCCTGCCCGCCCGCCGTCGCACCCGCTTCTGGTAACAATGGCGCATGGTCAGCCGCTCCCATCGGGGGAGTCGGGCGGCGGCCGCGCAGATGGCATCGGGGGACCGGGGGGCCGCGTCGGCGCGCTTCGGCTCGATCGTCCGCGCATTCCGCGCCCACGAGCATCGGTCCGCAGCGCTGCTGCTGGGTCTCCTCGTGCTCGTGTACCTGTGGCCGGCGCTGTTGGCGGGCCACGTGCTGTCGCCGACGGCGCTCGTGTACCTCCAGCCGCCGTTTCACGCGCTCGCGCCCGCCGGCGTCGAACGCTGGCTCAACACCGACCTCGGCGACGTCCCCTACTCCTACTACGCGTGGGACGTGCTCGCCCGCCGGCTGATCCACGCCGGCACGTTCCCGGCCTGGAACCCCTACGCGTTCGGCGGCACCCCGCTGTGGGCCAACTCGCAGATCGCGTGGCTGAGCCCGTTCAGCCTGCCGCTGTGGATCCTGCCGCTCAACTACGGCCTCGGCGTCGCGGCCGCGCTGAAGCTGTGGTTCGCCGGCTTCGGCACGTACCTGCTCGCGCGCGAGCTGCGGCTCGGCTTCTGGCCGGGGATCGTCGCGGGCGTCGCCTTCGCGCTGTGCTCGTTCGACGTCGTGTGGCTCAGCTACGGCGTGTTCGTGTCGGTCGTCGCGATGGCGCCGTGGGCGCTGTGGCTGGCCGAGCGGATCGTGCGCCGCGGGCGCGCGCTCGACGGCCTCGCGCTCGCGGGGGTGCTGGCGGTCGCGCTGACCGGCGGCCATCCCGGCACGGAGGTGCACGTGCTGGCGGCGACGGCGCTGTACGCGGTCGTGCGGTCGCTGACGATCCACGGGGTGGAGCGGCGCGAGCACGCCATGCGGCTCGCGCTGGTCGGCGGGGGAGTCGCCGTCGCGCTGCTGCTCACGGCGGTCGTGCTCGTGCCCGCACAGCGGGCGTCGGTCGACACCGTGGGCGCCGCCGCACGCGCACACGGCGCGCCCGGCTTCGCCGGCTCCAGGATGCCCGCCTCGGTGCTGCGCACGACGCTGTTCCCGGACTGGTGGGGCCGGCCGAGCGAAGGCGTCGACGCCGGGCCGGGAGCGGCCGGCTATCGCGAGCGCACCTTCTACGCGGGCGCGGCGACGCTCGTGCTCGCACTCATTGGCCTGCTCGCGCCGGGCGGCTGGCGGCGCAAGGCGCCGTTCGCGCTGCTCGGCTTCCTCGGCGCCGCGGTCGCGCTGCGGCTGCCCGGCGTCTACGACCTCGTCGTCCGGCTGCCGGGCTTCGACCAGGTCCAGAACTCGCGCATCTACTGGTGGCTGCTGCTCGCCGCCGCCGTGCTGGCGGCCTTCGGCCTGGAGGCGGTGCTCGACGCGCGGGGCCGCATCGGGCGCGCGTGGCTCGCGCTCGCCGCCGCGGGGCTGGCGGGGATCGTCGCGATCGTGGCGATCGGCCCGCAGGCGGGCACGTGGGGGACGGCGCTCGCGCACGCGCTGACGCGCTCAGCCACGCACGACGCGCACGCGCTCGCGCTGGCGAGCGTGCTGACGTGGCTGGCGCTTGCGGCGGTGCTCACGGCGATCGTCGCTGTGCTGCGCGCGCGGCCGCGCCGGCGCGCCGTCGCAGCGGTCGCGATCGCGCTGCTGGTCGCGTTCGACCTGCTGCACTTCGCGACGGGCTACGAGCCGATCGGGCCCGCGCGCGACGTCGTCCCGCCGCGCACGCCGGCGATCGCCTACCTCCAGCGGCACGCCGGCGCGGAGCGCATAGCGGGCATCCAGGTGATGGACGCCGACTGGGGGACGATCTACGGCCTGCGCGACGTACGCGGCTCCGACGCGCCGCTGCCGACGAACGGCTTCTTCCGCCTGTGGCGGCTGATGGACGCGACCGACGACCCGTACCACCTAGAAACGTTCACCGAACGCAGCCCGCAGGTGCTCGGCCTGCTCGGCGCCCGCTACGTGCTGCTGCCGCCCGGAGCGCAGCTCGGGGCTCGCAGCATGCGGCCCGTCTACCAGGGCGCGGACGCGACGATCGACGAGAACGCGCTGGCCGCGCCGCGCGCGTTCGTGGCGCAGCGCGTGGCGATCGCGTCCAACGCCGACCAGGAGCTGGAGACGATCGGCGCGCCCGGGTTCGATCCGCGCCGCGACGCGACCGTCCGCGCGAGCGAGCTGCACGGCGCCGCGCCGGGCGGCGGCGCCGGCGGCGCGGCGCGCGTCGTGGGCGAGACGGGCACGTCGGTCACGCTGCGCGCGACGCTCGCGCAGTCCGGCCTCGTCGTGCTCGACGACACCTGGGCGCCCGGCTGGTCGGTCACCGTCGACGGCGTCCCCGCGCACCCGCTGCAGGCGGACGCGGTGCTGCGCGGCGTCGTCGTCCCGGCCGGGACGCATGCGGTCGTGTGGAGGTATCGCGTGCCCGGGCTCGCACTCGGCGCCGCGCTCAGTGCGCTTGGCCTGGTGGTCGCGCTCGCGTGGGCGGGGCTGCTGCTCGCGCGCGTCAGGCGCCGCCGCCGCGCACGATGAAGCCGCGCTCGGCGAGCGTGGCGAGCTGATCCTCGAAGGCGGCGAAGTCGCGCCGCAGGAGTGCGTCGAGCGGACGGCCCGAGGGGCCTTCGGCGCGCACCCAGCGGCGCAGCACGGGAGCGCCGGCGCGCTCCTGCGCCTCGGCGAGCAGGTCGAGCAGGATGCCCAGCTCGGGCCGGTGGTCGAGCTGGCCGGACAGCAGCTCGAGCGGGTCGGCCGCGAGCGTCGTACACAGCTCCTCCTCGGACAGGCCGAGCAGGTCCATCAGACGGGCGGCGGCGTGCGGACTCAGAAGAGCTGGTTCTCGCCGCGGAAGACCTCGGACACCGAGCCGTCGGTGAAGATCTGGCGGATCGAGCTGGTGAGCAGCTCCGCGCAGGGCAGCACGGTGATGTTGTCCGGCGCGCCGTCGCGCAGCGGGATCGTGTCGGTAACGACGATCTCGTCGAAGGCGGCGGCGGCGAGGTTCTCCCACGCGTTGCCGGAGAAGACGGCATGCGTGGCGGCGGCGAGCACGCGCGTGGCGCCCGCGTCGCGGACCGTCTGGGCGGCGGCCTTGAGCGTGCCGGCCGTGTCGATGATGTCGTCCACCAGCACGGCCGTCTTGCCCTTCACGTCGCCGATCACGTAGCCGATCTCGGCGACCTGCTGGGCGGGGCGCTCCTTGTTGAGGATCGCCAGCTCGGCGCCGATCGTGGCGGCGAACTTCTTGTTCAGCTTCACGCGGCCGGCGTCCGGCGAGACGACGACGAGATCCTCGAGGCCCTGGTCGGCGAAGTACTTGGTCAGCATCCACATCGCCGTCATGTGGTCGCACGGCTTCTGGAAGAAGCCCTGGATCTGGCCGGAGTGGAGGTCCATCGTGAGGATCCGGTCGATCCCCGCCGTCTCCAGCATGCGCGCGACGAGGCGGGCGGAGATCGGCTCGCGCGGGGCGGACTTCTTGTCCTGGCGCGAGTAGCCGTACCAGGGGCAGACGGCGATCACGCGGTGCGCGGAGCCGCCGACGGCCGCGTCGACCATCTCCAGCAGCTCCATCAGCGCGTCGTTGGCGGTGAGGCCGGTGCGCGGGTTGCCGCAGATCGGCTGGACGATGAAGACGTCGGCGCCGCGGATCGACTCCTCGTAGCGGCAGTAGACCTCGCCGTTGGAGAACGTCTTGGTCGTCACGCCGCCGAGGTCGATGTCGAGCTTGCCGGCGATGTCGGCCGCGAGCTGCTCGTGCGCGCGGCCGCTGAACAGCATCAGCCGCTTGTCGTAGCCGATCGGGAGCTGGGTGCTCGGACGCTCCTGCGGCTCGGCGGCGCTCATCTCACCGGCGAGTCTACGCCCGGGCGGCGACGACACGGTGCCGGTCACGGCTCGCTGCGCTCCTTCAGTCGCTCGTCGTAGCCCTCGAGGTTGCGCTGGCGCTCGCGCGCGATCCCCAGCGCGCCCGGCGGGACCTCGTCGGTGATGACCGAGCCGGCGCCGATCCAGGCGTGGTCGCCGACCGTGACGGGCGCGACGAGCGACGTGTGGATGCCCCCGTGGACCTGCTCGCCGATCGTCGTGCGGTGCTTGCTGCGGCCGTCGTAGTTGGCCGTGATCGTGCTGGCGCCGAGGTTCGTGCCGGCGCCGACGTCGGCGTCGCCGATGTAGGAGAGGTGCGGGACCTTGGCGCCCTCGCCGATGTCGGAGTTCTTGATCTCGACGAACGTGCCGGCCTTGCTGCCCTCGCGCAGCAGCGTGCCGGGGCGCAGGTAGGCGAACGGGCCGACGGTGGCGCCGTCGCGGATCTCTGCGCCCGTGGCATACGAGTGCGGGATCGCGATGTCGGCGCCGAGCGTCATGTCGATCAGCGTCGTGAGCGGGCCGACCTGGCAGCCGGAGCCGATCGTCGTGACGCCGAGCAGGCTGGTGAAGGGCGCGATCGTCGTGTCGGGTTGGATCTCTACGTCCACGTCGATCACGGTCGAGCCGGGGTCGACGATCGTGACGCCCTGCGCCAGGTGGCGGTCGTGGATGCGCTGCTGAGCGATCGCGCGGACCTTCGCGAGGTCGCCGCGGTCGTTGATGCCGAGCGCGAGCGCCGGGTCGTCGACCGTGTGGGCGGCGACGACCTTGTCCTGCGCGCGCAGGATCGGGAGGACGTCGGGGAGGTACAGCTCGCCCTGCGCGTTGTCGGCTCTCACCTGCGCGAGCGCGTCGAGCAGGTCGCCGCCGGCGAACGCGTAGACGCCGCCGTTGACCTCGCGGATCTCCAGCTCGCCGGGCGTCGCGTCGCCCGGCTTCTTCGTCTCCACGACGCGCTCGACGGCGCCGTCGGGGCCGCGCACGACGCGGCCGTAGCCGGTCGGGTCGTCGAGGATCATCGTCAGCATCGTGGCGCTCGCGTGGTGCTGCTCGTGGGTGTCTGCGAGCGCGCGCAGCGCCTCGCCGGTCATCAGCGGGACGTCGCCGCAGACGACGATGACGGGGGCGTCGCGGTCGATGTGCCCGGCGGCGCTCTGGACCGCGTCGGCGGTGCCGCGCGCCTCCTGCTGGACGGCGAGCACGATCGTCGGGTCGTCAGGCGGAATCGCGGGCTGCAGCGCCTTGTCGGGGCCGCCGACGACGACGACCTTCTGCGCGCCGGCGTCGCGCGCGGCGGCGATCGGCCAGGCGATCACGGGGCGCCCGCAGAGCGGGTGCAGAACCTTGGGCGTCGCGGAGCGCATGCGCGTTCCCTGCCCGGCGGCGAGGATGACGACGACCGGCGCGGTCACGGGGGCATCGTAGCCGGGGGAGCCGCAAGCCGCCGGGCGGCATCCCGAAGCGCCCTAGAATCGGTCGCGCGACTCGGCGTTGGGGGGTCGTCTAATGGCAAGACTCCGGCCTTTGGAGCCGGCTATCCGGGTTCGAGTCCCGGCCCCCCAGCTTGGATCTCCGCCCGGAGGTCAGCGAGCGGCACGACGGGCTCCCCCGCCGCAAGCACCTGCTCACTCTCGCGGATCTGCTCCATCGCGAGCGGGTCGGACAGGATGGCGAGCGTCTCCTCGAGACTTTCGAGATCGTCGATGGAGCCATGCTCGCTCATTCCCATCGCATCGTCGTCGGGTTCCATGACCAAGATCCGTCTACGAAGCGTGCATCGCAGATCGTGAACTCCGGTGCCCTCAGGCTCCGCTCATCCGCGATCGAGCCGCACGCTCGCGAAGCCCATCACGGACGCGAGCGTGTCGTAGTGGGCGTCGAGATGCAGGACGCCGAAACCGCGTTCCGCGGCCGCCGCCGCGATCAGATAGTCGGCCGCCGGCAGCCGGCGGCTACCGCGCAGCTCCCTCGACGCGCTCACTGCAGCCGCGCACACAGCCGACGTCACCGGGGCTTGCGGCAGCGCGGCGAGCGCACGATCGAGTATGGCGAAGCCGTCCTCGTCCCGCGCGCCCGTGAGGATCTCGAGCGCCGCGACCGGGCAGCATGCGATCAGCCCGGCGGCGAGCGTCGCCTTCCAGCGCTCGACAACGCCCGGCTCGCGCTGGCGTACCCAGGCAGACGTGTCGACGACCAGCGGAACGCCGGGACCGTACGGCGTCACGGCAAGCGGTCGCCGCGCCCGGACAGCACATCGCTCACAGCCGCGAAGTCATGCGGGTGCTCGCCATCGGCAATCGCAAGCAGATGCGACAGCGCATCCTGGGCCTCCACGCGATCCGCACGGATCGCGTCAGCGCCACGAATCGCCAGATCGCGCACCAACCGCGAACGGCTCGCCGGCGCAGGATCGACCACGGCAAGCGCATCGGCGAGCTCCTCGTCGATGGTGACCTGGACACGAGGCTTCGTCGTCGGCACCGGATGAGTGTACCACCCAGCCGGTGCACCAATCTGCGCAGCTGAGCGAGCTCAGGCAGGGGACGCCACCCGGCCCGTCCCCTGCCGCCTCTGTTCCCGAGAGCTACGAGCGCGTGAGGTCCACCAGGCGGCCGTCCTCGTCGAAGACGAAGCCGGTCTCGCGCGCCTGCTCGATGATCTCGTCGGGGAACTCGATCGTGCCCGGGTCGTTGCCGCCGATGACGACGAAGACGAGCGACGGGTCGTCGCTGAGGTTGACGAACCGGCGCATCACCCCGACCGGCACGGAGAGCACGTCGCCGGGGCCGACCTCGACCGCTCCGCTCTCGTCGTCGTTGTAGACGAAGCGCCAGCGCCCGGTCATCGGGACGAACACCTCGGACGTCGGATGGCGGTGCAGGACCGGCCCCTTGCCGTGGTCGCACTCGACGAACGAGAGGTTGAAGCCGTAGGCCTCGGCGATCGCCGAGCTGGCGTCGGAGCTGTCGGTCACGCCCGGCCCGAGCGCGGTGAAGATCTTGCGCTCGTAGCCCTCGATGCGGCTGTCGATGAAGCCCTGCGTCGAGGGTGCGAGCTCGTTGAAGCGCACGACGCGCGGCTCGCCGGTCGGGAGCCGGTCGATGAAGGCCGCGTCGCCGCGGACCGACAGGACCTGGACGTCCTGCTCGTCGAAGCTGGAGAGGCCGCGCTCGAGCCCGGCGGGAAGCACCGCGATGTCGCTCGCCTCGAGCACGAGGCTGTCCGCGTCGCCCTCGCCCCACACCAGCTCGCAGGCGCCGTCGACCGGCATCAGCACCTCGACCGACTCGACGCGATGGCGCTCGATCGAGGACGCGGGGGCGCGCACGAACGCGAGGTCGAACTCGTGTGCCGCGGCGATCCGGGCGCCGCCCTCGGCACCGCCCGTCGCGATCACGCTGACGAGCTTCGCGCTCTGCGACTGCACGTCGCCGAAGCGGACCAGCGAGCCCTCCATCTCCTCGACCGACAGCTGGCGCTTGTTCATGATGCTCCTCCTCCGTTCGATGGATTGGCGACCGCGAGCTCGACCGCGCCGAGCACCGGCAGCTCGGCGCGGTAGCGGGCGCCGGCGACGAGCGGCACCGCCGCCACGAACGAGCCCGACAGCACGACCTGGCCGGCGCGCAGCGATTCGCCCAGCGGCGCGAGCGTGTTCGCAAGCCAGGCGACCGGCGCGGCCGGATGACCGAGCACGGCATCGCCGGTGGCGGTGACGGGCGGATCCCCGCCGGGCGTGAAGCGCAGCTCGATCGCCGACAGGTCGACCGCGTCGGCGGGCGTGCGCCGCTCCCCCAGGACGTAGCGGCCGCTGGAGGCGTTGTCGGCGACGGTGTCCGCCAGCTTGATCCTCCAGTCCGCGATGCGGCTGTCGACGACCTCCAGCGACGGCGCGACCCAGCTCGTCGCGGCGAGCGCGTCGTCGATCGTCGCCCCGGGGCCGCGCAGGTCGGCGCCGAGCATGAACGCGATCTCGGGCTCGACGCGCGGCGCGACCAGCTCGGCGAGGTCCAGCGCAGCGCCGGGCGCCACCTCCATGTCGTTCAGCAGATGGCCGAAGTCCGGCAGGTCGACGCCGAGCAGCTCCTGCATCGCACGGCTGGTGAGGCCGACCTTCCAGCCGACGTGCGTCGCGCCCGCCGCGAGGCGGCGGGCGATCGCGGCGCGCTGGATCGCGTACGCCTGCTCGATCTCGAGCGCGGGGATGGCCTCCGTCAGCGGCGGGATCGGGCGCCGCGTGCGCTCGGCCTCCAGCAGGTCGCCGGCGAGCCGCTCGACGTCGATGCTCACAGTGCTCATGCGGGTGCCCCCTCGCGCCGCGCGGCAAGTCCGGCGGCGACGTCGATGATCATGTCCTCCTGGCCGCCGACGATCCCGCGGCGGCCGAGCTCGACGAGCACGTCCCACGAGCCGACGCCGTACTTGGCCGCCGCTCGCTCCGCGTGCAGCAGGAAGCTCGAGTAGACGCCGGCGTAGCCGAGCGCCAGCGCGGCGCGATCGATCGTCTGCGGGCGGCGCATCAGCGGCGCGACGACCTCCTCGGCGGCGTCGACCAGCGCGACGAGGTCGACGCCGGTGTCGAACCCGCTGCGCTCCAGGGCGGCGCACAGGACCTCGGTCGGCGCGTTGCCCGCGCCGGCGCCGAGGCCGCGCAGCGAGCCGTCGAGCCAGGTCGCGCCGGCCTCGGCCGCCGCGAGCGCGTTGCCGACGGCGCAGCCGAGGTTGTTGTGCCCGTGGAAGCCGACCGCGCAGCCGAGCGTCTCGGCCAGCAGCCCGACGCGCTCCCCGACGCCCGCCGGCAGCAGGGCTCCGGCGGAGTCGACGACGTAGACCACCTCGGCCCCGTAGGACTCCATCAGCGCGGCCTGCTCGGCGAGCGTCGCGGCCGAGACGGTGTGGGCCATCATCAGGAAGCCGGCCACCCGCATGCCGTTGCGCTTGGCCCACCGCATGTGCTCGGCGGAGATGTCGGCCTCGGTGCAGTGCGTCGCGATCCGCGCCAGGCGCGCTCCGCGCACGCACGCCTCCTCGAGGTCGGCGACCGTGCCGATGCCGGGCAGCAGCAGCACGACGAGCGCCGCGTGGTCGAGCGCCCCGTGCGCCGCGTCGAGGTACGCGGCGTCCTCGGCCGCCGCCCGTCCGTACTGGATCGACGAGCCGCCCAGGCCGTCACCGTGGGAGACCTCGGCCCAGCGGATCCCGGCGGCTTCGAGCGCCCCGGCGACGCGCGCGACCTCGATCGGCGTGAAGGCGTGGGCGACGGAGTGCATCCCGTCGCGCAGGCTGCTGTCGACGATCTGCAGCATCAGACCGTCACCTCGCGCGTCGCGAGCCGCTGCGCCAGCCGCTCCCCCACCGCCGCGGCGGCGGCGGTCATGATGTCGAGGTTGCCGGCGTAGCGGGGCAGGAAGTCGCCCTGCCCCTCGACCTCGATCATCGCGGTCACGAGGTCGCCGTCGGTCTCGCAGAGGACGAGCCGGTAGCCGGGGACGTCCTGCGCGACGTGCTCGACCATGCGCGTCACCGACTCCTCCACCGCCGCGGCGTCCGGGCGCCGGACGGTCGCGAAGACGGTGGCCCGCATCAGGATCGGCGGGTCGGCCGGGTTGAGGATGATGATCGCCTTGCCGCGATCGGCTCCGCCCACCACCTCGACGCCGCGCGCCGTCGTCTGCGTGAACTCGTCGATGTTGGCGCGCGTGCCGGGGCCGGCACTCGCGCTCGAGATCGTCGCGACGATCTCCGCGTAGGAGGCGTCGGCCGCGCGGTCGATCGCGTGGACGAGCGGGATCGTCGCCTGCCCGCCGCAGGTCACCATGTTCACGTTCGGCGCGTCGAGATGGGCGTCGAGGTTGACGGCGGGGACCACGAACGGGCCGACGGCCGCCGGCGTGAGGTCGACGACCGTCTTGCCCGCCGCGCGCAGCAGCGGCGCGCCGGCCAGGTGCGACTCCGCGCCCGTCGCGTCGAAGACGAGCTCGATCTCGGGCCGCTCGAGCACGGCGTCGATGCCGCCGGCGCTCGTCTCGACGCCGAGGTCGCGTGCGCGCTCGAGTCCGGGCGACTCGGGATAGATGCCGACCATCAGCGCCACCCGCAGCGCCGGCCGGCGCAGCAGCTTGACGAGCAGGTCGGTGCCGATGTTGCCGGGCCCGAGGATGGCGGCGTTCACTGGCGTTGGTGCGGGCACGGGACTCCTGGGTTCGGGTGCCGTCGCATCACAGCAGCGCGCGCGCACGGGTTCCACAGCACGATGCGCGTAGCCGCGATCCGGCTCGCGGATGGCCGGCGCGCAGGGCACTGGGAGGTGACCCACGCGTCCGTAGCGTCGGTTGTCACCGCTGAATTCACCAGACTCGATCGGAGCCCCATGCACCCAGAGATCGCACCCATCGCCGAGGCGCTGCCGAAGCTCGACCTGAGCGACGTCCCCGCCGCGCGGGCCTTCATGGCCGAGCTCACCGGCCAGGCCGAGCGCGAGCGCCCCGAGCGCCTGAGCGTCGTCGACCGCACGCTGCCGGGCCCGCGCGGACGCGAGATCCCCGTGCGGATCTACCGCCGGCGGGACCTGACGCACGCGCCCGCGCTCGTGTACTTCCACGGCGGCGGCTTCGTCACGGGCGATCTCGACACCGAGGACGGCGCCTGCGTCCGCTACGCGCTCGAGGCCGGCTGCGCCGTCGTCAGCGTCGACTACCGGCTGGCGCCCGAGCAGCCCTACCCCGCCGGCCTGGACGACTGCTACGACGCGCTGCTCGCAGTCGCCGAGCACGCCGGCGAGCTCGACGTCGACCCCGGGCGCCTGGCGGTCGGCGGCGGCAGCAGCGGCGCGAACCTGGCAGCGGCCGTCGCGCTGCTCGCGCGCGACCGCGGCGGCCCGGCGCTCGCGCTGCAGCTGCTGGTGCTGCCGGTGCTCGACGACGCCGCTGCCACGCCGTCGGCGCAGGCGTTCACGGACACGCCGATGCTCGCGCGCGCCGCCGTCGAGGACATGTGGCGCCTGTACCTCGGCGGCGCCGCCGCGGTGGAGCCGTACGCGGCGCCCGCGCGCGCGGCGGACCTCCGCGGCCTGCCGCAGACGTACGTGATGGTGGCCGGGATGGACCCGGTGCGCGACGACGGCGTCGCCTACGCCTGCCGCCTGATGGAGGCAGGCGTCGAGGTGGAGCTGCACGTGGTGCCGGGCGTGCCGCACGCGTTCGACGTGCTCCCCCTGCAGGTGGCCGAGCGCGCGCGCGACGAGTACGTCGTCGCCGTCCGCCGCGCGCTCGGCACCGGCTGATCGCAACGACTCCCCCGGTCGCCGGCCCCTCAGCCGGCGGCCGGGGCGAGCACCTGCTTGGCGTACAGCGTGTCGGTGTACTCGCGCACGGCGGCGATGCGCCCGTCGCGCACCTCGAACATCACGTTGTAGTGGTTGTCGTAGACCGCGCCGCGCGGCGTGCGCGCCTTCAGGTTCCACTCCGCCGAGACGAGCTCGCCCTCGGCGACGATCGAGCGCACGACGAACTGCATCGAGCCCGGCTCGAACAGCTGCAGGGCATTGGCGAGGAACTCGCCGAGGATGCTGTCGCGGCCCTCGAACGTGCCTGTCACGCCGGGGATGTCCCCGGCCACCCACCAGCTCGCGTCGGTCGCGAAGCTGTCGGCGATCGTCGCGTCGTCTCCCTCGGTGACGGCGTCCAGGAAGCGGGTGACGACCTGCTTGGCGCTCAGCGATTGCATCGCGATCTCTCCTTGGTGGTTGGGACTCATTGGGCGACGTAGCCGCCGTCGACGGCGAGCGTGTGGCCGGTGACGAACGCCGCCGCGGGCGAGCACAACCACACGACCGCCTGGGCGACGTCCTCCGGGGTGCCGATGCGCCCGATCGGCTGGCGCGCCCCCAGCTCGGCCTCGAGCGCGGGATCGCCGTGCGTGTAGCGGTCCAGCATCGGCGTCTTGATGACGCCCGGGCAGACCGCGTTGACGCGCACGCCCTGAGCGGCGTGGTCCAGCGCCCCGGCCTTCGTCAGCCCGGTGATCCCGTGCTTCGTCGCGACGTAGGCGGGCATGCCCGCCGACCCGACGAGACCGACGACCGACGACGTGTTGACGATGACGCCGGCTCCCTGCGCGATCATCGGCCGCAGCTCGGCGCGCATGCTCAGCCACACGCCCTTGAGGTTGATCGCGACGAGGCGGTCGAAGTCCGCCTCGGACAGCTCGGCGAGCGACACCGGCGGTGTCTCCACGCCGGCGTTGTTGTGCGCCCAGTCCAGCCGGCCCCAGCGCTCGAGCGCGGCCGCGACCGCGGCGTCGACCGCAGCCGCGTCCGACACGTCCGTCTGCGCCCAGAGCGCGGCGCCGCCGGCCTCCTCGATCAGGCGGACGGTCTCCCGCCCGCCGTCCTCGTCGACGTCGGCGACCACGACGCGCGCGCCAACCCCGGCGAAGGCCAGCGCGCTGGCCCGGCCGATGCCCGACGCCGCGCCGGTGACCAGCGCGACCCGTTCCTCCACTGTCTCGTTCAACGTCGTCTCCTTTTCCTCGTGCGCGGCGGCGCTAGGCCACCGTCGCCTCTCCGAGATACGCGCCGCGCAGCACATCGGTCTTGCCGGCGAGGCTCGACGCCTCGCCGTCGAGCACGACCGCTCCGCGGCCGAGCACGTAGGCGCGGTCGCCGATGCTCAGCGCCAGCGGCGCGAACTGCTCGACGAGCAGCACGGCCATGCCGCCGTCGGCCGCTGCGCGCAGGATCGGCAGCAGCCGCTGCACGACGATCGGCGCCAGCCCGAGCGACATCTCGTCGACCAGCAGCACCCGCGGCTCGCCGGCCAGCGCGCGTGCGAGCACGACCATCTGCTGCTCGCCGCCCGACAGGTCCCCGGCGCGCGTCCCCATGCGGGGCTCGAGCTCGGGGAAGGTCTCAAGCGCCGCGGCGACGGCGCGGGCGCCGTGACCGGCCGCCCGCAGGTTCTCGGCCACTGTCAGGTGCCGGAACACCGTGCGTCCCTGCTCGACGTGCGCGACCCCCAGGCGCGCGCGCCGCCGGCGGCTGGCGTGGGCGATGTCCTCGCCGTCGACCAGGATGCGGCCGCGGTCGGCGGGGATGACGCCAGAGACCGTCTCCAGCAGCGTGGTCTTTCCGGCGCCGTTGGCGCCGAGCAGCACGGTCACCCGGCCGGCCGGAGCCTCGACGCTGCAGCCGCGCAGCACCAGCCCGCCCGCGCGCGACGCGTACAGCTCCTCGATCGCGAGCCCGCTCATCCGACTGCCACCTCCTGCCCCAGATACGCCGTCACCACGCGCTCCTGCTGCAGGACCTCCTGCGGAGCGCCGTGCGCCAGCACGGACCCGTAGTCGAGGACGGTGACCTCGTCGCAGGCGCGATGGACGAGCTGCATGTCGTGCTCCACCACGACCACGGCGCAGCCGTAGCGCGCGGGGATCGAGGCGATGTGCGCCGCCAGCTCGGCCGACGCCTCCGGGCCCAGCCCCGCCGCCGGCTCGTCCAGCAGGACGACGGCGGGACGCGCGGCGACCGCGCCCATCACCTCGACGAGCCGCCGGGCGCCGACGTCGAGCTCGCCGATGCGCGTGGTCGCGTCGGCCGCGCCGACGACCTCGAGCGCCTCGGCCGTCATCCACGCGTCGAGCGATCCTCCGGCCGCGAGCCGCAGGTACTGCGCGATCGACAGCTCCTCGGAGGCCGACTGCTGCTGGAACGTCCGCCGCAGCCCGGCGGCGGCACGGCGATGCGCCGCCATCCCGCGCAGCGACGCGCCGTCGAGGCGGACGTCGCCCTCGGCGGCGACGAAGCCGGTGACGGCGTCGATGAACGTCGTCTTGCCCGAGCCGTTGGGGCCGACCAGGCCGTGGACCGAACCCGGCCGCACGGCCACGTCGACGCCCGCCAGCGCGACGACCTGCCCGTAGCGCACGCGCACCCCGGCCGTCTCGAGCACCGGCTCGCCGCCGGCGCGCAGCGGCCGCACCTCGCGGGGCGCGTCCCGCGCCGAGCTGTTCCCGGACGCCCATCCGTTCGACGT
>CAZGJV010000011.1:0-94911 GCA_964525715.1 uncultured Conexibacter sp. | reverse complement strand
CCGTCTCGCCGCCGGAGTCCGCGGGGCTGCTGACGGCCAGCGCGGCGCGGTCGCCCGACGGGTCGAGCGGGTTCGTCGTGTCGATCACGACCTTGCCGGCGAAGTGCTGCGGACCGGCGGTCGCGATCGCCTGCTTGACGGCGGTGCCACGCGTCGCAAGCACGAGCAACTCGCCGGCCTCGGCCGCGGCGACGAACGAGCCGATCGCGACGCCGTCGTGCTGGGCCGCCCAGGCCTGCACGTCGTCGTTCTCCTCCGGCTGGCGGGTCCCGATTGTCACCTCGTGCCCGCGTGCGGCGAAGCCTGCCGCGAGCACACGGCCGACGACGCCGCTGCCGATGACGCCTACGCGCGTCGGATCCATGGCGAGCGCCCGGGTCAGGCCGTGAGGGCCGGCTCGAGCTCGGCCTCGAGCTTGCGCTTCGGGTAGGCGCCGACGACCTTCTTCGCGATCGCGCCGTTCTTGAAGAGGATCAGCGTCGGGATCGAGAGGACCTCGTAGGTCATCGCGGTCTGCTGGTTCTCGTCGACGTTGAGCTTGACGATCTTCAGCGCGTCGCCCTTCTCGGCGCCGATCTCCTCGAGCACGGGGGCGACCATCCGGCACGGCCCGCACCACGGCGCCCAGAAGTCCACGAGCACGGGCGTCTCGGACTCGATCACCTCGGCCTGGAAGTTGTGGTCGCTGACCTCGCTGATGGTGCCTGCCATGAGGGCTCCTTGGACGTGTTCGTCGTCTTTACTTCACAAAGTATAGTAGCGCTCAGCGCAGTAGCG
The DNA here is from genome assembly GCA_964525715.1 of uncultured Conexibacter sp. Lineage (GTDB taxonomy): Bacteria > Actinomycetota > Thermoleophilia > Solirubrobacterales > Solirubrobacteraceae > Conexibacter. Next base: position 94,134 of record CAZGJV010000011.1, on the reverse strand, counting down.
CGGCGAGCAGGTGCGGCGAGACGTAGACCTCGATCAGCGCGGCGAGGACGAGGGCGGGGATGGCGATCGCGACGGTGACCACGGTCGCGGCGAGCAGTTGGTCCCACTGTCTGCGGCGGCTCGCGATCAGCCAGGCGGCGAGCGGCAGGAACAGCGCCCACAGCTCCAGCAGCGCGTGCGGCAGCAGCGCGACGAGCAGGCGGCCGGGCGCGATCCCGAGCTGGGCGGAGACGGTCGAGGCGGTGCTGCCGATCACGTACGCCTGCGTCGCGAGCGAGAACAGCGTCGCCGCGCTCACGAACGCGATCGCGAGCGGGCCGGCGGCGTCGTGGATGCGCCGCCAGACGCCGCTGCGGCGCGCCGCCTCGCGCGGCAGCGAGCTGCCGGCGATGTAGCCGGCGACGCACGCGAACGCGTGCAGCGCGAGCACGAGCGCGTTGCGGTGCAGGATCTGCGCCACGTCGCCGAGGTCCGGCGGTGCGGTGATCCCGATCACGCTGACCGGCGTCGGATCGGCCGGCGTGGCGAGCGCCACGAGCCACGTCGCGAGCAGCAGCATCGCGGCGATCGCGAGGCTCCCGAGCGACCACGCCCACAGGACCGGTCCCGGCCGCGCGTTCCAGCGCGCGAGCGTGCCGCGCGTGGGGCCGATGCCGCGGACGAGCGCGAGATCCTGGACCTGCATCGGGCCCACGATGACAGACCGGCCGCGCCGCGTCCTACCCTTCTGGACGCCTCATGGCCGACCCCACGAACAGCCAGATCGCCGCGAGACTCGACGAGCTCGGCGACCTCTACGAGCTCGACGGCGCGATCGTGCACCGCGTCGTCGCCTACCGCAACGCGGCGAAGGCCGTGCGCGACGCCTCCACGTCGATCGCCGCGCTCGTGCGCGCCGGCCGCGTGACGGAGCTGCCGGGGATCGGCGCGACGCTGGAGACGAAGCTCGTGGCGCTGCTGGAGCAGGGCGACATCCCGCAGGCGGTCGCGCTGCGCGACAAGTTCCCCGCCGGGCTCGTGGAGATGACACGTCTGCCCGGCCTCGGCCCCAAGCGCGCGCGCCGCCTCTACGAGGAGATGGGGATCGACTCGCTGCAGGCGCTCGCGACCGCCGCGAGACAGCAGCGCATCCGCGACCTCAAGGGCTTCGGCGCGAGAGCGGAGGAGAAGCTGCTGGAGGCGGTCGAGCGCGCCGTCGCGGAGGACGGCGGAATCGCGCCGGGGGGCAACCGCCGCACGGTGCTCGGCCGCGCGCGCGAGATCGGCGGCGAGATCGTCGAGGCGCTGCGCGCTCACCCGGCGGCGGTGCGCGTCGAGCTGGCCGGCTCGGCGCGGCGCTGGGCCGACTCCGTCAAGGATCTCGACGTCGTGGCCGCGTCGGAGGATCCAGGCGCGCTCGTCGCGGCGTTCGCGGCGCTCGACGCGATCGAGGTCGTCACCAACAGCGGCGAGGCCGGAGCGCGCGCTCGCACGCACACCGGCATGAGCGTCGACCTGAAGGTCGTCGCGCCCGACCAGTTCGGCAACCTGCTGCAGCACTTCACCGGCAACAAGCAGCACAACGTCGCGCTGCGCGAGGCGGCGGTGCGCAGAGGGCTGCACGTATCCGAGTACGGGATCCTCGACGACGCGACCGGCGAGACGCTGTGCTGCGCGACGGAGAAGGAGGTCTACGCGGCGCTCGGCTACGCGTACGTCGAGCCGGAGCTGCGCGAGGGGCGCGGCGAGCTGGCGGCCGCCGCGCTGGACGGCGGGAGCGGTCTCCCACGGCTCATCACGCTGGACGATCTCAAGGGCGAGCTGCACTGCCACACGACCGCGTCCGACGGCAAGGACGAGATCGAGGACATGGCGCATGCCGCGCTCGCGCTCGGCTACGAGTACCTCGCGATCACCGACCACTCCGCCTCGCACGGCTTCGGCGACGACGTCTCGCCGGAGCGGCTGGAGGAGCAGATCGAGCGGATCCACGCCGCCAACCTCGCGATCGACGGGATCGAGCTGCTCGCCGGCAGCGAGGTCAACATCCTGCCCGACGGCTCGCTCGACTACCCCGACGAGCTGCTCGCGCGGCTCGACTGGGCGATCGCGAGCGTCCACACCTCCTTCGGGCTCGACGAGCGTGCGATGACCGACCGCATCGTCGCCGCCGTCGAACATCCGTCGATCGACGCGATCGGCCATCTGACCGGGCGCAAGATCGAGGCGCGCCCGTCGTACGCGGTCGACGTCGAGCGCGTGATCGAGGCGTGCGCGCGCACCGGCACGATGCTGGAGATCAACGGCAGCGTCGACCGGCGCGACCTCAACGACGTGCACGCACGCGCCGCGGCGCAGGCCGGTGTGTGGATCGTCGTCACGACCGACGCCCATCGCGTCGCCACGCTCGCGAGCACGCGGCCCTATGGAATCGCGACCGCCCGGCGCGCGTGGCTGACCGCCGGAAACGTTGCAAACACGCGTCGATGGCAGGAGTTCGCCAGCTTGCGCAAAAGGGCACAAGGTCGATAGCTGTGCATCAACCGTGCGGCGCTGCTTCGCGTCGCACTCCGACCGGAGAGGTGTCTGGTGCAAGAGGCGCTCAACGAAGGACTGCGGCAGGGCCGCAAGTGGCTGTTGGTGTCGGGTTGGCTGGCCGTGATCGCGGGGACGATCGCGATCGTCGTGCCCGCTGTGGCGTCGGTGACGGTGGCGATCTTCATCGGCTGGATGCTGCTGTTCGGCGCGGTCTTCCTGCTGATCGACGCGTTCGCGGTGCGCGAGATCGGGCGGATGCTGCTGCGCCTGCTGCTGGCGTTCGCGGCTGGCGCGGCCGGCTTGGCGCTGCTGATGGCGCCGCTGCACGGCACGTACACGCTGACCGTGCTGCTCGTGATGTGGTTCGCGATCACCGGCGTGATGCGGATCGCGGTCGCGATCGCCGAGCGCGGCACGCCGGGCGCCGGCTGGATGGGCGCGAACGGCGTCATCACGCTGCTGCTCGCGGTCCTGATCGGCGCGCATCTGCCGGAGTCCTCCGACTGGGCGATCGGCCTGCTCGTCGGGATCGACTTCCTCTTCTACGGCTTCGGCGCGATCGCCGCGGCGTTCGCGCTCAAGCGTGAGATCGCGGGCGGGACGGCCAGCGGGTCGATGACGACCCCGGGCGGCGCCGCGACGGCCTGACAAGCGTGCGGCTGGCGGCGCGCTCGGCCGGAGCGCGTCGCTCAGCCGCCGGTGCCCGCGCTGCCGTCGAGCAGCGCGGGCACCACGCGGTCGCGCACGGCCGCCTCGAACGCGGCGCGGCGGTAGGGCGCGAGCAGCGCGGCGGCGCGTTCGGTGTAGTCGCCGGGAGGCGCGTCGAGCGCTGCGCGGATCGCGCCGGCGAGGTCGTCGCTCACGAGCCGCGGGTCGAGCGCACGGGCGAGCGCGAGCGCCGGGTACGGGCCGCTCGCGGGTGCGCTCACGAGCCGGCAGCCGTCTGCGAGCGCCTCGAGCTGGGCGATGCCGAAGTCCTCGTGGCGCGGCGCGGCGACGAACACGCGCGCGCGGCGCAGCAGTGCCCGGTAGTCGTCCGGCGCAAGCAGGCCGGTCCCCTCGGCGCCGTCGCCGAGCCGGCCCGCCGGTTGGCCCGCGACGAGCAGCGTCTCGTCCGGCCGCCGCGCCCGCTCCCAGGCGGCGAGGATCCGCGCGAGGCCCTTCTTGCGTGCGTCGGCGGCGTATGCGAGCGCGGCGACGTCGCGTGTTGCGGCGGCGCCCGGCGCCGACGGCTCGACGGGCACCGGCAGCACGAGCGCCGGCTCCGTAGACCGGAGGTCGAGCCCGCGCAGGCCGCCCTCGCTCATCGGCAGCAGCAGCGGCGCGCGCGCCATCCGCCGGCGCTCGACCGGCCGCTGCCAGACGCCGTGGCGGCCGGGGCGGTTCTCGGCCGCCGGCGAGTCGAACCAGATCGCGCCCGGCCGCGGGCCGAGCAGCGCGGCGGTCGCGGAGGCGTAGACGAGCGCGCGCGGGCGGTGCGCGGCGATCCCCGCCAGCGCGGCTCTGCGCGCGGCACGCGCCTGCACGAGGTCGGTCAGCGCGAACGTGCGCACCTCGCGCACCGGCGCGGCGGCGGCGACCGCGACGCTCGCCCCGGCCCGCTCGATCGCGCTCGCCAGCGCCGGCACGGCGGCGCGCCAGCCGGCCGTCGTCGGCAGCGCGACGACCAGCACGTCGACCCTGCGGCTCACGCGCGGCCGCGGGGGACCGGCGCCTGCTCCGCGTCTTCGAACTTCCACATGTTCGCCTTGAAGCCGGGCGTGCGCAGCAGCTGGATCGGCTTCAGCGGGGAGGTTCTCTCGACGTAGTAGCGCACGCCGTCGCGCTCCTCGATCGCGGTCACGGCGGCGTCCTGGCGGCGCCACGAGAGCGCCCAGATGATCGCGAAGCCGGTCGCGATCGCGGCGACCTGCGGCAGCACGAGCCCGACCCCGGCGGCAGCGACGGTGCACAGCAGCAGCGGCCACAGGCGGTTCAGCAGGATGCGGCTCGGGTGCACCTCGGGCAGCGCCTTCGTCGATCTCGCGCCCGCGAGCAGCCGGGCGATCGGCGGCGAGGTCTCCGCGCGGCGGCCGAGCACCGTCCCGACGATCGCCCCGAGCAGCCACCAGCCGGCCGCGAACGGGACGAGCAGCGGGTCGTCGTGCGAGCCGGAGGCCGCGACTGTGAACGCCGCCAGCAGCGTCGCGGCCGCAGCGCTCGTCATCACCGTCGCCTTGAGGAAGTCCGTGAAGCGCATCGTCGGTGCGGGATCTCCGGCGGGTGCGTCAGCCGTCGTCGGTTGCGAGCAGGGCCTCGAGCAGCGCGCGCACGCCGTCGGGGCCGTCGACCACGAGGTCGGCCTCCTGCGCGAGCTCCGACGGACCTTCGTCCGAGCTGACGCACACGCGCAGCGCGTGTCTCAGGCGCCGCTCGGCGAGCAGCTCGCCGAGCCCGTGGAAGGCGTCTACGTCGGTCGCGTCGTCGCCGACGTAGACGGCCGCGTCGAGATCCATGTCGGACAGGAACGCGACGATCCCGGCGCCCTTGTCCATCCGCACCGGCGGGCGCACCTCGAGCACCTTGCGGCCCCAGTGCGTGCGCAGGCCGGCCTGCTCGGCGCGCGCGGCGACCGCGTCGATCGCGGCGCGCGCGGCCTCCTCGTCGGGCGCGGCGCGCCAGTGGAACGCGACAATCGAGCCCTTGTCCTCGATCCGCACGCGCAGGCGGTGCAGCTCGGGCGCGTCGGCCTCGCGACCGAACTCCTGAATGCGGCGGCTCCAGTCTCGCACCGCGGGGTCGAGCGTCGGCTCGGTCCAGCCGGCGCGCAGCAGCTCGGTGCCGTGGCTGCCGAGGTAGGAGATCGTCCCGATCGCGACGATCCGCCGCGCGTCGGAGGCGCGCCGCCCGCTCACGCACGCGACGACCGCGTAGCGCCGCGCCAGCGCGATCAGCAGGCTGCGCGTGCTCTCGGGCACGTGCGCCTCCTCGGCATAGCGCACGATCGGTGCGAGCGTCCCGTCGACGTCGAGCAGGACGGCGCTGCGGCTGGGGTCGGATCGCAGCGGGCTCAGCGCGTCGGCAAGTCGCACGTCCGAGGCGCCCGCCGTGGGTCGGGCGGGGGTCACCCGACCAGTATTGCGCACGCGCGGTGGGCCGCAGAGGCGCCGGCGCCGCCGGGTGTGGATTCCGACCGAGCGGTTGGGCGGCCGCGGGCGGCGGACCTACAGCGCGAGTGCGCCGAGAACCTCCTCCCACCACGCGCGTTCGGCCTCGCCGGCGGCGGCGCGCGCCTTGCGGCGGACCCACTCGCTCAGCAGGTGCTCGCGCCCGAGCGCGAGCACCGGGCCGGTGACGGCGAGGTAGCCGTCGTCGAGCAGCACGAGCGCGCCGGGCACGTCGCGGCGCGTGCGCAGGCGGTCGACGACCGCGCGGCCGGCGACGCGTTCGGCGCGCGCCGGGTCGCCGTCGGCGGCGTCCCAGCGGCGCACGCTGAAGACCGGCGCGTGGCCCTCGGGGATGCGCGGGACGCGCGGCGGCGGACCGACCGGTCCGTCGCGCCAGCGCTCCAGCAGCTCGCGCATCGCGCCCATCTCCTCGCGGCGGATCAGCACGTGCAGGCGGTCGCCCGCCTCGATGCGCGTCGAGCCGCGCGGCGGGATCGCCTGCCCGTCGCGCACGATCACGTTGACGATCGCCGCGCGCGGCAGGCCGAGGTCGCGGATGCGGTGTCCGACGAGCGCGTCGCCGGGGGCCGCGGCGACCTCGATCGCGTCGGCGCCGAGCTGGCGGATCGTGCCGGTCTCCGTCAGCGCACTGGTCGCGAGCGGTGCGTGCGTCGTCGTGGCCCCGAGTCGCCGCGCGACCGGCTCGAACGTCGAGCCCTGCACCACGGTCGACAGCAGCACCGCGAAGAAGACGACGTCGAAGAACTCGCGGCTGTGCGGCACGCCGGCCAGCACCGGGAAGGTCGCGAGCACGACCGGCACCGCACCGCGCAGGCCGGCCCAGCCGAGCAGCGCGCGGTCGGCGATCCCGAACGGCCCGAAGCTTGCGGCGAACGCGGCGACCGGCCGCGCCACCAGCATCAGCACGAGCGCGAGCACCGTGCCCTTGGCGGCGACGCCGGGAAGCTGGCTCGGCGACACGAGCAGCCCGAGCACGAGGAACATCCCGAGCTGGGCGATCCACGCCATTCCCTGATGGAACGTCGTGATCGTGTGGCGCGCGGGGATCGTCGCGCTGCCGAGCACGAGGCCCGCGAGGTAGACGCTCAGGAAGCCCGAGCCGTGCAGCGTGTCGGCCGCGCCGTACGCGAGCGCCGCGGTCGCGATCGAGGCGACCGGGTAGAGGCCGGGCGTCGCGAGCTGCACACGCTTGAACGCCCACGCCGCCGCGTAGCCGATCGCGAGCCCGAACGCGCTGCCGATCGCGACCTCGCGCACGAACAGCCACAGCATGTCGGCGAGGCCGTAGCCGGGCTGCTGGATCCAGTCGATGAAGCCGACGACGAGCAGCACCGCGACCGGGTCGTTCATGCCCGCCTCGCCCTCGAGCGTGCGTGCCAGCTTGCGCTTGAGCGAGGAGCCGCGCAGCATCGCGAAGATCGCGGCGCCGTCGGTCGAGGAGACGATCGCGCCGAGCAGCAGTCCCTCCAGCAGGGTGAAGCCGAACAGCCAGGTGGCGGCCAGGCCGCAGATCGCGGCTGTGATCAGGGTGCCGAGCAGTGCGAGGCTGATCACCGGCTTGAGCACCGGCCGGATCTCGCCGAAGCCGGCGTTGAGGCCGCCCTCGAACAGGATCAGCGCAAGCGCGACGATTCCGACGTCGCGCGCGAGGCGGTAGTCGGAGAAGTCGATCCAGCCGAGGCCGTCGCTGCCGACCGCCATGCCGACGCCGAGGAACAGCACGAGGCTCGGCAGCCGCAGGCGGCCGGCCAGCAGCGAGGCCGCGAGGCCCGCGGTGAGCAGCGCGCCCGCGACGAGGACGAGATGGCCGTCCGCCATGGCGGAACCATGCCAGGCGGGCGGGCGGCGCGGCGCGCGGGGCGGTTCCTACGCGCCGACTGCGGGGTCCGGCGTGCCCTCGAGCGCTTCGAGCACGCGCTCCACCGCGACCGCGACGTCGAGCTGGCACAGCTCCACGTCGGGCGCGACCGGCGGCTCGTACGGGTCGTCGACGCCGGTGAAGCCGTGCAGGTGGCCCGCGCGCGCCCGCGCGTAGAGGCCCTTCGGATCGCGCGCTTCGCAGACCTCCAGCGGTGTGTTCACGTACACCTCTATGAAGCGCAGGCCTTCGCGCTCGTGCAGCTCGCGCGCGAACGCGCGCGCGAGCGCGTAGGGCGAGACGACCGACACGATCGCCACCACGCCCGCGTCGGCGAACAGGCGCGCGACCTCGGCCGTGCGGCGCACGTTGCGGTCACGGTCCTCGGCGCTGAAGCCGAGGTCACCGCACACGCCGTGGCGCAGGTTGTCGCCGTCAAGCCGGTAGGCCGGCCGGCCGGAACGCACGAGTTGGGCCTCGACGGCCGCGGAGATGGTCGACTTGCCGGAGGCCGGGAGCCCCGTGAACCACACGGTCGCCCCCCGCTGCCCGATCGACTCCCATCGCTGCGATCGCTCGACGACCCCCTCGTGCCAAGTGATATTGGCACTCGTCGTCATCGCACGATGCTCCCATACCCGTGCAACGTGCGTGACGGATGCGCGCGAGGCGGCCGCTATCCTCGCGCGCGATGAGCGCTCCGACCTACGACCTGCAATCCCACTCGCTGTACTCCGACGGTGCGCTGTCGCCTGCCGACGTCGTCGCGAACGCGGCGGCCGCCGGCGTCGAGCTGCTGGCGCTCACCGACCACGACACGGTCGACGGGGTCGACGAGGCGCTCGCCGCCGGCGCGCGGCACGGCGTGGCGATCGTGCCGGCGACCGAGATCTCCACCGTCCACGGCCGCTACGAGGACCTGCACCTGCTCGGCTACGGGATCGACCACCGCGACCCGCTGCTCGCCGAGCGCCTGCACGCGGCGCGCGCCGACCGCGGGCTGCGCGCCGAGCGAATGGCCGCGAAGCTGCGCCAGCTCGGCTGGGAGGTCGACGACGCGCTGCTCGCGCGGCTGCGCGAGGCCGGCAAGCCGATCGGCCGCCCGCACCTGTCGCAGGCGGTACTCGAGCATCCGGCGAACGCCGAGCGGCTCGCCGCCGAAGGCTACGACGACGTCTCGTCCTTTCTGCCGGCCTTCCTGATCCCCGGCAAGCCGGCGTACCTCGCGCGCACCCATCCGACGATCGCCGCGGCGATCGGCTGGATCCACGACGCCGGCGGCGTCGCCGTATGGGCGCACCCCTTCTGGGACCTCGACGCCGACGCCGAGGTGTTGGAGGCGATCGACCTGTTCCGCGCCGACGGCCTCGACGGCGTCGAGTGCTTCTACGTGACGCATTCGCCGGAGCAGACGCGGCTGCTCGCCGAGCGCTGCGAGGCGCTCGGCCTGCTGAAGACCGGCTCCGCCGACTACCACGGGCCGGACCACCGGCTCTTCTCGCGCTTTCGCGCCTTCGACGCGCACGGCTTCGCTGCCGACCTCGACGCGCTGTCGCGCGGCGCCTGACCCGTGGCGCGCACGCGCGACGCCCGTGAGCTGGCCGCGGTCTTCGCCGGCGGGATGCTCGGGGCGCTCGCGCGCGTGGGGCTCGCGCAGGGCTTCCCGCATGCGGTGGGCGCCTGGCCGTGGCCGACGTTCGGCGTGAACCTCGCCGGCGCGTGCCTGCTCGGCTGGACGGTCACGCGGCTGGCGGCCGCGAGCTACGGGCGCCCGTTCCTCGGCATCGGCGTGTGCGGGACGCTGACGACGTTCGCGACGCTCCAGCTCGAGCTGCTGCGGATGCTCGACGGCGGCTACTGGCTGCTCGCGCTCGCCTACGTCGCCGCTTCGCTCGTCGGCGGGATCGCGGCGGTGCGGCTCGGCATCGGTCTCGCGCGCGGCGGGCGGGTGCGGGCATGAGCGCCGTCCTGCTGTGGGGAGGCGTCGCCCTGCTGGGCGGCGCAGGCGCGGTCGCGCGCTTCTTGCTCAGCACCGCGGTCGCGCAGCGCAGCGAGGGCTGGTTCCCGTACGGCACGCTGGCGGTGAACCTGTCGGGCACCGTGCTGCTCGGGCTCATCGCCGGGATCGCGCTGCACGGCGACGCGCTCACGCTCGTCGCAGGTGGGCTGCTCGGCTCCTACACGACCTTCTCGACGTGGATGCTCGACAGCGAGCGCCTCGCCGAGCACCACAGCGACCGCGCGCTCGTCGTCAACCTCGCCGGCAGCCTGCTGCTCGGGCTCGCCGCCGTCGCGCTCGGGCGCGCGCTCGGCGGTGTGCTGTGAACGCCTGCGTTACGCAGCCGCCGGGTCGCGGCGGCGCGCCGCCTCCCACTCCTCGTCGCTGACGCCCTCGTCGCGCTGCGGCGCTGTCGCCTGCGACAGCGTGACCGGCTGGCGCGAGGCGAGCTTGACGCCGCCGGCCTCGTCGGCGAGCAGGCCCTCGCGCTTGAGCTTCGAGACGGTCGTCGCGACCGTCGGCTTCGCGATCTTCGTGACGGCGGCGATCTCGGCGACGGACACGCCCGGGCGCTCCTCGACGATCGCGAGGATCGCGGTCTGGTTCGGGCCGCGCGGCGCGCGGTCGTCTGTGCTCTCGTCGTCCGAACCCCTGGAAGCGGTCGCCGCCGCGGGAGTCGGGGCGGCGCCGTTGAGGCGTCCCGAGGCCGTCCCGTTGAGGGACGGCAGCACCCGCTCGACCCGCCGGCGCGCCGAGCTCTCCGCGGCGGCATCGGCGAGCATCGCCTCCTTGGCGGCCACCAGTCGCTCCCCTTCCGCCACGAGCGGGCGCAGCTCGGCGAGGCGCGCCTCGATCTCACGCTTCAGGCGGGGGAGCAGCGGCTCGAGCATTGGTGGACCTCCGGCGGCAGTCGAGAGGGGAACGGGGAAGCCATCGATATTAACTAACGACCGCTGCGGATCGAGTCCGCCGGTCTGCGCGCGATCAAGTGCGCGGCGCCGGCAGCAGCGTGCGCACGTCGTGCGCGAGCCCGCCAGTGTCGAACGGGACGCCCGCGGGGACCTTCGCGACGAGGCGCCCGCGCGCGTCGACGACCCACACGATCGCCGTGTGCGCGCTCTGCGGGTCGCCCGCGATCTGCGGCGCGGCGTACCACGCTCTCCAGACCGGCGCGAGCGCGTGCTCGGAGCCGATCAGGTAGTGGAACTGCGCCGGCTCGCGCTCGCGGCGCAGCCACACGCGCACGGCGGCCGGCGTGTCGCCGCGCGGGTCGACGCTGACGGCGACGACGCCGACGCGCTGCGCGTCGCCGCCGAGCTGGCGCAGCGTGTCGCGCAGCTGCGCGCCGATCAGCGGACAGACGTCGGGGCAGTTCGCGTACAGGAAGGTCACGAGGTACGGCTTGCCGGCGAGTGAGCGCGTGTCGAACGTCCCGCCGCGCGCGTCGGCGAGGCCGATGTCCGGCGCGGCTCTGTCGGCGAGGCCGGCCGGCAGCGGCTCGGCGACGCGGAAGCGGCCGTTGCCGGTCGCGGTCGCCGCTCCGCCGCCGGAGCCGCCGCAGCCGCTTAGCAGCACGGCTCCCAGCGCCAGCGCGACCAGCACGACCCCCGCCGGGAAGCGGTGCTCAGACAGGCTCGCCCTCCGGGCTTCCCAACGGCGCGTGCCGATCGGGTTCGTCGAGCGCCGGATCGCCGGGCGCGCGCAGCACGCGGATCGTCGACAGCACCGCGAGCGCCGTCATCACGATCGCGCTGCCGACGCACCACTGGCAGATCGCGTGGATCTGGAACAGCTCCAGCGAGGTCAGGTACACGCTGAAGGCGAATCCGCCGATGGTCATCACGGCCGTCGCCAGCCGCGCCAGCTCGCCGCGCACCATCAGCGAGGCGAAGATCGCCAGGTAGCCGATCAGGCCGATGAGGGGGACCGGCACGCCGGCGACCCTGGCGTACCGCGACGACTGCACCTTCTCGCACCCCTGGTTGAGCGCGCAGATCGGGCTCAGGCCCTTGTAGTGCACGTACGTCAGGTACGACGCGATGCCGATCCCGACGAGCGTCAGGACGATCATCGCGCGTCGCAGTGTGCGGTCCCCCCGCATGAGCTCAGCTGCCCGGTCTCGCGTTCGCGACCAGCTTGTCGATCGCGACCGTGAACGCAGCCGGGCCGAGCGACGTGACGTTGAGCGCCTCGAGTCTGCCGCCGGTCGGGCCGAGCAGGAAGGACGGGGTCCCGCTGAATCCGTTGGACGTCCACTGCGTCTGCGCTTCGTCCATCATTCTCTGGACCTGGGGCAGGCCGCGATCGTTCATCGCTCTGCTGACGTCGAGTCCCGTGACGCCGCTGCCGATTCTGCGCAGGAAGTCGTCGGTGACGTAGCCCGTGTTCTCCTCTTGCTGGTTCGTGTAGAAGAGGTCGATGAACGGCCACAGCCTGTTCTGCAGGCTGGCCGCCGCCGCCATCTGCGCAGCGCGCGCAGAGTCCGTGCCGAGGAACGAGACGTTGCGGAAGATCATCTTGACCTTGCCCGGGCGCACGTATTCGTTGACGAGCGTCGCCAGCGAGCTGGTCGTGTACTGGCGGCAGTACGGGCACTGCAGATCCGCGAACTCGATCATCGTGACGGGCGCTCTCGGGTTCCCGAGCACGATGCCGTTCTGCGGGATGCCGGCGAACAGCGCCGCCGTCTCCTTCTGTCCGGGCACGACCTCGCCGGCCTTGAGCGTCGGCTTGCCGCTGCCGCCGCCCGTCGCGATCGCGATGACGGCGACGACCACGGCGGCGAGCGCGAGCGCCCCGCCGATCACCCACAGTCGCTGGCGCTGACGAGCGCGCGCAGCTTCGGCGGCCCGGTCGCGCTCCGCCCGCGCGGTGGCGCGGCGTTCCTTGCGTGTATCGGTGCTGTCCGCCATCGCTGCTCGTCGTCCTCCTCGTCGGTGCATCCCGGCCCGCGCCATCCAGATCGCCCCCGGGCGAATTGCGCCCCCGCAGGCCGCGCGAGATCGTGATCGATGTTACTGCTCCTGCCATGGTCGCCCTGCACCTTTACGGCAGCTCAACGCGCGCGGCGGCGCAGCCGGGCATGCGGGCCGTCCATACTCGGTGGTGTCATGCGCAGGCCGCTCGCCTCGACCGCCCTCGCGATCGCCGCCGCCGCGGCGCTCGCGGTGCCGCTCTCCGGCTGCGGGGGCGGTGAGCCGGCGGCGGGCGCCGCGAGCCCCCCGGCGAGCGCTCCGCAGGCGGTCGACCGGCTCGTCCGCCACCCGCACGCGGTCGATCCGTCGGCCGGCGTGGTGCCCGGTGAGAGCGGCGTCGTCGCCGGCGCCGACGGCGGCGCGCTGCCGCGCCCCGTCTCCGACGCGCAGATCCGCCGTGAGCTGGCGGCCAGCGGGATCTCCTCCGGCGACCGCGCCTCGCTGACGCCGGACGGCCTCGCCGTCGCGCCGCTCGCCGCGCCCCCGACCGTGCAAGCGGTGATCGACGCGGGCAACCAGATCGCGCGCCTGCCCTACCGCTACGGCGGCGGGCACGCGACCTGGATCGACACCGCCTACGACTGCTCCGCCTCGATCAGCTTCGCGTTCGCCGCCGCCGGCCTCGTGTCGGCGCCGATGGTGTCCGGCGAGCTGGCGCAGTGGGGCGATCCGGGGCCGGGCAGATGGATCACCGTCTTCGCGAACGGCGGCCACACGTTCATGTACATCGCGGGCCTGCGCTTCGATACCGGCGGCCTGAGCGCGACCGGCTCGCGCTGGCAGGCGACGATGCGTTCGACGGCGGGCTTCGCGGTGCGGCACCCGCCCGGCCTGTGACGCGAAGCTAAGCCACGGCGCGGAGGTGCCGTCTCGCGCGGCGCTGCTCGGGCGTCTCGGCTGTCGCGGCGAGGAAGTCGTCGAGCTGGCGCCAGGTCGTGCGGCGTGCGGCGCGACCGGTCAGCACGCCGAGGTGGCCGCCGGGGGCGCTCGCGATCCTGACCTCGGGCGCGTTGGGCAGCAGCTCGGCGACGTGGTGGACCGCCTTGCGCGGTGCGATCCCGTCGCCCTCGCCGGCGATCGACAGCACCGGCACGCGCACGTCGGCGAGGTCGATCGCGCGGCCGCCCAGCTCGATGCGCCCGTCGGCGAGGTCGTTGCGGCGCATCATGCGGTGGTAGATCTGCCCGAACGTGCGGCCCGGATAGGCGAGCATGTTCGACATGAACGCGTCGACCGCCTCGATCTGCGCGAGGAAGTCGCGGTCGTCGAGGTTCGACGCGATCGTCAGCGGCTTCATCACGTACTTGTCGAAGCCGGCGAGTCTGTACATGCGCTTGACGAGCGGCGCCGGCGCGCCGCCGAGCAGCTTGTAGGCGAGCGTCCCGACGCCGCCGCCGGCGAGGTTCGCGAGCGGGCGCAGCGGCGCGACCATCGGCACCTGCGTGACGTCGAACGGGCTCGCGACGACCGCCACCGAGCGGATCGGCTGCGCCTTCCCGGCCGTCACGAGCAGCGCCATGATCCCGCCGAGGCACCAGCCGACGAGCTGCACCTGGCCGCCGCCGGAGTCTGCCGACACCGCCTCGATCGCGCGCGGGATGACGTCGTCGACCCAGTGCTCGATTCCGAGGTTGCGGTCGCCGAAGGCGATCGGCCCGTAGTCGACGACGTACGGCCGGCGGCCGCTCGCGAGCAGATGCTCGGCGAGGCTGCAGCCGCGACGCAGGTCGAAGCAGGACGCAGGCGCGGCGAGCGGGGGGACCAGCAGGATCGGCGGGGTGACGTCGCGCGCAGGCGAAGCACCGACCTCGTCCCCGGCGCGCAGGTAGCGCCGCACGGTGCGCTGCGGGCCCTCGTCGACGATCGCCGTCGGCAGCGGACGCAGGTCCGCGAGCCCGCCGCGCATGACGCGGTCGAACACGTTCGCGGCGGCGGCGCCGAGCTGATCGGGGGGCGGGACGAGGTCCATCGCCGGAGATTGTGACAAAGGCGCACGAGCGCGCGCGGTCTGGCTGGCCGGACGGCCAGGGCCGGCGTCAGGCGTCAGGCGGCCTGTGCGAGCGAGGCGTCCTGCGCGAGCAGCAGCTCGACGACGCGCTCGGGGTACTCGATCTGCGGCGAGTGCCCGCAGTGCTCGAGCAGCTCGAGGCGCGAGCCCTCGACGGCCGCCAGCAGGCGCTTGGCGCCGCGGTGGAAGACGAGCCGGTCGCTGTCGCCCCACACCAGCAGCACCTGGCAGCGGATCGCGCCGAAGTCGAACGGGTCGCGCAGCTCGGGCAGCAGCCGGCGACCGGAGGCGAGCATGCGGGCGAGCGCGGCGCGATCCGGATGGTGCCGGGCGAAGGCGCGCACGATCCCCGGCTCGATCGTCGCCGCGTCGGCGAACGCGAGCGAGCGGTACGCGCGCCCGACGGCGCGCTGGACGACGCGCGAGGGGAGCGGGACGGGAACCTGCACGAGCGCGCGCAGCACCTGGTCGTGCTCGATCAGCGCGAGCCAGCGTGCCATGTCGAGGCCGGCGGGCGCGAGCGCGACGACGCGGCCGACGCGCTTCGGCGCGCGCTCGGCGAGGCGCAGCGCGAGGCAGCCGCCGAGCGAGTTGCCGACGACGATCGCGCTCGCCGCCCGGCGGCGCCCGTTGCGCTTTGCGCCGCCGCCCGCGTAGGCGAGCGCGGCGGCGCCGAACTCGTCGAGCTGCGGCAGCATCGGGCCGTCGTGCAGCCGGTCGGCGGTGCCGAAGCCCGGCAGATCGACGGCGACGGCACGGCGCCCCTCGCGACCGAGCCGCGCCAGCACGCAGCGCCACGTGTCGGCGCTGTCCGACCAGCCGTGGAACAGCACGATCGGGTCGCCGCGACCCTCCAGCTCCAAGACGCGCGTCTCGTAGCCGGCGAATTCCATCCGATGTTCGAACAGCGGCTCCATGGGCTCTCCTTCCCACCACTGCTTGTAGCAAATGGCACGCATGTTGTGCGCCGGTTGCTGAACGACTGCGTTCCATCGTGGCGCCGCGCCCGGACGCGACGCGAGCGGTCTACGCCTCGCCCTCGATCAGCGGGACGAAGCGGACGGGATCGAGCGTCGTGCGCGTCAGCTCGGCGGCCTCGGCGCCCGTGCCGCGCTCGACCAGCACGAGCTGCTGGCCGCTCGCGCCGACCGGCGCCACGAGCCGGCCGCCGGGCGCGAGCTGGCGCTCCAGCGCGGGTGGGATCTCCGGCCACGCCGCCGCTGCGACGTTGATCGCGTCGAACGGCGCCTCCTCCGGCAGCCCGCGCGAGCCGTCGCCGACGATCGTCGTGACGTTCGCGATCCCAGCGCGGTGCAGGTGCGCGGCCGCCTGCTCGGCGAGCGCGCGGTGGCGCTCGACCGTCCACACGTGCGCCGCGAGCTGCGCGAGCACGGCGGCGTGGTAGCCGGAGCCGGTTCCGACGTCGAGCACGCGATCCGTCGGCGCCAAGCGCAGCAGGTCGGCCATGCGCGCGACGACGAGCGGCTGGGAGATCGTCTGCCCCTGCCCGATCGGCAGCGCGACGTTCTCGTAGGCGCGCAGGCGCAGCCGCAGCGGGACGAACGCCTCGCGCGGGACCGCGCGCAGCGCGACGAGCACGCGCTCGTCGCCGATCGCGCCGCGCAACTGCTCGATCAGGCGGTCGGCACGGGCCACGTCTGACAGCATGCCCGTCGATGGCGAGTTCCCCCACGCCTCCCTACCGCCGGCGGCGACTGTTCGCGCTCGGCGGTCTGCTCGCGGTCGCCGTCGTGCTCGCGCTGGTCGTGGTCGGCTCGCTCGCCTCGGGCGGCAGCCGGAGCGGCTCGGGCAGCGGCAGCGCAAACGCGCCGAGGGCCGCGCATGGCGACGGGGGTGGCGCGAGCGCTCCGCGCACCACGGCCACGGTCGCCGGTCCCGCGCGCGACATGGGCAGACCCGGCCCGCCGCGCCCGGTGCCGATCCTCATGTACCACGTCGTCAGCGACCCCTTCGCGAACTCGCCCTATCCTGACCTGTACGTCCCGCGTGCGCAGTTCCAGGACGAGATGCATGCGCTGAGAGCGGCCGGCTACACGGCCGTCACGCTGCAGGAGGTGTGGGACTCGTGGCACGCGAACGGGCCGCTGCCGACCAAGCCCGTCGTCGTCAGCTTCGACGACGGCTACCACTCGCACTTCACCAACGCGCTGCCGGTGCTGCGCGCGCTCGGCTGGCCGGGCGTGCTGAACCTCGAGCTGAAGAACATCCGCTCGGACTACGGCCTCACCGACGCGCAGGTGAGCGCGCTGATCGCCGCCGGTTGGGAGGTCGACTCGCACACGATCGACCACCCGGACCTGACGACGGTCGACGCCGCGAGACTGCGGTACGAGATCGCCCAGTCGCGCGCCGAGCTGAAGGCGCGCTTCCACATCCCGGTCAACTTCTTCTGCTACCCGGCCGGCAGATACGACGCGGCCGCGGTCGCCGCGGTGCAGGCCGCCGGGTATCTCGCGGCGACGACGACGCAGCCCGGCCTCGCCAAGCCCGACGAGGCCGACCGCTTCACGCTGAACCGCGTGCGCGTCAACAACGGCGTCAGCGGCTCCACGCTCGTCGCGCAGCTCGCCGGCCTCGCAGCCGGCGGGAGCGCGGGCACGGGCGGAAGCGGCGGCGGCGCCGGCTGAGCGCGCGACGGTCGGTGAAGCCCGACCGCCGCGCGCCCCGGGGGCGGGGGAAGCGTCAGCCGATGACGGCGCGCACGAGCGGCTCGTAGCCGCTCCTGTGGCCCGTTCTGTTCGGGTGGAAGCTTTCTTCGACGGGATTCGAGAGGCCGTTGAGCCACTCCGATTCCGAGCAGATCGCGTGGCCCGTGAAGCCCGGGATCGCGTCCTTGAACCTGAAGCTGTGCGCGGTCGCGCGTTCCTGCTCGACGGTCTTGAAGAGGTCCGCGATGTGGTTCATGCGCGTCATCTCCGTCGTGCTGAAGAACGTGCCGGCATTGCAGTCGACGCCCATGAAGAGGCGCGGGTAGTCGAGCACGACCACCGTCGCGTTCGGCGCATCCGTGTGGATCCTCCCGAAGAGCGTTTCGAGCCGGCTCGGCAGCGTGTTCGTGACGAACCTTTCGGCTTCGGTCAGTTCGCCTTCGCACGACCACGGCCACGGCAGCGCGCACTGCGTGATGATGCTCGAGAAGCCGGCATCGTTGCCGCCGACGGTGATCGTGACTATGTTCGTCGAGCTGTTGAGCGCGCCGAGCTGTTCGCTCGTGACGCTGCTCGTGGTCGCGCCTGAGCACGCTCTGAACGTGAGGCTCGTGCCGGCGCGGTCCCTCGCGACCAGCTCCGGGTACGCGTACAGG
Organism: uncultured Conexibacter sp.; assembly: GCA_964525715.1. Classification (GTDB taxonomy): domain Bacteria; phylum Actinomycetota; class Thermoleophilia; order Solirubrobacterales; family Solirubrobacteraceae; genus Conexibacter. Next base: position 76,285 of record CAZGJV010000011.1, on the reverse strand, counting down.
CTGCGCTTGCACGTTTCTTCGAAGAATTCACGCGTGCCGACGCCCGACGAGTACGAGTCGCCGAGCGCGACGTAGTTGTCCGCGAGCGCGGATGCGGCCATGAGCAGCAGCGCAAGCACGGCGAAGCCGACCGCGAGCGCGGTCGTGCGCGAATGGTGCATGACGGTCCCCCCTGCCTAATTTGTACGAAAAGGGAGCTTAATCGATGCAGTCAACCTGCGGCCGGATCGATGTCTCGATCAAGACCGGCCGGCCGCGCGCGCCCACGCGATCGCGAGCGCCTGCAGCGGCAGCCGCAGGTACAGCGTGCGCCGTCCGCCGGGCACGCGGAAGCGCTCCGGGTGCAGCGCCATGTGCACGTTCGCGGGGAAGACGGCGAGCAGCGTCGCGATGCTCAGGGCGCTGCCGAAGCGGCGTGTGCGCGGATGCTGAACCGCGAGCCCGGCGGCGATCTCGGCGACGCCGCTGGCGTACACGATCGCGCGTCTGTTCGGCAGCCAGTCGGGCACGATCGCCGCGTACACGCGCGGGATCGCGAAGTGCATGACGCCCGCGAAGACGAAGAAGGGCCCGAACCATCTGCGCATGGCGCGCATCCTACTAGCTCGGCGTGCTAACGTGCAACCAGATGGTTGTAGATGAGCTCACCGAAGCCGAGATCGACCGCGTGTTCCACGCGCTGGCCGACGCGACGCGCCGGGATCTGCTGCGCCGCGCGGCCGACGGCGAGCTGTCGGTGTCGCGCCTGGCCGACGGCTACGACATGAGCTTCGCCGCCGTGCAGAAGCACGTCGCGGTGCTCGAACGCGCCGGGCTCGTCACGAAGGCGCGCCACGGCCGCGAGCAGCTGGTGCGCACCGATCCCGTCGCGGTCGCCCGCGCCCGCCGGGCGTTGGACGCGCTCGAGGCCACATGGCGCGAGCGCGTCGGCCGCATGGCCGACCTGTTGGACACCCCGAACACCGAAGGAGACCTCCGATGACCGTCACCACCATCGACAAGGACACCGAGGCGCTCACCCTCACCCTCGTCGCCGATTTCGCCGCGCCCGTCGATGCCGTGTGGGAGCTGTGGGCCGATCCGCGCAAGCTCGAGCGCTGGTGGGGGCCGCCGACCTACCCGGCGACGTTCGTGGAGCACGACCTCACCCCCGGGGCGCTGGTCACCTACTTCATGACCAGCCCGGAGGGGGACAAGCACTACGGCTGGTGGCGCATCGGGACGGTCGACGCCCCGCGCAGGCTGACGATAGAGGACGGCTTCGGCGACGCCGACGGCAAGCCGCTGACCGACAAGACCGGACAGCTGCAGATGCGCCTCGTCGAGCACGACGGCGGCACGCGGATGGAGCTGCGCGACCAGTTCCCCTCCCTCGAGCAGATGGAGGAGATGCTGAAGATGGGCATGGAGGAGGGCCTGCGTCAGGCCGTCGGGCAGATGGACGGTCTCCTCTAGTTTGCGAGGACGCTGTCGAGGTCTACTGCTAGTCGTCCGCGGTGGGCCGGCGTCGCGCTTGCTTGCGCACGGACTGCTGCTGCTTCGCCACGGCACGGCGTCTTCTCGAAGCCTTCGTCGGCCGCGTGGGGGTGCGCGGGCGCGGCCGGGCGAGCGCGGCGGCGAGCCGCTCGCGCAGGCGCTCCAGCGCCAGCTCGCGGTTGCGCGCCTGGCTGCGCGCGTCCTGCGCGACGGCCGTGACGCGCGGCCCCGCGCGCTCGATCACGCGCGCCTTCTGCGCGTCGCTCAGGGTTCTGGACGCGGCCACGTCGAAGACCGCCTCGACGCGGGAGGCGGTCACGTTCGCGTGCTGGCCGCCCGGTCCGGACGAGCGGCTCGTGCGCAGCAGGACCTCGTCGAGTGGCAGCGCGAGCCCGTGCGCGATCTCCAGCGGATCCTCCATGACGGCTCCATGATCGCGTGTATCGTCCCGCGCGCGGAGCCGACCCGAAGGAGGCGCGACATGGCCGTGAAGCTGCACCGCTGCACCATCACGTGGATCAGAGGCCCCCATCCCTGCTGGAGAGTCCAGAAGGCGCTCGACGAGACCGGCACCCCGTACGAGCTCGTCCTGCATCCGCCGCGCCGCGGCAAGCGCGAGGCGCTGGAGGGCAAGAGCGGCCAGCGCAAGCTGCCGGTGATCGAGCTCGAGGACGGCACCACGCTGCGCGAGGAGTCCAAGGACCTCGCCGCGCGCATCCGCGCCGGCAAGCTCGCGCCGCCGTCAGCCGGTTCGTAGCGCGAGCCAGTCGCGCAGCGCTGGCACGAAGCCCGGGTCGATCGTGTGCGGCATGCCCGGCGTCTCGCGGTAGAGCAGGTCGGCGCCGGCCGCCAGCAGGCGTTCGCGCGCCGCGTGGGCGAACGTCACCGGGATCACCGGGTCGGCCGCGCCGTGGCCGAGGGCGACCGGGAAGCCCTCGCGTCCTGCGAGCACCGGCTCGTAGCCGGGGACGGCGGGGATGAAGCCACTCAGCGCGAGGATCCCCGCCGGCGCCGGGCGGTCCGGCCCGAGCCCGAGTGCGAACGACATCGCCGCGCCCTGCGAGAAGCCGCCGAGCACGGTGCGCGACCACGGCACGCCGAACGCGTCCGGCAGCGCGTCGAGCCAAGCCGCGAGCCGTGCGCAGGTGGCGGTGAACGTCTGCTCGTCGGGGAAGCCGACGCGCGGCACGACGTACCAGTGCGCGCCGGGCTGGCCGGGCAGCGAGAGCGGTCCGCGCGGCGTCACGGCGACGAGCCGGCGCTGCGGGTCGAGCGCGTCGGCGAGCGGCAGCAGGTCGTGCTCGTCGGTGCCGCGGCCGTGCAGCAGCACGAGCGCGCCCTGCGGCGCGCCCGCGGGCTCGCGCACGCGGTGCGTCAGCAGCTCGATCGCCGCGCTCGCCATCGGCTCGCCGCGCTCAGCCGCGCCGGCGGCGGTGCCCGGCGTAGGCGCCGATCAGCCCGCCGATCAGCAGGCAGGCGGCGATCACGATCACGAGCGGCATCGTGACGGTCGCGAACAGCAGGTGGACCTTCACGCTGTCGAAGTTGAGGATCGCGAACAGCAGCGCGACGGTGGCGAGGATCCCGATCGCGATCCGCCGCGCGCTGTCCGTGCGCGATGCGGTGCGGTCCGATCCGTGGGTGGGACTGCTGCTCATGCGCGCTCCTCCAGCTCGGACGGTTGCCGGGATGATGCCCTACCAGGCGGCGATCTCGAACGCGCTCGACCGGTAACGTGCGGAGGCATGGCGCGCCTCGACCCGCAGGCGCTCGTGACGCACATCGACCGCCTCTACCGTGTGGCGTGGGCGCTGTGCGGCTCGCGCGAAGAGGCAGAGGATCTCGTGCAGGAGACGGCTGCGCGCGTGCTCGCGAAGCCGCGCCAGCTGCGCGGGCAGGACGAGCTGGCCTACCTCGTGCAGGCGCTGCGCAACACGTTCCTGCTGTCGCGCCGCACCGCCTCGCGGCGCCCGCGCGAGGTCGCGACGCTCGAGCAGGTCGAACCGGCCGACGTGCGCGGGGTGGGCGCCGGCGGGATCGGCATGCCGGAGTCCGCGCTCGCGGCGCGCGACCTGTTTGCGGCGATCGCGGCGCTGCCGGAGGACTTCCGTCTCGCGCTCGTCGCGGTCGACGTCGCCGGCCTGTCGTACCGCGAGGCGGCCGATCTGCTCGACACGCGCGAGGCGACGATCGCCTCGCGCCTGTTCCGCGCGCGCGAGCGCGTCGTGCAGGCGCTCGCGCCGGAGGCGGAGCGCGGGGAAGCCAGCGGGGCTTCCCGGAGTCTCAGATGATGGACGACCACGACATGACCCACGACGAGCACATCGACCCCCTGCCCGGCGACCCGGTGGAGGCGCCCGCGGCGCTGCTGCGCGCGCTCGACGACATCGTCGCGCCCGACCGCCTGCGGATGGCCGTCGCGGAGGCGGTTGCCGACGCGGAGCGCGCGCAGGCGCCCCGCCGCTCCTCGTGGCTCCTGCGCCGCGGCGCCCTCCACTTCGCGCGGGCGGTCGCGGTCCCGCTCGTGATCGTGATCGTGCTGGCCTTTGCGGCGCAGCGGATCATCGCGCCCAACGGCGGCACTGCCACGCCGAGCGCCCGTGACGCCGCGACCGTCGCGCTGCGACAGCCGACGACTCCGGCGCCCGCGGTCACCGGAGGCGGCGAGACGCTGGCCGCGCATGCCGGCCCGATCGCCTTCCCGACGTGGACGCGGGCCGGCTGGCACGCCGTCGGCGCGCGCACCGACACGGTCGCCGGGCACGAGCTGCGCACCGTCTTCTACGCCGACGCGGCCGGCCAGCGGATCGGCTACGCGATCGCCGACGCGCAGCTCCCGGTCGCGGGCGGCCAGCTCGTCGTGCGCCGCGGCGCGCGGCTGCGCGTGCTCGACCGCGGCGCGACGTCCGTCGTCACCTGGCGGCGCGACGGGCGCACCTGCGTCCTCGCCGGTCGCGGCGTGCCGGTCGGGCGGCTGCTGACGCTCGCCAGCTACGCCGCCTGAGGCGGGCCGGCGCGGTCGCTACGCGGTCAGCTCGCGGTAGACGAGCATCGCCCGCCCGACCACGATCACGTCGCCGTCGTGCAGCTCGGCCTCGAACACGCGGCGGCCGTTGAGCCAGGTGCCGTTCGCGCTGCGGTCGTCGAGGATCCGCGCGCAGTCGCGCCGCTGCACCACGATCGCGTGGCGCCGCGAGACGCCCGCGTCCTCGAGCTGCAGCGTCGCGCCGAAGCCGCGGCCGAGGTGCGTGATCGGCCGCGTGAGCGCGAGCACGCGTTGGCTGCCGCCCTGCTCCACGAGCAGGTAGCGGCCGGGTGCGGACGGCGCGTGCTGCGCGCTGCCCGCGGCGGAGGGGCGGTCGATCGCGTCGAGCGCCTCGGTCTGCCCGCGCTCGGCGGTGCGGCGGTCGATCGGTGTGGTGTGGAGCGGCATGTCCGGGACAGTAAGACCGAAGGCTGTGAGTCTGATGAAGATCCGGTGAAAGCCGGCGCAGCGGCGCTCACGCTTGTCTGGACGGGCGCACCAGCAGCTCGTTGACGCTCACGTGCGGCGGCTGGCCGAGTGCGAACAGGATCGCGTTCGCGATGTCCTGCGCCTGCAGCGGATCGACGCCCGCAAAGCGCTTCATCATCTGCTCGAGCACCGGCGGGCGGTTGTGGCCCGGAAGCTCGGTCGCGACCGCGCCCGGCTCGACGATCGTCACGCGGATCCCGGCACCGACGCACTCCTGGCGCAGCGCCTCAGAGAAGGCGTTGACGCCCCACTTCGTGAGGTTGTAGACGCCCGACCCCGCGCGCGCGACGCGGCCCGCGACGGAGCTGACGTTGACGATGTCGCCCGACCCCTGCGCGCGCATCAGCGGCAGTGCCGCGTGCGTGCAGTAGAGGACGCCGAACAGGTTGGCGTGGATCATCCGCCGCCACTCCTCCGTCGGCGCGCCGTCGATCGGGCCGAGCAGCATCACGCCGGCGTTGTTGACCAGGCCGTCGAGGCGTCCCAGCTCCGCGTGCGCGCGCTGCACGAACGCGCGCGCCTGGTCCTCCTCGCCGACGTCGGTCGGGATCGCGAGCGCGCGGCCGCCGTCGTCCTCGATCCGCTTGGCGAGCGCCTCGATGCGGTCCGCCCGTCGCGCCGCCAGCGCGACGCTCGCGCCGGCCGCCGCGCACGCGAGCGCCGTCGCCTCGCCGATCCCCGACGACGCGCCGGTGATCGCGATGACCCTGCCTGAGAGGTCGATGTCCATGCCGCCCGCCTTTCCGCCTGCCCGTGGTCGCCCGCCAGCCTCGCACAACGGCGTGCGGCGACCGGGCGATAGGGTCCAGGCCATGCCCGAGTTCGAGAATCCGTACACGCTCTACGCGGCGCTGCGCGTGCGCGAGCCCGGCAGCGGCGTGGAGGCCGACGCGGCAGCCGCCGAGGCCGCGCTGACGGGCGGCGGCGTGACGCTGCGCGGCACGTACTCGCTGGCCGGCTTCCGCGCCGACGCCGACCTGCTGCTGTGGCTCGTCGGGCCGAGCGCGGACGCGCTGCAGGATGCGCTCGTCGCGTTTCGCCGCACGCAGCTCGGGCGCCAGCTCGACGCCGTCTGGACGAACGTCGGGGTGCACCGCGACGCCGAGTTCAACAAGGGCCACATCCCCGCCTTCCTGCAGGGGGAGGAGCCGCGCAAGTACGTCTGCGTCTACCCGTTCGTGCGCTCGTACGACTGGTACCTGCTGCCGCCGCAGGAGCGCGCGGAGATGCTGCGCGACCACGGCATGATGGCGCGCGACTACGCCGACGTGCGCGCGAACACGGTCAGCGCGTTCGCGCTCGGCGACTACGAGTGGCTGCTCGCCTTCGAGGCCGACGAGCTGACGCGCATCGTCGACCTGATGCGCCACCTGCGCGGCGCCGAGGCGCGCCGCCACACGCGCGAGGAGTTGCCGTTCTACACCGGCATCCGCAAGCCGCTCGCGGACGTCGTGGCGGATCTGCCTTAGCGGCGCCCGAAGATGCCGCGCACCCCGCCCCGGCGCCGCGGCCGGCGCGGCGCGGGCGGGAGCGGGTCGCCGGCGAGGATCGCGGCCGGCGCCTCCTGCCCGAGCAGCGGTGCGAGGTCGCCGAGGCCGGCGGCCTCCAGCGGCACGGCGATCCCCGGCGGGCGGCGCAGCGCGTCGTGCGCGTCGGAGGCGACGCTGTGCACGAGTCCGGCCTCCAGCATCCGCTCCGCGTAGTCGCGCACCGTGCGGCCGAAGCTGCCGGCGAACGAGCCGGCGGTGACCTGTGTGGCGGCGCCGGCGCGCACGAGCGCGCGCAGCGCGTCGGGGTCGTCCTGCAGCAGCGGCGAGCGCTCGGGGTGGGCGATCAGCACGCGGTGGCCGCGGCCGAGCAGCGCCTGCGCGACGGGCGCCAGCGCGACGCCCTTGCGCAGCGGCGCCTCCAACAGCAGCCACGGCCCGCCGCCGAGCGCGAGCGCGCGCAGCTGCTCGTCCGACAGGTGGACCGCCTGGTGGACGTCGATCTCGGCGCCGCGCACGACCTTCAGCGGGATCTGAGCCGCCGCCAGCGCGGCGCGCGCGTCGGCGAGGCGCAGCTCGATCGCGCCGACCTCGGTCGGCATGTCCCAGCTCACGTGCGGCGTCGCGGCGACCGTCGTGACGCCGGCCTTCACGTGCAGCTGCGCCATCGCGAGCGTGCCGCCGAGGTCGTCCGGGCCGTCGTCGATCCCCGGCAGCAGGTGACAGTGGAGGTCGATCACGCTGCACGCATGATCGCGCGCGCCGCGGCGAGAGGGCTTCCGCCCTCCCGGTCACCGCGGGCGGCGGCTACAGGCGGCCGGCGCGCTGCGCCGCCTCGCCCAGGACGGCCTCCCAGACGTGAACGTTCCCCTCGATCGTCTGCGACCGTCCCCAGCCGGCGGCGCGCTTGGCGAGCTTGCGGCGGGCTCGCCCGTCGAGCACGAGCTGCTCGATCTCCTCGTACCAGCGGTCGTCGGCGACGAGCCGGCCGCCCTGGTCCTCCCCGAGCCCCGCGTAGGGGCCCATCGGCGACGCGAGCCACGGAACGCCCAGCGCCGCGTACTCCTTCACCTTGATGTTCGAGCGGCTGCGGTTGAACTCGCTGTCGGCAATCGGCGCGATGCCGACTTCGAACGCCGTCACGTAGTTGGGCAGCTTCTCGAAGGGGACGCGTCTTATGTGCTGGTAGCGATTGCTGCGCAGCCCCAGCCCGCAGCCGACGGTCAGGACGTGGACGTGCGGGTGGCGCTCGAGCAGACGTTCCATCGTCTCCTGCAGGCGCAGGCGCTCGATGTCGGTCTGGTGCTCGACGTGCGCCACCCAGCCCACGGCGATCTGCTGCGGCTTGCGCGGGGCGGTGCGCGGCGCCGTCATGCCGACGAAGTTCTCGACGACGCGCACGTCGGCGCCCGTCGTCGTGCGGTAGTGCTCGGCGAGCCCAGGGCTCGGTGTCGTCACGAGGTTCGCCAATCGCATCAGCGCGCTCTGCTGGGCGAAGATCTTCTGGCCGTTGAGGCCGGTGAAGAACTTGTAGTTCGGGCGGCCCTTCACGTCGACCGCGGTGAGGTTGTCGTCGTTGTCCCAGACGAAGCCGATCCTCGCGTCGGCCAACAGGCGCGCCACTCTCGTGAAGAACTCGTCGTGCAGTCGCCATCCGTACACGACGTCGTAATCGAGCAGCGCGTTCGGGTCTCTCATCTCCCCCCAGACGCTTGCGAGGACGCGATGTCCGCGTCTGCGGAGCGCCTCCGCAGGTGCGAACACGCGGTAGCGCGCGTTCGGCCCGTCCCCCTCCGCGATCATCGCGATTCGCATGCGCCCAGGATCTCCGACTCGCCGGTTGCTTGCAACTCGAAGCACCGGCTCCCGGTAGGCGGCTGCCCCAAACCGGAGGCGCGCGCCGCCGATCTGGGGTAGAGACTCAGCAGCACAACCTGCGAGGCGACGAAGGAGCGGCGATGCAACTCGGGATGATCGGCCTCGGCCGGATGGGCGCCAACATGGTGCGGCGGCTGATGCGCCACGGGCACGACGCCGTCGTGTTCGACATGAGCGCCGACGCGGTCGCGCAGCTGGCGGGCGAGGGCGCGACTGGCGGCTCCTCGCTGGAGGACTTCGTCGGCAAGCTCGCGAAGCCGCGCGCGGTGTGGCTGATGGTCCCCGCCGCGGTAGTCGACCAGACGCTCGACAGACTGCTGCCGCTGCTCGACGCCGACGACGTCGTGATCGACGGCGGCAACTCCAACTACCGCGACGACCAGCGCCGCGCCAAGCGCACCGCGGCGCTCGGGATCCACCACGTCGACTGCGGCACGAGCGGCGGCGTGTGGGGGCTGGAGCGCGGCTACTCGCAGATGATCGGCGGCGACGACGCGGCGGTGGAGCGGCTCGCGCCGGTCTTCAAAGCGCTCGCGCCCGGCGTCGAGGCGGCCGAGCGCACGCCCGGCCGCGAGGGCGAGCTGGCGGCCGGCGAGGAGGGCTGGCTGCACTGCGGCCCGCCCGGTGCGGGGCACTTCGTGAAGATGGTCCACAACGGGATCGAGTACGGGATGATGGCCGCCTACGCCGAGGGGCTGAACATCCTCAAGCACGCCAACGCCGGCTCGGTGCAGCGCGACGCCGACGCCGAGACCGCCCCGCTCGCAGACCCCGAGGCCTACCAGTACGAGCTCGACTTGACGGCCGTCTCGGAGGTATGGCGCCGCGGCAGCGTGATCGCCTCGTGGCTGCTGGACCTGACGGCCGAGGCGCTGGTCGCCTCGCCGCAGCTCGACGAGTTCTCCGGCCGCGTGTCGGACTCCGGCGAGGGCCGCTGGACGGCGCTGGCGGCGATCGAGGAGGGCGTGCCCGCACCGATTCTCACCGGCGCGCTGTTCGAGCGCTTCGCCTCGCAGGGCTCGGACCAGTTCGCCAACAAGGTGATGTCGGCGATGCGCTCGCAGTTCGGCGGGCATGCGGAGAAGGCGTCGTGAGCGCGGCGAGCGCGCACCGCGACGCGGAGCCGTCCGACGCGCTCGTCTTCTTCGGCGCCACCGGCGACCTCGCCTACAAGCAGATCTTCCCGGCGCTGCAGTCGCTGATCAGACACGGCAAGCTCGGGGTCCCGATCGTCGGCGTCGCGAAGTCGGGCTGGAGACTGGAGGATCTGCGCGAGCGCGCGCGCAGAAGCCTGGAGGAGCACGGCGGTGTGGATGAGGACGCGTTCGCCAAGCTCGTTGCGCAGCTCAGATACATCGACGGCGACTACGGCGACCCGGCCACGTTCCAGCAGCTGCGCACAGAGCTGGGCGACGCCAAGCACCCGCTCCACTACCTCGCGATCCCGCCGAGCCTGTTCGGCGACGTCGTGCGCGAGCTGGGCAGATCGGGCTGCGCCGACGGTGCGCGCGTCGTGGTCGAGAAGCCGTTCGGGCGCGACCTCGAGTCGGCGCGCAGACTCAACGCGACGCTGTCGAGCGTGTTCCCCGAGGCGTGCACGTTCCGCATCGACCACTACCTCGGCAAGGAGGCGGTCGAGAACCTCATCTACTTCCGCTTCGCGAACTCGTTCCTCGAGCCGATCTGGAATCGCAACCACGTCAAGCGCGTGCAGATCACGATGGCGGAGGCGTTCGGCGTCGCCGGGCGCGGGAAGTTCTACGACGAGGCGGGCGCGATCCGCGACGTGATCCAGAACCACATGCTGCAGGTGCTCGCGCTGCTGACGATGGACGCGCCGGTCGAGCGCTCGCACGAGGCGCTGCGCGACGAGAAGGCGCGGTTGATGAAGTCGATCGTGCCGCTGCGCCCGGCCGACGTCGTGCGCGGCCAGTTCGCCGGCTACCGCGACGAGCCGGGCGTGGCGGCCGACTCGACGGTCGAGACGTTCGCGGCCGTGAAGCTGCACGTCGACAGCTGGCGCTGGGCGAAGGTGCCGTTCCTGATCCGCGCCGGCAAGCAGCTGCCGACGACCGCGACGGAGGTGCTCGTCGATCTGCACCACCCGCCGCAGACGGTCTTCGACACGCCCGACGACAGCGCGCCCAACTCCTTCCGCTTCCAGCTCGGCCCGGAGGTGGAGCTCGCGCTGCGGGCGCGCACGAAGACGCCCGGCGAGGAGATGGTCGGCGAGGAGGTCGAGCTGCTCGCGCAGGCGCACCACCCCGGCGAGATGCCGCCCTACGAGCGACTGCTCGGCGACGCGATGCGCGGCGACCCGACGCTGTTCGCGCGGGAGGACTCGGTCGAGGCGGCGTGGCAGGTGGTCGAGCCGATTCTCGGCGACGCGTGCCCGGTGCACCCGTACGAGCCGGGAACCTGGGGCCCGCCGGAGGCCGATCGGCTGATCGACGACGGCGGCTGCTGGCATGCGCCCAGAGGCGTCGGCGGCACCGATCCGGCGTAAGGAGCAGGCCGTCGGAGGCGCTCCCGCCGCTCGATACAGCGGAATCTGGTCCGTATGCGGACGTCGAACGTGCGCATACGTACACGCCAGCTCGCATCAAAGGGTGGAGTGCCGGTTATGCTCAGTACATGCCGAACCGTGCAGCCGGTCTTCCGTGGGACCGTGTCGTCGATACGGCCCCCGAGCCCGAGCCGCTCCGCGTCCGCGGCGGGCTCAGCACGCAGGCGATCGTCGACACCGCGATCGCGATCGCCGACGTGGACGGGCTCGACGCCGTCTCGATCCGTCGCGTCGCGGCGGTGCTCGAGGTGCGGCCGATGAGCCTCTATACGCACATCGTCAGCAAGGACGAGCTGTTGGCACTGATGGCGAACGAGCTGATCGGCACGCTGCTCGTGGAGGAGCCGCTGCCGGTTGCGTGGCGCGAGGCGCTGAGCCTGACCGCGCGCCGGACGTTCCGGATGTTCGCTTCGCATCCGTGGCTGCTGGCGCTGCTCGCGCGCCGCCCACGGCAGGGACCGAACGCCGCCCGGCAGGCGAAGCAGCTGGCGCAGGCCGTCGAGAGCCTGAGGCTGTCTCCCGACGACATGTGGACGCTGCTCAGCATCGTCAACGACTATGTCCTCGGTCACGCGTTGCGTGTTGCGACGACAGGGAACACGACCGACCTCGTCGACAATCTCAGCGAGCAGGACAAGGCAGAGCTCCCGGCGGTGGAGGCGCTCGCCAGAACGGAGGAAACCCGCCTCGCCGGCGAGGTCTTCGAGCTGGGGCTCCAAGCGGTGCTCGACGGCGTCGAGCACCGCTTCGTCAGCGTCCGGAGCTGAGCTGCGCCGCCGGCCGGGCCCCGTTCGTCGCGGTCGGCAGCGAGTAGAACTGCTGCGCCCAGCGACGGAACGCCAGCAGCGGCCCGTCACCCTTCGCCAAGCGCGGCTGGTCGATGTAGATCTTGTGTTCCCAGACCGGGAAGTCGCGCTCCGTGTCGCGCCGGAACAGCGGGCCGAGCGCCAGCGTCAGCAGGTGAGCGACCAACGCCCGTCCGCGCGCGTGCGCAGCGCCTGATCCGACGCGGAGTGCCACGGCGTAGCGGAGCTCCACGCGGCACGCGTCGAGCGGCGTCGCCATCAGCTGGAACTTCGCGGCGGCGCGCAGCCGTGGGATCGTCGCGTCGACCCAGAGGTGGCCGAAGCCGTGCACGGCGACGTCGATGACGATCTCGAGCGGACCTCCCAGCGGCATCGCCCGCTCGACCGTGGAGGCGATCGTGAAGGCCGGACCGTGCGTCGCGAACGGGCGCCGCAGACGCACATTGCGGTACCCGTGAATCGGCCCGATGTGCCCGATGTCGACAGCGTTCTCGACGATGTCCTGCGGGTGGTCGACGAGCGCGGAGACCTGGCGGAAGGAAGCGGGAAAGCCCTCCATGGACTGCGGCGCGACCTCCCATGAGGGCGCTGCGCCGGCAGAGTGGTGCCACACCAGGATCGCACCGTTGAGCTCTCGCACGTCGTGCTGCACAAGCCGCGCGACCGGCGGTCTCGTGCCATATCCGGTCCGCACGCACGCGCCGCTCGGGTCGAAGGCGAAGCGGTGGAACGGGCACACGATGTCCTCGCCCTCTACGCGCCCGCCGTGGCCCAGGTGCGCGCCGAGGTGCGGGCAGTACGGCTCGACAGCGCGCAGCACGCCACCGCGCGTCCGGTAGACGACCAGGTCTTCGCCCATGAAGCGACGGCGCAGAACCTGCCCGGAGGGCAGCTCGTCGGCGAACGCGACGGCGAACCAGCCGTCTGGGTATGGGCGGCGCGGCCGCAGCTCGGCGAGCGGCGGCGACTCGGGCGGCCGACGGTCGTGGATGCGGTGAACGAGGTCGTGCACGCGGATCATTCGATCTCCTCCCACCACCAGGCGATCGCGGCGTGCGGCAGCGGCTCAAGACTCGCGTCGGTTGGGCGGTCGGCCCACCCGGGGAACGTCTGCAGCGGTGGTGCGCCGGGGTCGCCGCCGGTCGCGTAGCGGGGTGTGTCGAAGCCCCAGTCGAGGATGCCTCGCCACGTGTGTCCGAGGCTTGCGAGGAATCGCGTCAGCGTCGCGTCCCCGTCGGCCTCGGCCTGTGCCTGCAGCTGTGCGTGCAATGCGAGGAAGAGCGTCGCGATGCGATCGCAGAGCGAATGCGCCTGGGGAATCGCCGCCGTCGGCGTGCAATCGCGCTCGTGCGCGATCACCGCGACGACGTTGCTGCTGGTGTCGCCGTTGCGCGCCTCCTTCGCGAACGACATCAGGTCGTTCAGCAGCAGCGAGAAAGTCGACCACGCCTCGACGAGGGCTCGCATCGGGCCGGACGCCGCCTGCGCCGCCGACAGCTCGATCCCGTTCGCGATGTTGAGCGTCGTCAGCCAGCTCGCGAAGCCGCCGGTGTGCATGCGCATCGCGAGGTAGTCGTTGAGCGACGGTGGCACGCTGCGCTCGGCATTGGCCACGTCCCACGCCATCCCGAAGAACCACGCGCGGGCCGTGTGGGTCCACTCGATCCGCTGCGCCGGCGTCGAGTGGCGCAGGATCGCGCTCGTGAGGTCGCGCAGCGCGTCGCTGTAGGGCAGTTCGAACGGGAAGCCGGCGCGCGGCTCCTCGCACACGCGCACGAGCCGGACGCCGAGCGCGAGGAAGTCGGCGGCGTGACGGCTGGTGGGACCGTTGTCGTAGTAGAGGTCGTCGGTCGCGAAGCCCCAGTAGAGCCATTTCGCGACATCGGCGACGCGCTCGGCGTCGGCTGTCGGCAGCGCGCGCGCGTAGACCTCGGCGGCACGCGTGCCGATCAGCCGCTCGCGCTGGGCCGCGTCTCCGTACAGCTGGAAACGGTCGATCCACTCGAGGCAGTGGCGCTCGATCGCGTCGGCCTCGGGATGGATCGCCGTCGAGAACGGACAGTGGAACGGCAGCAGCTCGATCGCCTCGAGCGGCTGCTCGCGCATCGCCGTCATGCGGCCGATCCGGCGGTGCCCCGCGGATGGAAGCGGACGCGCACGGCGCCTGACGGCCGCATCGAGATGAGCGGCGCGAGGGGCAGCGTCGCGTCGAGCGACTCGAGCCGGAAGCCGCGCAGCAGCGCGCGCACCAAGATGGTCGACTCCAGCATTGCGAGATGGCGGCCGATGCACGCGCGTCGGCCGCCGCTGAACGGCAGGTACGCATAGGCCGGTCGGTCGTGCTCGCCGACGAAGCGCATCGGGTCGAAGCGCTCGGGGTCCGCCCAGAAGCGCTCGTCGCGATGCGTCGCCCACGGCACCACCAGCACGAGCGTCCCCGCAGGCACCGTGTACCCGCCGAGCTCGGTGTCGGCCGCCGCGCGGCGACCCAGCGCATACGACGGCGGGTACAGACGCATTGCCTCCTCGACGGCGGCGCGCACCAGATCGCCCGGCTCGTCCGCGGTGTCGCCGGCCGCCGCCGCGACCTGCTCCTGCACCGCGGGGTTGCGCCCGAGCAGGTGCAGCGTCGCGGTCAGCACGTCGGCCGTCGTGGTGTGGCCGGCAAGCAGGAAGAGCATCGCCTCGTCGCGCACCTCTCGGTCCGTCAGTGCCGCGCCGTCCTCGGGGCCGCGCGCCTCGTGCAGACGGCTGAGCAGATCTCCGGCGCCCGGATCCCAGTGGGCTTCCTGCTCGCGCCGGGCGGCTACTCGCTCGATCGCCTCGCGCAGCTCCCCGCGCAGTGCGAGGAAGCGCCGGTTGCGCGCCGTCGGCCAGTGCAGCGGCGGGCGCAGCACCTGGGCGACGCGCCCGACCACCTGGGTGCCGACCTGCGGCACGAGGCGCTCGAGCGCGGCGACGGTGTCGGCGTCGATCCCGTCCTGCTCGGCGAAGATCGTCTGGCCCAGCACCCGCAACGCGTACTGCTCCATCGCATGTGCGACGTCGACCGGCTGCTCGCCGAGCCGCCGCCAGTCCGCGACGACCCGCTTCGCCTCGGCCTCGAGCAGCCCGGCATACCGCGCGACGTGCTGACGCGCGAAGAGCGGTTGGAGCGTGCGCTTCCGCCGCTGCCAGCGTGCGCCCTCCAGCGTCACGATCGTGTCGCCGAGCAGCTCGCGCAGCACGTCGTAGGACGGCGTCCTGCGGACGAAGACCTCGGTCTCGACGATCACCTTCCGCACCTCGTCGGGATGCCGGACGGCTACCATCACGGGGCGCAATCGCCGCGGCCCGCGCGCCGGACCGATGCGATACGCGACCACGTCGCCATAGCGCGCAAAGCCCTCCTGCAGCGTGCCGAGCAGGTCGCCGCGCAGCGCGAGCGCGCTCCCCAGCAGAGGGTTGCCGGCCGGGCCGGGAATCGCGGTCACCGGATCGGATGCGGTGCGCGGCCGTGGGAGTGTCGCGCTCATGCCGCGCGGGTCTTCGCGGTCGCGCGGGTCGCCGGGCTGCGCCAGCCGAGCGGGCCGCTGCCGAGCTGGAGCCGGTCGAGCGGCTCCAGCACGAGCTCGCCCATCGCGATCAGCAGCTGGGCACCCTCCGGGCGCACGCCCGGGTCGCCGAGGTGGGCGAACGCCACCTGCAGGTGGTCGAGCGCGAGTGCGACCGCGCGACGGTCGGCGCCGACCGCACGCACGCGCCGCGCGACCTCGTCGACCCCGGGCTCGTCGATCCCCGCGACGAGCAGCTCGACGAGCGCCGGATCGCGCTGGAGCGTCATCAGCACCGGCAGCGTGAAGATGCCCTCGCGCAGGTCGCTGCCGGCGGGCTTGCCGATCGCGTGACCGTGTCCGTACAGGTCGAGCACGTCGTCGACGATCTGGAAGGCGACGCCCAGCTCCATGCCGAAGCAGGCGAGCGCGTCGGCCGCCTGCGGCGTCGCGCCAGCAGTCGCGGCCCCGAGCCAGCAGGAGGTCGACATCAGCGTCGCCGTCTTGCCGCGGATCGACGCGTCGTAGTGCGCGACGTCGCGCCGGTGGTCGAACTGCGCCGCACTCTCGGCGATCTGGCCGGAGCAGAGCGCGGTCAGCGTGCTGGCGAGTCGTCGCAGCTCGGTCGCGCCGAGGTCGGCGGCGACGCGGTAGGCGTGCGACAGCAGCACGTCGCCGCCGAGCACCGCAGCGTGGTTGCCCCACAGCGCGTTCGCGCTCGGGCGGTCGCGCCGCAGGGGCGCCGAGTCGAGCACGTCGTCGTGGTAGAGCGACGCGAGGTGCAGCAGCTCGACGGCGGCGGCCGCGTCGATGACGCGCTCGCTGACCGCTTCGTGCCCACCGACCGCCATCGCCGAGCAGACGACGAGCGCCGGCCGCAGCCGCTTGCCGCCGGCCTCGATGCCGTGCAGCGCGAGCTCCGCGAGGCGCTCGTCCGGCGTCGCCGCGATGGCGCGCAGCCGTGACTCGACGCGTCTCAACTGAGCCGCCGTTTCAGCCGTGGGACGAAATGCGACCATCGTGCCTACAGCAGCGCCGGCATCGCGACCTTGGCTCGCCCGGCGCTGCGCTCCCCCAAACAAGCGCATGCAATTTGTTTTAATCAGTTTTGCGGCGAAACGCAAGCTGGAGCTGTGCGGCGCAAACATCTCCGCCGACCGCCATACCGCGCGTCCATTTCTGATACAGTGTACGGCGGACGGCCTTCCTGCCGTCAGGACGGGCATTGGGGTCAGGGAACGCCACCGGGAGGGTGGTCGTTCCCGGCTGTGGTCGCGCGTGTCCGCGCGCTAAGCTTGGGGTCTGCCTCGCGCTGCCTGAATTTTCGGGTTGAGGCTCAGCCGTGCGCCAGGAACGCATGGTCGGTTGCCCCTGCCGTTGTTTAAGTCATAACGGCATGCGGTTCGTGGTCGTTAACCACGGATTACCCGCAGACGCGCCAGGTATGCATCGAGTATGAGCTGCGAATCGCGACGGTCCGCTCGTGGCGACGCTGGCGGATCTTCCCGCCGGCGCCCCTGAGCCCGGCGGCGGCTACGCTGAGCGCAGCATGGCGGCGACCGACTCGCAGCTGCCCGTGGAGGGCTACCGCCTCACCGGCATTGCGCCGCGCGCCTACCAGCACCCGGCGGACAAGGCGGCGAGCGCGGCGCTGTCCGCGATCCCGCAGCTCGACCGCGTTGTGCGCAAGCTGATCGAGCTGGGCTACGAGCGCGCGCTGCGTCAGGTGTCCCTGGGCTCCTCGGTGCGGCTGTCCGAGCACCAGCTGCCGGACGTGTGGGCCGAGCACGCCTTCGCCTACGCGACGCTCGACATGGCGGACGTCCCTCCGCTCTACCTGACGCAGTTCCCGCTGGCGAATGCGATGGCGATCGGCGCGAAGCGGCCGATCGTCGTCGTCAACTCGGAGCTGGTGCGGCTGCTCGACGCGCCGCAGCGGCGTGCCGTCTTCGCGCACGAGGCGTCGCACATCCTCTCCGACCACCAGCTGTACGGCACCGCGCTCGCGATCCTGACGGGCCTCGCGACGTCCGGCCGCTTGCCGCTGCCGCTCGCCCCGATCCGCACGGCGCTGCTCGAGTGGAGCCGCGCCGCGGAGCTGAGCTGCGACCGCGCCGCCGCGCTCGTGACGCGCGACCCGCTCGTCGTCTGCCGCACCTTCATGTCGCTGGCCGGCGGCGCGATGGTCGAGCAGCTCGACCTCGACGCCTTCATGAAGCAGGGCATGGAGTACACGGAGGAGGGCGGCGGCCTCGAGCGGCTCACGCGCCTGCTGACCGACCTCGGCGTCACGCACCCGCTGCCCGTCCGGCGCGTCCACGAGCTGATGAAGTGGGTTCGCGGCGGCGACTACGACCGCATCGTCGGCGGCGCCTACGTCCGCCGCGACGAGCCCGCCGACCCTCGCGCCGAGGGCAGCGAAGCCGTCGGCTTCTACGCCGAGCGCTTCCGCAGAGCCTTCCGCGAGGCCGGCGACGCCGTCGGCTCGATGGGCGGTCAGCTGGCGGACTGGCTCAGACGCGAGCCGGCGGGCGAGAACGAGCCTGGCGCGTAGCCGGCCGCGTCAGCTCAGCTCGCCGCGAGCGCCTCATCGGCTGTGATCGCAAGACCCGGGCCCACCAGGTCCTTGTGATCGCCGCTCACGAGCGTCCACCCGTGTACGTCCGCGGCTGCGGCGTAGGCGGCGTCGTACAGCGAAAGCGGATACTCGCCCATCAGAGCGATGGCGCGATCGAGCACCAGCGGATCGATGCTCACGATGGTGTGCGGGCACGCGATGCGCACGAGGTCTGCCACGCCGCGTGCGCGGCTCGGTGATCTCCAGCGCTTCATCGCGACGTTTGCGACCTCGTAGAGCGTGAGATCCAGGGCTGCGAGCGGTCGTCCGCCAGCACCCTCGACGAGCCGTCGCGCGGCGTCGTGCTCGGGCTCGTCGAGATTCCGGGCGGCAAGCCAGACGTTGGAGTCGAGCAGGTGCATGGTCATCGCTCACGCCGCATCTGCCTGATGTACTCGACGGTGTTGCCGCCGTGGTGGCCGGGGTTCGCGAGCAGTCTGCGGATGCGCTCGCGGCGCGCCGTGTCCTCCACATCCAGCACGCGCTTGGCCGCATCCTGAAGGAAGGCACTGCGGTTGGTTCTGTGCGCCCGCACGTGAGCGTCGATGCGCTCCAGCAGGCCGTCGGGAAGGCTGATCATCACCTTTGCCATGGTCCCAGGATATACCGGTGATGATCAACAGCAAAGACCTGGAGAAACCTAAGGATTCTGGGTAGTGGGTCAGTTTGGGATCGGCGGCCCCTGAGGCCGCGTGGCCGAGTGGCGCTACCCAGCCCCCTCCGGGGCGTAGCAGCGACGCTCAGAATGGCCGCGCGGGTGCGTACGAACGCATAGGACGATTGGGTCGGTACCACCTGACCGGGCACCGTGTGCCAAGTCCGCCTATGGCATACAGTTGGTACATGCGTGTGCCAAATCCTATTCCGTCCGACCACTCACGCATAATGGTCAACATGAACCGCTTGAGCACGGACAAGCGCGCGGCGGTCATCGGCTGCCTGGTTGAGGGCAACAGCATCCGCGCGACGGTGCGGATCACGGGTGCCGCGAAGAACACGATCACCAGCCTGCTGGTCGATCTCGGCGCAGCCTGCGCTGAGTACCAAGACGCCACGCTGCGCGATCTGCCGTGCAAGACGATCGAGTGCGACGAGATCTGGGCGTTCTGTTACGCCAAGCAGAAGAACGTCCCGGAGCAGTACAAGGGCACGCCCGGCTATGGCGACGTGTGGACGTGGACGGCGCTGTGTGCGGACACGAAGCTCGTGCCGTCGTGGCTCGTCGGCGAGCGCACCATCGATGACGGGACGGCGTTCATGCACGACCTGCGCAGCCGGCTCGCGGAGCCGCGCGTGCAGATCACGACCGACGGCCTGCGCGCCTACCGCGAGGCCGTCGGCGACGCCTTCGAGACGGTCGACTTCGCGCAGCTCCACAAGGTCTACGGGACCGACCCGAGACTCAGAGGCTCAGAGCGCCGCTACAGCCCGCCCGTCTGCACGAGCACCCAGGTCACGGTCGTGGCCGGCGACCCCGATCCCGGCGAGATCAGCACGAGCTACGTCGAGCGACAGAACCTGACCATGCGGATGGGGATGCGGCGCTTCACGCGCCTCACGAACGGGTTCTCCAAGAAGGTCGAGAACCTCGCGCACGCGGTCAGCCTCCACTACATGCACTACAACTTCTCGCGCATCCACCAGACGCTCAGATGCACCCCTGCACAGGCCGCTGGCGTGACCGACAAGCGCTGGACGCTGCGGGATATCGCGGCGCTGCTGGACTGAGCTACGCCGCGATAGCCGCGCCATACGTGGCCTGCACGTCCTCGATCGGCCACGGCGTTCCCTCCGGCTCGCGCCCCTCCGCGCGAGCTGCTGCCCACTCTTCCTCGCGACACGCCCATACGACCGCGAAGTCGTATCCGGGGTCGACGGGGCCGAGGGCAATACGCGGCAACAGGTTCCCGTAGGCGTCTCGAACCACGATGTGCTGGCCGGCGAAGGTTTCGATCATGCTCATAGCATCGGCCGATTCCAGTGGTACCGCAAGCGGAAAATCCGACAATCCTTTGTGCCGGTATTCGCGTCTGCTACTGTGGCGGACGCTTCGAGTCTCCTGTCGAGAGGTGTGCCATGACGGACCAAGCCGCAGACACGACTACGAACGGATCTGAGCCGGAGTTCGTACCTCCGTACATCTCGTTCACCCAGCTCGAGAACGTCATCGACCGCATGAAGAACGAGGGCGTGCCCGCGCGCATCGACCGCAGCTACCTCGTCTCGTGGTCGGGATCCGCCCAGGCACAGTTCCTGAAGGCGACCGCCTCCCTGGGGCTCCGCGACGAGCACGGCCGTCCCACGGACACGCTCAAGCGCCTGGTCAGCGAGACCGACGCACGGCCCAGCATCATCGGCGACATCCTCCGCGCCAAGTACCCGGAGGCCATCGCGCTCGGGAAGGACGCAACGCAATCACAGCTCGATGACGTCTTCCGCGAGTACCCCGGAATCAGCGGGTCGACCACGCGCAAGGCGATCACCTTCTACCTGCACGCCGCCAGATTCGCCGGCATCCCCACGAGCCCGTTCTTCAAGGCCGCGCGTGCCGGCAACGGCGGCGGCGGGAACAAGGCGGCCCGCACGCGCGCTCGGGCAAGACGAGCGGCAGAGGTCGAGGCTCCCCCGGCGCCGCCGCCTCCAGCAAACCCGCTCAGCGGCTTGCATCCCGCGATCCTCACGCTCGTGCAGTCGCTCCCGAGATTCGAGGGCGACCCGACGGACAGACCCGAGTACCCGACCGCGAGCCGCGAGGCGTGGTTCGCGTACGCCAAAGCGACCTTCGACCTGATCTACGCCCTCCCGCAAGGCGGCACGGGAGGCAGCGCATAGCCCATGACGACAGGCTAAGTCGACCCGCACCTTAGTGGCTGCCGCGCGCGGCGGGCGACGTTAAACACACCGCGCCGACCTGTTCCTTGACCAGACCAGGGTCGGCGCGGTGCCGGCACTTCTAAAAAGAAAGTACCAGCCGTAAGCTCGAAGACCTTCCCCGTGCGCGGGAGGATCAGGACCAGCGCGCCTGAGCTGCCCGGCGCGCAGCCTCAGAGCGCTCCTCTGGTGTCATGCGCTCCGCCCGCACCCTGCCGCCCTTCTGGCCGCCTCTACGCCCTCGCGCCACGGCCGCTGGGTCCTTCCCGTCGTCGTGCGCTGATGGATCGGTCGACTCCGACACGATGCGGGCTGCCAAGCGGTTCAAGTCCATGACCTGATCCTACCCCGCGCCTTGGCGGCCACGCGAGCGCGCTCTCGCTCGTTCTCCTGCCTGGCGTAGACGAGCGCTTCGTGCGTTGGGCAACGCGGCGCGTCCTTCCCCGCGTCCGGGTCGATCACCGCGAGCTGGCGCTCGTAGATCTCGACCAACTCGCCGAGCGGGACGCGGAGCGCCCGCACGAACGCGAGCAGCGTCCCGAAGCTAGGACTCGCCGCGCCTCGCTCCAGCTTGGTCAGGTACATGCGGCTCATCCCGGCGTCGAACTCGAGGATCTGTTGCGAGACGCCCCGGCGTGCCCGCAGCTCACGCATCGCGCGGCCAAGCGCGACATGGTCGCTAGACCGCGCGTAGACGCTGCTACCCCCGGCCATCGCCAAGCTGCCGTTCGTACACGGCGACCAGCTCGCCCAACGGCACTCCGAGCCCTCTCACGACCCGCAGCACCGTTCTGAACGTCGGGTTCGTTTCGCCGCGCTCCAACGCCCCGACGTAGTTGCGATGCAGCCCAGCGGCGAACCCAAGGCCCTCCTGAGACATCCACCGCCGCGCCCGCAACTCGCGCACCGCACGACCGAACGCGCGCTGCTCAGGCGGCACAGGCCGCCAGATACCCTCCACCTGCATGCGGAACCAACCTTCCGTGTGCAGGCCCGGCGGGTGTTTGCCCACCCGTCGGGCCACTTGCCCTCAGAACGGCGGGGACCGTAGAGCACACGACGGGTCAGATTCAAACTGACCCACTACCGGATTCTGCGCAGAAGCACGCGCGGTCCGAACAAGTCGGCGTCCGCTCTCTGACCGCCACCGTTCATCTGACTCGCATATAAATTTATATCTGGGTAACCTCGACACGGAATGGCGACACATGCCTCCGTGACACATGCCCAACGCACCCGTCTGCCGCGCGCCGAGCGCGAGCGGCTGATCCTCGACGTCGCGCACGCCCGCTTCGCCGCGCACGGCTTCGGCGCTGTCACGATGGACGACGTCGCGGCCGACGCGGGGGTGACGAAACCCCTGCTCTACGCCTATTTCGGCAACAAGGAGCGGCTCTACCTCGCGTGCATGGAGCGCGCCGGCGAGGCGATGCTCGCGGTCGTCGGCGCCGCCGTCTCGCACGCCGACAGCCCGGCTGACGCGCTGCGCCGCGGCCTCCATGCCTTCTTCGCGTTCGTCGACGAGGACCGCGACGCCTGGCGCGTGCTGTTCGACGAGACGCTGCCGGCCGGCGGTGAGCTGGCGGCACGCGTCGCCGAGCACCGCGAACGGCTGCTCGCGCTCGTCGCTCAGACGAACATCGCGCGCCTGCCCGAGCAGCGCCGCGCCGAGCACGCCACCGAGATCGAGGCGATCTCCGTCGCGCTGCTGGGCGCCGCCGAGGCGCTCGCGCGCTGGTGGCTGCGCACCGGCGCGATGCCCGCGGCCGACGCCGCCGAACTGCTGATCGCGACCGCCGAGCCGGGCCTGCGGGCCCGCGCCGACAGCGGTCGCTCCCGAACCGACACAGGAGCCCGATGACCCCCGCCAGCCCGCGCCGAGCCGTCGTGCTCGGCGGCAATCGCATCCCCTTCGCGCGCTCCGACAGCGCGTACGCGAAGGCCACCAACCAGGACATGCTGACCGCCGCGCTCGACGGGCTCGTCGAGCGCTTCGACCTCGCCGGCGAGCGGCTCGGCGAGGTCGTCGCCGGCGCGGTGCTGAAGCACAGCCGCGACTTCAACCTCACGCGCGAGTGCGTGCTCGGCAGCCGCCTGTCGCCCGAGACGCCCGCGTACGACATCCAGCAGGCGTGCGGGACGGGCCTCGAGGCAGCGATCCTCGTCGCGAACAAGATCGCGCTCGGGCAGATCGAGGCGGGCGTCGCCGGCGGCGTCGACACGACCTCCGACGCGCCGCTCGCGCTCAACGAGGACCTGCGCGCGATCCTGCTCGACGCCAACCGCGAGCGCTCCACCGGCGGCCGCCTGAAGCAGCTCCTGCGCGTCCGCCCGCAGCAGCTCGCGCCGGCGATCCCGCGCAACGAGGAGCCGCGCACCGGCCTGTCGATGGGCGAGCACCAGGCGCGCACGGCCGCGCAGTGGGGGATCACGCGCGAGGCGCAGGACGAGCTGGCGATGCGCTCGCACGTGAATCTCGCCGCCGCCTACGAGCGCGGCTTCCAGGCCGACCTCGTCACGCCGTACCTCGGCCTCGAGCGCGACCAGAACCTGCGGCCCGGCTCCTCGATGGAGAAGCTCGCGAAGCTCAAGCCGGTCTTCGGCGGGTCGGAGGGGACGATGACCGCCGGCAACTCGACGCCGCTGTCCGACGGCGCCGCCGTCGCGCTGCTCGCGAGCGAGGAGTGGGCCGCGGCGCACAGACTCACGCCGCTGGCGACGTTCGTCGACGGCGAGACGGCCGCGGTCGACTACGTCAACGGCCGCGAGGGGCTGCTGATGGCGCCCGCCTACGCGGTCCCGCGCATGCTCGCGCGCAACGGCCTGGCGCTGCAGGACTTCGACCTCTACGAGATCCACGAGGCGTTTGCCTCGCAGGTGCTCTCCACGCTCGCCGCGTGGGAGGACCCGGTCTTCTGCACGCAGCGGCTTGGCCTCAAGAGACCGCTCGGCGCGATCGACCGCGGCAGGCTCAACGTCAACGGCAGCTCGCTCGCCGCCGGCCACCCGTTCGCCGCGACCGGCGGCCGCATCGTCGCGGCCGCCGCGAAGGCGCTGCACGAGCGCGGCGGGGGCCGCGTCCTGATCAGCGTCTGCGCGGCCGGCGGCCAGGGCGTCGTCGCGATCCTCGAGGCCTAGGGAGACATGGACATGGATCGATACACGCAGCTCGTCAACACGCCGGTCGGCGGTGCGATCGCGAAGCAGGTGGGGCTGCCGAAGCCGCTGCCTTTGAAGCGGTTTGTGGCCGGGAAGCCGGTCGTCGAGGGGAAGGTGCTCGTGGGCGGCGCTCCGGGCGGCCGCCTGGCGGTGCCGCTCGCGCGCGTCCTCGCGGAGGTCGGCGCCGACGCCTCCACTCCGCTGCGGCCGGACCTGCGCGCGGCGGCTGCCGAGGCCGGCCTCGACGCGGCGCCGTGGACGCCGAAGGCCTCCGTCGACCATCGCTACGCCGCGCTCGTGTTCGACGCGACCGGCATCGTGGACTCGACCGGGCTGGAGGAGCTGCACGCGTTCTTCCACCCGACGATCCGCCAGGTTGGCACGTGCGCGCGCGTCGTCGTCCTCGGGACGCCTCCGTCGGCCGCGAAGAAGCCGGCCGAGGCGGTCGCCCAGCGCGCGCTCGAGGGCTTCACGCGCGCGGTCGGCAAGGAGATCGGCCGTGGCGCGACCGTCCAGCTCGTCTACGTCGAGCCGGGCGCCGAGGACGAGATCGCCGGGACGCTGCGGTTCTTCCTCTCGCCGCGCTCGGCGTTCGTGTCGGGGCAGGTCGTGCGGATCGGCGCCGGTGGCGTTGCCTCGGGCGACCTGGATTGGGAGCGGCCGCTCGCCGGCAAGGTCGCCTTGGTCACCGGCGCCTCGCGCGGCATCGGCGCCGCGATCGCCGCGACGCTCGCGCGCGACGGGGCGCATGTCGTCGGCCTCGACGTGCCGGCGCTGGAGGACGACCTGAAGGCCGTCGCCGACGGGATCGGCGGCTCGGCGCTCGCGCTCGACATCACGGCCCCCGACGCGCCGGCTGCGATCGCGGCCTACCTGAAGAAGCAGCACAGAGGCGTCGACGTCGTCGTGCACAACGCCGGCATCACGCGCGACCGCACGCTCGGCCGCATGGACGCCGAGCGCTGGAACGCGGTAATCGGCGTGAACCTGAGCGCGATCGAGCGCGTCACCGACGCGCTGATCGAAGGCGGCAGAAGAGCGGTGCTGAACGAGGGCGGGCGCGTGGTGTGCG
The DNA here is from genome assembly GCA_964525715.1 of uncultured Conexibacter sp. Lineage (GTDB taxonomy): Bacteria > Actinomycetota > Thermoleophilia > Solirubrobacterales > Solirubrobacteraceae > Conexibacter. The sequence goes on along the minus strand of CAZGJV010000011.1, from coordinate 51,306 downwards.
TCTCCTCCATCAGCGGCATCGCCGGCAACGCCGGCCAGACCAACTACGCGACCTCGAAGGCCGGCGTGATCGGCGTCGTCGACGCGTACGCGCCCGAGGTCGCCAAGCGCGGCGCGACGATCAACGCGGTCGCGCCCGGCTTCATCGAGACGCAGATGACGGCGAAGGTGCCGCTGCCGATCCGCGAGGCCGGCCGGCGCATGTCGTCGCTGTCGCAGGGCGGCCTGCCGGTCGACGTCGCCGAGGCGATCGCCTGGTTCGCGTCGCCGGCGTGCGGTGGGCTCAACGGCAACGTCGTGCGCGTCTGCGGGCAGAGCCTGCTGGGGGCATGACGTGAGCTCGGTCGTCACATACGCCCGCGCCGCGTTGCCGTTGGTGCCCGGCGCCTCGCTGCTGCCGTTCGTCGCCGGACGGGGGAAGGAGATGCCGGCGCTGGAGCGGTCGGCGTCCGGTGTGCGTGTGGATCCGGCCGCGCTCGCCGCCTACGACCGCGTCTGCGGCTTCACGCTGCGGGATGCGCTGCCGGCGACGTACCTGCACGTGCGGGCGTTCCCGATGCACATGGAGCTGATGACGGACGGGCGGTTTCCGTTCCCTGCCGTCGGGCTCGTGCATCTCTCCAACCGAATCGTCGTGCACCGGCCGGCGCGCGTGGGCGAGACCTTCGACCTCGTCGTGAGAACGACCCCGATCGAGCCGCATGCGAAGGGTCGGACGTTCGCGCTCGTGTCGACCGCGTCGGTCGACGGAGAGGTGGTGTGGGAGGACTACAGCACCATGCTCCGTCGAGGCGGTGGGGGCGGGTCCGGGGAGCCCCGTCAATCTGATGCTGCTGAGCAGCATCCAGTTGCCGGGGCTCCGGTCGATTGGAAGCTTCCCGGCGATCTGGGGCGGCGGTACGGCTCGGTGTCGGGTGACCGCAATCCGATCCACATGCACGCGCTGAGCGCGCGGCTGTTCGGCTTCCCGCAGGCGATCGCGCATGGGATGTGGACGAAGGCGCGGTGTCTGGCGGCGCTCGAGTCGTCCCTGCCGGATTCCTACACGGTCGACGTGAGCTTCCGGAAGCCGATTCTGCTGCCGGGGCGCGTGACGTTCGAGCACCAAGACGGTCAGTTCACGGTCCGGTCCGCGAAGCGGCCGGAGATCATCCACCTCGAAGGGACGGTGACGCCATGAGCATGGCGGAGCGCAGCATGGGACTCGGTCTGCGCGCCCTCGGGCGCCTCGCCGGCTCCGACGTCGTCGACCGCCTCGGTGTGCGCAAGCCCGCCGAGAAGGTCCTCTACCGCGCCACGCGCGACGGCTTCAAGGCCGCCGGCGCCGCGGGCCGCACGTTCAAGGCGGTCAACGGCAGCAGAAGACCGGCCCGCCTCTCGAGCACGGCCAACAAGGGCCTGTTCGATCTCACGCCGACCGACGAGCAGCAGATGTTGCAGGAGTCGTTCAAGGCGTTCGGGGCGGAGCAGCTGCGGCCCGCTGCCCTGAGAGCGGACACCGCGGCGAGAACGCCCGACGAGATCCTCAAGCAGGCCGGCGAGCTGGGCCTCACGATGCTCGGAGTCCCCGAGGAGCTGGGCGGCGCCGTCAGCGAGCGCTCGTCCGTCACGGCGGTGCTGGCGGCCGAGGCGCTCGCGCACGGCGACATGGGCCTTGCCGTCGCGCTGCTCGCGCCGGCCGGCGTCGCCGCGGCGTTGGCGCTGTGGGGCGACGGCGACCAGCAGGCGACCTACCTGCCCGCGTTCGTGGAGGCCGAGACGCCCGCGGCCGCGGCGCTCGCGCTGCAGGAGCCGCGCGCGCTGTTCGACCCGTTCGAGCTGAAGACGACCGCGCGACGCGAGCGCGACGAGTTCGTGCTCGACGGCGTCAAGTCGCTCGTGCCGCTCGCCGAGAGCGCCGAGCTGCTGATCGTCGGCGCGCGGCTGGAGGGCCACGGTCCGGTCCTCTTCCTCGTCGAGACGACGGCCAGAGGCGTGCTCGTGAAGGCCGACCCGGGCATGGGCATCCGCGCCGCCGCGACCGGCGACGTATTGCTGGAGGGCGTGCGCCTGCCGGCGAGCGCGCTGCTGGCCGATGGCGATCCGGCCGCCTACGCGGCCGCCGTCCGTCGCGCGCGCCTCGCCTGGTGCGGACTCGCCTGCGGGACGGCGCGCGCCGTGCTCGACTACGTGATCCCGCACGTCAACGAGCGCGTCGCGTTCGGCGAGCCGATCTCCAACCGCCAGTCGGTCGCGTTCACCGTCTCCGACATCGCGCTGGAGCTGGAGGGCATGCGGCTCGCGACGCTGCGCGCCGCCGCCCGCCTCGACGCCGGCAAGGACGCCGCCCGCGAGGTCGCGATCGCCCGCGCGCTGTGCTCCGAGAAGGGGTCGTGGATCGGCTCCAACGGCGTGCAGCTGCTCGGCGGCCACGGCTACGTGAAGGAGCACCCCGTCGAGCGCTGGTACCGCGACCTGCGAGCCGTGGGCGTCTGCGAGGGCGCCCTCCTGGTCTAGGAGAGACACGATGATCAATCTCGAGATCCCCAAGAAGTTCGTCCCGCTCGTCGGCCAGGCGCACCAAGTGGCGGAGGAGGTGTTCCGTCCGATCTCGCGCAAGTACGACGTCGGCGAGCACGAGTACCCGAAGGAGCTCGACATGCTCGCCGCGCTCATCGACGGGATGAACGACGGCAGCGACATGGGCGGCGCCGGCGCGGCCGGCGTGCGCCGCACGGAGAGCAAGGACGAGGGGGTCCGCAACGGCTCCAACATGTCGACCGTGCTCGGCATCATCGAGCTGTGCTGGGGCGACGTCGGGCTGCTGCTGTCGATGCCGCGCCAGGGCCTCGGCAACTCCGCCATCGCGTCGGTCGCCAACGACGAGCAGCTCGAGCGCTTCAGAGGCAAGTGGGCCGCGATGGCGATCACCGAGCCGGAGGCGGGCAGCGACTCTGCTGCGATCCGCACGACGGCGGTGCTCGACAGAGAGACGGGCGAGTACGTGCTCAACGGCGAGAAGATCTATGTCACCTCCGGCGAGCGCGCCGACCTCGTCGTCGTGTGGGCGACGCTCGACCGCTCCGTCGGCCGCGCGGCGATCAAGTCGTTCGTGGTGGAGCGCTCCAACCCGGGCATGAAGCTCGACCGGCTGGAGCACAAGCTCGGGATCCGCGCCTCCGACACGGCCGCCTTCATCCTCGACGACTGCCGCGTGCCGCCGGAGAACCTGCTCGGCTCGCCCGAGGTCGACACGAGAAAGGGCTTCGCGGGCGTCATGCAGACGTTCGACAACACGCGCCCGCTCGTGGCCGGCATGGCGGTGGGCCTGACCCGTGCGTGCCTGGAGCTGACCAGCAGACTGCTCGCGGAGGCGGACGTTGAGGTCGACTGGGACCGCCCGGCGGCCAACCAGTCCGCCGCCGCTGCCGAGTACCTCGCGATGGAGGCCGACTACGAGTCCGCCCGGCTGCTGACGCTGGAGGCCGCCTGGATGGCCGACAACTCCAAGCCCAACTCGCTGCAGGCGTCGATGGCGAAGGCGAAGGCCGGCCGCACGTGCGTCGACGTCGCGCTGCGCTGCGTGCGCCTGTGCGGCTCGCTCGGCTACAGCGAGGAGCTGCTGCTGGAGAAGTGGGCGCGCGACGCGAAGATCCTCGACCTGTTCGAGGGCACCCAGCAGATCCAGCTGCTCATCATCGCGCGTCAGCTGCTGGGCAAGTCGTCGGCCGAGCTGAAGTAGCTCCGCTTTCCGGCGCCACGTCCGCACGTCGTGGGCGTGGCGCCGCAACGCTCAAGCTATCGCCGCGAATGCCGAGGTTGCGTAGACCATGGGCGTTCGCACAGCAGGGCAGGAGCTCCGCGCCGTCGAGCGGCTCAGCCGCGCCGTGGTCGAGGGGCTCGAGGAGGGCGTCGTCGTCACCGACGCCGAGCTGCGGCCCGTGAGCTGGAACGCGAGCGCGCTGCGGATCCTCGGCGTGACCGCCGACCAGCTCGCCGCCGATGGCATCGTCAGCGCCGCGATCGGCACGCTGCGCTACGGCGACGGCCGGCCGGTCACCGCCGGCGACAACCCACCGTCGCGGGCATTGCGGCAGGGCTCGCCCGTCCGCGCGACGCTGCGTCGCACCCCGCTCGGCGGCGGCGACCGCTGGATGACCGTGCTCGCGCGGCCGCTCGGGGGCGCCCACGGCACCTCGCGGCAGGGGGTCGTCTGCACGTTCGCCGACGTCACCAGATCGGTCGAGGCGGAGCGCCGCCTGCGCGAGGAGCGCGACCGCGCGCAGCGCTACCTGGAGGTCGCCTCGACGCTCGTCGTCGTGCTCGACGCGCAGGGCCGCGTGGAGCTGATCAACCGCCAGGGCTGCGAGCTGCTCGGCTTCCGCGAGGAGGAGCTGCTCGGCCGCGACTGGCTCGAGATGGTCGTCCCGACGGCGGACCGGCTCGACGCGCGCCTCACCTTCCTGCGGCTCGTCTCCGGCGTCGACCAGCCCGGCGAGACGCTCGAGACGTTCGTCAGCACGAAGAACGGCGAGCAGCGCAAGATCGCCTGGCGCAACGCGGTGCTGCGCGACGCGGAGGGCACGATCACCGCGGTGCTGCGCTCCGGCGAGGACGTCACCGCACGCCGCGAGGCGGAGGCGCAGGTGACCTTCCTCGCCTACCACGACCGCCTCACCGGCCTGCCGAACCGCGCGCTGCTGGAGGAGCAGCTCACGCGCGACATCACGCGCGCGCGCCGCTCGGGGGCGTCGGTCGCGCTGCTCTACTTCGACCTCGACAACTTCAAGCTCGTCAACGACTCCTTCGGCCACACCGCCGGCGACGAGGTGCTGCGCGAGACGGCGGTGCGCGTGAGCGAGCTGACGCGCACCGGCGACGTGCTGGCGCGCCAGGGCGGGGACGAGTTCCTGCTGCTGCTGGACTGTGCCGGCGCGGCGGCGGAGCCGGGCGCCGCGACCGATCCGCGCACGATCGCGCAGGTCGCCGGCGATCGCATCGCCGCCGCGCTGGAGCGCCCGTTCGAGGTCTCGGGCGCGGAGTTCCACGTCGGCGCGTCGATCGGCGTCGCGCTGTTCCCCGAGCACGCCGACGACCAGGAGTCGCTGTTCAAGGCCGCCGACCAGGCGATGTACCAGGCCAAGCGCGCGGGCGGCGGGGCTGTCGCCTTCTACGAGCCGCGCGCAAGCGACGCGCGCAAGCGGCTGTCGCTGACCACGCGCCTGCGCCGCGCGATCGACGAGGGCGAGCTGCGGCTGCACTTCCAGCCGATCGTCGCCGCCGCCGACGGCCGCCTCGACGCGGTCGAGGCGCTGGTGCGCTGGCAGGACCCGGACGAGGGGCTGATCCCGCCGGGCGCGTTCATCCCCGTCGCTGAGGAGACCGGCCTGATCGACGGGATCGGCGCGTGGGTCGTCGAAGCGCTGTGCAAGCAGGCCGTCGCGTGGGCGGCGGAGGGCTTCCGGCCGCGGCTGAACTTCAACCTCTCGCCGCGGCAGCTGCGCCGCGGCAACCTCGTGTCCTCGATCGCCGCGCAGATCGCCTCCCACCGGCTCGACCCGGCGCAGTTCTGCGCCGAGCTGACCGAGACGGCGCTGCTGTCCGACGCGCGCCGCCAGCGCTCGCTGCTGACGGAGCTGCACGAGGCCGGGCTGGCGATCGCGATCGACGACTTCGGCGCGGGCCACTCCTCTTTGGGTCGCCTGCGCGACCTGCCCGTGCAGGTGCTGAAGGTCGACCGCTCCTTCCTCGCGCGCGTTCCCGAGGACCCCAACTCGACCGCGATCGTCTCCGCCGTCCTCGACCTCGGCAGAGCGCTCGGGATGACCACCGTCGTCGAGGGCGTCGAGGAGCAGGCGCAGCTGGACTTCCTGCGCTCGCACGGCTGCCCACTCGTGCAGGGCTTCCTCACCGGCCGCCCCGTCCCCGCCGACGCCCTGGTCCGCACGCCGGCCTGAGGGGGCGAATCAGGAGAGCAGTGCACCTCTGTGCCCTGAATGAGGGCACAAAGCTGCAGTGATCAGATCGAAGCCGCGATTGCGGAGCTTGCGGAGGTTCAGCATGGCGTCGTCGCGCGGCGGCAGCTCGCGGCGCTCGGCATCGGACCGCGCGCGATCGGCAATCGCCTCTCTCGCAGATCGCTCGTCTCGCTCCACCGCGGCGTGTACGCGTTCGGCCATCGGCAACTGCGCATCGAGGGGAGACGGCTTGCGGCGGTGCTGGCGGTGCGGGGCGGCGTGCTGAGCCATCGCGATGCGGCGGCGCTGCACGGGATGCGAGCCGCGCCGGAGTCGAGACGCGTGAGCGTGACCACCCGCACGGCTGCGAGACCGGCACCGGGGCTGTGGGTCCACGCCCGTCGCCCGCTCACGCCGGAGGACGTGGCGGTGGTCCAGGCGATCCCGGTGACGAGCCCGGCCCGCACGCTCGTGGACCTCGCGCCGATGCTCACCGCGGCTCAGCTCCAGAGCACGCTCGGGGAGTCGGATCGGAAGGGCCTGCTGGAGGTCGCGGCGGTCGAGCGGGCGCTCGAGCGCACCAAGAGCCGGCACGGTCAGGGCCACGCCCGCATCCGAGCCGCTCTCGATGCCCATGCGAAGCACGGCGCGGTCCTGGCCCGCTCGTGGCTGGAGGAGCGGTTCCTCGACCTCGTCCTCACCGCTGGACTGCCTCGACCGCGGCTCAACGCCCTCGCCGCCGGCTTCGAGGTCGACGCGCTGTGGCCCGACGAGCGCGTCGTCGTGGAGCTGGACGGCTGGGCGCATCACAAGGAGCGCGCGGCGGCGGCACGCGACCGCGACAAGACGAACCGCCTGCAGGTCGCCGGCTACCTCGTGCTGCGGTTCCTGCACGGGGACGTGGTGGGCCGGCCGAGCGAGGTCGCCGCGGCGATCCGCGGCCTGCTCGCTCAGTCCACCAGCACTGTGTCCTCGTGCGAGTAGGGCGGCACGCACGAGCAGACGACGACGAGCGGGGCGTCCGCGTCGGCCCACAGCCGGTGGACCGTGCCCGGCGGGATCACGACGCAGTCGCCGGCGCCGACCGCACGCACCTCGGAGCCGAGCAGCAGCCGACCGCTCCCCGAAGTCACGAGGTAGATCTCCTCGCTCTCCTGATGGAAGTGGGCGAGCGTCGATCCACCAGCGGGGACGGTCGCCTCCGCCAACGACTGCCGCCGCCCGGGCGTCCCGGGCGCGACCCACTCGCGGATCTCCGAGCCGTCGCGGGTGACGTATGCGGGGAGCGAGTCGCGGCGGGCGATCTCCACCGCGCAAGCGTACGGGGCGGCGCGTCAGCCGCGCCGCATCGCCTGGCGCAGCTCCCGCAGCTCGCGGATGTCGTCCGGGACCGGCTGCGCACCCGGACCGCCGGGTCCCGCGCCGAGCAGCTCCGGCTCGATCCGGTGGCGGACCAGCTCGCCGCCGACGACGTCGACGCGCAGGGCGGCGGTGCCGGGGCGCGAGGTCACGACCCGCGTCATGCGGGTGCCGTGGAACAGCAGCCCGACGCCGTCGTCGGCGGCCCAGCCGCCGGGCAGCTCGCCGCTCCGCAAGGCGGCGAGCCACACCGGCAGCCGTTCCGGCTCGCCGTCCGCATGGACGCTGAACGACCCGGGCAGCAATCCGAGCCCCTCGATCACCTCGAGCGGGCCGCCCGAGCGGGTCACGCCCCCGGCGAACCAGCACATCGCGCCGGCGGACAGACCGGCCAGCACGATCCCGCGACGCCACGCCTCCACGAGCAGCTCGTCCAGCTCGTGGGCGCGCCAGATCGCGAGCAGGTTGCGCATCGAGCCGCCGCCGACGTAGATCACGTCCTGCTCCAGCACGATGTCCGCGAGCGAGCGGGCGGAGCCGTGGCGGCGGAACAGCGACAGGTGCGTCGCCGACGCGCGCCGCGCGAAGCGCGCGTAGAAGGAGGTGATCTGCGCGGTCGGGTCGCCGGAGGCGGTCGGCAGGAAGAGGATGCGCGGCTCCGGGACCCGCACGAGCGACAGCACGAAGTCGTCGAGCGCGGGGTTGTCCGGCTCCATCGTGAAGCCGCCGCCGCCCATCGCCAGGATCTGCGGTTCGCCGCGCAGGCTCTCGCGGACGGTCACGCGACCGCCAGGTCCCGCTGCGCATCGCCGAGGTAGCTGACCGGCAGAGGCTGCTCGACGACCTCGCCGTCGCGCGGCTCGACGCGGAACGCGCGCGCACGCGGCCGCGAGCTGACGACGCGGCGCAGGTCGCGCCCGACGAAGTGCAGCGCGGCGCCGTCGTCGGCCGCGTAGCCGGGCCGCACGCCGTCGCCGACGAAGCGGCGGTACTCCTCGCGCCGCTCCGGCTCGCCGTCGTAGTGGACGCAGTTGGAGTGCGGCAGCAGGCCGAGCCCGCGCACGACCGTCGGCGCGCCGTGGAACGCGGTCACGGCCTCCTGGAACCAGCACAGCGAGCCGGCGGAGAGGCCGCACAGCACGACGCCGCGCCGCCATGCGTTCTTCAGCACGCGGTCGAGCCCGTGCGCGCGCCATGCGCCGAGCAGCGAGACGACGCTGCCGCCGCCGACGTAGATCACGTCCTGTCTGAGCAGGTGCGCCTCGAGATCGCCCTCGACTGCGCCGTCGCCGCGGTCGCGGCGGAACAGCGAGACGTGCGACGTGTCGCAGCGCGTCGAGAACGTGCGGTAGAAGCGCACGACGTAGTGATCCGCGTCGCCGGAGGCGGTCGGCACGAAGCAGACCTTTGGCCGCTCGCGCTCGGCGAGCCCGAGCACGTAGTCGTCGAGCAGCGGATTCCCAGCCTCCATCGAGAATCCCCCGCCTCCGAAGGCGACGATCTGGGGTGGGCGCGCGGTGTGCATGCAGCGAGTGTGTCAGCCGCATCTGCCCGCGTCGTTGCACCGTTGTCCAAGCTTGGTGCGACATGGGGACAACACCGTCCGGTGTCGTCCTGGCGCGTCAGGTGCGCTGCGGCGCGGCGGGCGTGTCGGCAACGCGCCAGGCGATCGCGCCGATGGCCGCCGCGACGAGCAGCACCGCCGGCCATGCGCCGATCGCATGGCCGAGCGGGTGGGCGATCGCGAAGCCGGCGAGGAAGGCGACGACGAGCGCGAGCGCGCGGCCGAGGCCGAGCAGCACGCGCCAGCGCAGCCCGCACGCCAGCCCGCCGAGGAACAGCACGACCCCGCCGAGCGGCCGCGAGCCGCTGACGTCGGCGACCGCGAAGCCGAGGATCAGCGCGCCCGCGGCGATCGGCCAGGTGGGGAAGGGCCGCATCGGCTGGAGGGTAGCGGCGGGCGAACTGAAGCTGGCACTTCCTCACTCTGCCGCACCGCCTCCGGCCTGGGATGATCCACATTCCGGAAAACCAGGTCGAGGCTGCTCAGGGACAACCTCGGTCATCCCACTCCCAAGACACGAAGGATCTCCTTGACGACTCATGACGGCCGGAACGGCGCTCGCTCGCCGGAGCACCGCCATCTCGGCGCCGCGGTCGCGGAGCTGCGCGAGCTGCGCGGCCTTTCGCAGGCCGAGGTCGCCGACAGAGCCGAGCTGCGCCGCAGCCACCTCGCGGCGATCGAGCGTGGCGAGGTCGACCCCACCTTCGTCACGCTCGTGCGGATCGTGCGCGCGATCCCCGCGCCGCTCGCCGAGCTGTTCGAGCTGTTCGAGCGACGGCGGAACTGACTACGCCCGCGCTCCCGCCGCCGGGTCCAGCCGCGACATCGTGACCGCCGCCTCCAGCGTCGAGGAGGACGAGCCGCGGTAGACGCCCTTCACCGGCGGCACGTCGGCGTAGTAGCGGCCGTGGCCGATCTTCACGTGCGTCTCGCCGGCGAGGCGGCGGTTGGTCGGGTCGGCGCCGACCCACGCCGGCTCGCCGCGGCCGCCGGTGCCCGGCAGCAGCGCCTCCAGCCACGCGTGCGTGTCGACCTCGACCGAGTCGACGCCGCCGTCCTGCGGCGCGGCCCACAGGTAGCCGGACACGTAGCGCGCCGCGATCCCGCGCCGCCGCAGCAGCACCAGCGCGAGGTGGACGAAGTCCTGACAGACGCCCGCGCCCGCTTCGAGCAGGTCGCTCACGGTCGAGCCGACGTACGTCGTCCCCGGACGGTAGGCGAACGTGTCCGGGATCAGCTCGCACAGCAGCGACAGCGCGGCGTGCGGGCTGCTCGCCGTCGCGAGCGAGCCGTAGAGGTCGTCGAGCCCCTCGATCCGCGGCTGGTCCTGCCACGGCAGCAGGAACTCGCCGGCCGCCTCGCGGTAGGCGCTGCTGGCCAGCTCCTCCCAGCCGCCGGTCGGCGGGCCGGGCGGCTCGGACGTCACGACGCGCGCGCGCACGTCGATCGTCAGCTCCTCGTGTCCGGTCGGGATGCCGAACTCGAGCACCTCCGTGCCGAAGTAGTCGAGGTGGCGGCTGACGCGCGCCTCCGGGTCGATGCGCGCGTGGAACTCGTCGCAGCGCTGCGTCGAGGTCGTCGCCGGCCGCACGCGCAGGGCGTTGAGGTTGTCGGTCACGGGTGACGGATAGCGGTAGGCGGTGAGGTAGCGGATCGAGAAGTGCATAGTGGGAGAGGGGTCGGGGGTTACGCCGCAGTGAGCACGCTGCCGCGCTCGCCGCTGCCGGCTCCGGCGAAGTAGCGCTCGGCGACGTCGTGGTCGACGCGCGCCAGCTCCTGCTGCACGCGCTCGCAGATGCCGAGCAGCTCGGCGCCGACGGGCAGCGCACGGCGCTGGAACTCGAGGTCGGCGGCGAGGCGCGAGACGCGCAGCACGGGCTTGCTCTCGTGCGGCGAGGCGTCGGCCGCGGCGAACGCCTCGTGCAGCGAGTCGACGCACGCGGCGACGCTGTCCGGATAGGCGCGCTCGAACAGCAGGAAGCGCGCGACCGGCTGCGCGTTCGGCGGTGCCGTCACGGCGCGCAGGTAGGCGTGGAAGCCGCCGACCGCCTGCAGCAGCGCGAACGCGTTGCCGTCGGCGTGCGGGTCGTCGCCCGACGGCAGCGCGACGCGCAGCATCCGCAGCACCATGTCGGCGACCTCGAGCAGGCCACCGGCCTCGAGGAAGCGCTTGGCCTCGTCGCGCAGCATCGCGCGCTCGGCGATCCCCCAGATCAGCGCGGTGCGCTGCTTGACGTACTGGGAGGCCTGGTAGGCGCCGCCCGGCAGCCGCCACGAGGCGGCCGCGTCGCGTCGCAGTGCGAGCGTCGTCGCGTTGATCGCCTCCCACATCTCGGCGCTGATCACGTCGCGCACGGTGCGCGCGCCCTCGCGCGAGCGCTCGACGCACGCGAGCATCGAGTCGGGCCGGTCGGCGTCGAGCGTGAGGCGCTCGAGCGCCTGCTCGCGGGTGAGCGGGCCACCGCCTGCAGCCCCGGCGCCGTTGCCGTTGCCGCCGAGCATCGCCAGCAGCCCGTTCCAGCCGAAGCGCACGCCGGGGCCGGTCTCGGCCGCCGACTGCAGCTCCGCGCGGAAGACGCCGTCGACCGCGCGCGCCGTGAACTCGGCGCGCGCGAGGTTGCGGCCCAGCCAGTACAGCTCGTGGGCGATGCGGGCGAGCATCAGGCGCTCCCGGACTGCTGCTGCTGCTGCTGCTGGGAAGACCAGGTGCCGTAGCGCAGGTCGGGCAGCGCCGGCGGGGCGGTGTCTGCGATCGGCGGGCCGGCGCGGTCGGCGACGTCTTCGCCGTCTTCGAGCACCCACGTGTCCTTCGAGCCGCCGCCGCGCGAGGAGTTGACGATCATCGAGCCCTCCGTCAGCGCGACGCGCGTGAGCCCGCCGGGGACGATGTCGATCCGCTCGCCGAAGACCGCGAACGGGCGCAGGTCGACGTGGCGCGGCGCGAGCACGCCGTCGGGGCCGGCCGTCGGCACGGTCGAGAGCCGCACGACCTCCTGCGCGATCCACGCCTCCGGCTGCGCGCGCACCGCCTCGGCCACCTGCGCCAGTTCCTCGTCGCTCGCATGCGGGCCGATGCAGACGCCCTTGCCGCCGGACTCGCCGGTCGGCTTGACGACGAGCGTCTCGATCCGCGACAGGACGTGCTCGCGCACCTCGGGGTCGCTCAGCAGATACGTCTCGACGTTCTCCAGCAGCGGCTCCTCGCCGAGGTAGAAGCGCACCATCTCGGGGACGTAGTGGTAGATCGCCTTGTCGTCGGCGACGCCGGTGCCGAACGCGTTCGCGATCGCGACGCTGCCCGCGCGGTAGGCGCGCACGAGCCCCGGCACGCCGAGCATCGAGTCGGGGCGGAACTCCAGCGGGTCGACGAAGTCGTCGTCGAGCCGGCGGTAGACGGCGTGCACGCGCACGAGCCCGCGCGTCGTGCGCATGTAGAGGACGTCGTCGCGCACGACGAGGTCCGACGCCTCGACCAGCTCCACGCCCATCTGCCGTGCGAGGAACGCGTGCTCGAAGTAGGCCGAGTTGAGCGGCCCCGGCGTCCACACGACCACCGTCGCCTCGCTGTCGGCGCTCGGTGCGACCGAGCGCAGCGCGCGCAGCAGCAGCTGCGGGTAGTGGTCGACCGGGCGCACGCGGTAGGACGCGAACAGCTGCGGCAGCAGCTGCGTCATCGCCGCGCGGTTCTCGATGACGTAGGAGATCCCCGACGGCGTGCGGACGTTGTCCTCGATCACCTTCCACGAGCCGTCGCCGTGGCGCACGAGGTCGCAGCCGGCGACGTGGCAGTAGACGCCGCCGGGCGGGCGGATGCCGTGCACCGCGCGGGCGAAGTGGCTGCGGCTGGCGACGAGCGTCCACGGCACGATCCCCTCGCGCACGATCTCGCGCCCGTGGTAGACGTCGTCGACGAAGTGGTTGAGCGCGCGGATCCGCTGCGCGAGGCCGCGCTTGATGTGGCGCCACTCCTCGCCGCTCAGCACGCGCGGCACGAGGTCGAGCGGGAACGGCCGCTCGTGCGAGCGGGTGCCGCTCTCGCCGCTGGTCTCGAACGTGATCCCCTGTTGCAGGAAGGCCGCGTCGCGGCGGCGGCCGGCCTCGGCCAGGCCCTCCGCGCCGAGCCGCTCCAGCTCGGCGACGAGCGGCGCGGCCGTGCGGCGCGGGACGCCGCCGGGCTCGAACAGCTCGTCGTAGAACGGCGCGTGGGGACGGTAGGCGTCGGGCGTTGCGGTCGCCTCGGGCGGCATCGTGTCGTCGATCCTCGTCGGTGCGGAGCGGTGCGTCATTCGCCCGATGGAGCACGATCGGCGCGGCGCGCTCGCCACGCGGTGCGAAGATGAGCGCGTGAGCAGCACCGGCCCGGACAGCCGCGCGCCCCGCTTCGGCGCGGTGCTGCGGGAGGAGGAGCGCGTCACGCCGCTCGAGCTGTTCTTCGACCTCGTGTTCGTGCTCGCGCTCACGCAGTGCACGGCGCTGATGGCGGCGCACCCGACGTGGACCGGGCTTGCGCAGGGCCTGCTCGTGCTGGGCGTGCTGTGGTGGTCGTGGGTCGGATACGCGTGGCTGACGAGCGTCGTGGACCCGGAGGAGGGCGCGGTCCGGCTCGTGATGTTTCTCGCGATGGCGGCGTTCCTCGTCGCTTCGATGTGCGTGCCGGAGGCGTTCGGCAGCGAGGCGCTGCTGTTCGCGCTCGCCTACGGCGTCGTGCGCGTCGCCCACATCCTGCTGTTCGTGCTCGCGAGCCGCGGGGACCCGGAGCTGCGCCGCGCGGTCCTCGGCCTCGCCGTCAGCACGGCACTCGGCGTCGGCCTGCTGCTGCTCGCCTCCGCGACCGACGGCTGGGTGCAGGGCGGCCTGTGGGCGCTCGCGCTGGCGCTCGACATGGGTGGTCCGCTGCTGATCGACCCGGTCGGGTGGCGGCTCGTGCCCGGCCACTTCGCCGAGCGTCATGGGCTGATCATCATCATCGCGCTCGGCGAGTCGATCGTGGCGATCGGTGCCGGGGCGGGCGGGCACGTCGATGTCGGCGTCGTGGGCGCCGCGGTGCTGGGAATCGTCGTCGCGGCTGCGCTGTGGTGGCTGTACTTCGACGTGGTCGCGCCCGTCTCGACGCGCCGGCTGGTCGAAGCGCCGGAGGGCGCCGTGCGCAACCGCATGGCGCGCGACTCCTTCTCCTTCCTGCACCTGCCGATGGTCGCCGGCATCGTGCTCGTCGCGCTCGGGATGAAGAAGGCGATCGGGCACGTCGGCGATCCGCTGCATGTCGTGCCGACGGTCGCGCTGCTCGGCGGCGCCGCGCTCTATCTGCTCGCGCACGTCGCGTTCCGCCTGCGCAACGTCCACACGCTGAACAGACGGCGGCTGGGCCTGGCGATCGTGCTGCTGGCGCTGATCCCGGCGATGGACACACGGCCGGCGCTCGTCCCGCTCGGGCTGCTCGCGGCGGCACTGACGCTGCTGATCGCCTACGAGACATGGGTCTACGGCGAGGCGCGGCAGCGGGTGCGGCATCCGGACACGGCCTGAATCACAGGTACGCGCGAGCGCGCGGGCCGACTACGTCCCTGAGCACAAGGCGGTTCATCGCACGTCCGCTTGACGGCTGCTTCCCGCCGCGATCCTGCACAAAGTCGTTCATGTGCGATGGTTGGCGCGTCGCCGGTCGATGATGCTGTCGTGAGTCGGTCGCAGTCACGCAGGCGTCAGGGACGCGTGCTGGTCGCCGCGGCGCTGACGTTCGCCGCGATCTTCGTCGCGCTCGAGCTGGACGAGAACGCCGGCAGCGGGCTCTCGATCCTCTACCTGCTGCCGGTCGTGTTCGTCGGCGTCGAGCTGGGCCGCCGCGCCGGCATCGTCGCCGGGCTGCTCGCGTTCGCCCTGTACGTCGAGTGGGCCCCGTCATCGGGCGTCGCGCTTGCGCCCTCCGCATACGCGACGCGCGCGCTCGTGTCCGTGCTGATCGGCGCCGTCGCCGGGCACCTGGCGGATCGCATGCGCGCGGCCGCCGCCGAGGCGGAGGTGAGCGCACGCCATTTCGAGCTGGCGGGCGACCTGCTCGGTACCGCCACCTTCGACGGCCGCTTCGTGCACCTCAACGGCGCCTGGGAGCGCTGCCTGGGCTGGACGCGCGAGGAGCTGATGGCGAGACCGTTCCTCGACTTCGTCCATCCGGACGATCGCGCGCGCACCGAGGCCGAGGCGGCGCGCGCGCCTGCCGGCGACGGCAGCGCGCGCTTCACGAACCGCTATCGCACGAAGGACGGACGCTGGCGCACGATCGAGTGGCATACGTGGATCGACTCCGAGCGGCAGCTGATCCACGCGGCGGCACGCGACGTGACCGAGCGATTCGCGGCCGAGGCCGCGCAGCGCGAGGCGGAGGAGCGCTTCCGCCGCGCGTTCGACGACTCCGCCACCGGGATGGCGGTCGTCGGCGTGGACGGCGAGTCGCGCGACGTGCTGCTCGACGCGAACGACAGCCTCGGCCGCATCTTCGCCTGCCCGCGCGAGCAGCTCGTCGGCACGCGCGCGCTGAGCGCGATGGTCGACCCGGCGCAGGCACCGCTGCTCGCGCGCGGGATGGACGAGCTGCTGCGCGGCGCCGACGCCGTGCACCGCGGCGAGTACCGCGTCGTGCGCCCCGGCGGCGTGCGGGTGTGGCTCGACCTGACCGCCTCGCTCGTGCGCGACGGCGACGGGCGGCCGCGCTACCGGCTCGTCCAGGTGCTCGACGTGACCGAGCGCAAGGGAGCCGAGGAGCGCCTGCGCTTCCTCGCCGACCACGACCCGCTGAGCGGCCTCTTCAACCGCCGCCGCTTCGAGGCCGAGCTGCAGCGCGAGCTCGACCTGTCGGCCAGCCGCGCGCGCGGCGGTGTGCTGCTGCTGCTCGACGTCGACCGCTTCAAGGCGATCAACGACACGCTCGGCCACGCGGTCGGCGATGCGGTCATCGCGCGCCTCGGCGACGCGCTGCGCTCGCGGCTGCGCTCGGCCGACGTCGTCGCGCGGCTCGGCGGCGACGAGTTCGCCGCGATCCTGCGGCGCGTCGACCTGCCGGCTGCACGCGAGGTTGCGCGCGACCTCCAGGCGGTCGTCGCGCAGCGGCTCGCGAGCGTCGTCGGCGACGCGCACGGGCCGGTGACGCTGAGCGCCGGGCTCGTGCCGATCGCGGAGGACGCGAGCGCCGACGAGCTGCTGTCGCAGGCCGATCGCGCGCTGTACGCGGCGAAGGCCGCAGGCCGCGACCGCGTGGTGGCGGGCGACGACCCGGGGAGCGGCGCGCTGCTCGCGCGCGCGGCGCCGGTCCGCCCGAGACCGTCCTAGCCTGCCGTCGCGTCCAGCTCCGCGACGAGCGCGCGCACGCGCGCGGCGATCTCGTCGCGCGTGATGCGGACGGCCTCGAGCGGCTGGCCCTTCGGGTCGGGCAGGTCCCAGTCGAGGTAGCGCTTGCCGGGGATGTAGGGGCAGCTGTCGCCGCAGCCCATCGTCACGACCACGTCGGCCTGCTCCGCCAGCTCGTGCGTGAGCGGCTGCGGTCTGCGGTCGGCGAGGTCGATCCCCAGCTCGCGCATCGCCTCGACGACCTCCGGGTGGACCGCGCCCGCGGGGTCTGCGAGCGTGCCGGCGGACAGCGCCGCGTGCCGGCCGTCGGCGGCCTGCGCGAACAGCGCGGCGCTCATCTGCGAGCGGCCCGCGTTGTGTAGGCAGACGAACAGGGCGGTGGCCATCAGGCGCGCACCTCCACCGGGTCCGGTGCCTCGGCCGCCCGCGGATGCTCCCCGCGGATCAGCTGGTACGCAAGCGCGCCCGCCGCGGCGCCGAGGATCGGGCCGATCACGTAGACCCAGAAGTCGGTCCACGTGCCCGACGCGAGCGCCGGGCCGAACGAGCGCGCCGGGTTCATCGACGCGCCCGTGATCGGCCCGCCGAACAGCGCGTCGAGCCCGACCGTCCCGCCGATCGCCAGCGCGGCGGCGGCGCCGACCGCGCGCGTGTCGGTCGCCACCGCGATGATCACGAACATCAGGAACGCGGTCAGGATCGCCTCGTACAGCAGCGCGGTGCCGGCGCCGACGCTCGGCACGGTCGCGCCCAGGTGCGCAGGCTTGCCGCTCCACGCGGCGAGCAGCACGAACGCGCCCGCCGTCGCGCCCGCGAGCTGCGCGGCGACATAGGCGACCGCGTCGCGCAGCGGGAAGTGCCGCGTGAGCGTGAAGGCGATCGTCACCGCCGGGTTGATGTGCGCGCCGGACAGGTGCCCGGTCGCGTAGATCATCGCCATGATGATCAGGCCGAACGTCGCGCTGACGCCGATCCCGCCGAGCGCGCCGGCGTGGACCGTGTTGGCGACGATCGCGCCGCAGCCGGCGAACACGAGCGCGAACGCCGCCAGCGCCTCCGCGAGCGCGCGGCGCGTCAGGTCGGGCCGCTCCATCGTCAGCAGCAGCTCGCGCCGGAGGCCGGCTGCTCGCAGCACGGCTCGGCGGCCACGGCGGCGGCCCGCCGGCGCGCGATCGCCGCGCCGATGCCGATGCCGGCCACGAGGGTCAGGACGGTGCGGGGGTTCAGGACAGCCATGAGCGCAGCTCCTCGATCGCTTCGGGATGGACGTAGTAGTAGGCCCACAGGCCGCGCCGCTCGACGCCGACGATTCCGGCCTCGCGCAGCTTGCGCAGGTGGTGGGAGAGCGTCGGCTGCGAGACGTCGAACAGTGGCTCCAGCTCGCAGACGCAGACCTCGCCGGCGTGGCCGCGCAGCACGTCGACGAGCTGCACGCGGATCGGGTCCGACAGCGCCTTCGCGACAGCCGCGATGCGGGCGGCGCCCGCGGGGTCGACGTCCGGCAGCGCGACCGGCTCGCAGCAGCGCTCGCCGGCTGCGCGCTTGCGCTTGGGCGCGAGCGTTATATCGACGGACATGAATGGAACGCTACCGCATCGCCGAGGCGGCGCGAGCGTCCGGCGCCCCAGCCGCCTCCCGGAGGGTTAGTGTGGGCAGCGATGTCACTGCTGCTGCTCGCCTTCGAGGCGGCGCTGTACCCGACGCTGCTGGCAGCGGTGGTGATCCTGCTGTCGCTCGAGCGGCCCGCGCGGCTGATCGGCGCGTACCTCGCGGGCGGCATGGTGGTAAGCGTCGGGCTGGGGCTCGCGATCGTCTTCGCGCTCGACGGCTCGACGCTCGTGCAGAACAGCAAAGCGCTGCTGAGCTGGACCGCCGACCTCGCGATCGGCGGGCTCGCGGTCCTCGTCGCCGTCGCGCTCGCGACGCACGCCGACGACCGCCTGCGCGCGCGGCGCAGACGCAGCAAGGAGCGACGGCGCAACGGCAGACCGGCGCCCGAGCCCGCCCCCGAAGCCACGAAGGCCGAGCCGTGGTCGCAGCGGATCCTCGCGCGCGGGTCGGTGCCGATCATCTTCGTCGCCGCGCTGTTCGTCAATGTCCCCGGAGCGGCCTACCTGATCGCACTGAAGGACATCGCCGCCGGGCACCACTCGACCGAGTCGATCATCGCCCAGGTCCTGCTGTTCAACGTGATCATGTTCCTGCTCGCCGAGATCCCGCTCGTCGGCCTGCTCGTCGCGCCCGAGCGGACCGGCGTGTTCGTCGACCAGATGAACACGTGGCTGCGCGACCACAGCCGCCAGCTCGCGATCTTCGTCTGCATCACGATGGGCGGCTACCTGATCGTGCGCGGGCTCGCGCACTCGTAGGCGCGGCTCAGTCGGGCGGCGGCTCGGGTCTTTCGCCGGCGATCGGCGTGGAGGGCGCGTCGGGCGGCGGGGGCGGCGGTCTGCCGACGGCGGGCGGTCTGGGCGGCGGCGGGGCGTGCTGCTGGCCGAGGCCGTGCTCGACCTGGAGGTCGCCGACGCGCAGTCTGCGCACGACCAGCTCGTCGATCTCGACGCGGCCGAGCGAGGTCCCTCTGACGGCCAGCTGCTCGATCGCCGCCTGCTTGATCGCGAGCCGGCGGATCGCGAGCGCGCCGATCGCGAACGCGCCGACGGCGACCGCGCCCATCGCGGTCGCGCCGCGGTACTGCGCGCCAATCGCCGACACCGGCCGCGCCTCGGGGCCGAAGCGGGCGGAGCGCGTGGAGTTGCGGATCGCGTAGCGGGCGATGCGGGTGCGCGTCTTCATGTGCGGCTGACCATACCCGCGCGGTGCGCCGCCCATGCCTCGCTCGGCGTTCCGTCCGCGGCGTTCCGCTCGGGCGCGGCCGGTGCGCGCGGCGCCGGCTGTTAGGCATCGAGGGGAAGGGAGCGGCTGCGATCTTGGCGTTTGCTGCGTGTTTCGTCGCAGTCCGCGGCCCGACTTGCGCAGCTGCGGGAGGTCACACGCGCCGGCTCGCATGCCGGTTGGATGACCTGCAAGTTGTCCCCCTCTGAGGGGTACAAAGTGACAGTCCTGATTGAGGATCGTCGCCGAAGTGGCTGAATCTCAGCCGACCTGGCGCGAAGCGCGCGAGCGTTTGCGCAGAGCCGGGTCGGCGCGGCGTGCTACCCCGTCCGCCCCGCCTGCGCGATCGCTCTGCGCACCTGCTTGGCGGTGACGCGCGCCGCGAGCGCCGGCGCGAACGACGCGGCGCGCAGCTCCTCGAGCATCCAGCGCACCTCGTACAGCTGCGGCGGCTTCGGCGTGCCTGCGGGCCAGTCCGCCAGCCGTCCCTCGTAGGCGGCCTCCAGCTCGTGGATCGTGCGCATGCGGTCGCGATCGCTGCCGGCCGCGTCGGGCAGGCGGCCGAGCCGTGCGGCTGCCGCTCTCAGCCAGCGCTCGACGTCGGGCAGTCGCGCGGCGCCCGCCGCCGTCGCGCACGCCGGGTGCACGAGCCGGCCGAGCTGGCGCGCGACGTCGAGGCGGATCTCCTGCAACGGCGCGGCGGCCGGCAGCGCGTCGAGCCGGCGCTCGACCTCGCGGCGCGCCTCCAGCACCGCGACCAGCGCGCGGGCGGCCGCGAGCGTGCGGTCGGCCAGTTCGCCGGCGACGTGCTCGCGCAGCCGCGCGAAGCCGGCCTCGTCCCACGCCGGCCCGCCGCCTGCGGCGATCAGCGCGTCGAGCGCGGCCAGCAGCGCGTCGTCGAGCGCGGCGCCGACGTTGCCGTGCGGCGCCGTCATCAGCGCGAGCTTGGCGGGCGTGTCGAGCCGGTCGACGACCCACGGAATCGGCGAGCGGACGGTCAGCAGCAGCAGCCGGCGCGTGCCGGCGTGCATCGCGCTCGCCTGTGCGCCGGGCGTCTCGAACAGCTTGACGCCGACCGTCTCGCCCTCGTCCACGAGCGCCGGGAACGCGCGCAGGCCACCTCCTACCGCGGGCGCCAATACACGCGGGAGCGTGCCGAACTCCCACGCGCGCGCGCCGCTGCGCTCGATCGTCGGCGTCGCCGCCGCGAGCCGCTCGCGCAGCCGCGGCTGGACCGCCTCGCGCAGCGCGTCGAGATCCTCGCCCTCGGCGACGAGCTCGCCGCCCGTGTCCTCGACGCGGAAGCGCATGCGCAGGTGCGGCGGCAGCTTCGACAGGTCCCACGCCTCGCGCGGGATGCGGACGCCGCGGCGCTCCAGCTCGCGCGCGAGCGCGTCGAGCAGCGGCTCGCGGCCGGGCTGCAGCCGGGCGAGCGCCTGCACGGCGATCTCCGGGACCGGCACGAGCGGCTTGCGCAGCTCCTTCGGCAGCGAGCGGATCAGCGCGGTCACCAGCTCCAGCCGCAGCGCCGGCACGAGCCACGTGAACTCGTCGGCGCGCAGCTCGCCGACCTGCTCGATCGGCACGTGGACCGTGACGCCGTCGTCGGCCGCGCCGGGCGCGAACTTGTAGCTGAGCGGGAGCGACAGCGAGCCGTCACGCCACTCGGTCGGGCTCTCCTGCACCGCCGCGTCGGCGGCCAGCAGCAGCTCGCGCGGCAGCGTCAGCAGCTCCGGCTCACGGGCACGCGCGTCCTTCCACCAGCGCTCGAACTCGACGCCCGAGACGACGTCGGCCGGCACGCGGTTGTCGAAGAAGCGCACGCGCGCCTCCTCGCCGGCGAGCAGGTCGCGGCGGCGGGCGCGGTCCTCCAGCGCCTCGACCTCGGCGACCCGCCGCGCGTTCTCGGCGAGGAAGTCGTGGCGTGCGTCCCACTCGCCGGCGACCAGCGCGCGCCGCAGGAACAGTTCGCGCGCGGCCGCCGGCTCCACGCGTGCGTAAGGGACCGCGCGCGCGGCGACGATCGGCAGGCCGTACAGGCTCACGCGCTCGTCCACCACGGCCGCGCCGCGCCGCTCGTCCCAGTGCGGCTCGCCGTAGGAGTGCCGCAGCAGGTGCGCGGGGGCGATCGGCTCGATCCACGCCGGATCGATGCGCGCCGCGGTGTGGCCCCACAGCCGCGTCGTCTCCACCAGCTCCGCGACCATCGCCCAGTCCGGCGCTCTCTTCGAGAGGCCCGAGCCGGGCGACAGCGCGAAGCGCGCGCCGCGCGCGCCCGTGTACTCGGCGAGCGGGCGGCGGCGCTGCGGCGCGGCGCGCCGCGCCGCCGCCGCGTCGGCTGCGACGTCCTTCACGCCGACGTGCGAGAGCAGCCCTGCGAGCAGCGCGCGGTGGATGTCGTCGGGCTCGGCCGGCGCGGCGTTGATCGCGACCCCGGCCGCCTTCGCCGCCTGACGCAGCTGGCCGGCGAGGTCCTGCCACTCGCGGATCCGCATGAAGTGCAGGAACTCCGCCTTGCAGCGCCTGCGGAACTGCGAGCCGGACAGCTCCCTCTGCTGCGCGCGCACGTATCTCCACAGCCGCAGGAAGGCGAGGAAGTCTGAGCGCTCGGGATAGCGATCGCCGTCCTCGTCCGCGCGGTCGAAGCGCGCATGCTGCTCGGCCGCCGCCGCCCGCGCCTCGGCCGGCGACTCGCGCGGGTCCTGGATCGACAGCCCGGCGGCGATCACGATCGCCTCTTCGGCGCAGCCGAGCTTGTCGGCCTCCAGCACCATGCGCCCGAAGCGCGGATCGACTGGCAGCTGGGCGAGCCTGCGGCCGAGCGGGGTGAGGTGGTTTCTGGCGCCCTCCGACGCGCTCGCCGGCTTCAGCGCGCCCAGCTCGCGCAGCAGCGCCACGCCGTCGCGCACCTGGCGCGCGTCGGGCGGGTCGAGGAACGGGAAGTCCTCGACGTCGCCCAGCTCCAGCGCGGCCATCTGCAGGATCACCGAGGCGAGCGAGGTGCGCAGGATCTCGGGGTCGGTGAAGCGCGGGCGCGCGGCGAAGTCGTCCTCGTCGTAGAGGCGGATGCAGATGCCGTCCGACGTGCGCCCGCAGCGGCCCTTGCGCTGGTCGGCGCTCGCCTGCGAGATCGGCTCGATCGGCAGCCGCTGCACCTTCAGCCGGGCGCTGTACCGAGACACGCGCGCGGTCCCCGGGTCCACCACGCTGCCGATCCCCGGCACGGTCAAAGACGTCTCGGCCACGTTGGTCGCGAGCACGACGCGCCGCCGCGAATGGCCCTGGAAGACCTTCTGCTGCTCGGCGTGCGACAGGCGCGCGTACAGCGGCAGGATCTCGACGTCGGATCTCAGCCGGCCGCCCAGCAGCTCGGCCGTGTCGCGGATCTCGCGCTCGCCGGAGAGGAACACGAGCACGTCGCCGGGGCCGTCGCGCAGCAGCTCCTTGACCGCGTCGGGGATCGCGTCGAGCCGCTCGTGCTCGGCGTCGGGGACCGGGCGGTAGCGCGTCTCGACCGGGTACGTGCGCCCGCTCACCTCGACGACCGGCGCACCGTCGAAGTGCGCGCTCAGTCGCTCGACGTCGATCGTCGCGCTCGTGACGATCAGCTTCAGCTCGGGCCGCCGCGGCAGGATCCGCTTCAGCACGCCGAGCAGGAAGTCGATGTTGAGCGAGCGCTCGTGCGCCTCGTCGACGACGATCGTGTCGTAGCGGCGCAGCAGCCGGTCGTGCTGGATCTCGGCGAGCAGCAGGCCGTCGGTCATCAGCCGCACGAGCGTCTCGTCGCTCGATCTGTCGGCGAAGCGGACCGCGTAGCCGACCGGCCCGCCGAGCGGCACGCCCAGCTCCTCGGCGACGCGCTCGGCGATCGTGCGCGCGGCCAGCCGGCGCGGCTGCGTGTGCGCGATCGTCCCGTGCACGCCGCGCCCCAGCTCCAGGCACAGCTTCGGGATCTGCGTCGACTTGCCGGAGCCCGTCTCGCCCGCGACGATCACGACCTGGTGGTCGCGGATCGTCTGCAGCAGGTCCTCGCGGCGGCCGCTGACCGGCAGCTCGGCCGGGTAGTCGATCCGCGCCGGCACGGCCGCGCGGCGCAGCGCCACGCGCGCCTCGGCCTGGGCGACCTCGGCCACGAAGCGCTCGAGCGGGCGTGCGCTTCCGCCGCGCAGCCGCTCGAGCCGGCGGCCGAGTCGGTGTGCGTCGTGCAGCGTGAGGTCGTTCAGGCGCTCGCGCAGCGCGCGCAGCTCGGCGCGCGCATCCGCTCGCTCGGGTGTCGTGGACACCGGATGAGGATAGGACCGGGCGTCCGCCCGCGCCGGGGGTGCGAGCTGCGCCCGCCTGCGGCCTTCCCGCACCCACCGTTCGGCAGCGCGCGGATGGCGCGGCGTCGCGGCGCGCGTAGCGTCGTTAGGGTGCGTGCTTCTGTGAACGGCGATCGGGCGCCAGCCGTCGCCGACCCGGCGGGTTCGCGGGCGGGGTCGCTGCTGATCGAGCGGCTGCTCCCGCGGCCCGACGCGGTTCGCAGCGAGCATTTGCTCGTCGATGGAGACCCCGATGCGGTCTACGCGCGGGTGCGTGAGGCCGACTTCATGCGCGCGTGGCGCGAGTCGCATGCGGTCCGCGTTCTGTTCGCGGCGCGCACGCTCGGCGAGCGCGCCGTCTCGGCCGCGGCCGGGCGCGATCGCCCGCCCGATCCGCCGCCGCCCGAGACGATGCGGCTCGCCGACCTGCCGCCATACGGCGAGTGGGTGGTGCTCGGCGAGGACCCGCCGCACGAGCTCGCGTTCGGCGCGATCGGGCGCTTCTGGGCCGGCGAGACGGTCTGGGAGCCGATCGACGCCGCGCGGTTCGTGTCCTTCGACCGCCCGGGCCTGGCGCGCATCGCCTGCGACTTCTCGCTGCGCCCCTACGGCTCCGGCCGCACGCTCGTCAGCTACGAGTGCCGCACCCAGACGACCGACCTCGCGTCCCGCCGCGCCTTCCTGCGCTACTGGCGCCCGCTTTCCCCGTTCATCGGCGTCGTGCTGCGCTCGCAGCTGCGCGTCGTCGCGCATCCAACCGAAAGGACGCCCCATGGCTGATGAACCCGTCTTCCTGTACCTCGCCGCCTACGACAGCGAGGACGATGCCCGCCTCGACTACGACGCGCTGCTGGAGCTGCACGCCGAGGGCGTGGTCGGCACCTACGACGCGGCGCTCGTGACCAAGGACGCGGAGGGGAAGGTCCACGTCCACAAGCACGAGAAGCCGACGCAGCACGGCGCCTGGACCGGCATCGGCGTCGGCGCGGTGATCGGGATCCTGTTCCCGCCCTCGATCATCGTCTCCGCTGCGGTCGCCGGCACCGCCGGCGGCGTGATCGGCCACCTCTGGCGCGGCATGTCGCGCAGCGACGTCAAGGAGCTCGGCGAGCTGCTCGACAGCGGCGAGGCCGGGCTCGTGATCATCGGCCGCTCGAAGCTCGACGAGGCGGTCGAGCGCGAGATCAAGCGCGCGAACCGGCGCGTCGAGAAGGAGCTGAAGGTCGACTCGAAGGACCTCGAGAAGGAGCTGGCGACGGCGAGCTGAGTCGCCGCGGGCGGACGTCGCTACGCGGCCCCGCCCGCGCCAGCCGCGCGCCCAGCTCGCGGCAGCGCTCGGCGAGCTCGGGGGGCTCGTGGACCTCGAAGTCGACCCCGAGGCCGGCGATGCGGAGGGCGAGCCAGTCGAGCGAGTCGTCGCTGCCGCGGTACTCGCACGAGCGCGCGTCGAGCGGGTCGAACGTGCCCCAGGTCATCGGGAAGCGCCTGCGCAGCTCATCCGCGGGCGCGTGCAGCGTGACGCGCGCGGTATGCCGGTGCTGGGCGCCGCGCAGGTTTCTCGCGACGAACGCGGCCGGGTCGCCGCCTGGAACGTCGCGCGCGGCGAAGCGCGTGCCCATCGGAGCCGGTCGCTCCAGGCGGTCGAGCCGGAAGGTGCGCCAGTCGGCGCGCTCGTCGTCCCACGCGACGAGGTACCAGCGGTGTCCGAGGCTCACGAGCGAGTGCGGCTCGACGCGGCGGCGGCTGTCGGTCCCGTCGCGGCGTCTGTAGGCGAAGCGCACGACCTCGCGGTCGCGGCAGGCGCTCGCGAGCACGGTGAGCGCGTCGGGGTCGACGGTCGCGCCGCCGCCGGTCCCGCCCCAGCCCGGCGCCAGCGTCGCCGTCGCGGCGCGCAGCGCGCTCACGCGCCGGCGCAGGTGCGACGGCAGGATCTGCTCGAGCTTCACGAGCGCGCGCACGGCGGTCTCCTCGATCCCCGCGATCGACCCGCCCGCGGCCGCGCGCAGCCCGACGGCGATCGCGACCGCCTCCTCGTCGTCGAGCAGCAGCGGCGGCATCGCCGTGCCCGCGCGCAGGCGGTAACCGCCGGCCGGCCCGCTGAGCGCGTCGACCGGATACCCGAGCGCGCGCAGCCGCTCGACGTCGCGGCGGATCGTGCGCGGCGAGACGCCGAGGCGGTCGGCGAGCGCGGGGCCGGGCCAGTCGCGCCGCGCCTGCAGCAGCGCGAGCAGCTGCAGGAGGCGCCCGGAGGTCGCGGTCATCGGCGGCCGTGCGCGTCGCGTTCGCTCGCCGGGCTCGCTGGCGTCCCTCGTCATGGCGGGGATGATCGCGCAGATTGCGGCCAGATCCTGACCTGAATGCTGTCTAGCGTGTTCGGCCATGACCACGAACGTGCAAGATCGAGCGATGCGCTCGGAATCCCCCACGACGAGCGACGCGACGATTCGCGTGCGCGGCGTCGTCAAGCACTACGGCGAGGTGCGCGCGCTTGACGGCGTCGACCTCGAGGCTGCCGCCGGCACCGTCCTCGGCGTGCTCGGACCCAACGGCGCCGGCAAGACCACCGCTGTTCGCGTGATGACCACGCTGCTGAAGCCCGACGCCGGCGAGATCACCGTCGCCGGGCTCGATGCCGTGCGCGAAGCGGCGCGGCTGCGCGAGCGGATCGGGCTCGCGGGCCAGTACGCGGCGGTGGACGAGAACCTCACCGGCGCGGAGAACCTGACGATGGTCGGCCGCCTCTACGGGATGCCGCGCGCGGCCGCCAAGACGCGGGCGCTGGAGCTGCTCGAGCGCTTCGACCTCGCCGACGCCGGCAGCCGCCCGGCGAGAGGCTATTCCGGCGGCATGCGGCGCCGGCTCGACCTCGCGGCGGCGCTCGTCGCGCGCCCGCCGGTGCTGTTCCTCGACGAGCCGACGACGGGACTCGACCCGCGCTCGCGGCTGGCGCTGTGGGAGACGATCGAGGGCCTCGTCGCCGACGGCACGACCGTGCTGCTGACGACGCAGTACCTCGACGAGGCCGACCGCCTCGCCGACCGCATCGCCGTGATCGACCGCGGCAAGGTGATCGCCGACGGCACGTCGGACGAGCTGAAGGACCGCGTCGGCGGCGAGCGGCTGGAGATCCACCTGAGCCACGGCGCGGACGCGGGCGCGGTCTGCGAGACGCTCGCGCCGATGGCGGCCGAGCCGCCGTTAAGCGAGGACGGGCTCGTGAAGCTGACGGTGCGCCAGCGCACCGGCGCGATCGTCGAGGCGGTGCGCCGGCTCGACGACGCGGGCGTCGGCGTGGACGACATCGGCCTCAAGCGGCCGACCCTGGACGACGTGTTCCTGACGCTCACCGGCCACGCGGCCGAGGAGGGCGACGACGACGCTGCGAAGGAGGGCGACCGATGAGACGCCTCGTGTCCGACACGCTCGTGATCGCCGAGCGCAACCTGATCCGCCTGCCGCGCTCGCCCGATCTGCTGCTCGCGTTCACGGTCCAGCCGATCATGTTCGTCTTGTTGTTCGTGTACGTGTTCGGCGGAGCCATCAGCACGCCCGGCTACAGCTACGTCGACTACCTGATCCCCGGGATCATCGTCCAGAACATCGCGTTCGGCGGGTTCGTGACGGCGCTCGGCCTCAACGAGGACCTGCACAAGGGCCTGATCGACCGCTTCCGCTCGCTGCCGATGGCGCGCCCCGCGGTGCTCGCCGGCCGCACGCTCGCGGACGTCGTGACGAACACGCTGTCGGTGATCGTGCTGGTGATCACCGGCCTGATCATCGGCTTCAGCTTCAGCACGAGCGCGGGCGAGATCGTCGCCGGCTTCGGCATCCTGCTGCTGTTCGGCTACGCCTTCTCGTGGGTCTTCGCGCTGCTCGGGCTGCTCGTCAACTCGCCCGAGTCGGCCAACTCGCTCGGCTTCATCGCCGTCTTCCCGCTCACGTTCATCAGCTCGGCGTTCGTGCCGGTCGCCTCGATGCCCACGGCGCTCCAGTGGTTCGCCAAGATCAACCCGTTCACGATCGTCGTCGATGCGATGCGCGCCCTCTGGCTCGGCGCCCCCGCCGGCGACGCCATCTGGGGCGCGGTCGCCTGGTCGATCGGGATCATCGCCGTCTTCGCGCCGCTGGCCGTGGCGCGCTACCGGCGGGCGGCGGGAGGGCGCTGAGGCGCCCTTACGCCGCGCCCGGCGGATCCGCCGCGTCCACGAACAAGTCCACCGCGAGCTCCGCGCCCGGCACGTACGAGTACGGCGACAGGTCGGTGACGCCTTCGGCGACGAGCACGTCCTCGCACAGGAAGGCGTTGCCGCTGCACTCGCGCGCGGGGCGGTTGAGGATCGCGTAGGCGGCGTCGGCGTAGATCTCGGGGCGCCGCGCGCGGGCCATCGCCTCGTCGCCGCCGAGCAGGTTCTGGACTGCGGCGGTCGCCACCAGCGTGCGCGGCCACAGGGCGTTTGAGGCGATCCCGTCCTCGCGCAGCTCGGCGGCGAGGCCGAGCGCGATCAGCGACATCCCGTACTTCGCGAGCGTGTAGCCGAGGTGCGGTCCGAGCCATCTCGGGTCGAGGTCGAGCGGCGGCGAGAGCGTGAGGATGTGCGGGTTCTCGCGGCCGCGCAGGTGGGGGATGCAGGCGCGGCTGACGGCGAACGTGCCGCGCACGTTGATGTCCTGCATCAGGTCGTAGCGCTTCATGTCGAGCGCCTCGGTGCGGGCGAGGTTGATCGCGCTGGCGTTGTTGACGCACACGTCGATGCCGCCGAAGCGCGCGACCGCCTGCGCCACCGCGTCGGCCACCTGCTGCTCGTCGCGGATGTCGCCGACGATCGGCAGCGCCTGCCCGCCGGCCGCCTCGATCTGCTCGGCCGCCGTGTACACGGTCCCCTCGAGCTTCGGGTGCGGCTCGGCCGTCTTGGCGATCAGCGCGATGTTGGCGCCGTCGCGCGCGGCGCGCAGCGCGATCGCGAGGCCGATGCCGCGGCTCGCGCCGGAGATGAAGATCGTCTTCCCTTGGAGGCTCATGCCGGCCAGTGTGACCGAGGCCGCCGCGGGGCGCGCCGACGGCGGCCTCGATCAGCAGGCCCACACGGCCGGTCTCGCGACCGTCGCGCCGCCCGGCGCCGGCCCGCAGTGGCGCACGTCGACGTGGCGCACGAGCCCGCTCGTCGCGTCATAGCCGATCCCCGAGAAGACGCGCAGCGCGTGCACGTCGTCCACGAGCATCGCCGGTTCGATGTCGGCGGCGGTGCCGTGCAGGTGCTGCGAGTCCGGCGCGCCGCTGTGTGCGGCGTTCCATTCGGCGTCGCGATGCCCGGCGAATATCGCGACGGGTTCGCCGAGCTGCGCGCGGTAGGCCTCCAGGCCGCGCACGAGCGCGCGGTCGAGCTTGATCCAGCCGTCGCCGGGCGAGCGGAAGCTGCGGAACGTGAAGTGCTGGGAGCAGCGGCCGCCGTGGCGGATCGCCGTGCGCAGCGCCGTCCGCGTGCGCGGCCCGACGCCGCCGCCGGCGACGAGCGTCGAGAACGCGTACGCGCGCTGGAAGTCGCGCACGGCCGCCGCCGTCCGCTCGCCGACCACGCCGTCGACGCGGATCGGCCAGCCGAGCAGCCGCAGCGCGCGCTGCAGCTCGACCGTGGAGGGTGTGCTTCGACGGCGGGTGGGGAGCACGGCGATGGGCATGACACCACTTTCAGGTGTGTTGAGCGCCATGTCAACGCCTCGCAGCGGGGATCGACCCCTCTCCGGAGTCCGTCGCCGCGGTCCGTCGCGCGCTGCGAAGATGCCGCGCATGCCACGGTCGCGGGTCCGCACCGACGGGTCGCTGCGCGGCCGCCCGCTGCTCGTGCACGCGTGCGTCGCGCTGGCGGCGCTGGTGCTCGCCGTCGCGGCGCTCGCCGTCTACGCCCAGCGCGTGCTGTTCGACTCGCACCGCTTCGCCGGGCGCGTCGAGCTGGCGCTGAGCGAGCCGGCCGTTGCGCGCGACGTCGGCGGCACGCTGACCGACGAGATCGTCCGCGCGAAGCCGGACCTGCTCGCCGTCGATCCGCTGCTGCGCTCCCTCTCCGAGCAGGTGGTGCGCAGCGCGCCGTTCCGCTCGCTCGCCGGCGGTGCCGCCTATCGGGCGCACGCGGCCGTGTTCGGCAGAGCCCATGCCGGCGCGGTGCTGATCGTCGGCAACGCCGTGCTGCTTGTGGCGCAGGCGCTGCAGGCGGTCGACCCGGCGGCGGCCCAGCAGATCCCACCGCGGCTGCGCACCCCCGTCGCGTCGCTGGATCGGGCCGGCTCGGCCCGCGCGTTCGTGGACGTCGCGCGGGTGGCCGACCGCGTGCAAGCGCTCGGCGCGATCGCGCTGCTGCTGGCGCTCGCGTCCGCCGTCCTCGCCGTGCTGCTCACGCCGCGCCCGCAGCGCGCCCGCACGGTCGCGCGGCTCGGGTGGGCGGCGGCCGTCGTCGGCGTGCTGTTGATCCTCGCCGTCGAGGCGGGCCGCGCGCTCGTCGGCGGCCTCGCCGCGACGCAGGTGCGCGCGGACGCGCTGCGGGCCGTCTGGGGCGTCTTCCTCGGCGACCTCGAGGTGTGGAGCTTCGCGCTCGCGGTCGCCGGGCTCGTGGTCGTCGCGGCGGCCGCCTCGCGCGCGAGCGAGCCGGCATTCACGCGCCGCGTGCGGACGCTCGCGCTGCGCGTCGCGGCGCGCCCGCGCGCGGTGTGGCTGCGCACACTGCGGGCGCTCGCGCTGCTGATGCTCGGCGCGCTGATCGCGCTGCAGCCGCTCGCGGCGCTGCGGCTCGCTGCGGTCGCCGGCGGGCTGTTCGTCGCGGCGCTCGGGCTGGAGGAGCTGATGACGCTGGTGGAGCGGCCGGAGGCGGCGCGCGACCGCGAGCAGAGCGCGCCCCCACCGCCGCGCATCGGCGTGCGGCCGTTCGCGGCGCTCGTCGGCCTCGCCGTGATCGGCGCCGTCGCGATCTCCGCGATCGGCGTCTCCGCCGCGACGCAGGACGCGCCGCCCGAGCCGGGCTGCAACGGCGCGCAGTCGCTCTGCGCGAAGCGACTCGACGCGATCGCGATTCCCGCCACGCACAACTCGATGTCTTCCCCGCAGGACGGTTTCCTGCTCGCGAACCAGGACAGCGGGATCCCCGCGCAGCTGCGCGGTGGCATCCGCGGCCTGCTGATCGACATGCACATGGGCGTCCAGACGCCGCGCGGCGTCTGGACGGTGCTGGCGGAGGGCGGCAAGAGCCGCGCGAAGATCGAGCAGGCGATCGGCCCGGCCGCGACGCGGACCGCGCTGCGCCTGCGCGAGCAGATCGGCTACACGGGCGGGGGCGACGAGCGCGTGTACCTGTGCCACGGCTTCTGCGAGCTGGGCGCGCTCGACGCCGTGACCGTGCTGCGCCAGGTCCGCGACTACCTGCTGCTGAACCCGGGCGCGGTGCTCGCGATCTCGATCGAGGACCAGATCGCGCCGGCGCTCGTCGAGGACGCGTTCCGCGACAGCGGTCTGCTCGACTTCGTCTGGACCGGCTCGGTGAGACCGGTGCCGACGCTCGGCGAGATGGTCGACCGCGACCAGCGCGTGCTTGTCTTCGGCGAGGAGGAGACGGGCGGCGTGAGCTGGTACCACCAGCAGTTCACGTACGTGCGCGACACGCCCTACGACCTGCCGGACGCGGCGGCCGTGCTCGGCCCGCCCGGCTGCGCGCTCAACCGCGGCACGAAGGCGAGCCCGTTCCTGCTGATCAACCAGTTCGTCGCCGGCCCGCCGCGGCTGACCCCGGCGCTCACCGTCAACCGCAGAGACGCGATTCTCGCGCACGCGCGCGCGTGCGCGAGACCGCTCGGCGGGCTCCCCGGCCTGATCGCGGTCGACTTCTGGCAGGAGGGGGACGTGGTCGGCGCGGCGCGGGAGCTGAACGGGCTCGGCTGAGCGGGTCAGCGGCGCGGCGCGGCGTCCACGAGCGCCTCGGCCGCCGTGCGTGCGGCGTGCGCGGCGTCGAGCGAGCCGTGGTCCATGCGGGCGCTGACGGCGGTGCCGTCGTAGACCAGCGCGAGCTGCGCGGCGAGCGCGTCGGGGTCGGCGACGCCGGCCTGCTCCGCCTGCTCGCGGAAGAGCGCGCGCACCCAGCGGCGGTACTCGTCGTTGGCCTGCTCGATCGCGCCGCCGAGCGGCGCCTCGGCGCCGGCGTTGATGAACGCGCAGCCGCGCGCGTTCGGCTGCGCGAGCGCGTCGCAGATCACGTCGAAGACCGCGAGCAGCCGCCCGCGCGGCGTCTCACAGCGCGCGAACGCCTCCGCGACGCGTGCGCGCCGGCGCTCGAAGCGGCGCTCGAGATAGGCGCGGATCAGTTCGTCCTTGCTGCCGAACGTCTTGTACAGAGAGGCCTTCGCGACGCCGGCTCGCTCGATCACGCGGTCGATGCCGACGGTGTGGACGCCGTGCTCGTAGAACAGCTCGTCGGCCGCGTCGAGCAGGCGGTCGCGGGCGGAGGGGCGCGCTGCGGGTGCGGTGGCGGACATCGAAGCTTGACAGTACCAGACCGGTCTGTCTATTCTCAAGCAAGTAGACAGACCCGTCTGTTTCCACGCAACAGGAGCCCACCGATGCCCGCCACCGCCCAACGCGTCGAGCCGTCCCGCGCGCCGGCCGCGCCGCCGCCCACCCGCAACGACCGTGCGGCCTCCGAGCCGCCGCGCGACCCGCGCCGCCTGTCGTCCGCCGCCGCGTTCGCGCTGCTCGTCTCGATCGCGATCTCCCTGCTCGCCGGCTCGAGCGCGCCGACGCCGCTGTATGCGATCTACCAGGCGCAGTGGGGCTTCTCGGCGATCACGGTGACGGTCGTCTTCGGCGTCTACGCGCTCGCGGTGCTGACGGCGCTGCTCGTGCTCGGGCGGCTGTCGGACCACGTCGGGCGGCGGCCGGTGCTGCTAGTGGCGCTCGTGCTGCAGGTCGTCGTGATGGCCGTCTTCGCGACCGCCGGCGGCGTCCCCGAGCTGCTGCTCGCGCGCGTCCTGCAGGGACTCTCGACCGGCGCTGCGCTCGGTGCGCTCGGCGCCGGGCTGCTCGACCTCGACAGAGCGAGAGGCACCGTCGCGAACGCCGTCGCGCCGATGACCGGCACCGCCACGGGCGCGCTCGTCGCGGCCGTGCTCGTGCAGTACCTGCCCGCGCCGACGCACCTCGTGTACGTGGTGCTGGCCGGCGTCTTCGCCCTGCAGGTCGCCGGCGTCGCGCTGATGGCCGAGACCGCCGCGCCGCGCCCCGGCGCGCGCGCGTCGTTGCGCCCGCAGTTCGCGCTGCCCGCCGCGACGCGCCGGCCGCTGCTCGTGGCGGCGCCCGCGCTCGTGGCGTCCTGGTCGCTCGCCGGCTTCTACGCCTCGCTCGGCCCCGCGCTCGTGCGGCTCGTCG
The DNA here is from genome assembly GCA_964525715.1 of uncultured Conexibacter sp. Lineage (GTDB taxonomy): Bacteria > Actinomycetota > Thermoleophilia > Solirubrobacterales > Solirubrobacteraceae > Conexibacter. The sequence goes on along the minus strand of CAZGJV010000011.1, from coordinate 18,571 downwards.
CCGGTTCGGACTGGATCGTGCTCGGCGGCCTCGCGCTGTTCACGCTCGCCGGCAGCGGCGCGCTGACGGTGCTGCTGCTCGGCGACGCGGACCCGCAGCGGATGATGGGGCTCGGCACGCTCGCGCTGCTCGCGGGCGTCGGCGTCACGCTGGTCGCGACGCTTGTCAGCTCGGCGGCCGTCTTCTTCGCCGGCGCGGTCGTCGCGGGCGCCGGCTTTGGGGGCGCGTTCCAGGGCGCGCTGCGCACGGTCGTGCCGACGGCCGCCCTGCACGAGCGGGCCGGCGTGGTGTCGATCGTGTTCGTCGTCTCCTACCTCGCGATGGGGCTGCCGGCGATCGTCGGCGGCATGCTCGTGGTCGACGGCGGCGGCCTGCTCGTGACGGCGCGCGAGTACGGCGCGGGCGCGATGGTCCTCGCCGCGCTCGCGCTGCTCGGGCTCGTGACCGGCGCGCGGCGGGAGCGGGCGCCGGCGGCGGCCGGCTGCACTGCCGCGGCGTAACGCGGTCGGCATCTGGACACGTCTGCGAGGATCGATTCCATGCCACCGATCTCGCGCGGATTCCACGGTCGCCGCCCTGCGGTCGACCCGGCGCGCGTCCCGCCCGGGCAGTACGTGGTGGAGGACTTTCCGGTGCTTTCGGCCGGCCCGACGCCGCGCACGCCGCTGGACGAGTGGAGCCTCGCGCTGCGGGGCGAGGTCGACGCGACGCCGACGTGGTCCTGGCGCGACTTCATGGAGCTGCCGCAGGAGACGTTCACCGTCGACATCCACTGCGTCACGAAGTGGTCGAAGCTCGCCACGACGTGGACCGGCGTCTCGATCGACACGCTGCTGCGCGGGATCTCGACCGAGGCCGAGTACGTGACCGCCTTCAGCGACGGCGGCTACACGACGAACCTGCCGCTGGGGGAGCTGACCGACGGCAGGGCGTGGGTCGTGCACACGTTCGAGGGCGAGCCGCTGCACCCCGAGCACGGCGGGCCGGCGCGGCTGCTGGTCCCGCACCTGTACTTCTGGAAGAGCGCCAAGTGGGTGCGCGGGCTCAAGCTCACGCTGCAGGACGAGCCGGGCTTCTGGGAGGCCGCCGGGTACCACAACTTCGGCGACCCCTGGCGAGAGCAGCGCTACTGGAGCGACTGACGGTGGGCGTGGGGGAGCCGCCGAGCGTCGCCCGCGGCGGGAGGGCGGGGGTGCCGATCATCTGGCGCACCGTCACGGTTCGCGAGCTGATCCGCGAGACCGCGCACGCCTGCACGATCGTCTTCGACGCGCCCGGCTGGCCCGGCCACCGCGCCGGCCAGCACGTCGACGTGCGCCTCACCGCCGAGGACGGCTACCAGGCCGAGCGCTCCTACTCGATCGCCTCCGCGCCGGAGGATGAGCACCTCGCGCTGACGATCGAGCGGATCGACGACGGCGAAGTCTCGCCCTACCTCGCCGACGAGCTGCGGCCGGGCGACGAGTTAGAGCTGCGCGGCCCGATCGGCGGGCCGTTCACCTGGCGCACCGAGGACGGCGGCCCGCTGCTGCTGCTCGCCGGCGGCTCCGGCCTCGTGCCGCTGATGGCGATGCTGCGCCACCACGAGGCGGCCGGCAGCGCGGCCGACGCGCGGCTGCTCGTCAGCGCTCGCACGCGCGACGACCTGCTCTACCGCGAGGAGCTGGCGCGCCACGCGGCGCGCGCCGGCGTGAGCGTGCAGGTGACGCTCACGCGCGAGCAGCCGGACGGCTGGGACGGCCACGTCGGCCGCGTTGACGCGCCGATGCTGACCGCCCTCGGCCCGCCGCCGGACGCCGCGCCGCACGCGTACGTCTGCGGCCCCACGCCCTTCGTCGAGCACGCCGCCGACCTGCTCGTCGCGCTCGGCCACGTCCCCGCCGCGATCCGCACCGAGCGCTTCGGCCCGACCGGGCGCTGAGCCGGGCGCTACGCCCCCGCCGCGCTCCAGCGCGGGTCCGCGTCCAGCACGGCCGCCGGCACCGGTCGCCCGAGCAGGAAGCCCTGCGCGCAGCCGCAGCCGCGCTCGCGCAGCCACGAGAGCTGCGCTTCGGTCTCGACGCCCTCGGCGGTCACGTCGAGCTCGAGCGCGTGCGCCATCGACAGCACGGCCGCTGCGATCGCCGTGTCCTCCGCCGACTCGCCGAGCCCGTCGACGAACTCGCGGTCGATCTTCAGGCCGTCGAGCGGGAAGCGCTTGAGGTAGCCGAGCGAGGACCAGCCGGTGCCGAAGTCGTCGAGCACGAGCCGCACGCCCATCGCCTTCAGCCGCCGCAGCGTGCCGAGCACGCTCGCGCTCTGCTCCATCAGCACGTTCTCGGTGATCTCCAGCTCCAGCCGCGCCGGCTGCACGCCCGTCTCCGCCAGCGCCCGCGCGAGCAGCGCCGGCACGTCGGAGTGCGAGAGCTGGCGCGGCGAGAGGTTCACCGACACGGTGCGCGCGTCGCCCCACGCGGCGACCTGTCGGCACGCCTCCTCGAGCACCCACGCGCCGAGCGGCGCGATCAGGCCGCTGTCCTCCGCGACCGCGATGAAGTCCGCCGGCGCGAGCAGTCCGCGCTCGGGATGCTGCCAGCGCACGAGCGCTTCGGCCCCGACGAACGCGTCGTCGCGCAGCGACAGCACCGGCTGGAAGTGCAGCCGCAGCTCGCCCTCGTCGAGCGCGCGGCGCAGGTCGGCCTCCGTCTCCAGGCGCGCCACGAGCGACGCTCGCATCTGCGCGTCGAAGACCTCGAAGCGGCCCTTGCCGCCCGCCTTCGCGCGGTACATCGCGGCGTCCGCGTCGCGCAGCACCTCGGTCGCGCTCGCCATCCCGCCCGTCGCGAACACGAGCCCGATGCTGATGCTGAGGTGGTGCGGGCGGCCGTCGATCTCGAACGGCAGGCGCACCGCCTCCGTGATCCGCTCGGCGATGCGGATCGCCTCGCCCTCCGAGGAGAGGTCCTCGCACAGGACGACGAACTCGTCGCCGCCGAAGCGCGCGACCGTGTCGCCCGCGCGCAGCGCCTCGCGCAGGCGTGGCGGCAGCGCGACGAGCAGCTCGTCCCCGCTCTCGTGGCCGAGGCTGTCGTTGACGTCCTTGAAGTCGTCGACGTCGCAGAAGCAGACCGCGACGCTGGAGCCGGAGCGGCGCGAGCGCGTGAGCGCATGCTGGAGGCGGTCGAGGAACAGCGCGCGGTTGGGCAGGTCGGTCAGCGGGTCGTGCAGCGCCTGGTGCGCGAGCAGCCGCTCGGCCGCGCGCTGCTCGGTGACGTCCTGCGTCGTGCCGACCATCCGCTCGACGCGGCCGTCGGCGCCGACGACGACGCGGCCACGGCCGTCGACCGTGCGCAGCTCGCCGTCGGGGCGCACGACGCGGTGCTCGAAGCGGAACGGCCCCGGCTCGCGCAGCGCGCGGTCGATCTCGTGGCGGACCAGCTCGCGGTCGTCCGGGTGGATGTGCTCGACGTAGCTGTCGTAGCGCGCGTCGAACGCGTCTCGGGCGATCCCGTAGATGCGGAACAGCTCGTCCGACCACGTCAGGTGGTCCTCGGTCACGTCCCACTCCCAGCTGCCGATGCGCGCGAGCCGCTGCGCCTCGGCGAGCGCGTGCTCGCTCTCGGCCAGCCGCTCGAGCGCGTCCTCCGCGCCCTCCCACTCGGTGCGCATCGCCGCGACGAGCAGGCCGGTGAGCGCGGCCAGCGCGACGAACACCTGTGCGCCCAGCAGGTCGAGGTCGGGCGCACCGCCGGTGAACGGCCCCTTGCCGTTGGCGGTGTACGCGACCGCGATCGTCGAGACGACGAGCGCCGCCACGACCGCGCCCGTCTGGCGGAAGCGCATCGCCGCCAGCACGATCAGCGGGAAGATCGGGAACGCGAGCGTCACGCCCTGGTTGAGCACGATCAGCATCGCCGCGACGAGCACGGCCGCCAGCAGGCTCGCCTCGGCGACCCAGGCGCGGTGCCGCGCGCGCGGCAGGTGGCCGGCGGCGAGTAGCAGCAGCGGCGGCGCCGCGAGCAGCACGCCGGTCAGGTCGCCCAGCCACCACACGCGCCAGACGCTCCACACGCCGGACAGGTGGTCGACGCCGGCGAGCAGCAGCGTCGAGGTGCCGATCGTCGCGTTGATCGCGGTCGACAGCGCGGCGCCGAGGATCGCGAGCGCGACGACGTCGCGCACGCGCCGCAGCGCCGGGTCGAACTGGGCGCGCGCGAGCAGCGCGCCGCCGGTCACGGCCGCGAGCGCGTTGCCGGTCGCGATGCCGGCGGAGGTGCCGAGGCCGCTGCCGCTCGTCGCGTCGGCGACCAGCGCGCCGAGGAAGATCGCCGGCGCGACGCGCCAGCCGAACACGAAGGCGGCCGCGAGCGCGAGCCCGCTCGGCGGCCACACGGCCGAGACGATCGCGTGGCCCTGCGAGAACGACAGGCCGAGCTTCGCGACGGCGAAGTAGGCGACCCCGACGAGCGCGAGCGCGACCGGCGCAGGCGCGCGCGTGGACCTGCTCCGCGCGGCCTCCAGCCGCACGCGCGCGCGCCAACCATCCGTGATCGCGTGCCCGGTGATCACGGGATCATGCAGCAGCGGGCCGTCGTCGTGCTTCTCGCGGCGCTGCCGCGGGGCGCGAAGGCCGTCAGGTGAACCGGCGGCCCCCGCGCGTTGCGGCCTATATTAGGCTGATTCTGATACGCGTCGTGGTGCCGAGTAGGGTGACTTCACCCGTGCCTTCGAGGCCGGTTTCGGGCGGACAGCTTATTATGCTGCCACTGAACTTCGGCAGTCGTATCGTGTGATCGAATTCAAACCTGTTGGCGAGCCCGAGGTTTTCCACCACGAATTCGCCGGCCGCCGCCGATCTGCCGTCTTCCTTGAATAGGCAGGGAACTTCGTTCTGCGTGTTGTCGAACGCGACGCCTCTTATCAGGACGCGCACGCGGGTTATTCTCGGTAGCGTGCCTGAGAAGCTCGCGTAGGTGACAGGCCACGGCAACGTTTCGGTTAGCATCGTAGCGCTGCCTTCGGCGCACGTTTCGGCTGCGCCCGGTATCGCTCTGGTGACGTTCCCGATTAGGGCGCCGCTGACCTTCGCGAAAGTCCTCGAATGGAAGCTGCCTTCGAGTGTGACCGGGCATCTGATGTGAGCTGAGGCACCCATGCCTTCGTCGAACATCAGGAGTTGGCCCCAAACTATTCTGAACTGCTGATTGCTTACGCTGAGGCGGTTCGCGGATGCTGACGCCACAGCCAACCCCATGAGGAGGGTGGCGGCGAGCCCGGCGGTCCCCAGCTTGATGCGGGTATGCATGAGCGTCGACTCCTTCGATCGGCCACGGGCTCTGCCCGTGGCGCTGATGGAAGATCAACCCCGCGTGGTGGCCCGTTGGCGCGGGCCGTCACGCCACGCGGAGGACAGCTCGAACAAGCGTTGGTCCTCCTTCCCCTGGGATGTCGGTGAACGCGCGGCCACGCGCCGCTCCCTCTCCGACGGTGCAGGCAGCGTAGTGCGCCTTTGGCGGTGAGTCAACGCAACGGAAAGAAGTAACGTGCGCCTACACGTCGATCGACGACATGTCCGGGTAGCGCTCGCCGGCGGCCGCGCCGACGGGGACGGCCTCGTCGAGTGCGCGCATGTCGTCCTCGGTCAGCTCGATGGCGCTCGCGCCGACGTTCTCCTCCAGGTACGAGCGCCGCTTCGTGCCGGGGATCGGGACGACGTCGTCGCCGCGGTGCATGACCCACGCCAGCGCGAGCTGCGCGGGCGTCGCGTCCTTCGCGTCGGCCAGCTCGCGTACGCGCTCGACGAGCGCCATGTTGCGTGCGAAGTTCTCGCCCTGGAAGCGCGGGTTGCCCTTGCGGAAGTCACCGTCGGGGATCTCCTCCGGCGATCTCCAGCGGCCGGACAGGAAGCCGCGCCCGAGCGGGCTGTAGGCGACGAAGCCGATCCCCAGCTCGCGCACGGTCGGCAGGATCTTGCGCTCGACGTCGCGCGTCCACAGCGAGTACTCCGTCTGCAGGGCGGAGATCGGATGGACGGCGTGCGCGCGGCGGATCGTCTCCGGCGCAGCCTCCGACAGCCCGAGCCAGCGGACCTTGCCGGCCGCCACCAGCTCCGCCATCGCTCCGACGGTCTCCTCGATCGGCACGTTCGGGTCGACGCGGTGCTGGTAGTAGAGGTCGATCGTCTCGACCCCGAGCCGCCGAAGCGACGCGTCGCACGCCTCGCGCACGTACGCCGCGTCGCCGCGGATCCCGAGCCGCTCGCCGTGCTCGCCGCGGACGTTGCCGAACTTCGTCGCGAGCACGACCTGGTCGCGCCGCCCCGCGATCGCGCGGCCGACGAGCCGCTCGTTCGTGAACGGCCCGTACATGTCGGCCGTGTCGATCAGCGTCACGCCCAGCTCGAGCGCGCGCTGGATCGTCGCGAGCGACTCCGCGTCGTCCGTCCCGCCGTAGAACTCCGACATGCCCATGCAGCCGAGTCCCTGCTGCGAGACCTCCAGTCCCTGCCCGCCGAGTCTGCGCGTCTGCATCCCGTCTCCCGTCGTCCGTTCGCCGTCCGCGTGCTGTTCTAGCGCGTGATGCCCGCGATGCGCGGGGTCAATCGCGCGAGATCAGCCGCTCGCGACCGTGGGCTGCTCGGCCGCGGGGGCCTTCTCCTGCGTGGCGTCGGCGAGATACCCCGCGACCTCGGTGGCGATGAAGTGCTCGCACTGGGTGGCGAGCGCGGGAAAGGCGGCCGCGTGCGACGGCGCTTTCTCGTAGAGCCTTCCGTGCAGGAGCGCGTACTGCCACAGCTCGGCCTGCAGGGCCTCGGCAGCCGAGCGGTAGTGGAGCCAGCGCCCACGAGCGCTGAGGAAGCCGTCGAGCGCCACAGTCCCGCCGACCACGACGCCGATGCCGGCGGTCACCCAGCGCAGGGCCGCCCCGCCGGTCGCCGCGTCGAGACCCGCGACCGCCGGCAGCAGGATGCCGCCGATCAGGGCGGTCATGCGCAGCGCGTAGTGCGTCCGCTGAGCGCGCCGCGCGGCGTGGTCGAGCCAGTTCGCATAGGCGAGGTAGCGATCGATGAGCGCCGCACGACGCTCCGGCGACAGGTCGATCGGTTCGAGCACCGCGGCGAGCCGCCCGATCTCGGCAGACGCCTGCTCCGGCGTCGACCCGTTGGCGCGCTGCCCCTGCCCGCTTTGCGCCATGATCCTTACTATTGCAGCCCGCCGCGGCGGCGACTGTGTCGGTCGCGCACCGGACGTCGCCGCCGTCGCCTGCTTGAGCGCGGCCACGTCGGCTCGCCGCGGCGTTGGGGGCCTAGTACGGTGCGCCGATGAGGCGCGCCGCAGCCACCGCCCTGCTCGTCGCGCTCGCGGCCTTCGGCGCTGCGCCCACAGTCGCAGCCGCGGCGACGCCCACCGTCACCGAGTTCTCCAGAGGGATCACGCCCGGCGCGGAGCCGCAGGGGATCGCGATGGGCCCGGACGGGGACATGTGGTTCACGGAGTTCGGCGCCGACAAGATCGGCCGCATCACGCCCGCGGGCGTCGTCACCGAGTTCCCCCTCCCGGCGGGCTCGGTGCCGTTCGACATTGCCGCCGGGCACGACGGCACGATGTGGTTCAGCGAGTTCAGAGCGGGCAAGATCGGCCGGATCGCGATGGACGGGACGCTGCTGCCCGAGATCCCGCTGTCGGCCGGCGCAGGCCCGACCGGGATCGCCACGGACGCGAACGGGAACATCTGGGTCGCGGAGCCGGGGATCAGCAAGCTCGCGCGTTACAGCGCCGGCGGCGCGAGAACGCTGTTCGAGGATGGCGCCGGCCTGACGGCGAACGCCGGGCCGTGGGGGGTTGCGCCCGGCCCCGACTTCGCGATGTGGTTCACCGAGATCGGCGCCGACGAGATCGGCCGCCACGGCGTGATGGACGTCGGCTCCAGCGAGCGCGGGGGGCCAAGAGGGGAGGGTATCGCAGCCGGCCCCGACGGCGAGATCTGGTCCGTCGTCCCCAGCCTGGGCGGCTACGCGCACCTCGGCACGAGTTCGTCGGGCACGGGGACCACCCTCCTGCCGACCGCGTCGAGCTTCCCGGTCGACATCGCGCCCGGGCCGGACGGCCTCATGTGGATCACCGAGAACGACGGCGACAAGCTCGCGCGCGTCGGCCCGAACTCGCTGGCCGAGGAGCTGTCGGCCGGCATCTCCCCCGGCGCGGCGCCCTACGGGATCGCCGCAGGCCCCGACGGCGCGATGTGGTTCACCGAGTCCGGCGGTGACCGCATCGGGCGGATCACCACCGGGGAGGACCAGCCCGCGTTCACGTCCTCGGCGCCGATCAGACCGCCGAGCGGCTCCGGGGGGTCCTCTCCGTATCCGTCGGCGATCCAGGTCGCGGGTCTGCAGGGAACGGTCAAGCGGGTGCGGGTCCGCCTCAACGGCCTGTTCGCGCAGCAGCCGAACACGCTCAACGCGCTGCTCGTCGATCCCGCCGGGCACGCGGTGCTGCTGCTCGGCGGCGTCGGCGCCAACGCGGATGCGTCCGGCGCGGTGCTGACGTTCGCCGACGACGGGCTGACGCCCGGCCAGCTCGTGACGGGCGTGTACGTGCCCCGCGACGACGGCTTCCTCACGACCCTGCCGGCGCCCGCGCCGGCCGGTCCCTACAGCACGAGCCTGTCGGCGTTCAACGGCGCCGATCCCAACGGGCAGTGGAAGCTCTACCTCGCGCGGACGTTCGGCGCGAGCGACGCGAGCGACGTGCTCGCCGGCGGCTGGTCGCTCGACGTGCAGACCTCGCCGCCGCAGACGATCGCCGTTCCGGGGCCGACGCAGACCGTCACCGTCGCCGCACCCGCACCCGCACCCGCACCCGCCGACAGGCGCGCGGCGAAGGTGACGCTCGCCGGGGTCCCGCGCACGACCACGCTCGCGAAGCTGCTGAAGGGCATCTCGATCGCGCTCGCCCCCGATGAGCCGGCGAGCTTCGACGTCTTGCTCACCGGGACGACGCGGAAGGCGACGCTCGCGGCGGTGCGCGTGCTGCTGTTCGAGAAGACGCTCGCCACCGCGGCCGGCCGGCGCAGCGTGAAGCTGAAGCCCGCGAGGTCCGCGATCGGCAGACCGCGCAAGGCTTTCAAGCTCGCGCTGCGCGTCGTCGCGACCGACCGCGGCGGAAACCGCACGGTGGTGAGCCGGACGATCGCGGTGAGACCGGCTGCGAGCAGACGGCGCGGCAGGTAGCGGCCGTCAGGCGACAACCTGGTTCACGACGCGCTTCAGACGGTCTCTGCGCTCCTTGTCGGCGCGGAAGGCTTCGAGCGCCGGGTCGGCGGTCGCCCATCGGGCCGTCGCAGGGCCGCTACGTCGGATCGCCTCGAACAGGTCGTCCTCGACCTGCTCCCACCCGGCGAACGTCGCCGGCGCCGCCCCGGCGACGCGCGCCTCGTAGCAGGCGTGGTTGTAGAGGGCGTCCGCGTTGAGCGGTAGGCCCATGTTCGGCAGCGTCTCGACGACGAATCTGACGAGCGACGGATGCGTCACGGCCGCGTCGAACGTGGCGGCGTTCCAGTCTCTCGAATAGATCTGCAACTGTCTGCGCAGTCCCGCCGCGTCGAGCGGGACCTCGGCAGCGCTGCGCCCCTCCCGCTGCAGGGCGCTCGCGAGCGTCAGCAGCGCGGCCGGCAGCACGGTGCGCAGGAACTCGTGGTTGGCCTTGCGCTTCCATCTCCTCGGCCACCATCCGATGAGCCATGCGAGCGGCCGCGGGAGCCGCCATCTGCGCAGCGGCCGTTGGCCCATCGTCTCCGCGCACAGAGCGACGGCGGACTTGACCGCCGTCATGGGGGCCTCGGCTCGCGGCGTGTAGCTGCCGAGGTCCGGGTCGAGCCGTGCGACCGTCTCGCAGTAGCGCACGCGGAACCACTGCTCGTCCGTCTTGTCGTTGCCGATCACGGCGCGCAGCTCCTCGAGGCGGTCGAGCCCGCGCCGGCGGACCTCGATCGCCGGCTGCTGCAGCTCCAGCGTGCCGAGGTTGAGCGCGGCGCCGCGGTTGCGCGGGTCGATCCCGAGCGCACGGTAGTACGCCCGGACGGCGTCGCCGCCGCGGCCGTTCGCCTGCTGCTCGGCGCCGACGGCGAAGTGCGCGTAGCTCCGCCAGCTCTCGGTGCCGACCGCTGTGAACGGCCGCTCGCGGCCGATTGTCGCCCACAGCCAGCGCCAGATCGTGCGGTTGGCGACGATGAACGTGAGCCACACCGCCGCGGGCGGCGCGACACGGTCGTAGGACGCCTGGCCCGGGTCTTTGCCGCTGAGGGCGAGCGGCGCGCCGAAGTCGTGCTCCCACACCGTCTGCTCCTCGAACACCCGGCCATGACGGCCGAACGTGACGGTCAGGCCGACGCCACGGTTTCTGTCGTACGGGCGCACCTGACCCGTGATGCGCCGGGATCGCGAGGGGACGACGCGGGCCAGCGCGTTGAGCAGGTCGATCGCGGCGCCGGCCGGCGCGTAGGCCTCGCCGAGCGCTCTCGGGATCGCATCGAACGACTGGCCCGAGCTGGCGACCGTCTTCAGCCGGAAGCCGCCGTCGCCTCTCAATTTGGCGCAGTTCTCCATCACCGCCGCGGTGGTCCCGGCGGCGACGGCGTCCGGGGTGCCGGTGAACTGCTCGATCGCCGGCCGTACGCGGAAGCGCCCCGGCAGGCGGATGAGCGCGCGCGCGGCCACGGCGATGAGCAGGAGGACGGCGGCGATCGCGACCACGATCTCGACGGCCGTGCGCAGACGCGGTCCCCATTCGCCGCGCACTCGGTCCCACCACGTCACGTTGTGGTTGGGTTCGCGCACCTCGGGGGGCACGTTCACATCCGGGTCCAGCGCGATCGCGCGCTTGACGGCGGCGTGCGCCTCCTCGTCGAAGCCGGCGTTCGCGTAGGCCTGCGCGGCGTCGATCTCCCGCTTGGCGTCGATCGCTCTGCGCTGGTCGACGAGCGCGAGCAGGTTCGCCGGCACCGACGCCGACACCGGCGGGTGCGCGTCGACCGTCGCCGCGACGACCGCCGCCGCGGCGAGCGGGTAGTGCGCGCGGTCGAGCGCCCGCGCGATCGCGATCCCGTAGAGGCCATCGTCGCGCGCGATCTCGCGTGCGACGACGTGCGGGATCAGGTCTTCCCGGCCGGCTGACGCCGCTTTAACGAGCCGGTCGCCGATCACGCGCGGGATGAAGACCTGGTCGATCGTTCTCGGCCCGCCTCTCGGGGGTCTGGCCGCTTTGTCCTGCTTGTCGATCTGGACGCTGATCACTCTCGCGCGGACATGGCGGACCGTTTCGACTCTGCCGAGGCCCTTGTGCGCGCAGGTCAGCGCTCTCGCCGTGAGCGCGGTTCTGTGGGCGCGCGCGGCGCGGGCGATGGCGTGGTACTCGAGCGCGGCCTGCTTGAACAGGCCGGCGGCGTAGAGCTCATCGCCCAGCGCGCATGGACCCGGCGGCGGCGTCGCGGCGGGCGCGGACTGGGCAGGGACCACCGCGGCGGCGACCGCGATCAGCAGTGCGCCGCCTCGAACCCGCCGCCATGACGACGTTCCCGTCGTCACCCTCTCTGCCGCGCCTCCAAACCAATTGATTACTTTATGGTTTTTTCATCGGTCGCGTGTGCTGCCGACGCGCCGACTTGCCACGGGCGCGGGGCGCGGGGCGCGGGGCATGGGGGCCCGAGGACCGCTGGGCGACGCCGAGCGACAGCGCGGCGACGAGCTCGGCCGGCCGCACGTGCGCGCGGTCGGCCGCGACCGTCACATCCGAATGTCGAAGCCGACCTCGTAGGTCTCGACTGGGGAGCGGGTTCCCATCGAGACCGGCGGGCTCATCTCTGAGAGCTTGGCGTCGCCCTGGCGCAGGTCCTCCTCGGTCTCGAACAGCGAGATCGCGATCACGCGCCCGGCGTCCGGGTCGACCAGGAACGTGAAGCCGGTCGAGGGCACGCCCTCCGGCGGCCCGGAAGACGCGTCATCTCTGATGCGCGCGACCGACTCGCGGATCGCGTCGGCGTCGCCGCCCTCAAATCGCACCACGCGTGCATACATCGCTGGCCTCCTCGGATCGGGGGCGCCGACGCTACGCGGGCAAGGCGACGCGGTCAACCGGTTTCCGTGCAGCCGGAGCGAACCGGCCGAGCGCCGCCGTGCCCTACCTTCCACGGTGGTTTGCTCACCGGTCTCCTGGTCGCGTCCCATCTCACGTCCGTCGTCCCGGCGCTCGGTGTCGTGCTCGGCTCGCTGCACCAGCACCTCCATGGCTCGCAGGTCGACCTCGTCGGCGTCGCGGTCGCGGCCGCGATCAGCTGGTTCGGCGTGCCGGGACCGGGCGAGCCGGTCCTGATCGCGGGCGGGATCTACGCCGCCCGCGGCCGCGTCGACCTCGCCGAGCTGCTCGTCGTCGCGTGGGCCGCCGCCACGGCAGGCGGGATCGCCGGCTGGCTGCTCGGGCGCCAGGGCGGCCGCGCGCTGTGGACGGCGCCCGGTCCGGTCTACCGCCTGCGCCTCAGCTCGCTGCGGCGCGGGGAGCGTTTCTTCGAGCGCTACAACCTGCTGGCGATCTACCTCGCGCCGTCGTGGGTCGCGGGCATCCACGGCGTGCGCGCCCGCCGCTACCTGCCCGCCAACGCCGTCTTCGCGGTGATGTGGACACTGCTCGTCGGGCTCGGCGCCTACCTCGTCGGTCCCCCGATCGAGGACGTCGTCAGCGACGTCGGGCTCGTCGGCCTGGGAGCGCTCGTCGTGCTCGTGCTGCTGGCCGTGATCGGCGACCGCTGGCGCCGGCGGCGGCGCCTGACGCGACCGCTCTGAGCGGCGGTCAGGAGGCCAGCCGCCGCGCGAAGAACGCGAGGATCTCGTCGCGGGCGGCGATCGTCGGCTGGCCGGCCTCGTCGATCAGGTGGGCGGTGACGACGCTGTGGGGGCTTCTCACGACGTGCTCGAAGAACGGCGCGGTCTCGGGGTTGGCTGCGTCGTCGGGCAGCTCGCGCGCGACGAAGCGGTCGCCGAGCGCCTCCGCGTAGGCGGCGAAGCGCTGTGCGCGGCAGAAGCGGTCGCCGCTGAAGCGGTAGGCCATGACGGTCAGGTCCTCGCGCTCGAGCCGCGCGCGCACCGCGGCGAGCTCGTCGGGCGCGATCTCCAGCCCGCCCGGGTCGTCGAGCGGAAGCGACGGCTGCGACAGGACCGGCGCGAGCATCGCCGGCTCGAGCATCATCGTGAGCGCGAAGTTGCCGGTGAAGCACATCCCGATCGCGCCGACGCCCGGGCCGCCGCACTCCGAATGGGCGAGTCGCGCGAGCGATCGCAGCCACGCCGTCACCGGGCTGGAAGCGCCCGCGCCGAGCGCGCGGAACTCGGCGCTGACGCACGCCCGCTGGAAGACCGCGACGCTCTCCTCCACGCCGGGCACCGCGCCATCGCGGCCGAACAGCGACGGCATGTAGACGGTGAAGCCGGCGTCGCGCACCCAACGGGCGAAGCGCGCGACGTGCGGGCTGATGCCCGGCATCTCCGTCATCACGATCACCGCCGGTCCGCTGCCCGCCACCTGCACGACCTTCGTGACGCCGTCGAGCGCGATCGCGCGCGGTTCGAAGTCCTCGAGCGGGTCGTCGGCGCTCATGTCGCGCTGCGGCATCCGCACAGTCTCGTGCCTGCCGCGCGGCACGGCGCCACATCGCGACGGCGGCGCGCGCTCAGCTCAGCGGCTGCAGCCGCGTTCGCTCCACGCGCGCGAGCTTGCGCTTCAGTCGTAGGTACTCGCGCTGCTGCGCGGGCGTGCGCCGGTGGCCTCTGTAGGCGAGATTCACGCGTTCGAGCGGATCGGTCTTGAGGTCGTACATCTCCCACTGGTCCGGCACCTTGCCGTCGGCGTCGTAGTAGCGCGCGAGCTTCCAGCGCTGCTCGCGGATCGAGACGACGTGGTTCGGCGGCGTGGGATAGGGGCCGCGCGACTGCCCGGACTGGTAGTCGTCGTACGTGAAGACGGTGTAGGTCTGCGGCGGCGGCTTGGGCGTGCGGCTGAGGATCTGCGCGGAGTAGTCGACGCCCTCCCAGGCCGCGCGTGCGCCCGACGGCGCGCCGACGAGCGAGGCGAGCGTGGGCAGGAAGTCGACGTGCGAGACGAGCGAGTCGTTCGTCTCGGCGCGCGGGAACAGGCGCGGGTTCGAGTAGACGAGCGGGACGCGGATCGACTCCTCGTACATGTTGAAGTTCTTCTGCCGCATGCCGCCGTGGGCTGTGCCCATCTCGCCGTGGTCGGCCGTCGCGATCACGAGCGTGTCGTCCAGCAGCCCCGCCTTCGCGAGCGTCTGCATGATCTTCACCAGGTAGGCGTCGGACGACTTCATCAAGTTGCCGTAGAAGTTCAGGTAGTTGCGCTTCATCTGCCGCGTCGGGATCGGCCCGGTGAGGTTGAAGATGCGCCGGAACTGCGCCTGCACGGTCGGCTTCGTCGCGAGGTCCTCGTTCGCCGTCGCCGGCGGTTCGATCTCGCCCTGCAGCCAGGAGCTGTCGTAGCCGCCGCTCGTGTAGCTGGCGGGGTAGAAGAGCACGTCGTGCGGGTTCACCAGCGAGACGACGATGAAGAACGGCTGGCTCTGCGCGGCCGCCGAGGCGAGGTACTGGAGCGCGCCTTCGGTGCCGGCCGCCGGGGTCCCCTGCGAGACCATGAAGCGGCCGTCGTTGTCGTAGATCCCGCCGCCCTCCTCGGGGACGTCCTGGTTGGCGCCGGCGTCGGGCGGGTTCCAGCGCGTGAAGCCGTACTGATTGACGTCCTCGGGGACCCAGGTCGAGCCGTTCGCCGGCTTGACGCAGTGGAACTTCCCCTTGTAGACGGGCGTGTAGCCGGCGGCCTCCACCACGGTCGCAGGATTCTTGAACGTCGTCGCCAGCTCCACCTGCGGGTACTGCGGCGACGGCATGTCGGTCTCGAGCGTGTACTTGACGCCGTGCTGGGCGGGGAAGTAGCCGGACATCAGCGTCGAGCGCGCCGGCGAGCACATGCACGCGTTCGTGAACGCGTTCGCGAACGTCATGCCGTGCTGCTGCAACTGGGTCAGGCCCGGCATGTTGCGCTGCGTCCAGCCGGGCGGGAAGTGCTGGATCGCGCGCTGCTGGTCGGTCAGGAAGACGAGCACGTTCATGCCGGCGACGTTGCGGGCGGAGGGCGTGCGCCTCGCCTGCGGGCGCGCCCGTGCCGCGGCCGCCGCGCCATGCGCGCCGAGCAGGATCCCGGCGCCGGTGCCGGCCGCGCCCTTCAGCAGGTCTCTGCGGGTGATGCCCATCTCGGCTCCTCTCCCGTCACCGCGTGACGCGCTTGAAGACGTCGACCGCGTTGCTCCCGAACGCCCCCGCGTAGACGAACCGGCCGTCTGGGCTGACGGCGATCGAGCTGACGCCGCGCAGCGCGCGCCCGCGCGTGCAGTCGGGCACGGCGCTCGTGGCGATGCAGCCGGCGCGGCGCGGCTTCTGCAGCAGGGCGCCGGAGCTGGTGTTGCGGTCGAAGACGTCGAGCGTGCCCGACGCGAACGCGGCCGCGTAGACGCTGGCGCCGTCGGGGGAGACGGCGAGCCCCTCGGGCGAGCGCAGCTGGCGGCCGAGCGAGCAGCCGACCGCGAG
This sequence comes from uncultured Conexibacter sp., assembly GCA_964525715.1. Taxonomy (GTDB): domain Bacteria; phylum Actinomycetota; class Thermoleophilia; order Solirubrobacterales; family Solirubrobacteraceae; genus Conexibacter. Next base: position 2,952 of record CAZGJV010000011.1, on the reverse strand, counting down.
CACGTAGATCGCGCAGGCCGAGGTGCCGGGGAGCTGGGAGAGCTGACCGCTGCTCGACGTGCGCGCGAACGACGTCAGGCTGTCGCTAGTCAGCGACGTCGCGTACACGTCGTCGTCGCCGGGGCTGACGGCCACCGCGTTCGCGCCGCCGAGCTGCACGCCGGTCGTGCAGCCGGCGAGCGGGCTGTTCACGACGCAGCTGGTCTGCGTCAGCGCGCTCGTGGAGCGGTTGCGCGCGAGCGCGTCGAGCGCGTTGCCGAGCGCGGCTGCGACGTACACGTCGTTGCCGTCGCCGCTGATCGCCAGGCCCTCCGGCGCGCCCAGCGCGATGCCGGTCGCGCAGCCGGCGGCGGCTGTCTCGGCGATGCATCCGGCGGCACCGGCCGGCTGCTTCAGGCCGCCGCCCCACGGGTCGCGCACGAACGCCGCGACCTCGTTGCCGAAGAACGAGCCGACGTAGGCGCTCGTCCCGTCGGGGCTGACGACGACCACGTCAGGACCGTCGAGCGCGCGCGCCGTGACGCAGCCGGGGACGCCCGTGCGGCTGGTGATGCAGCCGCCGGTCGCCTGCGTGAGCTTGCCGGTCTTGCGGTTGCGCCAGAAGATCGTGAGGCTGTCGCTGGCGAGCGACGTGGCATAGACGTTCTGGCCGTCGGCGCTGACGGCGACCGCGTTGGGATGGCCGAGTCCGATCGCCTGCGCGCAGCCGCCGCCGCCCCGGTCGGCGATGCAGCCGCTCTTGCCCGGGGCCTGCGTGAGCGCGCCGGTGCGCGCGTCGCGGCGGAAGATCGCGATCGCGTCGCTGCCGGAGGAGGCGACGTACACGACGCGGCCGTCCGGACTGATCGCGACGGCGCGCGAGCCGAGGAAGGGAGCGGGCCCGCGCAGCGCGCGCACGGGCGTGCAGCCGCCGCGGGGTCTCGCGGAGCGATCGACGAGGCACCCGCTGCGGCCGGGGAGCTGTGTGAGCGTCCCGCGTGCCGTGACGGGCTGGCGGCTGGGCTGCGGTGCGGGTGCGGCCGCTGCTCCGGCGGGAGCGACGAGCCCGGCGAGGACTCCTAGTGCGCAGAGCGCCCTGGTGCTGCGTGAGGGCTGAGGGACGACGGTCCGCATGCATCGTGGCGAAGCACCACGAGCGGACGACGCTAACAGCGCCTAGGCAGAAAACCAGTGTCTTGGCCGGCTGCCGCTCCGGTGGTCACGCGGCTGACGCTCCGCGCTTGTTTGACCTGCCGCGCGGCCGCTGAGAGACTCGCGCTATGAGCACCGTGCCAGCGGGCGTGACCGCCGAGTTCGTCGACGCAGTCCTCGCGAGGGACTTCGCGCGCGTCCGCGGTCTGCTGCACCCCGACGTCGACTTCCGCGCGATGACGCCGAGACGCGTCTGGGAGGCGGACGGGCCCGCAGCCGTCGAGGAGTCCATGCGGGCGTGGTTCGAGAACCCCGAGCGCGACGTCGAGCGCGTCGAGCCCGCCGAGACCGGAGCGGTCGCCGACACGCTGCGCGTCAGCTGGCGCGTTCACGGCACGAGCGCCGACGGCCCGTTCGTCTTCGAGCAGCAGGCGTACGTGCGCGAGGACGAAGGACAGGTCGTCTGGCTGCGCGTGATGTGCAGCGGCCCGCGGCCGGCGGGCGGCGCACCGCTCGCGTAGTCAGCTGCGCTGGACCGCGTCCAGGCTCGCGGCGCGCGGTTGCATCGCGACCACGGCATCGACGATCGAAGGGCAGCCGCCGCCTTCGCAGCACGACTCGACCTTCTGGCGGCAGTCATGGCACCACCAGGCCGAGCGCATCCAGAACAGCCGGTGCTCGGTGCCGGTCCATGGGGCAGTGCATGGCGCGATCGTCGCGGTTGGAGCGGACGGGCTGGCCGGTGTGGGCTCCGCGAGCGCTGTTCGGGTCGGACCTGATCCGGGTGGCTTGCACGGTGGTGCCTGCCAACTGAGAAAGGTTCGAGATGCAGGTACGTCAGGCGCGCGAGAAGTACGTTCGCTGGCTGCTCGTCACCCGTGACCTGTCGCCGCACACGATCCGCGCGTACGACACCGACATCACAGCGTTCGAGCGATATCTCGGCACGCGAACCTCCGTACGCGAGCTCGACCAGGAACGGCTCCTCGCCTTCATAGAAGATCAGCGCGACGCGGGCCTCTCGTCGCGCTCCATCAGGCGACGGGCGTCGGGATTGCGCGGGTTCAGCAGGTGGCTTCTGGCGCAGCGCCTGCTCGACGCCGACCCCTGGCTCGGAACCACGGTGGCTGTCGGAAGCTCGCGAACGCTCCCGCGCGCGCTTCCTACGCGCGACCTGAACCGGCTCTTCCGCTTTCTGCACCGCGAGGCGACATTCGACGACGAGAACGGCTCCGACTCCGTGCTGCGGCGGCCGTACGAATCCACCACGTTGCTCGCGGTGTCGCTCATGGTCGCCACCGGTGTTCGGGTCCACGAGGCGGTGAGTCTCAGATGGCGCGACATCGATCTCCATGGCCGAAGCGTCCGCGTGGTGGGGAAGGGGCGTCGCGAGCGGCACGTCTTCCTGCCGAACGACTGGCTCACCCGCTTCACGCGGGCGTACCTGGATGCGCGTTCCGAGCTCGGAGTCGAGCACCCGTACCTGCTCTTCAACGCACACCGCGCACCGCTCACGACCGCTGCGATGCGAGCGCGCCTCCGGAAGGTCGCCGTCGAGGCCGGCGTGAGAGACAAGGTGACGCCGCACATGCTGCGACACACCGCTGCGACGCAGCTCATCGAGGCCGGCGTCGACATCCGCTACATCCAGCGTCTGCTCGGCCACGCGAGCCTGAGCACGACCGAGATCTACACCCACGTATCCGATCGGGCGCTGCGGCGGGTGGTCTCCAAGGCCGACGTCGTCGGGAGGCTGGTAGACCGCCGATAACTAGGAATTATCGGGGGTGCCCATCGACCGAGAGGCGCTGCTGCGCTCGC
>CAZGJV010000010.1:85808-95422 GCA_964525715.1 uncultured Conexibacter sp. | reverse complement strand
AGCGTGTACTAGGCTCTCCGAGACCCAACGGAGGTTCCCCTATGTGCGGCATCGTCGGCTACGTCGGCGCCCGACCGGTCCGCGAGCAGCTGCTCGCCGGCCTCGAAAAGCTCGAATACCGCGGCTACGACAGCGCCGGCATCTCCGTCCTCAACGGCGAGGCGATCGAATCCGTGCGCGCGGTCGGGAACCTCGACGCGCTGCGCACGGCGCTCGCCGCGCAGCCGGCCGCAGCGGCTGCCGAGACGGCCACGAGCGTCGCGCTCGCCGAGCCCGGCACCGGCATCGGCCACACGCGGTGGGCGACACACGGCCGCGTCAGCGAGCGCAACGCCCACCCGCACACCGACGACGAGGACCGCGTCCACGTCGTCGTCAACGGGATCGTCGAGAACTACGTCTCGCTCCAGCGCCGGCTGGAGAAGGAAGGCGCGGTCTTCTCGTCCGAGACGGACGCCGAGGTGATCGCGCACCTGATCGCCGAGCACTACGACGGCGACCTCGCCGCCGCCGTGCTCGCCGCCTACGGCGAGCTGGTCGGCCACTTCGCGTTCGTCGCGATGAACGTCGCCGAGCCGGGCGTGCTCGTCGGGGCGCGGCGCGAGTGCCCGCTCGTCGTCGGCCGCGGCGAGGACGAGCAGTTCCTCGCCTCGGCGGTGCCGGCGTTCCTCGCCCGCACGCGCAACGTGCAGTACATCGAGGACGGCGAGATCGTCGTGCTGCGCCCGTCCGGGGTCGACTTCATGACAGCCGACGGCACGCCCGTCGAGCGCGAGATCGTCGAGATCGACTGGGACGCCGAAACCGCCGAGAAGGGCGGCTACGAGACGTTCATGCTGAAGGAGATCCACGAGCAGGCCGACGCGGTCGCCGAGACGGTCGCTGACCGCGCGGCGCGCGGCACCGGCGTGGACCTCGGCGACCTCGGCGCGATCGACGACGCGCTGCTGCGCGACGTGCGGCGGATCGTCGTCGTCGCCTGCGGCACCTCCTACCACGCCGGCCTGATCGGCCGCTACGCGATCGAGGAGTGGGCGCGCGTTCCGGTCGAGATGGACGTCGCGTCCGAGTACCGCTACCGCAACCCGGTCGTCGGCAAGGGCGACCTCGTGATCGGCATCTCGCAGTCGGGCGAGACGGCCGACACGCTCGCGGCGATGCGGCTCGCGCGCTCGCGCGGCGCGACCGTGCTCGGGGTGACGAACGTAATGGGCTCGCAGATCGTGCGCGACGCCGACGGCGTCCTCTTCACGCGCGCTGGGCTGGAGATCGGCGTGGCCGCGACGAAGACGTTCGTCAGCCAGGTCGCGGCGATGTACCTGCTCGGGCTGCGGCTCGCCGAGCTGCGCGGGACGCTGCCGCCGGCGCGGCTGACCGAGCTGGTCGGCGCGCTCAAGCACTTGCCGCACCACATCGCCGAGCTGCTGGACGCGGGCAGCGAGCAGATCGAGCGGATCGCGCGCGAGCACTACCAAGCGGACTTCTTCCTCTACCTCGGGCGCCACGTCGGGCTGCCGGTCGCGCTCGAGGGGGCGTTGAAGCTGAAGGAGATCTCCTACATCGCGACCGACGCCTACGCGGCCGGCGAGATGAAGCACGGCCCGATCGCGCTGCTCGACGACAAGACGCCGGTCGTCTGCGTGGCGACCGACTCGCCGGTGCTCGACAAGGTCGTCTCGAACATGCAGGAGGTGCGCGTGCGCGGCGCGCACGTGATCGCGATCGTGACCGAGGGCAACGAGGAGATCGCGGCCCACGCCGAGCAGGCGATCGCGATCCCGGCGACCGACTGGATGCTCGCGCCGCTGCTGGCGGTCGTCCCGCTGCAGCTGCTCGCCTACCACATAGCCCGCCTGCGCGGCCTGAACGTCGACCAGCCGCGCAACCTCGCCAAGACCGTCACCGTCGAGTAGCCTCGCCGGCATGACGGGGCTGCCCGCTTGGCTGGAGCCTCTGCCTGGCGCGGAGGCGCAGCGCGCGCTCGACGCGTGGGCGATCGAGCAGCGCCGCATCCCGGGCCTGGAGCTGATGGAGCGCGCGGGGCACGGGCTCGCCGAGCTGGTCGCGCAGCGGGTCCCGCAGGGCGTGATCGCCGTCGTCTGCGGGCGCGGCAACAACGGCGGCGACGGCTTCGTCGCGGCGCGCGTGCTGCGCGAGATGGGCCGCGAGGTCGACGTGCAGCTGCTGTGCGCGCCGAGCGAGCTGGACGGCGACGCGCGCGCGAACTGCGAGCGGCTGCCGGGCGCGCCGCCGCGGCCGTTCAACCCCGGCTCGCTGACCGAGGTCGCCGGGATCGTCGACGCGGTCCTCGGCACCGGCTCGCGCGGGGCGCCGAGCGGCGGTGCGCTCGCCGCGGTCGAGACGATGGCCGCCGCGGTGGAGTGGGGGACCCCCGTCGTCGCGTGCGACGTGCCGAGCGGCGTCGACGCCTCGACCGGCGAGGTCGCCAGGCCGGCCGTGCGCGCGGTTGCGACAGCGACCTTCCACGCGGGCAAGCCGGGGCTGTGGATCGCGCCGGGCAAGCAGCACGCGGGCGAGGTCGCGGTCGTCGAGATCGGCATCCCGGCCGACGGACGCCCGGACGAGGGCGCGGCCGTGATCGGGCTGATCGGCGACGGCGTGCTCGCCGGGCTGCCCGAGCGCGGCGCGGAGGCGACGAAGTTCGACGGCGGCAGCGTGCTCGTGTGCGGCGGATCGCTCGGGCTCACGGGCGCGCCGTCGATGGCGGCGGAGGGCGCGGCACGCGCCGGCGCCGGCTACGTCACCGCGCTCGTGCCGGCGTCGCTCAACCTCGTCTTCGAGCTGCGCGACGCGGAGGTGATGAGCGTGCCGCTGGCCGACGACGGCGGGTCGTTCGTCCCCGACGCGCTCGCGGAGGCGCTCGCGCGCTGCGAGCACGCCGACGCGCTCGTGCTCGGGCCGGGTCTCGGCCGTGCAGAGGGGGCCGCAGCGTTCGCCCGCGAGCTGGCGGCGCGCGCGCCGCTGCCGCTGCTGCTCGACGCCGACGGCCTGAACGCGCACGCCGGCGAGGGTGCGCTCGAACGGCTCGCGGGTCGCGCTGCGCCGACCGTCCTGACGCCGCATGGCGGCGAGCTGGCGCGGCTGATCGGCGTCGCGAGCGACGCCGTGCGCGCGCGCCGGCTCGCCTGCGCGAGCGAGGCGGCGCGCAGCTCCGGGGCGATCGTCGTGCTGAAGGGCGACGACACGCTCGTCGTCGCGCCCGACGGGCGCGTGGGCGTGAGCCGCGGCGGCGCGCCCGCGCTCGCGACCGCCGGCACCGGCGACGTGCTGTCGGGCGCGATCGGCGCGCTGCTGGCGCGCGGCGTCGAGCCGTTCCATGCGGCCTGTGCCGGCGTCGAGCTGCACCGCCGCGCCGGGCGCCTCGTCGGCGCGCGGATCGGCGTCGAGGGGGCGATGGCACGCGACGTGATCGCCGCGCTGCCCTACGCCCGCCGCGAAGACTGAGGTGCGGGACCCGCCCGCGACGGCCACGTCGGCCGTCGCCGGCACCCGCTAGGCTGCGACGCGCACATGCCGACCGTCGCCGACATCATGGACCGCGATCCGGTGACCGTCAGCCCGGACGACAGCGTCGAGTCGCTGCTGCGGACGCTGCGCGAGAACGAGCTGCCGGGCGTGCCGGTCGTCAACGGCGGCGGCCGCTGCATCGGGATCGTGACCGAATCCGACCTCGTGCTGCGCGACGAGGAGGAGGACCTGCGCCTGCCGCTGCACATCGACCTGTTCGGCGGGACGGTCTTCCTGGGGCGCCTGAAGCCGTTCGAGGACCGCGTCAGAAAGGCGATCGCCTCGACCGTGGCGGACATGATGACGGCCGACCCGCTGACGGTCGCGCCGGACACGGACGTGCACGCCGCTGCGCGCCTGATCTCCGAGCACCGCCACAACCGCCTGCCGGTCGTCGAGCACGGCCGCCTCGTCGGCGTCGTCACGCGCCTCGACGTGCTCGAGGCGCTCGTCTCGGATTAGCCGCATGGTGCGCGCACTGGCGCGGGTCGACCTCGCCGCGATCGAGCGCAACTGCGCGCGTCTGCGCGCCATCGCCGGTCCCGACTCGACGCTGTGCGCGGTCGTGAAGGCGAACGCATACGGCCACGGCACCGTCCCCGTCGCGCGCGCGGCGCTCGCCGGCGGCGCGAGCTGGCTGGCGGTCGCGACGGCGAACGAGGCCGCGGAGCTGCGCGCCGCCGGGGTCGATGCGCGCCTGCTGCTGATGGGCGCGCTGAGCGCCGAGGAGCTGCCCGTCGCGCTCGAGGCCGATGCGGACCTCGTCGCCTGGCGGGCCTCGTTCGTCGAGGCGCTGCGGCGCGGGGCGGGCGGACGGCCGCTGCGCGTGCACGTCAAGCTCGACGTCGGCATGGGCCGGCTGGGGATCCGCGACGCGGACGAGCTGCTGCGCATCGCCGAGCAGGTCCACGCCGCCCCGTAGCTGGAGCTGGCGGGTGCGATGACGCACCTGCCGTGCGCCGACGAGGACGCGGCGGGTACGCGCGCGCAGGTCGAGCGCTTCCGCGCGTTCGGCGAGCGGCTGCGCGCGCTGAAGCAGGACCTCGTGCTGCACGCCGCCAACAGCGCGGCGACGCTCGCCGTGGCGGAGAGCCGGTTCGACATGGTGCGCTGCGGCGTCGCGATCTACGGGCTCGACCCGTTTGGCATCGATCCGGCCGCCCACGGGCTCGAGCCGGCGCTCGCGCTGCGCTCCTACGTCGCCGCGCTGAAGCCGCTCGCGCCGGGGGAGAGCGTCGGCTACGGCTCGACCTTCACCGCGCGCGAGCCGACCTGGATCGCCACGCTGCCGATCGGCTACGGCGACGGCTGGCGGCGCGCCTTCTCCGACAACGCCGAGGTGCTGATCGGCGGCCGGCGCCGTCCGCTCGTCGGGCGCGTGAGCATGGAGTACGTGACGGTCGACGTCGGGCCCGACCCGGCCGGGATCAGGGAGGGCGACGAGGCGGTGCTGCTCGGCCGCCAGGGCGCCGAGCAGATCACCGCCGAGCAGCTCGCGCGCCGCATCGACACGATCAACTACGAGATCACGACCGCGCTGACGGCCCGCCCCACGCGCGTCTACGCATGAGCGACGACGCGCTCGCGGTCGCACGCCAGGCACTGGCCGGCACGCAGGCATGGCTCGTCGGGGGCGCCGTGCGCGACCGGCTGCTGGGCCGCGCGACGGACGATGTCGATCTCGCCGTGGCGGGCGACGTGGAGGCGGCCGCGCGCACGCTCGCGCGCGCCGCGCGGGCGGCCGTCTTCTCGCTGTCAGAGGACTTCGGCGCCTGGCGCGTCGTCGCGCGCGGCGGCGCCTGGCAGGCGGACCTCTCGCCGCTGTACGGCGAGACGATCGAGCAGGACCTCGCCAAGCGCGACTTCACGCTCAACGCGATCGCCGAGCCGCTCTCGGGCGGCGACCCGGTGGATCCCACGGGCGGACGCGAGGACCTCGCTGCCGGGCGCCTGCGGATGGTCTCGCCAGCGGCGTTCGACGCCGACCCGCTGCGCGTCCTGCGGCTGCCGCGCTTCGCGTGCGAGCTGGGGCTGGCGGCGGAGCCGGCGACGGTCGCGGCCGCCGCGGAGCGCGCCGCCGGACTCGCGCGCGTCGCAGCCGAGCGCGTGTTCGCCGAGCTGAAGCGGATCGTCGCCTCGCCCGACCCGCTCGCGGGGATCGAGCTGATGGAGCGCGTCGGCGCGGTCGACGCGGTGCTGCCGGAGCTGGCCGCGCTCGCCGGCGTCGAGCAGAGCCACTACCACCACCTCGACGTCTACCAGCACACGCTCGCCGTGCTCGCCGAGGCGGTCGCGCTCGAGCGCGACCCGGCGGCTGTGTTCGGCGCCGAGCAGGGCGCCGCCGTCGCCGCGCTGCTGGCCGAGCCGCTGGCGGACGAGCTGACGCGCGGCGATGCCCTGCGCTGGGGCGCGCTGCTGCACGACATCGCCAAGCCGCAGACGCGCGCCGTGATGCCCGACGGTCGCGTCTCCTTCTGGCATCACGACAGCCAGGGCGCGGACGTCGCGCGCGGGATCCTCGCGCGGCTGCACGCGAGCGAGCGGCTGCGCGCGCACGTCGCCGCGCTCACGCGCCACCACCTGCGGCCCGGCTTCCTGGTCAGAGAGCGGCCGCTGCCGCCGCGCGTCGAGTACCGCTACCTGAAGGCGTGCGAGCCGGTCGAGGTCGACGTGACGCTGCTGTCGGTCGCCGACCGCCTCGCGACGCGCGGACGCAGAGCGGAGGAGGCGATCGCCAAGCACCTCCAGCTCGTGCGCGAGCTGCTCGACCCCGCGCTGGCGTGGCGCGAGCACGGCCCGCCGGCCCCGCTCGTGCGCGGCGACGAGCTGGCCGACGCGCTCGGGATCGCGCGCGGACCGCAGCTCGGCACGCTGCTCGCCGGGCTGGAGGAGGCGACGTACGCGGGCGAGGTCGCTACGCGCGAGCAGGCGGTCGCCTACGCGCGGACGCTTCTCGGGCCGGACGCCGCGGACGCGTAGGCGCCCGCCACGCGCCGCGCGATCGCGGTGCAGAGCGTGACCGCGTCGCCGACGCTGCCGTGGTCGACGTTCTCGGCGGTGTCCGTCGGCCAGTGGTAGTTCGCGGGCACCTTCAGGTCCGTCACCGAGCCGAGCGCCGCGGTCGGGTAGCCGGCGCGCAGCGCGATCAGGCCGTCCGTCGCGTTGCGCAGCCGCAGGCCGCGCCACAGCTCGACGCCGCTCGCGCTCGCGCAGTCGTCGACGAGGTCCTTGAAGTCGTCCGGGTAGTCGCGCATCCGCAGCATCCCCTCGCCCTCGATCAGCGCGAGATGCGGGGAGCCGACCGTGTCGACGCACACGACGTGCGTGCGGTCGCGCGGCAGCCCGGGGAAGTGTCGGCGCGCGAACGCCTGCATGCCCTCCATGAAGCCCTCCTCCGAGCCGGTCGAGACGAGCAGCACGCGCAGGCCCTCGACGGGCTGCTCGGCGAGCTCGGTCGCCAGGCCGATCAGCGTCGCGACGCCGGTGAGGTTGTCGTTCGCGCCGGGGACCGCGTCGCGCGCGCCGATCTCGGCGAACGTCGCGGCCGAGCCGAGCGCGAGCACCGTTCCGGCCGTGACCGGGCGGCGCCGCCCGATCAGCGCCCCGAGCGCGACCAGCAGCGGGCCGGCGATCACCGGCGCCATCAGCGGCGGCGAGGTGTTGCTGCGCGCGAGCAGGCCGGGGAAGAGGCGATCGACCAGCGGCAGGACGCCGGGGTGGAACAGCAGGCCCCAGTGCGCGGCGTCGTGGTGGGCGACGAACACGAGCGTCCGCTCGGCGCTCGCGTCGCCGGTCTCCGCGACGACGTTCCAGGTCGGCCGGCGCGGCAGGAAGCGCCGCCGGAACCACAGCCGCCCGCCGCCGATGTCGTCCCAGATCGCGGCCGCTGCGAACGCGCCGGCCGCGGCCGCCAACGCCCGCTTGCGACGGCCGCCGCGGCGCGCGAGCAGCCCCGCCGCGCCGGCGAGCGCGTTCGGCACGCCGAGCGGGAACCAGTAGCCGCCGTGCGCGCGCTCCTCCTCGATCCGTGCGTCGCAGCCGAACTCGGCGAGCTGCGCGGCGATCCACTCGGCGGCCTCGTGCTCTCCGGGCGAGGCCGAGGGGCGGTCGATCGCGGCCAGATGGGCGATCGCCTGGCGCAGGTGGGCGCGGTCGGGCACGACCGTTCGCAGGCTACCGATATGCTCGCGGCGTGCCCGCCGGTTCCGACAACTGCCTCTTCTGCAAGATCGTCGCGGGCGAGCTGCCGTCGACGATCGTCGCCGAGGACACGCGCACGATCGCGTTCATGGACATCAGTCCGGCGACGCGCGGCCACGCGCTCGTGATCCCGCGTGCGCACGCCGACGACCTGCACGCGATCGACCCCGAGGACCTGCAGGCATGCGCGCTCGCGGCTCAGCGGCTCGCCGCCCGCATGAGAGCGCGCCTCGGCGCCGACGGCATCAACCTGATCAACTCGTGCGGCGCGGCCGCATGGCAGACGGTCGGGCACTTCCACCTGCACGTCGTGCCGCGCTACGTCGGCGATCCGCTCGAGCTGCCATGGGTGCCGGCGCCGGGCGACATGGACGAGATCGCCGCCACCGGCGTGCTCCTCCGCGGCTAACGCCGCGGTGTCCGGTACTTGCAGCCGGCGCACCGGTTCCTGTTAGTTTTTCCCCGACAGATCGAGCGCTCTCGCTCGATGGAACCCCGCCGGCCGCGGGCCGGCATGCTTGCTCCTCGGGGGAGATATGGCAACGGGAACGGTGAAGTGGTTCAGCGACGACAAGGGCTTCGGCTTCATCACGCCGGATGACGGCGGTCGCGACCTCTTCGTCCACTACAGCGGCATCTCCGGCGACGGCTATCGCTCGCTCGCCGAGGGCGCGAAGGTCAACTACGAAGAGGAGCAGGGCGACAAGGGCCCGAAGGCCGTCAACGTCACGAGACTGTAGGGAGCACGGGCCCACCCACTGCCCCCGACGCCTGCACGGGGCGTTGCGGGGCGGTCCTTCCGTCCTCGACTCGTGTTGAATGGGGATATGAAGCGCATCCCCCTTGGCGCCGCCCTGGCCGTATGCCTGCTGGGCGCCGCTGCCTCCACGGCTTCGGCCAAGACGTACGAGCTCGGCGCGAGCAGCGACGGAGCATCCGTCAGCTGCCCGAACAACTGCTTCGTCGTGACGCGCACGACGGCGCTGCAGGTCGAGACCGGAACGCTGAGATACCCGACGACGGTCCCGAAGGACGGCCGGATCGTCGCGTTCACGCTCCAGCTCGGCTCGCTCAGCGACAGACAGATCCACTTCTTCAACTCGACCTACGGCGGAACCTCGCGCGTGCAGATCTCCGTGCTGCGCTCGCAGGCGAGACCGAAGCGCAGCTTCCAGGTCGTGGCGACGACCCCGGTCTTCCGCATCCAGCCGTTCTTCGGCACGACGGTGCAGTTCCCGCTCGACACCTCGCTGGCGGTCAGAAAGGGCGACGTGATCGCGCTGACGGTGCCGACGTGGGCGCCGGTGCTCGCCGTCAACCTGCCGACCCAGGACGGCTGGCGCGCCAGCCGCGCAGCGAGCTGCACCGACCTGCTCACGCAGACGGCGCAGATGACCGTCGGCAACACGACGCAGTACAAGTGCCTCTACCAGACGGCCCGCGTCACCTACACGACGACGCTCATCCCGACGCCCGTCCCGCCAAAGCCGCCGGCGAAGAGAAGAACGACGAAGAAATAGCTGGTTGGGCGCGGGGCTTTAGCTGCCCCGCGCCTCGGTTTTAGCGTCCGCGGTACGCCGGGGCGCGCGATGCTCCCCCCGCGAGAGGCCCGTCGTGGGCCGCGCCGCGGGCGCACTCGGTAGTGGGATCCGCAGAAGCCTCTCGCGGAGGACATCGCGCACCCGGCTGACCAGCACGGCCCCCGGGCGCCGACCGCCTGGGCCCCGGTCGCTTGGTTGGGTCGCTTGCGTCAGCGGCCCTGGCTCTCTGAGCGCTCGTGCTGACGGGCTGGGCCCTGGCCGCTAGGGGCTCGGCGTACCGCGGACGCCAAAACAAGCGGCCCGGTTCAGCAGGCGCCGGGGTTTTGGTTGCAGAAGCTCTGGTAG
>CAZGJV010000010.1:0-85708 GCA_964525715.1 uncultured Conexibacter sp. | reverse complement strand
TACCAACGCGCTCGCGGGAAGGCCCCGCGCCGGCCGCGACCGTACGCTTGGGTGCATGCGCGTGCTGATCTTCCACGGCTACCTGCTGCAGGGGACCGGTTCGAACGTCTACAACGTCAACCTCGCGGCTGCGCTCGTACGGCTCGGTCACGAGGTGCACCTGCTGTGCCAGGACCGCGCGCCGGAGGAGCTGCCGTTCGTCGACGCGGTTGGCGACTGGGACGGCGGCGAGCTCGCCGTCCGCGTGCTGCGTGAGCCGGTTCGCTGCACGGTCTACCGACCCGCGCTGGCGGGCCTGCTGCCGGTCTACGTGGCCGACCGCTACGCGGGCATCGAGGCGCGGCCCTTCCCGGACTGCAGCGAGGCGGAGGTCGACGCCTACGTCGCCTCGAACGTGCGCGCCGTGCGCGACGTCGTCGCGCGGGCGCGGCCCGACGTCGCGCTCGCCAACCACCTCGTGATGGGCCCGCTCGTGCTCGCGCGTGCCTTGGGCGACGAGGTTCCGTATGCCGCGAAGATCCACGGCAGCGCCATGGAGTACGTCGTGGCGCCGCACCCCGAGCGCTTCCTGCCGGCGGCGCGCGAGGGCATCGAGCGCGCCCGCACGGTGCTCGTCGGCTCCGAGCACATCGCCGACCGGCTCGTGACGACGCTCGCCGACCCGGCGCTGCGCGCGCGCATCAGGCTGGGACCGCCCGGCGTCGACGTCGTTCGCTTCGCTCCGCGCGGGCCCGAGGCCGCCCGCGCCGGGCTGGAGGCGCTCGCGTCGCGACTCGCGCTGAGCGCGGGTGCGGAGGACGCCGCGACCGCGGAGACGCACGACACCTCCGCATTCGCCCGCGACGCGAACGAGGCCGCGGTGGCGCTCGCCGACGTGGCGCGGGGGACGGACGACCGCCTCGTCGCGTTCGTCGGCAAGCTCATCGTCTCGAAGGGGATCGACCTGCTGCTCGCCGCCTGGCCGCTCGTGCTGCAGCGCGAGCCGCGCGCACGGCTCGTCGTCGTCGGCTTCGGCGCCTACCGCGCGGCCCTGGAGCGCATGCTCGCCGCGCTTGCCGATCGCGACGAGGCGGCGCTCGACGCGCTCGTGGCGGCCGGCCGTGCGGAGGAGGGCGGCCCGACGGCGCCGCTGCGGCACCTGCGCACGTTCCTCGACGCGCTCGACCCCGCTGAGCGCGAGCGCTACTTCGCCGCCGCCGCCGGCCTACACGAGCGGGTCGTGCTGACCGGGCGGCTCGACCACGAGGAGCTCGTCGACCTGCTGCCCGCGTGCGAGGCGCTCGTCGTCCCGAGCACCTTCCCGGAGGCGTTCGGGATGGTCGCCGCGGAGGGCGCCGCCTGCGGCGCGCTGCCCGTGTGCGCCGCGCACTCCGGCTTGGCAGAGGTCGCCGCGGCGCTCGCGCAGTCCGTGCCAGCCCCGGCGCGTCCATGGCTCGCCTTCCCCGTCGAGGACCCCGCGGTCGATCCCGTGCGGGCGATCGCCGAGCGGCTCGTCGCCTGGCTGGAGGCCCCCGCCGAGCTGCGCGACGCGACCCGCGCGGCGCTCGTGGAGACGGTCCGCGAGCGCTGGTCGTGGGAGGGCGTGGCGCGCGGCGTGATCGCCGCCGCAGGGGGGAGAGCCGACGCGCCCGGGGCCGCGGCGAAGGACGTCTTGCAGTAGGCACTGGCATCACGGCCGGTGTTCCGGATAGCATCGTCCCCGCACGATGTTCGGGCTTCTGAGGAGAGGGGCGGCGCTCGCCGCGATTGCGGCGACCGGCGCGGTGGTGCTGGCCGGCTGCGGCAGCGACGTCAAGGGCGACCAGGCCGACCTCGTCCACGGCAAGCAGCTGTTCGTGCAGAGATGCGGCGCCTGCCACACGATGGCGCGCGCGGGCACGAAAGGGACGGTCGGCCCGAACCTCGACCAGGCTTTCGTGCAGTCGCTCGGCGAGGGCTTCAAGCGCAGCGTCGTCAAGGGCGTCGTCAAGCAGCAGGTCCTCTATCCGAACGTGATGGGCAAGATGCCCGGCAAGCTCGTGACCGGCCAGAGCGCGACCGACGTCGCCGCCTACGTCGCGGCCTCCGTCGCCGCCCCGGGGCAGGACACCGGCGCGCTCGCGACCGCGGTCCCGTCCACGACGAAGAGAACGGCGACGGCGCAGGGCGGCAAGCTCCAGATCGACGCCAACCCCGACGGCCAGCTCGCCTACCAGGTGAGCAGCGCGACAGCGACCGCCGGCGCGCTGACGATCGACTCCAGAAACGCCTCGGCGACGCCGCACGACATCGCGATCCAGCAGGGCACCAGCGGCCCTGTGCTCGCGACCGGCAGAGTCGTCTCCAACGGTGGCGTCTCCACCGTCTCGGTCAACCTGAGACCGGGGACGTACACGTTCTACTGCACGCTGCCGGGCCATCGCCAGGCCGGCATGCAGGGCACGCTGACCGTCAGATAGCCGCGCGCGAGCGGGCTGCCGGCGGCTGCTCGGACACGTGCGCGCCGGTCGCGTCGTGCTCGTTCGAGGCGAGCCAGAAGAACCAGCACGCCGTCACCGTCATGATCACGATGTCGAGCGTCATCATCATGCCGCCGGCCGCCTGCTGGTCGGCGTAGGCGGTGATCCCCTCGCGCATGCCGCGGCCGTAGACGCCGGCGTAGAGGACGCCTCTTGCGAACAGGAAGACCATGCCGAGGAACATCGTCGCCATGCGGGCCGCGAACAGGTAGCCGATCTTCCACAGCTGGCCGCCCATGCGGCGCCGCTGCGGCTCGATCACGGGCCACCACAGCAGCAGGTTCACCGCCATGAAGGACATGTGCTGCACGGCGTGGAGCAGCGGATGGCGCAGCGCGCCCTCGAACAGCGCCGACTGGTGCCAGGCGTAGACCGTCAGCACGTACAGCGGCAGTGCGACGAGCGGTCGCCGCAGCACGGCGAACGCGCGCCGCAGCCAGCGCCGCCGGGCGAGCAGCACGAGCGCGGAGCGGGGGAGATAGAACAGCAGCATCGGCGAGCGGATCCCCAGCAGCAGGAACGGCGCCGCGACGTCCCCGATCAGCAGGTGCTGCGCCATGTGCAGGCTCAGCAGGCGATTGTCGTAGGCGTCCGGCGGTCCCAGCAGGCCGATCGTCAGCAGCGCGATGCCGATCCACCAGGCCGTCTGCTGCCAGGTCGAGACGTGCAGGTGCCGGCCGCGCAGGACGCGCAGCGCGCGCACGTACAGGCCGCCCGTGAGCAGCAGCATCGCCGCGATCACGGGATCGAAGGACACGAGCGTCATCGTCGCTCAATCGTCCCGCGCGCGCGGGACGCGTGCGGCGCTCACGTCAGCGCGCGCACGACGAGCACGACGGCCGTGATCGCGATCACGATCCCGGCGACGTACAGCAGGAACCGGAACGCCTCCTGCTCGGAGCGCAGCGGATTGAGCATCTAGAGGAGGTAGACGGTCGTGTAGACGATCACCCACATCACGTCGACGAAGTGCCAGTAGATGCCCGGCACCTCGACGCCGCGGTGCTCCTCGGGCGAGAAGTGCCCGCGGAACGCCCGCACGGTGACCATCGCGAGCAGGCACAGGCCGATGAAGACGTGCGCGCCGTGCAGGCCGGTGAGGCCGAAGAAGATCGACGCCTGCGCGCTGTTGTGCGGTGCGAAGCCGATGTGGATGTACTCGTTGACCTGCACGAACAGGAACGTCGCGCCGAGGAAGAACGTCGTCAGCATCCCGGCTTTGAGGCCGAAGCGGTTGCCGCGCTTGACCGACTCGAGCGCCCAGTGGAGCGTGACCGAGGAGGACAGCAGGATGGCGGTGTTGAAGCCGGCGATCAGCTTCGGCAGCTCGGTGCCGGCGGCCGGCCATGGGTTGTCGTTCACGACCCGGATGAAGAAGTAGGCCGTGAAGAAGGCCCCGAAGACCATCACCTCGGAGATGATGAACAGCAGCATCCCCAGCAGCTGGGGCTCGACGCGTGAGCTGCGATGCGCCTCCGGCGGGCCGTGGTGCTCGTGCTCCTCGGCGTGAGCGCCGGCGCCGGAGTGCAGGGATGCCGCCGAGGCCTCCATCAGGCGGCCTGCGCTCCGCTGTCGCCGGCGTCCGCCCCGGCGAGGTCGACGACGACGTGCTCGACGGGGCAGGCGGTGGCGCGCTTGACGCGCTCGACGAGGTCGCTGCGCAGCCAGCGCGAGCGCATTCTCGGCAGCGTCGATATGACGATCTCGTCGACGCGGTAGAACTGCAGCGCGTTCATCACCGCGGTGTACGGGTCGGGGTCGCCGATGCCGCCGGTCGCCGGGATGCCCTCGCTGTGCAGCCGCGCCAGCAGCGCCTTCAGGCGCTCGCGCGCCTCTGCGGCGTGGTGGCCGTCGCCGCCGTCCTGCGGCACGATCACGGTGAAGCGGTGGTGCCCGTCGGACGCACGCCGCTTGAGCTCTGCGAACAGCGGCTCGCCGCCGGCCGTCTGGTTCGCGATCACGAGCGTCTGGTCGGCCTCCGCGCGATCGGCGTCGAGGTCGACGACGACGTGCTCGACGGGCAGGCTCGTCGCCTCCTGCACGCGCTCGATCAGGTCGCGGCGCATCCAGCCGGAGCGCGTCTCGGGGTGGGTCGAGATGATGATCTCGTCGATCCCGTACTCGCGCACGGCGTCGAGCGTCGCGTTGAACGGGTCGGGGTCCATCACGTCGCCGCGCGCCTCGATCCCGAGGTCGCGCAGCGCCGACAGCGTCAGCTCGACGCGGTTCTGAGCTGCGTCGCGCACCGCCTCGTCGTAGATCACGAGGCCCGACTGCGGCTTGTTCTGCGGTGCGATCACGACGAAGCGCGCATCGCCTCTCGCGGCACGCGCCTTGATCGCCTCGATCAGGCTGCGTCCGCCATGGGTGTCGTTCGCGACGACGAGGACGTTGGCCATGCGCTTCACCTCACTCCGTGGTCGGTGATGTCGCGACGCTGCCGACCGGCTTCGCCTCTGCCGGTGACTGGAAGATGCCGTGGACCGCGCCGGGGATCCCGTACTCGTAGGGACCGCCCACCACCGTCGGCACCGCGTCGAAGTTGAAGATCGGGGGTGGCGAGGAGACCTGCCACTCGAGCGTCAGCGCGCGCCACGGGTTGGCCGCGGCGCGCGGCCCGAGGCGCCAGCTCACGACCATGTTGTAGAGGAACACCAGCATGCTCAGGCCGAGCGCGAAGCTCGCGATCGAGATCGCCAGGTTCATGCCCGCGAACTGCTGGGCGTAGTCCGCGACGCGGCGCGGCATGCCCTGGATGCCGATCACGTGCATCGGCCCGAACGTCAGGTTGAAGAAGACGAACGTGCACCAGAAGTGGATCTTCCCCAGGCGCTCGTCGTACATCCGCCCGGTCATCTTCGGGAACCAGTAGTACAGCCCGGCGAAGATCGTGAACAGCGAGCCGCCGAACAGCACGTAGTGGATGTGGGCGACGATGAAGTACGTGTCCGAGACGTGGATGTCGAACGGCACCATCGCGAGCATCACGCCGCTGATGCCGCCGAGCGTGAACGTCGTCAGGAAGCCGAGCGCGAACAGCATCGGCGTGTCGAGATGCAGCACGCCCCGCCACAGCGTCGCCAGCCACGAGAAGATCTTGATCCCGGTCGGCACGGCGATGATCGCCGTCGTGATCATCATCGGGATGCGGATCCAGCTCTGCATTCCGGAGACGAACATGTGGTGCGCCCACACGGTGAAGCCGAGGATCACGATCGCGATCAGCGAGAACGCCATCATGCGGTAGCCGAAGATCGGCTTGCGCGACTTGACCGAGATGATCTCGCTGATGATCCCGAAGCCCGGCAGCATCATGATGTAGACGGCCGGGTGGGAGTAGAACCAGAAGACGTGCTGGTACATCAGCACGCTCCCGTCCTTGCCGGCGCCGACGAACGCGTTGAAGAACTGGAAGCCGAGCGCGCGGTCGAGCAGCACGAAGAACTGCGAGGCGGCGATGAACGGCGTCGCGATCACGACCAGCAGCGAGGTCGAGAAGTTCGCCCACACGAGCAGCGGCATGCGGAAGAAGCTCATGCCCGGCGCGCGCATCGTGATGATGGTCACCAGGAAGTTCAGCGCGGTCGCGATCGAGGAGGCGCCCGCGAACTGCACGCCGATCGTGAAGAACAGCTGCCCGAGCGGCATCGTCGTCGAGAGCGGCGCGTAGGCCGTCCAGCCGGTCGCGAACGAGCCGCCGGGGGCGAGGAAGCTCGCCACCATCAGCAGGCCGGCCATCGGCAGCATCCAGAACGACAGCGCGTTGAGGCGCGGGAACGCCATGTCCGGCGCGCCGATCATCAGCGGCAGCACGAAGTTCGCGATGCCGGCGAAGATCGGGATCACGAACAGGAAGATCAGCAGCGCCGCGTGCACCGAGAAGAGTCCGTTGAACTGCTCGCTGCTGACGAACTGCATGCCGGGCTGCGCGAGCTCGGCGCGCATCAGCATCGCCATCAGGCCGCCGACGAACAGGAAGAAGACCGAGACGCAGATGTACTGGATCCCGATCACCTTGTGATCGGTGTTGACGCGGAAGTAGTCCTTCCACGACGTCGCGCCGTGCGAGGAGTGGTCCTCGGGCCGCGTCGGGCGGCCGGAGACCCAGTAGAACCAGTAGTCGAAGCAGCCGAGGCCGACGAGGAAGAAGAGCGGGACCGCGAGCAGCGAGACGATCGTGATCGCGTCGCCGTCGCTCCACGCGTTCGGGAAGTGCATCGCCGTCCGCGCGACCCCGACGACCGCGTACGCGAACGCGAACGCGAGCGCGACGAACAGGCCTGCGCGGTACCAGCCTGGAGCGCGGAGCTTGGCGAGCATCAGATCTCCTCCATCACTTCGACACGGTAGCCAGGTAGGCGACGAGCCCGTCCAGTTGCTGCGCCGAGAGCGTCTGCGCGAACGTGGGCGGCATGATGTTCGCCGGGTACCCGGGCGTGATTCTCGCGTTCGGGCTGACGATGTCGGTGCGGATGTCGGCCTGGCTCTGACCTCTGAGCGCTCTGCCGAGGTCCGGCCCGGTCGTCCCGGTCGTGCCCGCCTCGGCGAGCGTGTGACAGGCACCGCAGCCGCCGTCGCTCGTGAAGGTCTGTCTGCCGAGCGCGATCAGCTGGGTCTGCGACGGCTGGCCGCCGCCGCCTCCGCCTCCGGCGGCGATCGTGACCGGCGCCTGCTTCTGCACGAGCCATCTGCTGAACGCGGCGGGCGTCATCACGTGCGCGGTCGAGCGCATCACCGAGTGGCCGAGGCCGCACAGCTCGGCGCACACGACCGGGTAGCTGCCGATCTTGGTGGGCGTCACGCGCAGGTGGGTGACGATGCCCGGAACCGTGTCGATCTTCACGCGGAAGGCCGGCACCCAGAAGTCGTGGATCACGTCCTGCGTGTCGATGTCGAAGCGCACGGGGCGGTCCTTCGGCAGGTAGAGCTGGTCGGAGACGACCGTTCTGCCGCCCGCCTGCGGATAGCCGAAGGTCCAGGCGAACTGGATCGCGTGGACCTTGACGACGAGCTCGTCCTTGTGCGTCTTCTCGATGTCGGTCAGCACGCCGTAGGCGTAGCTGCAGAGCGACACGAGGATGATCGCCGGGATCGCCGTCCAGAAGACCTCGAGGCGCGTGTTGCCGTGGATCGGCGCCCCGTCCTCGTTCTCCTGGCCGGGGCGCATGCGGAAGGCCCAGACCGAGTAGAGGATGACCGTCAGCACGAGCACGAAGATCGGGATCGAGACGATCATCAGCACGTGGTAGAGCGTGTCGATCGGCTTGTCCTGCTTCGCCGCGTCGGCCGGGAACCAGTGGATCCAGTAGGACAGCGCGATGCCGATCGCAGAGGCGATCGCACCAATGGCGACCATCTGGATGATGGGGTGCTTACGCACCGGCTTGTCCTGTCGCGAGCACCCTCACAACTCTCCGGTGCCGATCCTATGCGACAGGTGGGATGGACCGCAAACGGGGACGGTCAGGCAGCGTGCTGCAGGTGCTCGCCGCGGTCCCGCACACGGGTGCGGTACGCCGACGGGACGGCGCCGAGGTGGCGGCGGAACGTCTTGGCGAACTGCGCCGGCTGGCGGTAGCCGACGCGGCGCGCGACCTCGCGCACGGTCAGCGAGCCGTTCGCGAGCAGCCCGGCGGCGCGCTCCATGCGCACCCGCGTGAGGTGCTCGCGGAACGTCGTGTGGCCGATCTCGGCGTAGGCGCGCTGGAGCTGGCGGCGCGAGCTGGCGACCCGGCGGGCGATGTCGTCGAGCTCGAGATCTGACGCGTACTCGGCTTCGACGATCCGGATGGCCTCCGAGTAGAGCTGCGTGCGGTGGCGGACGGTGCCGGGTCGTTGCATGTGCAGCAGATACGTCGCAGCGGCTTGTTTGGTTTGCGATTACGCCGAGAATGTCCGGAAGCTGGCGCACCGGCGCGCTTTGGGTACGAAAGCCGCCGGATGCCACGGGATGCGACGTTTCGGCGGGCGCTTCGCCGTCAAGTATGCTTGAGGCAATCGTTGCAAGCCAAACGGGAGGGACGACGATGCAGGTTCGCGAGGGGATGTCGGCCACGTCGCTCACGGTCGGTCCGGGGCACACGCTGCGCGAGGCGGCGCAGCTCATGCACGAGCGGCGCGTCGGCTCGGCGATCGTGCTCGACGGCGATCAGCCGGGTCCCGGGCTGCTGACCGAGCGCGACCTGCTCGCCGCGATCGGCCGCGGGCTCGACCCGGACGCCGAGCTGGTCGGCGACCACCTCACGAGCGACCTCGTGTTCGCGGCGCCCGACTGGTCGCTCGAGCAGGCCGCCTGCGAGATGGTCCGCGGCGGCTTCCGCCACCTGATCGTCGTCGAAGGCGCCGAGCTCGTCGGCGTCCTGTCGATGCGCGACGTCGTGCGCTGCTGGACCGAGGACGGCGCCGTCTGCGCCGTGCCCCTCGCCCGCTGAAATCCGCCCCTGGCGGCGTCATCGGTCGCTCGCCTGCTTAGCAGGCCACGCTCCCTGCTTCCTTGCCAGGAACGGATTTGAGCGGGCGAGCGCCCGCGGCGATCAGTGGCTGCTGTGCTCTGGCGGGAGCGCCTGGATGTCGCGGCGGGTGGAGGCGATCCACTTCCACGTCGTCACGACGAACAGGATGATGCCGACGGCGCTGAGGACCCAGCCGAGCGTGATGCCGATGATGCCCAGCGTGATGCCGGCTGCGCAGAGGATCGGCAGCAGGCTCGGGCCGGGGAGGTGGATCTCCTCGCCGGCGGGCGGCGGGGTCTGCTCGGGGCTCGTCATGAGATGTAGATCGCG
Source organism: uncultured Conexibacter sp. (assembly GCA_964525715.1). Lineage (GTDB taxonomy): Bacteria > Actinomycetota > Thermoleophilia > Solirubrobacterales > Solirubrobacteraceae > Conexibacter. The sequence continues at coordinate 76,428 of CAZGJV010000010.1, read as the reverse complement.
GCGGCCAGGAAGGAGGCGCCGAACATGAAGATGCAGACCGCCGTGGCGATCAGCGCGGAGCGGATGTTCTTGCGAGCGAGTCGACGGTCCATGGTGTCGGGAATCCTACTTCGTCGGGTCAGAGCTTGACGTCAGCCACCATCGCGGCGAACAGCAGCGCGAGGTAGAGCAGCGAGTACAGGTAGAGGCGCAGCGCTGCGCGGCGGTCCGGGTTGCGCTGCAGGCGCACCGCGAAGGTCAGGAAGATCGCGCCGAGGACGCCGGCTGAGATCGCGTAGAGGCCGTCGAACAGGCGCCCCGCGAACGGCAGCAAGGTGATCGCGACGAGCAGCACGCTGTAGAGCGTGATCTGGCGGCGCGTCTCGTCCTCGCCGCGCACGACCGGCAGCATCGGGATGTCGACCTTCGCGTACTCGTCCTTCATCAGCAGCGACAGCGCCCAGAAGTGCGGCGGCGTCCAGTAGAAGACGATCGCGAACAGGTAGAGCGCGGCCGGGTCGAGCGAGCCGGTGACCGCGGCCCAGCCGACGAGCGGGGGCACGGCGCCGGCGGCGCCGCCGATGACGATGTTCTGCGGCGTCGACCGCTTGAGCCACAGGGTGTAGACGAAGACGTAGCCGAGGAAGCCCGACAGCGCCAGGCAGGCGGCCAGCACGTTGACGCAGAGGCTCAGCTCGGCGAACGACAGGACCGCCAGCGCGATCCCGAACGTCAGCGCCGCGCGCGGGGAGATCCGCCCGGACGGGACGGGCCGCGTCGCCGTGCGCGCCATGCGCACGTCGATGTCGCGGTCGTACCAGTGGTTGACGGCGCCGGCGCCGCCGGCCGACAGCGCGCCGCCGAGCAGCGTCAGCAGGATCAGGCCGAACGAGGGGCTGCCCGCGACCTCCATCGTCGCGACGGTCGTCAGCAGCAGCAAGAGCTGGACGCGCGGCTTCGTCAGCGTGACGTAGTCCGCCACGAGCTGGCGCACGCCGTGGGCGCGCGCCGGTCGCTCGACGACGGCGGAGGGCCGCTCGACCGGCGTGGGGGAGGTGAGACGAGAAGCTTCCACGCGCAGGGCAGCCTAGCGGGTGGCGGCTCCGAGCCGGTGCGGCCGGGCCGCCATCGTCAGACGGTGACGGCGGGCTGCGGTGCCGACTCGTGCTCGACGCCGGACTGACGCTCCACCTGGCGGCGGATGTCCTTCATCGGCTCGACCGAGCGGACGCGCGGCACGACGTCGAAGTTGTTAACCGGCGGCGGCGACGTCGTGAACCACTCGAGCGTGTTCGCCTTCCACGGGTCGGGGCCGGCGATCGCGCCCTTCTTGAGGCTGCGCACGAAGTTGATCACCGACAGCAGGATCCCGAAGCCGAGGATGAACGCGCCGACCGTCGAGATCTGGTTGTACAGCGTCAGGCCGGCGTCGGCCGGGTACTGGTAGACGCGGCGGGGCATGCCCGAGAGGCCCGCGGCGTGCTGGACCAGGAAGGTGACGTTGAAGCCGACGAACATCAGCCAGAAGGAGGCTTTGCCGAGCGGCTCGCTCAGCATCCGGCCCGTCATCTTCGGGTACCAGTAGTAGAGGCCGGCGAAGATCGTGAAGACCGCGCCGCCCATCAGCACGTAGTGGAAGTGGGCGACGACGAAGTACGTGTCGGTCAGCTGCCAGTCGACGGGGAAGACGGCCAGGAAGACGCCGGTGATGCCGCCGACGACGAAGATCGAGATGAAGCCGACGCAGAAGTACAGCGGCGTCTTGAAGTCGATGTTGCCGCGCCACAGCGTCGCGATCCAGTTGAAGATCTTCACGCCCGTCGGCACTGCGATCAGGAACGACGACAGCATGAAGAAGCCGAGCACGACGGTCGGCACCGGCGTCTGGAACATGTGGTGGGCCCACACGAGCGCCGCCAGGAAGGCGATCACGACCGTCGAGGCGGCGATCGCCTTGTAGCCGAAGATCGGCTTGCGCGCGAACACCGGGAGGATCTCGGAGACGATCCCGAAGCCCGGCAAGATCATGATGTACACCTCTGGATGCCCGAAGAACCAGAACAGGTGCTGCCACAAGAGTGGCGAGCCGCCCTGGGTCGGGTCGAAGAAGTGGGTGCCGAAGTTGCGGTCCGTCAGCAGCATCGTGACGGCGCCGGCGATCACCGGCAGCGCGAGGATCAGCAGCAGCGCGTAGATCAGGATCGCCCACACGAACAGCGGCAGACGGCCCCAGCCCATGCCTGGCGCGCGCATGTTCACGATCGTCGCGTAGAAGTTGATCGCGCCGACGAGCGAGGAGATGCCGGTGATGTGGATCAGGTAGATCCACGCGTCCTGGCCGCCGCTCGGCGTGTAGATGGAGCTGGAGAGCGGCGTGTAGGAGAACCAGCCCGCCTCCGGCGGCTGCCAGAAGAGCGAGCTGTAGAAGACGATGCCGCCGAACAGCAGCAGCCAGTAGGAGAGCGCGTTGAGGCGCGGGAACGCCATGTCGCGCGCGCCGATCATCAGCGGCAGGAAGTAGTTCGCGAAGCCCGCCATCATCGGCACGACGAACAGGAAGATCATCGTCGTGCCGTGGAGCGTGAACAGCTCGTTGTAATGCTCGGGCGTCAGCAGGTTGTTGTTCGGCTCACCCAGCTGCAGACGTATGAGGAGCGCCTCGACGCCGCCGATCAGGAAGAAGGCGAACGTCGTGACGATGTAGAGGATCCCGATCTTCTTGTGGTCGGTCGTGGTGAACCACTCGGTCCACCGCGCGCGCGTGGGCTCGGCCGTGACCTCGTGGGCGATCACCTGGGGCACTGGGCGCAGTGCGTACTCGGTGGTGGCCATGATCGGTTCGGATTCCTTTGTCTGCTGGAGTAAGGAGGAGCGCTAGAGGATGCCGTAGGTTCTCAACTGCTGGTGCAGCTGGATGACCTGTCTGTTGGCGGCCGCGATGGCGGCCTTCTGGCCGGCGATCCAGGTGAGGTACTGGTCGGGCGTCACGACTTTCACGCGCGCCGTCATGTCGGCGTGGTTGCGGCCGCACAGCTCGGCGCACTGGCCTCTGTACAGCGCGCCGGCGGTGGGCGCCTTGAACCAGGTGAAGTTGCGGTACCCCGGGAAGGCGTCGAACTTGCCGCCGAGCTTGGGGATCCACCAGGAGTGGATGACGTCGGTCGACTGCAGGTCGAGCACGACGGTCGTGTCGGCCGGGACGACCATCTCCTGGTAGGAGTAGGGCAGCCCGAACGCGTTGGACTTGCAGTCGGCGCCGTACGTGTAGCGCCAGATGTACTGGCGGCCGGTCACGCAGATCGTGAGCTTCTTGCCGTTGGGCGGCGTCGGCTCCGTGGTGGACGCGAACTGCAGGCCGTTGGGGCCGCTGTTCGGCGGATTCTGGATCGAGGGCAGCTTCGCGAACGTGACGGCCGCGAGCACGACGAGGATCAGCGCGGCGGCGACGGTCCAGGTGATCTCCAGGCGGGTGTTGCCGTGGATCTGGGCGGCGACGCGGCCTCTTCTGGCGCGGAACTTGACGAGCGAGTACAGCAGCGCACCCTCGACGACCACGAACACGACGATCGCGATGTAGAGGATGATCTTGTACAGCGAGGAGATCTGATTGGCGTTCGGCGATCCACCCGACTCGGGGGTGATGAGGTTGGCGAACGCGCCGCTGGCGAAGACGAGCGAAGCGATCGTCGCGAGCAGCAGGGCCGCGACGAGGCGGCGGCGGAAGGAGGATTCAGGTCGCAAGGCGGCGCGGATTCTACTCATGGAGCGGCGGAGTGACGCGTCACCCCGGCTCCGGCGGCCGGGCGGGGAAGGCTCACCGGCCTTCGAACGCCGCCGGGCGCTTCTGCAGGAAGGCCGTGACGCCCTCGACGAAGTCGGCCGTCACCGCCTGCTCCTGTTGGATCGCCGCCTCCAGCTCGAGCTGCTCCGCCAGCGCCCGGTAGGCCCACGCGTTCAGCTGGCGCTTGGCGCCCGCGTAGGACAGCGTCGGACCGGTCGCCAGGCGCGCGACGAGCGCGTCGGCCGCGGCCTGCAGCTCGTCGTCTGGATGCACGGCGTTGACGAGCCCCCACTCGAGCGCCTTGGGCGCGTGCACGCGCTCGCCGAGCATCGCCATCTCGAGCGCGCGCGTGAGCCCGACGCGCGCCGGGATGAAGGCGGAGGAGCCGCCGTCGGGCACGAGCCCGATGTTCACGAACGCGAGCAGGAAGTAGGCCGACTCGGCCGCGAGGATCAGGTCGCAGGCGAGCGCGAGCGAGCAGCCGACGCCCACGGCGCCGCCGTTGACGGCCGCGACGACCGGCTTGGGCAGCTCGCGGATCGTCGTGATGACCGGGTGATAGCGCTCGCGCAGCGAGGTCTGCAGGTCGGGGTGGCCGCTCGGCGTCGGGTCGAAGCCGGCGGACAGGTCGGCGCCCGAGCAGAAGCCGCGCCCCGCGCCGGTCAGCAGCACGGCGCGCAGCGTGTCGTCCCCGGCCACGCGCTCCAGCGCCGCGAGCAGGTCGCGCGTGAGCGTCGCCTCCCACGCGTTCATCTTCTCGGGCCGGTTCAGCTCGATCCGCGCGGCGCCGCCGGCGCGCTGGAGGTTGACGGTCTCGTAGGCGTGCACCAGCTCGTAGTCGCTCATGGGCCGGACTGTAAGCGCCGCCGGCCGGGTGCGGCGCAGTCGCCCGCGCGGACCGCGCGACCGTCCGGCATGAGACGCCCCTCATATACTCCCCGCGCTTTGCGGAAGTCCCAGGCCATCCGAGTCGCGGCGTGGTCGGTCGTCGCCGCCGGCGTGGCCGCACCACTCGTGCGACGCCGAATGCGCCTGCCGAAGGCAGCGGTGCTCGCGACCGCCGCGGCCGCGCCCGTCGCCATCTGCGTCGCCCTCCCGCGCACGCGCGCACGCGACGTCGCGACCTGCGCGCTGCAGATGTGGGCGTACCTGGCGGCGTACGAGATGCCGCACGACGACGCCGAGGCGCTCGAACGCCGCGTGCGGATCGACTATCCCGTGCGGGTCGACCGCGTGCTCGGCCTCGGCGTGCCGCCGACGCTGCGGCTGCAGCGGCTGCTGCCCGCTCCCGGGCAGACGCGCCGCCTCGAGAAGGTGCTCGTGTGGACCCACTGGCTGTGGTTCGCGGTGCCGCACGCGGCGACCGCCTACGTGCTCGTCCGCCATCGCGAGCGCTTCGGCCGCGCGGCCGCCACGACCTACGCGGTCTTCGACCTCGGCGCCGTCGTGTACTGGCTGGTGCCGACGGCGCCGCCCTGGTACGCGGCCGAGAGAGGCCGGCTCGGCGACCCGCACACGCCGCCCGTGCGGCGCATGATGGTCGAGTACGGCGAGCAGTTCTGGAAGCATCGCTGGGGCCCGCTCTACTCTGTTCTGGGAGGCAATCCCCTCGCCGCCATGCCCTCCCTGCACTTCGCCACGTCCGTCAACGCCGCTCACCTGCTCGCCGAGTCCGGGCCGGTCGAGGGCGCGCTCGGCTGGACCTACGCGCTGACGCTCGGCCTCGCGCTCGTCTACCTCGGCGAGCATTACGTCGCCGACCTGCTCGCGGGGCTCGCGCTGACCGAGGGCGTGCGCGCGCTCGCGCCGGTGCTCGGGCCGCGCCTGGAGCGGGCCGCCGGCGTGGTGCAGGCGCTCGAGGCGCGGGCGCACGCCTAGGCTCATGGCCGAGGACGCCGTCGAGCCGGCTGCGCGCGCACGACTGCGCGACGCGTCCGCCGGGCCGCCGGTCGAGGTCCCGCCGGCCGTGCCGCCGCACGACGACGAGGAGATGCCGCGCGTCGCGCTGACGCGCCGGCGGGTGATCGCGCTCGTCGTCTTCGTGCTCGCGTCGATCGCGTTCCTGTACTTCGTGCTGCCGCAGATCGGCGGGGTGAAGGCGGCCTACGTGAGAGTCTCCGACGGCGACCACGCGTGGCTCGCGGCGGCGCTGGGGTTCGAGCTGCTGTCGATCGCCAGCTACGTGGCGCTGTTCCACGGCATCCACGTGCCGCCCGGCTCGCCGCTCAGACACCGCGACAGCTACCTGATCACGATGGCCGGCCTGGCGGCGACGCGGCTGTTCGCGGCCGGCGGCGCGGGCGGCGTCGCGCTGACGGCGTGGGCGCTGCGGCGCTCGGGCATGGAGCGGCGCGAGGTGGCCGAGCGGATGATCGCGTTCCTCGTCGTGCTCTACGGCGTCTACGTGACGGCGATGCTCGTGTGCGGGATCGGGCTGCGCACCGGTCTGCTGTCCGGCGAGGCGCCGTTCGGCCTGACGGTCGTGCCGGCGATCATCGCGGGCACCGTGATCGTCGTGGTCGGTGCGCTCGCGCTCGTGCCGGAGGACTTCGAGCGGCGCATCGAGCGGATGGCGCCGCGCAGGCCGCGCGTCGCGCGCTGGCTGCGCCGCTTCGCGCTGGCGCCGGCCTCGATGCGGGGGGGCGTGCGCTTCGCGCTGTACAAGGTCGTCCATCCCGACCTCGCGATGATCGGCTCGGTCACGTGGTGGACGTTCAACATCGCGGTGCTGTGGGCGTCCTTCCGCGCGTTCGGCTCCTCGCCGCCGATCGCCGTGCTGATCCAGGCGTTCTTCGTCGGGATGCTCGCGAACCTGCTGCCGATCCCCGGCGGGATCGGCGGGGTCGACGGCGGCATGATCGGCGCGCTGGCGGCGTTCGGGGTCGACGCCGGCGTCGCCGTGCTGGCCGTGCTCTCGTATCGTCTGTTCGCGTTCTGGCTGCCGACCGTGCCGGGCGTGATCGCCTACTTCCAGCTGCGGCGGCGCGTCCAGCAGTGGCGGCACCGGCTGTCGCCGGTGTGACGGCCTGGCGCTATACTTTGTGAAGTATTAGGACTTTCGAACGGAGCGGGCATGGCTGACGACGTCGAGAACGTGATCATCATCGGCAGCGGACCGGCCGGCTACACCGCTGCGCTCTACACCGCGCGCGCCGACCTCAGACCGCTCGTGATCGAGGGCTTCGCGTGGGGCGGTCTGCTGCAGCAGACGACCGACGTCGAGAACTACCCCGGCTACCCGAACGGGATCATGGGCCCGGAGATGATGCAGGAGCTGCGCGACCAGGCCGAGCGCTTCGGCACGCGCTTCGTCACCGACGACGCGACGAGAGTCGAGCTGGTCGACGGCGGGATCCAGACCGTCTGGATCGGCGACGAGGCGCACCGCGCGAAGGCGGTCGTGCTCGCGATGGGCGCCCAGCACAAGAAGCTCGGGATCGACGGCGAGGAGTCGCTGTCGGGCCGCGGCGTGTCGTACTGCGCGACGTGCGACGCCGCCTTCTTCAAGGAGCACGACACGGTCATCGTCGGCGGCGGCGACTCGGCGATGGAGGAGGCGATCTTCCTCGCGAAGTTCGCTGCCAGAGTGCACGTGATCCACCGCCGCGAGGAGTTCCGCGCCTCGGCGATCATGCTCGACCGCGCGAGAGCGGTCGGCAACATCGAGTTCGTGACGCCCTACGTGCCGGAGCAGTTCGTCGCCGGCGACAGAGGCGCGCTCGCGAGCGTGCGCACGCGGCACGCCGACACGGGCGAGCTGCGCGACGTGCCGGCCACGGGCGCGTTCGTCGCGATCGGCCACGAGCCGCAGTCCGAGCTGGTCGCCGGGCAGGTGGAGCTCGACGACAACGGCTACGTCAAGACGACCGGGCTGTCGACGCGGACGAACGTGTCCGGCGTGTTCGCGGCCGGAGACCTCGTCGACCACACCTACCGCCAGGCGATCACGGCCGCCGGCTCCGGCTGCAAGGCCGCGCTCGACGCCGAGTGGTATCTGCGCGACACGCCGCCGGCGGTCGCGGCGCGCGGCGAGTCGCAGCAGACGATCGAGGCCTGAGCGGCGTCGCCGTCTGCGCGACCTTGAATACTGCTGCGCGCAAGGCGGTTTCCCGGCAGGGAGGGAGTAGGCGTGGCGCAGGAGCAAGGGCATCCGGCGGCGGAATCGACGATCGGACGCTGGCGGCGGCGTCGCCGGGAGGCGGCCGTCGCCGGGGATGGAGCCGTAGCCGTCGTGCCGCCGCCTGCCGCTCATGGTGCCGCCGCGCCTCCCGTCGCGGGTGTCGCTCCGGACGCCGCTGACGCTGCGCCGGACGCGAACGCAGCCGCCAGCTTGGCCGCCGCCGCGCCGCCCGGCTCGATGCGCGGGCTGTGGCGCACGGAGATCGCGCTGCGCGTGAGCGACCTGGGTGCGCGGCTGGCGCTTGCACGGGCGGCGGCGCCCGCGCCCGCCGCAGAGGACGCCGCCGGCAGAGAGGACGCCGGGCGCCGTGGGCTGTGGCGCGGGCGCAGACGCCCCGACGTCGGCTTCCTGACGCTGGCGAGAGTGGCGGGCGCGGTCGGCGGCGTCGGCTTCGCCTCGCCGGCGACCAGCGCGCCGGATGCCGCCAAGCCCCCCGCCGCGGCAGCCGTGCCGCCGCTGGCCGCGCCCGTGCGCGCCCAGCACGCCGCCGCGACGCAGCGCGCGCTCGAAGACGCGGTCGCGACGATCACCGCCCGGCACGGGCTGTGGCGGCGCGTGCGCGAGTGGGCGTCGGGCGAGGCGATCACCGCCGCGTGGGAGTCCGTCCACCAGGCGGAGCGCGAGCTGGCGGCGATCGAGACCGACGCCGAGGCGCTGGCGGCGCTGCCGCAGCTGCGCTCGTGGATGAGACAGGTGATGAGCGATCGCGACCTGCTCAGCAGCTACGAGACGACGTTCGACGACGCGGTCAGAGCGCACAGAGCGCCCGCTCGCTCCACGCTGCGCCAGGCCTACCAGGACGCGATCACCTCGAACGTCGACTGGCACGCCAGCCTGCGCGCGTTCCGCAACACGCTCTTCGGCCTCGGCGGCCTGCTGGCGCTGCTGCTCGTGGGGCTCGGCGTCTGGCACGTGCTCAACGCAAGCGTCGTGCCACTGTGCTCGTCGGACAGCAGACCGATCTGCTTCGGCACGCATGGGACGACGTCGCCCGCGCGCGTGATCTTCGAGATCGAGCTGGTGGGGATGGTCGGCGGGCTGCTCGGCACCGCCTTCCTGCTCGGCAGAATGGAACAGGCCCCGTCGCGCTACAACCTGCTCGCGCCGCAGATCGTGCTGAAGGCGGTCGGCGGTGCGGCGACGGCGCTGATCGGGGTCCTGCTGGTCGAGTCCGAGCTGATCGTCGCACCGGCCGGCGGCCGCTCGACCGCGGTGCTGCTCGCCTACGCGGCGCTGTTCGGCTTCTCCCAGCAGCTGCTGACGCAGTTCGTCGACAGACGCGCGAGCGACCTGCTGAGCGCGGGCGGCGCGACGAGCAGATGAGCGCCGGCGGCCGGCCGGCGGCGCTCCTCAGAAGACGCTGAAGTCGATCTCGAGCGTCGGGTCGACGGCGAGCGCCGCCTGCAGCGAGCCGGCGAGCGCGGCGACCAGCAGCTCGCGCAACTGCTCGGGGCCGAGGTCGCGGTGGTCGAGCCAGTCGAGGCTGACGCCCTCGATGAAGCTCAGCCAGCCGACGAGCGCGGTGCGCAGCGAGGGGGAGGGCTCGGGCTGGTGCGCGACGCCCTCGGCGATCAGGCGCAGGAACTCCGCGCGGTCGCGATCGCGGATCGCGCGCACCTCGGGATCGGAGCCGAGGCCGGCGAGGTAGAGGGCGCGGAAGCGGTCCGATGCCTCGTCGACGAACGCGAGGTAGGCGTCGAGCGTGCGGCGCAGGCGCTCGGCGGGTGGCAGCGCGGGGTCCGGCTGGGCGAGCTCGAGCAGCTCGTCGGCCTCCGCGCGGATCGTCGCGAGGTAGAAGCCGCGCTTGCTTCTGAAGTAGTAGTAGAGGAGCCCCTTGGCGACGCCGGCCGCGGCGGCGACGTCGTCGATCGACAGCTCGTCGTAGGCGTGCTTGGCGAACAGCTGGCGACCGATCGCGAGCAGCTCCGCGCGGCGGTCGGCGACTGGGGCCGATGCTATGTCTTGACTTCCGTTCAAGGCGCTGTCTATCGTACTCGCCATGAGCTTGAACGATGTTCAAACGACCTCGCCGCGCACCGCCGCGGACCTGATCTCCTACGAGGACCTCTACACCCGCTGGGAGCAGGGCAACTGGAGCGCGATGGGCCTCGACTTCACCGAGGACGCGCGCCAGTGGCGCGAGGAGCTGAGCGACTTCGAGCGCAAGGCGGCGCTGTGGAACTACGCGCTCTTCTTCTGGGGCGAGGACGCCGTCGCCGACAACCTGTCGCCGTTCATCGACGCCGCGCCGCTCGAGGAGCAGAAGTACTTTCTCACGACGCAGCAGGTCGACGAGGCACGCCACGCGATCTTCTTCAAGCGCTTCATGCACGAGGTCTGCGGCCTCGGCGACGGCACCGCCGCGGGCGGGCTGAACGCGATCAAGCCTGAGCTGACGTGGGGCTTCCGCAAGGTCTTCGACCGCCTCGACACGATGGCCGACGAGCTGCGCAAGGACCGCTCGCCGGCGAAGCTGTCGGCGGCCGTGACGCTCTACCACATGGTGATCGAGGCGACGCTCGCGCAGCCGGGCCAGCACTTCATCACGTCGTACCTGGAGACCCGCAACCTGATGCCCGCGTTCCGCGAGGGGATGACGCAGATCGCGCGCGACGAGCAGCGCCACATCGCCTTCGGCGTGAAGCTGCTGGCCGACGTCGCCTCGAGAGACGAGCGCTGCCGCCGCGCCGTCGCCGACACGCTGCGCGAGGTCACCCCGTGGGGCGCTGCGGTGCTCCAGCCGCCCGGCTGGGATCGCAACTACACCGAGGTCTTCGGCTTCACGCTTGAGGACATCGGCGAGGAGGGTGTCACGTCGCTGCAGACGAAGCTGCGCAGCGCCGGCATGCCGATGGAGGAGCTGCCCGGGCCGCCGATCGTGCCGACGGACCTGACGCCGCGCGAGACGGCGACGCGCGGGCCGCTGCTGACGCAGGCCGGCCTGCTGGGGGAGAGACAGGCGAGCGCGCCGAAGGAGGCCGCGTCGATCGAGCTGGTGATGGACACGGTCCGCCGCCAGCTCCCCGACACGAACGGCACGAAGCTGACGGTCCAGTTCGCCTTCACCGATGTCGAGCCGTGGGTGCTGCGGCTCAACGGCGGCCAGCCGACGGTCGAGCGCGGCAGCGACGCGAAGGCCGACGTGACGCTGCGCACGAGCTGGGACGACTGGCTCGACGTCGCCGGCGGGCGCATCAACCCCGGCCACGCGGTCATGCGCGGCAAGCTGAAGCCGCGAGCGCGGCTGTCGGCCTTGAAGCTGCTGCCGGCGGCGCTGGGCGGGCGCGGGCGCTGAGCGCTCAGCCGCCGTGGCCCGCGGGCCCGGCGGGTCTTGCCTCGGTGACCTCGAAGCCTCTCCATGTCACCTCGACGCCGGCGTGCGTCGTCAGCCGCAGCGTGACGTCGCCCGCGGGAGGCATCGTCGGCACGGTGACTCTCGTCACGGGCCCTCTCGGGGTATGGACGACGCGGAAGGGCGGCGCGGCAGCAGTCGCGTCGAAGCTGACGGATCTCGGCGGCTCGCCGACGGCGGCGAGGCCGGGCCCCGCGATCGTGAGGATGCTGCCGGGCGCTCCTCTGGCCGGTTCGACGCTCGTGATCGCGACCGTCGTCGACGGGAGCGTCTTCTTGCCGACGTAGCCGACCGCGGACACGCTCGTGAGGCCGACGAGCAGGTTCGGCAGGTTCGGCATGCCCGCGCTCGGCGCGACCCAAAGCTCGCCATAGAAGAAGATCAGCGCGACCAGGTTGAACAGCACGTATTGCAGGTCCCCGAGGTCGGTGTCGCCCTGGTCGTTGGCGACGAGCTGCGAGGCCGCGGGCGTGCCGCCGGCCTTGCTGCCCGGTCTGTCCTGCGTCTGCGAGGTGACGACCCCCTTCGCGAGGATCGCCGCGCCCAGCGGCCCGCCGATCAGCAGGCCGTAGTTGCTCTGCAGGCCTTTGCTCTCCTGCGCGGCGAGCGCGCCGCCATGACCCATCCATTTCGCGATCACGAGCGACAGCAAGGCGCTCGCGACGCTGAACGTCCAGACCGCGGCGACGGTCTTGCTCGTGGAGATGCGATTGTCGTGGCCGACGAAGACGCCGCGGATGAGGTGCCACGGCAGCGCGGCTCTCCCGTGCCGCGGCTGCGCTCTTCTGCTCGTGAGCAGCTCGGCCAGCGCCAGCAGCAGCGGCGCCACGAGGCCCAGCGCGACGAGTGCGATCACGAGGCTCCAGCGGCCGGCCTCCGTCGCCTCGTGGGAGGCGGGTCTGGCGGCGGCTCTGGCCGCCTGCGCGAGCGCTGGATCGGCGAGCAGCAGCAGCACGAGCGCCACGGCCCCGACCGCTCCGGTGAGCTGGATCCCACGCCGTGTCGATCCCACGCGGCGGACCCTATAGATGACGAAAGACGCCTACGGCGTCAGCACGATCTTCAAGGCCTCGCGCGCGTCGTAGATGCGGTAGGCCTCGGCGGCGTCGGCGAGGGTCATGTGGTGGGTGACGAGGGGGGCGGGGTCGAGGATGCCGGCCTGCATGAGGGCGAGGACGCGGTCGACGTGGGCGATCACGTTGGCGAGGCCGAGGCGGAGCTGGAGGCCCTTGAGCCAGGCGAGGCCGAGGGGGACCTCGCCCTTGCCGGCGTAGGCGCCGATCCCCGACACGATGCCGGCGTCGCGGGTGAGGCTGACCGCCAGCGCGAGCGGGCCGGGGTCGCCGACGGCGTCGACCGTGACGTCGACGCCGCCGCCGGTGGCGGCGCGGACGGCCTTCTTGGGGTCGTCCTCTGTGAGGTGCAACGGCGTTGCGCCGAAGCGCTCGGCCATTGCGAGGCGGTCGGCGACGGTGTCGATCGCGAAGATCTGCGCGGCGCCGGAGGCCTTCGCGGCCTGGATCGCGCACAGGCCGACGGGGCCGAGGCCGAGCACGGCGACCGTGTCGCCCGCTCTCACGCCGGCGTGCGCGACCGAGTGATAGCCGGTCCCCATCACGTCGCCGGCGAACAGCGCGACGTCGGACGACATCCCCTCGGGGACTCTGCGCAGCGTCAGGTTCGCGTGCGGGACCAGGAGCTGCTCGGCCTGAGCGCCCTGCAGGTCGCCGAGGTTCGGGCCGTGGCCGAACGTGCGGCCGTGCGAGCAGCGGTGGTAGTCGCCGCGGATGCACGGCGTGCAGGTGGCGCAGGCGGTGACGAACGTGCCGAGCACGCGGTCGCCGACAGCCACGCGCTCGACGGCGTCGCCCGCGTCGGTGACGGTCCCGACGAACTCGTGGCCGATCGTGAAGCCCTTCCCGACCGGCACGCGCCCGTGGTAGATGTGCAGGTCCGAGCCGCAGATGCCGCTCGCCTCGACGCGCACGATCACGTCGTCGGGCGCCTGCAGGATCGGGTCGGCGACCTCCTCGACCGCGACCTCGCCGGGGGCCTGGAAGGTGACGGCGTGCATCGTCAGTCGCTCTCCTCGTCGGGGTCGTCGTAGGTGAAGAAGCCCTCGCCGGTCGCGCGGCCGACGCGGCCGGACAGCACGAGCCGGCGCAGCAGCGGCGCGGCGCGGTAGCGCTCCTCGCGGTACTCGTCGAACAGGCCGTCCAGCACCGCGACGACGTGGTCGAGCCCGATCGCGTCGCCCCAGCCGAGCGGGCCGCGCGGGTGGTTGAGGCCGTGGACCATGCCGGCGTCGACGTCGGCGGGCGTGCCGACGCCCTCGCCGACGGCGAACGCCGCCTCGTTGACGAGCTGGCAGACGATCCGCCCGAGCACGAGCCCGGGGGCGTCGCCGACCCACTCGGTGTGCAGGCCGAGCGTCGCGAAGAAGCGCTCGGCGGCGCTCGCGGCGGCGTCGAGCGACTCGGGCCCGCGCGTCAGTTCGACGAGCCCGCCCGGCTCCAGCGGCCACAAGGCGTGGAAGCCGACCGCCGCGCCGCCCGGGTCGAGCGCGAGCAGCGAGCCCTCGTGGCAGCAGATCGCCTGCGGGCCGCCCTGCAGCGGCGGGTCATCCTCGTCGGCGCCGCAGTCGAGGATCAGGAACGGCACTTCGCCATCGGCCTCGGCCGGTGTGCGCGCGTCCCAGCCGGCTTCCTCGGCGCGCTCGAGCAGCAGGTGCGCGAGCGGGATCTCGCCGGCGATCACGACGACCGGGCCGCCGGCGGTGGTCGGCAGCTCGGCCCGGGGCGTGGGCTGGTCGTCGGGGCGGTGCGGGCCGTCGCGGTAGTCGTAGAAGCCGCGGCCGGACTTGCGGCCGGTGCGGCCGGCGGCGACCATCCGCGCGCTCAGCGGCGAGGGACGCCAGCGCGGCTCGCCGAAGCTCAGCTCGTGGAACGACTTCGCCACGTCGAAGCCGACGTCCACGCCGACGAGGTCCATCAGCTCGAACGGGCCCATGCGGAAGCCGCCGCCGAGGCGGGCGATGCGGTCGACCTGCTCGACCGTCGCGAGCCGCTCGGTCACGAGTCGCAGCGCCTCCAGGCCGAACGGGCGGTTCGCGCGGTTGACGAGGAAGCCCGGGCCGTCGGCGGCGTCGATGACGACCTTGCCCATCGCGTCGCCGAGCGCACGCGCGGTCGCGAGCGCCGCCTCGCCGGAGTCCTCGCCCGCGACGATCTCCAGCAGTCTCATCAGCGGCGCGGGGTTGAAGAAGTGCATCCCGACGACGCGCTCGGGGTGCTCGACGGCGCCGGCGATCGCGGTGATCGGGATCGATGAGGTGTTGCTCGCCAGCACGCAGTCGGTCGAGACGATCGCGGCGAGGCGGCCGAACAGCTCGCGCTTGAGCTCGAGCCGCTCGGGCGCGGCCTCGATCACGACCTCGCAGGGGGCAAGCGCCTCCAGCGTGTACGCGACCTCCAGACGCGCCGCGGCCGCGTCAGCCTCCTCTGTGCTCCAGCGCCCGCGCTCGGCGCCCTTCGCGAGGTTCGCGCGCAGCGTCTCGGCGCCGCGGTCGAGGGCGTCCTTGACGGGGTCGTGCAGCAGCGTGCGCGCGCCGGCGAGCACGGCGAGCTGGGCGATCCCGCCGCCCATCGTGCCGGCGCCGACGACGCCGACGACCTGAACCGGATCCCGCCCGCCCACGCTCACCCGGTGAGCGCGTTGATGCCCGTGGCCGCGCGGCCGATGATCAGCTTCTGGATCTGCGAGGTGCCCTCGTACAGGGTGGTGACGCGCACGTCGCGGAAGTATCGCTCGACTGGGTGGTCGTCGACGTAGCCGGAGCCGCCGTGGAGCTGGATCGCCGTGTTGGCGGTCCGCACCGCGGCCTCGGTCGAGAACAGCTTGGCGATCGACGTCTCGGTCGTGGACGGCTTGCCCTGGTCCTTCAGCACTCCTGCGCGCCACGCGAGCCCGCGCGCGGCCTCCATGTCGACGACCATGTCGGCGATCATCTCCTGCACGAGCTGGAAGCTGCCGATCGGCTTGCCGAACTGCTCGCGCTCTCTCGCGTAGGAGACGCACGCGTCGATGCAGCCCTGCATCACGCCGACGCAGCCGCACGAGACCGAGTAGCGGCCGGAGTCCAAGGCGCTCATCGCGACCTTGAAGCCGTCGCCGATCCCGCCGAGCATCGCCTCCTCGGGCACCTCGACCTCGTCCAGCGCCAGCTCGGCCGTGTCGGAGCCGCGCAGCCCGAGCTTGTGGTGGATCGACTGCGCCGTGTAGCCGGGATGGTCGGTGTCGACGAGGAAGCAGGCGAGGCCGCGATAGCCGAGCTGCGGGTCGGTCTGGGCGAAGATCAGCGCGACCTTCGCGTGGCTGCCCTGCGAGATGAACATCTTCGAGCCGGAGATCGACCAGCCGCCGTCGACCTTTCTCGCGCGCGTCTTCTGGTTCGCTGCGTCCGAGCCGGTGTCGGGCTCGGTCAGGCCGAAGCAGCCGAGCCACTCGCCGCAGGTCAGCTTCGGCAGGTAGGCCTGCTTCTGCTCCTCCGTACCCCATTTGAGGATAGCCGAGCAGACGAGCGAGGTCTGCACCGAGACGACGGTGCGCATCGAGGAGCAGCCGCGGCCGATCTGCTCGACGACGAGGCCGTAGGAGATGTAGTCGAGGCCGGCGCCGCCGTACTCGCGGGGGACGATCGCGCCGAGGTAGCCCTGCGCGGCCATCTTCTGCACCAGCTCGAGATCGAAGTGGGCGTTGCGGTCGTTGTCGCGAGCGCGCGGGACGATCTCGTTGTCGGTGAACTCGCGCGCGGTGTCGCGGATCAGGCGCTGCTCGTCAGTCAGGTCGAAGTCCATGCCCGGCACGCTATCTCGCGCGCCGCCGCGCTTCGCCGGTTCGGCCGCCACTGGCTCCCGACCGCGGGGGCTGTGCGATCGGGAGCCGGCGGGCCGTCGTCCCGCGGCCGGCGTGCCGGCCGGCCGCGGGAGTGCCGTGCTGGGACTAGGTCACGGTCGCGAGGCGGATGTACGGAGTCCGCTCACGACGATGGGTTCGCCGTGACCTGCACGGCCGACGAGACGCCCCGCTGGTTGACGGGACCACCGGGGACGACGGTGCGGTACTTCGCGGTGCCGCTCGCGGCGAGCGTGAACGGGATCGAGTAGGCCGACCCGGCGCCGACGCGGGCGACGACGATCGACTGCCAGACGCTCCCGTCGAGCCGCTGCAGCAGGATCACGTGCCCCACCTTGGCCGGCTGGACGGTGCCGGTGAACGTGACGACGTCGCCGACTCTCGCCGTCGTCGTGCTGGCCGCGATTGAGACGACGTCGCGCACGCCCTCGAACAGGCGCGCGGTGCGCTTCTTCGGGGTCGTCGTGACGCGCACCTGGTAGACGGTGTTGCGCGCCGGGCTCTGTGTGAACGAGTAGGCGCCGTTGGCGTCGGTGGTGCCGGCCTGGATCGCGTGCAGCGGGCCGCCGCGCCACTCGTCGCGTGCGAACAGCGTCACCGACGTGCTCGCGCCGCCGGTGAGCGTGCCGGAGATCGTGACGCTGCCGCCGAAGTCGATCGGCTGGGCGCTGGAGCCGATCGTGAAGCCGGCGACCTGGAGCTGCTGGACGGTGATCGAGATCGGCGTCGAGGGGCTGCGCAGCGTGTGGCGGTTGGGCTGCAGCACCGTGCGCAGCGTGCGGTCGCCCGGCACGCGGAAGCGGTGGACGATCGTGTATCTGCCGTCGGCGCGCACGAAGCCGCCGTCGACCGCGACCCAGCGGTCGCCGTTCTGACCGACCTGGCGCTGCAGCAGGACGCGGTGGCCGGCGCTCGCCGGCGTGACCGTGCCGGTGAACTGGATCTGCGTGGCGGTCGTGAGGTTCCCGCTCGGCTGGTCGAGCGTGACGGTCGCCGCGACGCGCGGCGGGTGGCCGCGGTGGAAGGGTCCGTGGACCCGCGCGGACGCCGCCGTGGGCAGTGCGAGACCGAGCACGGCCGCGACGGCGATGAGCATGACGATGCGAGGGCGCAAGCGATCCTCCTGTGCAGGCATGGATGTGGTGGATGACCCCTTCGACGGCTCCTCCGAGTGCCGTCGCGTGCCGGTCGGCAGGGGTGTTGGGACGCCTGCTTGAACACCGGCTTCGCGCCTGAGTTGCGGAGGTAGACTCGACCCGTGGACGCGTTCACCGCGATCGTGCTCGGCTCCATCGCACTCGCCCTCGCTGCGTTCATCGTCATCGGCATCCTCAACACGCCGGGCACCGGCTCCGAGCAGCTCGGCTGGAGAACGACGCACGAGCACGACCGCACGCAGGCGGTGCGCGAGGCGGAGGATCTCGAGCAGATGCTGGAGGCGGCGAATGTGCGCCGGCGTGCTCGCGGCGACGCCGAGCTCACCCTGGATGGCCTGCTCGACGACGAGGACGTGCGCCGCGGCTTGATGTGACACATTCCCGCCGTGGCGCGCGTGCTGATCGTCGGCTGTGGCTGTCGCGGGCAGGCGCTCGCGCGGGCGCTGCGCGCGCAGGGGCACGCGGTGCGCGGCACGACGCGCGACGAGGCGAACCGGCCGGCGATCGAGGCGGCGGGCGCCGACGTGTGGGTCGGCGACCCCGACCGCATCGCGTCGATCCACTACGCGCTCGCCGACGTGACGATCCTCTGCTGGCTGATGGGCTCGGCGGATGGGCCTGACGAGAAGCTCGAGGCGCTGCACGGCTCGCGGCTGAGAATGCTGCTGGAGCGCACGATCGACACGACCGTGCGCGGGCTGCTGTACGAGGCGGCGGGGTCGGTGGATCCGGCGCTGCTCGCGGCCGGGGCGGAGACCGTGCAGGCCGCGTGCGACAAGTCCGAGATCCCGCACGCGCTGCTGTCGGCGGACCCGGCCGACCACGACGCGTGGCTCGCGTCGGCGCTGGATGCGATCGACGACCTGCTCGCGTTCGAGCGGGCGTAACGCCTCGCCCCGGAGCATTTCCTACTAGATCAGTGGGGAAATGCTCGCGCGGCGGTCGGCTTGCGCTAGACTCGCCGCAAATGGGCAAAAGGCGATAGGAATTCGGAGGTCATGCCCCGTGGCTGAGTATGCGAAGGACGTGCTGGTGGAGCCCGAGTGGCTCGAGCAGCATCTGGACGACGAGGGCATCCGCATCGTCGAGGTCGACGAGAACCCGGCGCTCTACGCCGAGGCGCACATCCCCAGCGCGATCGGCTTCGACTGGCAGAAGGACCTGCAGGACCAGGTCAAGCGCGACTTCCTCGGCCCCGAGGCGTTCGGCGAGCTGTTCGGCAAGCACGGCATCTCGAACGACCACCTGATCGTGCTCTACGGCGATCGCAACAACTGGTTCGCCGCCTACACCTACTGGTACCTCAAGTACTACGGGCACGACAACGTCAAGCTGCTCAACGGCCCGCGCGAGCGCTGGATCGCCGAGGGTCGCGCGACGTCGACCGACGTGCCGTCGCACGCGGCGACGACGTTCACCGCGCAGCCCGGCAACGACGCGATCCGCGCCAAGCGCGACGAGGTGCAGTCGGCGCTCGGCGACGGCCGCAAGCTCGTCGACGTGCGCTCGCCGCAGGAGTTCTCCGGCGAGCTGATCGCGATGGCCGGTTACGAGCAGGAGGGCGCCCAGCGCGGCGGCCACATCCCGGGCGCGGCGTCGATCCCGTGGGCGAGAGCGGTGCAGGAGGACGGCACGTTCAAGTCGGCCGACGAGCTGCGCGAGCTGTACGGCGGCAGAGGCGTGCTGAGCGGCGATCCGATCATCGCCTACTGCCGCATCGGCGAGCGCTCGGCGCACACGTGGTTCGTGCTGCACGAGCTGCTCGGCCAGGAGGACGTCAGAAACTACGACGGCTCGTGGACCGAGTGGGGCAACCTCGTCAACGTGCCGATCGAGAAGGGCGCCTGAGCGCCCGGCGCATTATGAGCCGGGGCCGCTCCGCCGCTCGGCGAGCGGCCCCAGGCGCTCCAGAAGGTCGCCGAGGATGCGGGCGGTGGCGCCCCAGATGAGGTGGTCGCCGACGACGTACGTGTCGGTCTCGAACGTGAAGCCGCGGCGCGTCATCGGCCGCAGCGCGTAGCCGGCGATCAGCGCGTGCAGCGGCAGCTCGAGGATCAGCTCGACCTCGTTCGGGCTGGGCTTCCAGGCGATCGGCTCGATCAGCCCGACGTGCGGGTAGATCAGGTAGCCGGTCACGAACGTGCTGACCGGAGTGAGCGTGCCGAGCAGGTCGACGGTCTCCGGGGCGAGGCCGATCTCCTCCTCGGCCTCGCGCAGCGCGGTCGTCTCGAGCTGCTCGTCAGGATGGTCGCGGCGGCCGCCGGGAAACGAGATCTCGCCGGGGTGGCGGCGCAGGTCCTCGCGGCGTTTGGTGAAGACCGCGTGCAGCTCGCCGTCGCGGACGTAGAGCGGGACGAGCACGGCGGCCTCGGTCTCGTCTCTGAGGTGCAGGTGGGCCGGCTCGGCCTGATCGCTCCCCGCGCTCGCGGCCGCGGCGAGGCGCTCGCGCAGCTCCTCGCGGATCGCGCTCACGCCGCCCGGCTCAGCCGACGAGCTCGATGCGCTCGTCGAACATGACCTCGCCGTCGAGCGTGCGGTGGATCGGGCACTTCGCGGCGATCACCGAGAGGCGCTCGACCTGCTCGCTCGTGAGGTCTCTGGGCAGGCGCAGCAGCAGCTTGAAGCGGGTGGGGGCGCCGCGCTCGGCGGGCGTGTACTCGGCCTCGACCTCGATCTCGCCGATGTCCCAGCCCTTGCGCTTGGCGTACATCTCGACGGTGATCGCCGTGCAGGAGGCGAGGCTCGCAGCCAGCAGCTCCTGCGGGTTGGGGGCCTCGTCCTCGCCGCCGACGTCGCGGCCCTCGTCGGCGTTGAGCCGGTGGTCGCGCACGTCGATCTCGTGCGTGTAGGTGCCGGTTCGTCGGGCGGTCGCCTTCATCATCTCTGTTGTCGTGCTCCGGGTGGGACTGGTGGGGCGCCCATCGTAGCGAGGCGCCGGACCGGCCGGATACGGGCTGGCTGTCCGCGGCTGGGCGTACGACGCGCGCGTCGTCAGCCGCTCGTGCGCGTGAAGACCGGCTCGATCGCGATCTCGGTGCTGAGGCTGTTCGCGATGAAGCAGTGGCGATGCGCCGTCTCTGTGAGCTGGTGGAGCCGGGCATCGTCGGGCGCGTCGCCGGCGATGACGATCCGCGGGCGCAGGACGATCCGCGTGATCCGCATCGGCCGCTCGTCCTCCGGCATCACGCCCTCGGCGTCGTCCTCGTAGGCGACGACGTCGATGCGCGCGCGGGCGGCGACGGCGAGGAACGACAGCATCTGGCACGAGCTGGCGGCGAGCACGAGCAGCTGCTCGGGGTTGAGCTTGGCCGGGTCGCCGCCGAACGCGGCGTCGGCGGAGAGGGGGAGCGGCCGGTCGCGCGTCACCGGCGGGGAGGTCGCTTCGTGCGCGCGCGTGTAGGAGTCGTAGCCCTCGGCGGTGGAGCCGGTCCAGGCGACGTGGGCGGCGTAGCGGTGGGTCGTCACGTCTCGATGTCGACGGCCTCGCCGATCGGGATCCAGCGGAAGCGGTCTCTGATGTCGGCGGGGGCGGCGGCCAGCGCGTGCTCGACGGCGCCGCGCTTCTCGCGGAAGTGCTTCCAGCCCTCGTAGTGGATCGGGATGGCGGTGTGGGGGTTGGTCAGGCGCGTGAGCTCGATGGCGTCTCTCGCGGTCATCGTGTAATGCAACGGGCCGGAGACCGGGAAGCGGACGCCGCCGAGGTGCAGGATCGCGGTGCCGACGTCGATGCGGTTGGGGACCTCGCGGACGCCGTCGTAGAGGACGGTGTCGCCGGAGATCCAGACGGCGCCATGCTGCTGGCCGTCGCATCTGAGCGCGAAGCCGATCACGTCGCCGACGATCGGCCGGCTCAGCGGCGGGCCGTGGCGGCAGGGCGTGGCGGTGATCTCGATCGGGGTCTTGCCGGGGGCGTCGAGCGTGGTGGTCTGCCAGTCGGCGAGGCCTTGGGCGTTGGTGGCGCCTTTGGAGGTGAGGCGCTTGGCGCCGCTGACGGTCGTGACGACGGTGCCGGCCTGCGGGAGCAGGGCACGCCCGGCAGGGTCGAGGTTGTCGTCGTGGTGGTCGTGGCTGAGCAGGACGGCGTCTATCGGGCCGACGTCTGCGGCCGCGATCGCGGGGTCGGCCAGCTTGCGCGAGAACGTGCCCCAGCCGAAGCTGTATCTCCGGCCGGCCTCGTCGAACGTGGGATCGGTCAGGATCCGCCACCCGCCGACCTCGATCAGCGCAGTCGGCCCACCGATGTGCGTGATGCGCATGGTCATGGCTGGCGAGCCTACGGAAGCCGTGCGATCCCGGCGGCGGTCCAGCCGTCCGTCCCTATACTCGGCAGTCGCGGGGCGTAGCGCAGCTTGGTAGCGCACCTGCTTTGGGAGCAGGAGGTCCCGGGTTCAAATCCCGGCGCCCCGACTGGGGAGTTCCGCAGGAAACACCTGCAAATCGGCACTGTCGGACCCGAGCCGGTGTCACACCATACGTCGGGTATCGGACGAGGGAACAAGCAGAGTCCTCGGGAACAAGCGGGCGCGGCGTGATCGACGGCGATCTCGCACGTAATCTCGGCGACGCCGGTGTCGACCTCGATTGACGTTGCTCGGCTGGGGAGTGCTGCGCGATCGAGTTCGGGCCGGCGTTCGACCGGCTCGTGCTGCTTTGCGACCGCGGCGGCCTGAGCGCCCGCGACGTCGCGGCGCTGCTCGACGCCACGCCGTAGACGATCTCGCGCTGGCAGACCGGCGGCCGGCAGACTCTCAGCCCGCCTCGGCGTGCTCGAAGCGGCCGTCGACGAGATGACAGTCTTCCACCCGCCGCACCGTGTCAACGACTGGATGCTGTCGCTCGACACGCGCCGTGTCGGGACAGCAAAAGCAGATTGATATCCATATTGTTCATGGATATTGTCCCCCTATGTGGGTGAATATTCCTGGACCTGACCTGACGTGACCGTGCGGCACCGTCCCTGGTGGACGCTCGGCGCGATGAGCTGCGGCCTGTTCATGCTGATGCTCAACAGCACGGTCCTCAACGTCGCCTTGCCGTCGATCCAGCGGAGCCTGGACGTCCCCACGTCGGCGCTCGAGTGGACGATCAACGCGTACACGCTGACGTTCGCGGTGCTGCTGGTGGCCGGCGGCCGGCTTGCGGATGTGGTCGGACGGCGTCGCTGCTTCCTGCTCGGCATCGGCCTGTTCGCAGCCGCCAGCTGCGCGATCGCGTGCGCTCCGGACGACGCCTGGCTGATCGCGTGGCGTGCAGTCCAGGGCGCCGCCGCCGCCCTGATGATGCCGCCGATGCTGCCGATCATCTCGAGCGCCTTTGTGCCGGGCGAGCGCGGCAAGGCGATCGGGATGTGGTCGGGCGTTTCGGGGACGGCGCTGCTGATCGGGCCGGTGGTCGGCGGCCTCGTCGTCCAGACGGTCGGTTGGCGCGCGATCTTCCTGCTCAACCTGCCGGTCGCGGCGGCGGCGGTCGCACTGACGCTGCAGACGACGCCGGAGTCGCGCGACCGTACGGTCCAGCGGCGCCTCGACGTGCCGGGCGCGCTCGCCCTGGCGCTCGCGCTCGTCACGGCGATGCTGGCGCTGATCCAGGGCGACGCCTGGCGCTGGGGCTCGCCCCGCGAGCTGTCGCTGCTCGCGACCGCGGCCGTGGCGCTCGTCGCGTTCGTGCGGATCGAGCGGCGCAGCCGCGTGCCGATGGTCGACTTCGCGTGCTTTCGCTCGCGCTCGTTCCTCGGCGCCAACCTCGTCGGCCTGACCGCGGCGTTCTCGATGGTCTCGATGTACTTCTTCCTCGCGCTGTACATGCAGGACGTCGCGGGCTACTCGCCGCTGAAGGCCGGCCTGTGCTTCCTCCCGGCGACCGTGACCGTGACCGCTGCCGGCCCGGTCGCGGGTCGTCTGACAGACGTCGTCGGACCGCGGCGGCTGATGTCCTGGGGCCTGCTCGTCGTCGCGGGGTCGCTCGTGTGGCTCTCCCGCGTCGGGGTCGAGGGCTCGCTCACGCTGCTGCTCGGAGCGTTCGCCCTGATGGGGGTCGGTCTCGGCTTCGTGACGTCGCCGACGAGCACGGCGGCGATGAACGCGATCGAGGCGAGCAAGGGCGGCGTCGCCTCGGGCGTGCTGTCGACCACCCGCACGCTCGGGGGTGCCTTCGGCCTCGCCGCGCTGGGTGCGCTGATCCAGGCACGTACGGGCGGAGCGCAGATGTCCGGAGGGGCCACGACCGCCGTGCGCGAGGCGTTCGTCCATGCGCTGCACGACGGGCTGCTGCTCGATGCCGGCGTGGCGCTGCTCGGCGTGGCGCTCGCCGCGCTGCTGGTCGCCGGGCGCCCGGCGAAGGCGGAGTCGGCGGTGGAGCTCGTGCGCTCGCCGCTGCTCGGTCCGGCGGAGACGGCGAGGCGATGAGCGACCTGCCGAACGCATCCGAGCCGGAGGGCCGGTGGGTCGTCGGCGGTGAGCTGGTGGCTGCGCGCAGCCCGCTGGAGGAGCGGCTGTGCGCGCTGTGGGCCGAGCTGCTCGGCGTGGGTGCGGTGGGGGTGGAGGACGACTTCTTCGAGTTGGGTGGGCACTCGCTGCTCGTGGCGCAGCTGCGCTATCGGCTGCGGGAGCTGTTCGGGGTCGACCTGCCGGTGCGTGTGCTGTTCGACCATCCGACCGTCGCCGGGCTGGCGGACGCGGTCGAGCACGCGTCGGGTGCGTCCGGTGAGCCCGCGGCTCCGACGTTGGTGCCGCTCCCGCGCCCTGCGGTGGTGCCGTTGTCGTTCGGGCAGCAGCGGTTGTGGTTCCTGGATCGGCTGGTGCCGGGGAACGCGTTCTACAACGTGTGCGACGCGGTGCGCCTGACTGGCGCGCTGGACGTGGGGGCGCTGGAGCGGGCGGTGGGCGAGGTCGTCGCGCGGCATGAGGTGCTGCGGACGCGCTTCGTCGACAGTGACGGCCGTCCGCGGCAGGTCGTGGAGGATCCGTGGACGCCGGCACCGGCACTGCTCGACGTGTCGGGGTACGGCGGGGACGTCGAGTCGCTGGCGCGTGAGATCGTCGGCGGGGAGGGCGCGCGGCCGTTCGACTTGGAGCACGGTCGGCTGCTGCGTGCGGGGCTCGTGCGGTTGGGCGAGCGCGAGCACGTGCTGTGGTTCGTGACGCATCACATCGTCTTCGACGGCTGGTCGTGGGAGGTGCTGGTGGGCGAGGTGGCCGCCCTGTACCGAGCGAGCGTGGAGGGCCGCTCCTCGCCGCTGGAGCCGTTGCCGGTGCAGTACGCCGACTTCGCCGTGTGGCAGCGCAGGTGGCTGGAGGGCGAGCTGCTCGAGGGGCAGCTTGCGTATTGGCGCGAGACGCTGCGCGGGGCGCCACTGGTGCTGGAGCTGCCGGCCGATCGCGCACGGCCCGCGATGCCCACGTATCGCGGCGCGAGCGTGAGCCGCGGGCTCGGGCGCGAGCTGAGCGAGGCGCTGAAGGACCTCGCGCGCCGGGAGGGTGTCACGCCGTTCATGGCGCTGACGGCGGTCTTCGAGCTGCTGCTGTCTCGTCACGGCGCCGGCGACGACGTGCTGGTCGGCGTGCCGGCGGCGGGGCGCTCGTGGGCCGAGGTCGAGCACACGATCGGGTTCTTCGTCAACACGCTCGTGCTGCGCGGCGACCTGTCCGGGGACCCAACCTTCTCCGAGCTGCTGGGCCGGGTGCGGGAGGCGTCGCTCGGGGCGTACGCGCATCAGGACCTGCCGTTCGACCGGCTGGTCGAGGAGCTGCAGCCCGTTCGCGACCTGAGCCGGCATCCGCTGGTGCAGGTGATGTTCCAGCTGATCGAGCCCGGCCCGCTCGATCCGCGCGCCGAGGGCCGGGACGGCCCGGCCGGCGAGCTCGCGGCGGTGGGCCTGCGCGTCGAGGCGGTCGCGGGATGGCAGGCCGGTCGCGCGCGCTTCGACATGGACTGGGCGGTGCGGGACGTCGACGGCGAGCTGGTCGCCGGCGTGAGCTACGCGACCGATCTGTTCGACGAGGTGACGGCGATGGGGATGGTGGAGGGCTTCGTCCAGCTGATCGGCGCAGCGGTGGCGGAGCCGTGGCGGTCGGTCGGCGAGCTGTCGCTGCGGGACGAGGTGCCGGACCGTCGTGCGGAGGAGCCGGTCGCGGAGCAGGCGGCCGGCGCGTTCGTCGCGCCGCGGACGGCGGTGGAGGAGTGCTTGTGCGGCGTGTGGCGGGAGCTGCTTGGCGTGGATGCGGTGGGGGTGGAGGACGACTTCTTCGAGCTGGGCGGGCATTCGCTGCTGGTGGTGCAGCTGCGGTATCGGGTGCGGAAGCTGCTCGGCGTCGAGTTGTCCGTGCGGGCGCTGTTCGACCACCCGACGGTGGCGGCGCTCGCCGAGCTGCTCGAGGCCGAAGCCGCCGCGGAGGTGCCGCGCGCTCCGGCGGCTCCGCCGTTGGCGCCGGTCTCGCGGCCTGAGGTGGTGCCGTTGTCGTTCGGGCAGCAGCGGTTGTGGTTCCTGGATCGGCTGGTGCCGGGGAACGCGTTCTACAACGTGTGCGACGCGGTCCGCTTGACGGGGCCGCTCGACGTGAGGGCGCTGGAGCGGGCCTTAGGCGAGGTCGTCGCGCGGCATGAGGTGCTGCGGACGCGCTTCGCGAGCGTCGGCGGGCGCCCGCGGCAGATCGTGCACGAGCCGTGGACGTCGTCGTTGCCGCTCGTGGACGTCTCCGGCGAGGATGGGGACCTCGCGTCGCGGGTGCGTGAGATCGTCGGCGGGGAGGGTGCGCGGCCGTTCGACCTGGAGCGGGACCGGCTGGTGCGTGCGGGGCTCGTGCGGTTGGGTGAGCGGGAGCATGTGCTGTGGTTCGTGACGCATCACATCGTCTTCGACGGCTGGTCGTGGGACGTCTGGCTCGACGAGGTCGCCGCGCTCTACCGCGCGGGTGTGGAGGGGCGCTCGTCGCCGCTCGGCGCACCGCCGCTCCAGTACGCCGACTTCGCCGTGTGGCAGCGCGGATCGCTCGATCGCGAGCTGCTCGACGGGCAGCTCGCGTACTGGCGCGAGCAGCTGCGGGGAGCCCCGCTGGCGCTGGAGCTGCCGACCGATCGCCCGCGGCCCGCGATGCCCACGTACCGCGGCGCGACGGTGACCTTCCGGATCGGCAAGGAGGCGACCGACGCCCTCAGGGAGCTTGCGCGCAGTGAGGGGGTGACGCTGTTCATGGTGCTGACGGCGGTCTTCGAGCTGCTGCTGTCGCGCTACGGGGCCGGTGACGACGTGGTCGTCGGCGTGCCGGCGGCGGGGCGCTCGTGGGCCGAGGTCGAGCGGACGATCGGGTTCTTCGTCAACACGCTCGTGCTGCGCGGCGACCTGTCCGGCGACCCCAGCTTCCGCGAGCTGCTCGCGCGCGTGCGAGCAGCGTCGCTCGACGCCTATGCGCATCAGGACCTGCCGTTCGACAGGCTCGTCGACGAGCTGCAGCCCGTCCGCGACGTGAGCCGGCATCCGCTCGTGCAGGTGATGCTCCAGCTGGTCGAGTCCGGCCGGCTCGATCGTCAGGCCGGCCCGGCGGCGGAGCTCGGGGCGGCGGGCATGGGGGTCGAGGCGTTCACCGGCTGCTCGACCGGTCGCGCGCGCTTCGACATGGAGTGGTCGGCGCGAGAGCTGGACGGGGAGCTGACGATCAACGTCACCTACGCGACCGACCTGTTCGACGAGGCGACCGTCGCGCGCATGGGCGAGCACTTCGCGCGGCTGGTCGACGCCGCCGTGGCGGAGCCGGGACGGGCGGTCGGCGAGCTGTCGCTGCTGCGGGAGGCGGAGCGCGAGCGGGTGCTGGTGGAGTGGAGCGGGTCGGTGGGCGAGGTTCCGGATCGCCGCGTGCACGAGCTGGTGGCGGAGCAGGCGGCGCGCTCGCCGGAGGCGATCGCCGTGCGTCACGGGGATCGCGAGATCGGCTACGGCGAGCTCGATCGCCGCGCCAACCAGCTGGCGTGGCACCTGCGCTCGCTGGGGGTCGGGCGCGAGACGCTCGTCGGGATCTGCGTGTCGCGCTCGGTCGAGCTGGTCGTCGGCGTGCTGGGGATCTTGAAGGCCGGTGGTGCGTACGTGCCGGTCGATCCCTCGTATCCGGCCGAGCGCGTCGCGTTCATGCTCGCGGACGCCGGGGCGCGGGTGGTGGTGAGCGACAGCGCGTCGGCGCGCGTGCTGCCCGCGAGCGACGCGCCCGTCGTCTCGCTCGATCGCGACCGGCCGCTGATCGCCGAGCAGCCCGTGACGACGCCGCCGCCGCTGGCGACGGCGGACAGCCTCGCCTACGTGATCTACACCTCCGGCTCGACCGGCACCCCCAAGGGCGTGATGGTCGAGCACCGCGGGCTCACCAACCTCGCCTGCCATCAGAGTGCGCTGTTCGACGTCGGTCCCGGCGATCGCGTGCTGCAGTTCGCCTCGCTCAGCACCGACCCGTGCCTGTGGGAGATCCTGATCGCGCTGCTGCACGGCGCGACGCTCTGCCTGCCGCACGCCGAGCCGCACGACCCGCACGTGTGGCGCGAGCTCGGGATCACGATCGCGGCGCTGCCCGCATCGGTGCTGAGGACCGTCGACCCGCGGCGCGTGCCGTCGCTGCGGACGATCGTCGTGGGCGGCGAGCGCTGTCCGCGCGAGCTGGCGTCGAGGTGGGCGCGCGGCCGGCGCCTGTTCAACGCCTACGGGCCGACCGAGGCGAGCATCGTGGCGACGATCGCCGAGCTCGACGCGGACGTCGAGGGCGAGCCGCCGATCGGTCGTCCGATCGGGAACGTGACGTGCTTCGTGCTGGACGAGGGGTTGCGGCCGCTGCCGGTCGGCGTGGCCGGCGAGCTGTGCATCGGCGGGGTGGGTGTGGCGCGCGGGTACCTGGGCCGTGCGGAGCTGACGACCGAGCGGTTCGTGGACGCTCCCTTCGGCGGCGGGCGGCTGTATCGCTCGGGCGACGTGGCGCGGTGGCGCGGGGACAGTCGCCTGGAGTTCCTGGGGCGGACGGACGAGCAGGTGAAGGTGCGGGGCTACCGCGTGGAGCCGGGCGAGGTCGAGGCGGCGCTGGCCACGCACGCGGGGGTGCGGGAGGCGGCCGTGGTCGCGCGCGAGGACGTCGCGGGAGACCGGCGGCTGGTGGCGTACGCGGTCGTCGAGGACGGAGTGGACGGCGAGGCGCTGCGGTCGTGGCTGCGGGGGCGGCTGCCGGAGTTCATGGTCCCGTCGCGCGTGGCGCTGCTGGAGCGGCTGCCGTCGACGCCGAGCGGGAAGGTCGACCGGCGTGCGCTGCCGGCGCCGGAGGGGCCGTTGCGCGGTGGTGCGTCCGTCGCGCCGCGGACGGCGGTGGAGGAGTGCTTGTGCGGCGTGTGGCGGGAGCTGCTTGGCGTGGATGCGGTGGGGGTGGAGGACGACTTCTTCGAGCTGGGCGGGCATTCGCTGCTCGTGGCGGAGATGATGGCGCGGGTGCAGGAGGCGTTCGCCGTCGAGCTGTCGCTGCGGGTGCTGTTCGAGGGCGCGACGGTCGGCGCGCTGGCCGCGGCCGTCGAGGCCGCGCGCGCGTGAGCGCTCAGTCCGCCGCCGGCCGCACGGGCCCGAAAGGGTCCGCCATCGTCGCGCGAGCCGTCTCGCGGTAGCTCGCCGCGAAGCGACGCATCGTGTCGCGGTCGTAGAGGTCCGTCGCCCACGAGACGATCAGCGCGGCTCCGTCGAACGCGTGACGGACGGTCACGACGACGTCCGCGCGGATTGGGCCCTCGCCCGCCTCGTCGACCTCCGGCGGCGGCACCGTCCAGCGCAGCCCGCTCGCGGTGATCGGCGCATGCAGCGGCGCCTCGTGCGCGAACAGCACCTGCGCGAGCGGGCTCCACGCTCGCGAGGGCTGCACGCCGAGCCGCTCGCAGACGCGGCCCAGCGGGATGTCGCGCTGCTCGATCGACTCCAGCACCTCCGCGCGCACGCGCTGGACCACGTCCGCGAAGGTGGTGGACGGAGGGACCGGACAGCGCACCAGCCCCCGCGTCACGAAGCATCCGACGACGTCGTCGAACGCCGCCGCGGGGCGCGACCCGACGGGGGTCGCCACCACGACGTCCTCCAGCCCGGTCCAGCGCGCGAGCGTCACGATCAGTGCGGCGCACCAGACCATGAACGGAGTCGCCCGCAACGTTCGCGCGGTGCGCGCCGCGTCCTCCACCAGCGTGCCCTCCAGCTCCGACGCGAGCTCCCGACCGACGAACTGCTGCACCTCCTGTCGCGGGTGATCGGGCGCCAGCGTGCAGAGCGCGGGAGCGCCGCGCAGCCGCCGCGCGATCCCCTCCAGGCGGGCGGCGGCCTGCGGGGAGTCGAGCCAGTTGTGCTGCTGGCGCGCCCACGGCAGGAACTGCGCGCGCAGCGGTCGCGGCGCGCCGGACCCGGCGCGCGCCTCCGACGCGTACAGCGCGACGACGTCCTCGACGACGGTGATCAGCGAGCGGCCGTCGGCGACGATGTGGTGGAGCACGAGCAGCAGCCGGCAGCCGTCCGGGAGCGGCTCCGCGACGGCACGCACGAGCCCGCCGCGCCGCAGGTCGAAGGGCTCCTCGCGCGCCTGCGCGAATGCCCGCGGCGCGTCGGGGCCTTCGACGACCTGCAGGACGGACGCGGGCATCGTCTCGACGATCTGGGTCGGCTCGCCGAGATCGTCCTCGAACCTCGCTCGCAGCACCTCGTGGCGCCGCAGCAGGCCGAGCACGGCGCGCTCCAGCGCGTCCATCTCCACGTCGCCCTCGATCTCGAAGGGCACCGACAGGTTGTACGCGTTGCGCGGCGCGCCCCCGTGGTAGCGATCCCACTGCAGGCGCTGCGCGGTGGAGAGCGGAAAGCGCATCGGCCGCATCCGGCTTGGAGGACTGAATACCGTAGTATACATTAAGCGCGGTGCGGTTCGGCGCGATCGAGTCCAGCGAGCGCTATCGCGCCCCGGCGTCGCTGGACCAGCGACGGATGTGGGCCGCGCACGAGCGTGCCGCGGACGCGCCGCTCAACGTCGTGTCGGCGTGGCGCGTCGCCGGTCCGCTCGACGCCGACGTGCTCGCGCGCGCGGTGGCGGCGGCGGCCGCGGCGCACGACGTCCTGTGCAGCCGCTTCGAGTCCGTCGGCGGCGAGCTGCTGCAGGTCGTGCACGAGGCGCCGCCGCGCTGGCCGGTGCGCCTGGCGCCGCGCCCGCCGAGCGTCGGCGTCGCGGCGCACGTCGAGCAGGTCCTCGCGGAGGAGGCCGGTCACGTGTTCCAGCTCGGCCGTGGCCCGCTGCTGCGGGTCGCGGTCGCGGAGCTCGCGCCCGACGATCGCCTGCTCTCGATCGTGGCTCACCGGACGCTGCTCGACGAATGGTCGGGCGGCCTGCTCGCGGAGGCCCTCTCGACCGCGTACGCGGCGATCCGCGACGGCGCGGACCCGGCGGTCGAGCGACCGGCGATCCAGTACGCCGCGTTCGCGGAGTGGGAGCGCCACACGCAGGGCTCGCCCGCGCTCGTGGACGACCTCGCCTTCTGGTCCGGGCGTCTGCGCCAGCCGCTTCCGACGCTCCGGCTTCCCGACGACCGGCCGCGCGCCGCAGCGCCGAGCCTCCGCGCGGGCCGCGCGGCGACGGCGTTGCCGGCGCCGCTGACGGCCCGGCTGGAGGCGTTCGCGCGCCGGCAGCGCACGATGCCCGCCGTGGTCCTGCTCGCCTCCCTCCACGCGCTGCTGCACCGCTGGACGGGAGCGTCCGACGTCGTCGTGGGCGCCGCCGTCGCGGGCCGCCCGCAAGCCGAGCTGGCGCGCACGATCGGCCCGCTCGGCGAGGTGCTGCCGATCCGCGTCGAGGTCGACCCGCGGGCGTCCTTCGAGCGGCTCGTCGAGGCGGTCGGCGATCGCATGGCCGAGGCGCTCGCGCACCGGCCGGTCCCGCCCGAGCACGCGCGCGCCGTCCAGGCGATCGTCGCGCAGCCTGCGCCCGCGGCGCCGCTGCGGCTCGCGCAGGCGGACGTCGTCGAGGTCGAGACGGCGGCACCGGCGACGCCGTACCACCTCGCGCTGCGGACCGAGACGCAGCCGCGCGCCGGCGAGCCGCTGCGCTGTGCGTGGGACTACCGCGCCGACCTGCTCGCTCCGCACACGGTGGAGGACCTGGCCGCGAGCTTCGAGACGCTGCTCGCCGCGGCCCTCGCCGACCCGTCCGCGCCGCTCGGCGGCCTGCCGTCGCTCACGCCGCGCCAGCGGGAGCGCGTGCGGCGCTGGGGCCGGGGGCCCGATCCTCCGCCCACCACCCTGCGTCTGCACGAGCTCGTCGCCCGTCAGGCGACCGCGACGCCGACCGCGCCCGCGGTCGTCGCCGGCGACCGCACGCTCACGTACGGCGAGCTCCACCGGCGGGCGGCGGGGCTGGCGCCGGCGCTCGGCGCGTCCGCAGGTCCGGGTGCGCG
Organism: uncultured Conexibacter sp.; assembly: GCA_964525715.1. GTDB lineage: Bacteria > Actinomycetota > Thermoleophilia > Solirubrobacterales > Solirubrobacteraceae > Conexibacter. The sequence continues at coordinate 44,638 of CAZGJV010000010.1, read as the reverse complement.
GGTCGGCGTCCTGCTGCCGCGCTCGGCGGAGCTCGTCGTCGCGATCCTCGCCGTGCTCGAGGCCGGCGCGGCCTACGTCCCGCTCGACCCCGCGTATCCGCCGGATCGCATCGCCTGCATGCTCGAGGACAGCGAGCCCGTCGCGGTCGTCGCCGACGCCACCACCGCGGCGCAGGTCCCGGCGGGCGTCCGCGTCGTGGACGTGGGCGCCGGCGAAGCCGCGGCGGCGCCGCGCGGCGCCGGCGACCGTGCACGCCCCGGTCCCGACGATCCCGCCTACGTCATCTACACGTCCGGCTCGACCGGCGCGCCCAAGGGCGTCGTGGTCGGGCACGCCAACGCGGTCGCCTCGACGCTCGCACGCGTGGGTGAGTACCCCGGCGGCGGGCCGCGCGCGTTCCTGTCGCTGTCGTCCTTCTCGTTCGACAGCTCCGTGGCGGGACTGTTCTGGACCCTGGCGACGGGCGGCGCGCTCGTGCTCGGCCCGGCCGGCGCCGAGCTCGACTTGCACGACGTCGAGGCGCTCGTCGAGCGGCACGGGGTGACGCACACGCTGCTCACGCCGGGCCTGCACGCGGTGCTCCTGGGCAACGTGCCGGAGACCGTCCGCCGGCTGAGGACCGTGATCGTCGCGGGCGAGGCGTGCCCGCAGTCGCTCGTGGACCTGCACCTGCGGGTCGCTCCGGACACGCGCCTGTACAACGAATACGGGCCGACGGAGGCTGCGGTCTGGTGCGCGGTCGCCGACCTGAGCGCGACGCGGGCGGGCGCGGTGCCCACGATCGGGCGGCCGATCGCGGGCGCGCGACTGCGCGTCGTCGACGAGCGGCTGCAGCCAGTCCCGCCCGGCGTGGCCGGCGAGCTGCTGATCGGCGGGGCCGGCGTCGCGCTGGGCTACTGGCGGCGGGAGGACCTGACGGCGGAGCGGTTCGTCGAGGCCGGCGACGACGGCGGCCGGACGTATCGCACCGGCGACGTGGTGCGGTGGACGGCCGAGGGGCAGCTCGAGTTCCTCGGACGCCGGGACAGCCAGGTGAAGGTCCGCGGCTACCGCGTCGAGCTGGGCGAGGTCGAGGCGCTCGTCGGCGCCCATCCGCACGTGGGGGACGTGTGCGTGGACGTGCGCGCGGTCGGCGGCGAGCGCGAGCTGGTCGCCTACGTGGTCTGGTCCGGAGGCGACGGCGGCGTCGCCCGCGAGCTGCGGGCGTTCGTGCGCGAGCGGGCGCCGGTCCATCTCGCCCCCGGCCGCGTGGTCGTCGTCGGGGAGCTGCCGCGCTCGCCCAACGGGAAGGTCGACCGGTCGGCCCTGCCGGACCCGCGCTGAGCGTCAGCCGCGGCCGAGCTTGCCGAGCGGCAGGTCCGGGTCGCGCGCGCCGGCCGCGAGCAGCCGCTCGAGCTCGCGCAGCAGTCGCTCGGCGGTCGACGCGTCGAAGACGTCGCGGTCGTACTCCAGCGACGCGCGGATGCCGTGCGCGCCGTCCTTGCCGGAGCACGCGTGGAAGCCGAACGCGAGGTCGAACTTCGCGCCCGCCGGGACCGCGGGGCTGAGCTCGAGCGCCACGTCGAGGTCGCCGAGCCGCGGCGCCGCGACGTCGCCGTCCTCCATCACGAGCATCACCTGGAACAGCGGGTGCCGCGACAGCGCCCGGTCGGGGTTGAGCCTGCGCACGAGCCGGTCGAACGGGACGTCTTGATGCGCGTACGCGGCCACGTCGACCTCGCGTGCGCGGCGCACGAGCTCGCGCAGCGACGGGTCGCCGGAGACCTCCATGCGCAGCACGAGCGTGTTGACGAAGAACCCGACGAGCTGGTCCAGCGCCGGCTCGGTGCGTCCGGCGATCGGCGTGCCGAGCGCGATGTCGTCGCCGGCACCGGTGCGCGACAGCAGGCCCGCGACCGCTGCCTGCAGCACCATGAACGCCGTCGCCCGGCTCGCTCGCGCGAGCTCGACGACGCGCAGGTGCGTCGCGGCGGGGACGTCGAGCTCGACGCGTCCGACCGCGCCGTGGCTCGCGGCGCTCGAGCGCGGGCGATCGCGCGGCAGCGCCAGCTCGCGCGGGAGGCCCGCGAGCGCGCGCGCCCAGTGCTCGCCCTGCACCCGCACGACGCTCGCCGGATCGCCGTCGGCACCCAACAGCTCGGCGTGCCAGAGGGCGTAGTCGGCGTACTGGACCGGAAGCGGCTCCCACGCGGGGGCCCGGCCCGCGGCGCGCGCCGTGTAGGCACGGCCGAGGTCCCGCAGCAACGGCTGCCGCGACCAGGCGTCCGTGGCGATGTGGTGGAGCACGAGCAGCAGCGCGTGGTGGTCGGGCGCGATCCGGTGCAGGCGGGCGCGGATCGGGAGGTCCCGCTCGAGGTCGAAGGCGTGGCGCGAGGCGGCGCGCAGCTCCGCCGCGAGCCCGCTCGCGGAGCAGTCGACGCGGACGAGCGCGGGACGGGCGGCCTCGGGCGGCAGCACGCGCTGCCACGGCTCGCCGCGCTCGACCGGGAAGGTCGTGCGCAGCGTCTCGTGCCGCGCGACCACGTCGGCGAGCGCGTCGGCCAGCGCGACCTCCGACAGCCGCCCGCGCAGGTGCAGCAGGTACAGGCAGTTGTAGCTGGCGCCGCCGTCCTCCAGCTGGCTGAGGAACCACAGCCGCAGCTGCGCCGCGGACAGGGGGACCCGCTGCGGCCGCTCGCGCGCGTGCAGCGGCGGCCGCGCCGACGCCCTGCTCCTGACGCGCCGCGCCAGGCCGGCGGCGGAGGGTCGCTCGAACAGGTCGTGCGCGCCGATCTCGACGTCCAGCTCCGAGCGGATCCGGCCGATCAGCCGCAGCGCGAGCAGCGACTCGCCCCCGAGCGCGAAGAAGTCCGCGTCGGTGCCGACGTCGGCGACGCCGAGCACCTCGGCGAAGAGGGCGCAGAGGACGGCCTCGTCCGGGGTCGCGGCGTCGCCGTTGCCGCTCGCGTAGTCGGGCCGTGGCAGCGCCCGCCGGTCGAGCTTGCCGGCGGCGGTCCGCGGCAGCTGCGCGAGCGCGACGAAGACCGCCGGCGCGAGGTGCGCGGGGAGCCGCGAGCGAGCGAATCGCCGCAGCTCGTCGAGGTCGGGCCCGCCGCGCCCGGCCGCGACGACGTACGCGACCAGGACGCTGCCGGCGGGACCGTCGTCCCGCACCGCCACCGCGACCTGCCGCACGTCGTCGTGGCCTGCGAGCACGCGCTCGACCTCCGCGGGCTCGACGCGGAACCCGCGGATCTTCAGCTGGTCGTCGCTCCTGCGCAGGTACTCGACCGCGCCGTCGGGACGCACCCGGGCGAGGTCGCCCGTGCGGTACATCCGCTCGCCCGGCGGCCCGAACGGGCTCGCGACGAAGCGCTCGGCCGTCAGTGCGGGGCTCCCCAGGTAGCCACGCGCCAGGCCGACGCCAGCCGCGTGGATCTCGCCCACCTCCCCGGGCGCCACCGGTCGCAGGTCCTCGCCGAGGACGTGGATCCGCTTGCCGGCGACCGCACGACCGATCGGCACCACGCCGCAGGCGAGGTCGTCGTCGGTGACGTCGTGGGCGGTGGTGAAGCCCATGCTCTCGACCGGCCCGTAGCCGTTGGTCAGCCGCAGGCCGGGAGCGAGCCGGCGCAGCTCGGCGAGATGCCGGATCGAGGGGGCCTCGCCGCCCGTGATCGCCTGGCGGACCTGCCGGAACAGCTGTGGATGCTCGTCGACCATGTGGTTGAAGAGGCTCGCCGACGCCTTGAGGACGGTGACCCCGTGCCGTGCGGCCAGCGCCGCCATCAGCGCCGGGTCGGGCGCCTCGCCGGGCTGCATGACGCACGTCCCGCCGTGGAGCAGCGCACCGAGCAGCTCGGGGTGGAAGGCGTCCCACGAGATCGGCGCGGACTGCAGCCACACCGAGCGGCTGTCGAACTCCGCGTAGTCCTGCCCCACGAGCGTGCCGACGATGGCGCGGTGGGGCACCGCGACGCCCTTCGGCGTGCCGGTCGAGCCCGAGGTGAACAGGACGCAGGCGAGGCTGTCGGGCACCGCACGCGCGGCGGGGGGCGCGAGGCCGGGCGTGTGCGCCTGTGGGCGCGGGTCGATCGCGGCGAGCTCCCGGGCGGCGGCGGACGGCCGCCAGGCGCGTGCGATCAGCGCCTCGGCGCGCGCGGCCAGCAGGATCTCCTCGCGCCGGGCGGCGGGGAACGTCGGGTCGAGGCAGACGTAGGCGCAGCCCGCCTTCAGGACGCCGAGCAGCGCGACGACGAGGTCCACGCCGCGCTCCAGGCAGATGCCGACGACCGCCTCCGCGCGCGTCGTCGCCGCCGCGACGCCCGCGGCGAGGCGATCGGCCGCGGCGCTCAGCTCGCCGTAGGTCACGGCACCGTCGGCTGCGACGAGCGCGATCGCGTCGGGCGCGCTCGCAGCGCACCGCTCGAAGGCGTCGTGGACGCACCCGGCGCGCGCGCTGGACGGCTCCGGTGTGGCGCGGCGGAGGCTCGCCGGGCGCAGGTCGCTCCAGCTGCGCTCGACGTGCCGCAGGCATGCGGCACGGCCGGCGGGGCCGTACACGGCGCTCCATCCGGCCGGCACGTCGACCCCGTCCGGCCACAGCGAGTGCTGCTGCTCGCCGTTGACGAGGACGCGGTAGCGCGCATCCTCGGCGTCGAACGGACCCGGCACGCCCCGTCCTACGCGGCAGACCGCGACGGCTGGATCGGGAAGATGTCGTCGACCGCGCCGGCCAGCGCGCGCAGCGTCGCTCCGACGTCCCCGTCCCGCTCGCGCCGTCGGTCCAGCTCGCGATCGTTGCGCTGGCGCAGCTCCCGGTCGAACGGGAGGTGTCCGACCTCCCGGTAGCGGATCGCGCGCCGCGCGTCGCGCTGAGTCCAGACCGATCCGCGCACCGCCAGGCTTGGAGCGAACGGCACGTCGAGCTGGCCGCGGTCGAAGGCGGTGCAGATCCCGTCGGCGAGCGACCCGCTCTCGGACAGCCGCAGCACGTTGTCGAGCAGGCAGCGGCTCTCGCGCTCGATCCAGTGCTGCTCCTCGCGGATCAGCGACGGGTCGGCGAACGCATGCGCTGCCAGCGCCGAGGCCATCGCGCGGCTGAGCCGCAGCCCGGCGGCGTTGCTGTCCGCTCCCGGCACGCCGTGCGCCTCCTCGCAGGACTTCGTGATCATGCGCGTCGCGCCGCCCGCCACGGCAGCGGCGGCGCCGAGCGCGATGATCGCCGCGGCGGCCGCCTCGTCACGCGGAAACGGCCCCATCCACTGGTAGAAGACCGTGCTGACCTGTACGCGATGTGCCGGCCGGTGGCGCCGCAGGTACGCGCGCCCGACCACGTCGAGCGCCCTGATCGCGGCTGCGTCCTGCACCAGGTCGCCGCCCTGGCCGATGCCGAGCGCGAACGCCGCGACGCCCTGCTCGGCCGCGAGCAGCAGCTCGAGCACGGAGCAGGCGACGGCGATCGACGGCGGGATCATGATGCCGGTGAGCGCGCCGAACGCCTCGCGCTCGACGACGACCCCGTGCGCGGCGTAGAGGCCGCACAGCCGGTCGACGTACGCCCACCAGCGCAGCGACTGCTCGAGCGGCGTGGTCTTCGAGTAGGGGATGCAGTACGTGATGCCGCCTCCCTCGAATGCGCTGCAGCCCGCGGCCAGCGTGACCTCCGCGAGCAGGCGCGCGTCCGGCGCGCCGTGGCGGACCTGCAGCGCGCGGTCGCACGCGCGCACGACCGCGTTGCATCCTGCCACGCCCGCGCTGATCGCGGGGAAGCCGTTGAGCAGCCCGGGGGTCGCGGTCGCCTCGGCCTCGCGCCACAGCGCGTCCGCGTGCGCGAAGTCGAGCTGTCGCGTGAAGCTGTCGATCGTCAGCGGCAGGACGTCGGCTCCACCCTCGCCGGCGAGGCGGCCCAGCAGCTCCGACTGGCCGGCGATCGTCGCGACTCCCGCGCGCGGCTGCAACAGCATCTCGCCGCTTCGCAGCGCCCCTGCGGTGAGCCGGTGGAAGCGCTGCCGCGGGCCGAGCGACCGCTGCGTTCGCACGCCGCCGTCGAAGTCGACCTCCGCTCCGCTCGGATGGCTTTGCAGGACGCGGGCGCGCGCGGCGAGGAAGGCGTCGGGCGCGATCACGCCGGCGCACCGCTGCGACGGATCGCGTGGACGACTCGCGGCTGGAGCAGCTCGCGCGAGATCTCGGCGACGCCTGCGAGCAGGTCGGTTCTCGGCGGGAAGACGCGGGCGAACCCGAGGCCCGCGAAGCGGCGCAGCACCAGGGGCCAATCCGTGCGACCGACGCACAGGTTGCCGCCTACGTAGACGGGGACCTCCTCGCCGGCCTCGGCCAGCAGCCGTGGAACGGAACCGCAGTTGAGCAGCGCGTGCCCGTTCAGCGACGACAGCAGGATCGCGGACGGGCGCAGGTCGCGGGCGGCCGCGACCAGCTCGGCCGCCGGCACCAGCACGCCCAGGTTCGTGACCGCGTAGCCGACCGACGCGAGGATCGTCTCGGCGAGCTTGTTGGCGACGACGTGGACGTCGTCGCCCGGGACGCCGATCAGCACGCTCAAGCTCGCGTGCGCGATCTGCGACGCGAGCGCGGCGAGCGCGGTGACGGACTCCGCCGTGTCCGTCGGCGCGGTCCTGGGACGCTCCGACACCGCATCCATGCGTACTATCGTATACAAAAGAATACAATAGCGTGCGGAAACTGGTAGGTTCCGCACGAGGTGAGACTCACGTTCGATCAAGCGATCGAGGCGGCACGCGAGCGGGCCGCTCACATCGATCTGGACGGGCTCCGACGTGCCGGCGTCTACCTGCGGCCGCTGGAGTACTACCTCGTCGGCACCTACCCGCCGCTCAAGGCGATGGGCCCGGCCGATCCGTCGCAGGTGCTGGCCGGGGCCAGCGCCAACTGCAACATCTACGTCCACCTGCCGTTCTGCGAGCAGCAGTGCACGTTCTGCCACTTCGCCAAGGAGATCCGGCCGCAGGCCTCGCGCGTGACGCGCTACCTCGACGCGCTGCACCGCGACATCGCCATGACGACCGAGCGCGTCGGCGGCCCGCGCCGCGCGCACTCGGCCTACTTCGGCGGTGGAACGCCCTCCTACCTCGAGCCGCAGGAGCTGGCGGCGCTGTTCGACCAGCTCTGGCAGCACGTCGAGCTGGACGACGCGGCGGAGGTCACGTTCGAGCTGCACCCCGGCCTCGTGCGGCACGCGGACTACGGCGAGCGCATCGACGCAGTGCGGGAGCGGGGAGCGAACCGCTTCGTCTTCGGCGTGCAGTCGATGGACGAGCAGGTGCTCGCGACGATCAATCGCGGCCACGGGCGCGGCGAGGTCTTCGCGATGCTCGACATCCTCGGCGAGCGCGGGATCGACAACGTCAACGTCGACCTGATCTACGGGCTCCCGCATCAGACGCTCGAGAACTGGTACGCGACGATCGCGGTGCTGCTCGACGCGGGACTGCGCAAGTTCAACGTCTTCCCGCTGATGTTCAAGCACTCCGACCCGGTGACGCACCTGTTCTCGAAGTCGCCGGAGCTGTTCCCCAGCGAGGAGGATCGCCTGCTCATGCACCTGATGGCCGAGGCGATCCTGCACGCCGAGGGCTTCCAGCGCGGCCCCGTCCTGTACTACGCGAAGACCGCCACACACTCGCGCCAGCAGGAGAGCAAGTTCGACGACATCGAGGACACGAACCTGCTGCCGTTCGGCGTGAGCGGCTTCGGCTACGTCGGCGGCACGCAGTTCTACAACGAGTGCCGGCTGACGCCGTACATCGACGCGGTCGAGCGCGGCGAGCAGCCGATCTGGCGTGCGGCGACGCTGAGCGACGACGAGCGGATGCGCCGCGCGATGATGTTCGGGCTGCGGTCGAAGGGGATCGATCGGGCCGCGTTCGCGGCCCGCTTCGGCGTCGATCCGCTGGAGCGGTTCTCCGAGCAGCTCGGGCGGCTCGGCGACCTCGGCGTGCTGAACGTGGGCGAGCGCACGATCGCGCCGTCAGACGACGGGAGCGTGTTCGTCGATGGCATGGCGCTCCAGTTCGTGAGCGACGAGGTCAAGCAGACGGTCGGCCGCCGCAACGAGTCGATCGCCAATCCGAAGCAGGATCCGATCGACCGGCACGACTACTCGCCGCTCGGCCGGACGAACGTCCCGGGCGGGATCGGCACCCGGCGCGCCCGGCGGGAGCTCGAGCTGAAGGGCGCATGAGGGCCGGCGCGCGAACGTCCGTCGTCTGCGCCTGATGAGGCCGGAGAGCCTCTGCGAGCTGTTCCTGCGGTCGGTCGCCGAGCACGGCGAGCGGGTCGCGGTCCGCGACGCGGAGCGCGCGCTCACCTATCGGGAGCTGGAGCGCGCCAGCCGCCGCCTCGCTCTGACGCTGATCGCGGCGGGCGTCGGGCCGGGCCACCGCGTCGGACTGCTGCTCGACCGGACCGTCGACGTCGCGGTTGCGAGCCTCGGCGCGATGCGTGCGGCGGCGACGTACGTCCCGCTCGATCCGGCCCACCCGCGCGCGCGGGTCGAGCACGTCCTGGGCGACGCCGAGATCGGCCAGGTGGTCTCCGACGGCACGGCCGATCACCTGCTCCCCGAGGGCGTGGGGGTCGTGCGCCTCGCCGGCGCGCTCCCGGCCGCCCGGGGGGAGCTGCCGGAGGTCGCAGCGGACGCGCCCGCGTACGTGATCTACACGTCCGGCTCGAGCGGTGTGCCGAAGGGCGTCCTGGTCAGCCACGCCAACGTCGTCGCGCTGCTGCGCAACGCGCTGCCGCTGTTCGCGTTCGGGCCGGCGGACGTGTGGACGCTCTGCCACTCCCACGCGTTCGACTTCTCGGTGTGGGAGCTGTGGGGGGCGCTCGCCACCGGAGGCAGCTGCGTGGTGGTGGCGCCCGACGTCGTGCGCCTCCCCGACGAGCTGCTCGCGCTGCTGGCCGATCGCGCGGTGACCGTGCTCAACCAGATCCCGTCGGCGTTCCGGAGCCTGGTCGGCGCCTACGAGCAGGAGGCGCCCGCGCTCGCCCTGCGATACGTCATCTTCGGCGGCGAGGGCGTCGACCTGAGCCTCGTGCGGCGCTTCCGCGAGCGCGCGGCCGCCGCCGGCTCGACGCCGGCGTTCGTCAACATGTACGGCATCACCGAGACGACCGTCCACGTCACCTGGAAGCCGCTCGGGGAGCTGACGGACGACGCTGCGCGGTCGCCGATCGGCCGGGCGCTGCCGCATCTGGAGGTGGCCGTCCTGGACGACGGTCTCTCGCCGGTGGCGGACGGGCAGGTGGGGGAGATGTGGGTGGCCGGCGCCGGGGTCGCGCAGGGCTACCTCAACCGGCCGGAGTTGACGCGGGAGCGCTTCCGCGAGCTCGCGGTCGGCGGAGGCGCGCGGCGCTGGTACCGGACCGGCGACCTCGCACGCGTGCTGCCGGGCGGCGAGCTGGACTACGTCGGTCGCAACGACGACCAGGTGAAGCTGCGCGGCTACCGCATCGAGCTCGGCGAGATCGAAGCCGTCGTGGGCGCGTGTCGCGAGGTGAGCGCGGCCGCCGTCACCGTCGCACGGACCGAGGGGGGCGACGGCTTCCTCGTGGCGCTGCTCGTGCCGGGCCCGGGGCAGGAGGAGGCGTCCGTCGTTCGGGCCGTGCGCGCGGCCGCCGCCGCGGCGCTTGCGCCCTACATGGTGCCGCAGCGGCTGATGCTCGTGCCGGAGCTGCCGCACACGTCGTCGGGCAAGCTGGATCGCGCGGCGCTGCCGCGGCTGGCGCGTGCAATCGCGGGTAGGCAGCGGTAGCGTCGGCCGATGAACGTGACCTGGGAGGACTTCGCGCGGCTCGACATCCGCATCGCAACGGTGACGAGCGTCGAGCGCGTCGCGGGCGCCGAGCGGCTGCTCAGGTTCACGTTCGACGTCGGCGCGGGCGAGCAGCGCCAGGTCGTGGCGGCGATGGCCCCGTTCTTCGACGATCCGGACGCGCTGCGCGGCAGGCAGATGCCGGTGCTGCTCAACGTCGACCCGCGGGTGATTCGCGGCTGCGAGAGCCAGGGCATGATCATCGCGGCCGATCGCGACGGCCGGCCGGTCCTGCTCCAGCCGGAGACCCAGGTCCCGAGCGGGAGCAAGGTGCGGTAGCGGCGGATGCGGGCATCGCGCCGTCTATCGTCTGATCCATGAGCGCCATCGCATCCAACGAGGGTGAGCGGCTCCTCGACGTCGGCCGGGGCATCGAGCTGTGCTGCGAGACGTTCGGCGATCCGGCCGATCCGCCGGTGCTGCTGATCATGGGCCTCGGGATGCAGATGGTCCACTGGCCGCTGCCGCTGGTCGCGCAGCTCGTTGAGCGCGGCCACTACGTGGTGCGCTTCGACAACCGCGACCGCGGGCGCTCGACGCACATGGCGTTCCCGCCGCCGACGCCGCCCAGACTGTTCACGCGGCGCTTCGGCGCGGACCAGTACACGCTCGACGACATGGCGCTCGACACCGTCGGCCTGCTCGACGCGCTGGAGCTCGACTCGGTCCACCTCGTCGGCGTCTCGATGGGCGGGATGATCGCCCAGACGGTCGCCGCCACACGACCGAGACGCGTGCGCTCGCTCACGTCGATCATGTCGACTACCGGCAGCCGCCGCGTCGGCCAGCCGCGGCCGAACATCTACCCGCTGCTGCTCAAGCCGGCGCCGCGCGAGCGCGACACGTACGTCGCGCACATGCTCGCGCTGCTGACCGCGATCGGCGCGCCCGGCGACGTGCTCGACACGCCGGAGGGGCGCGCGCTCGTGGAGGACTCCTATGCGCGCGATCCCGACCCGCGCGGCACCGCCCGCCAGCTCGCGGCGATCCTCGCCTCCGGCAACCGCACGCGCAGACTGCAGACGATCACCGCGCCGACGCTCGTGATCCACGGCGAGCAGGATCCGCTGATCCCGGCGTCGGGCGGCAAGGCGACCGCGAAGGCGATCCCGAACGCGCGCCTGCTGCTGATCCCGCAGATGGGCCATGGCCTGCCCGAGCGCCTGTGGCCGCAGCTCGTCGGCGCGGTGGTGGATCACGTCGCCGGCGCCGAGCGCGCCCGCGCTGCCGCGGCTACGCCGCCGGCTCCGTCTCGCAGCTGAGCGGCGCCTCCGTGCGCGTCACGAAGTGCACGCCCTCCAGCCCCTCGAGCGAGAAGCTCTCCGCCGGGCCGTCCGCGACGTCGATCGTGAACGTCGGCTGACCCCAGCGCTCGTCCTGCTCGCCGTCGATGTAGAACGGCGCGCCGCCGATCTCGCCGAGCTTGACGTCGTGCGCGCTCGGCGGCATGTCGCCCTCGCCGAAGCACATCGGCACGGTGCCGTCGCAGCAGCCGCCCGACTGGAAGAAGGCGAGCGGTCCGTGCGCCACCCGGAGGCGCTCGATCACGGCGAGCGCCTCCGGGGTCGCGGTCACACGTGCGGGGACGCGTGCGATCAAAGGGTCTAGAAGAACCCCATCGGGTTCTGGTCGTAGCTGACGAGCAGGCACTTCGTCTGCGTGTAGTGGTCGAGCATCATCTGGTGGTTCTCGCGCCCGACGCCCGACTGCTTGTAGCCGCCGAACGCGGCGTGTGCCGGGTAGTGGTGGTAGCAGTTGGTCCACACGCGGCCGGCCTTGATCGCGCGGCCCATGCGGAAGGCGCGCGCGCCGTCGCGCGTCCACACGCCGGCGCCGAGGCCGTAGAGCGTGTCGTTGGCGATCTCCAGCGCCTCGGCCTCGTCCTTGAACGTCGTCACGGAGAGCACCGGCCCGAAGATCTCCTCCTGGAAGATGCGCATGTCGTTGGTGCCCTTCAGCACGGTCGGCTCGAAGTAGAAGCCGCCCTCCAGGCCGCCGTTCATGTGCGGCCGCTCGCCGCCGAACAGCAGCTCGGCGCCCTCGTTGCGCCCGATCTCGACGTAGCTCTCGATCTTCTCGAGCTGCGCCTTGGAGACCTGCGGGCCGAGCATCGTCATCGGGTCGAGCGGGTCGCCCTGGCGGATCGCCTGGATGCGCTCCAGGCAGCGGGCCATGAACGGCTCGTAGATCGACTCGTGGATCAGCGCGCGCGACGGGGCGGTGCAGACCTCGCCCTTGTTGAAGGCGTAGAGCACGAGCCCCTCGATCGCCTTGTCGAGGAACGCGTCGTCGGCCGCCATCACGTCTTCGAAGAAGATGTTCGGCGACTTGCCGCCCAGCTCCGTCGTCGACGGGATCAGGTTCTGCGCGGCGTAGGACATGATCAAGCGCCCGGTGACGGTCTCGCCGGTGAAGGCGATCTTTGCGATCCGCTTGTTCGACGCCAGCGCGCGGCCGATCTCGGCGCCCGGGCCGTTGACGACGTTCAGCACGCCGGGCGGGACGACGTCGCCGATGACCTCCAGCAGCTTGAGGATCGACCACGGCGTCGGGCTCGCCGGCTTCACGACGGTGCAGTTGCCGGCCGCCAGGGCGGGGGCGATCTTCCACGCCGCCATCAGGATCGGGAAGTTGAACGGGATGATCTGCCCGACCACGCCGAGCGGCTCGTGGAAGTGGTAGGCGTAGGTCTGGTCGTCGATCTCGCTGATGCGCCCCTCCTCGGCGCGCGCGGCGCCGGCGAAGTAGCGGAAGTGGTCGATCGCGAGCGGGATGTCGGCCGCGAGCGTCTCGCGCACCGGCTTGCCGTTCTCGTAGCTCTCCGCGACGGCGAGCGCCTCGAGGTTCGCCTCCATCGCGTCCGCGATCGCGTTCAGCACCGCTGCGCGCTCGGCGGGGGAGCGGCGGCCCCACGCGTCCTTCGCCGCGTGCGCGGCGTCGAGCGCGAGCTCGATGTCGGCGGCGCCCGACTCGGCCACCTCGCAGAACGGCGCGCCCGTCGAGGGCGTCACGTTCGCGCGGTACCTGCCGGTGGTGGGCGGGACCCACTCGCCGCCGATGAAGTTGTCGTAGCGCTCTGCCAGCTCGACCGGGCTGCCGGGCTGTCCGGGGGCCGCGTACGCGGTGCGCTCTGTGGTTGCCATCTGGCTCTCCTCTCGGGCCGGGACGGTGTGGGGTGGGGTTCGCCGACGTCTCCGAGCACCGTCCCACCGTGCATCCGGTAGGGCATCAGGGGCACCGCGGTCGGTCCTCCGTAGTCCTCCAGCGCGCGCGGCTCGTGGTTTGACTATCGTTCAAGGCATGGCCACCACCATCGAGCACCTCGACGTCCTGATCGTCGGCGCCGGCCTCTCCGGCATCGGCGCCGCCGTGCACCTCCAGACGGACTGCCCCGGAAAGAGCTACGCGATCCTCGAGGGGCGCGAGCGCAGCGGGGGGACGTGGGACCTCTTCCAGTACCCCGGCATCCGCTCCGACTCCGACATGTTCACGCTCGGCTACTCGTTCAAGCCCTGGACGGAGGCGAAGGCGATCGCCGACGGCCCGTCGATCCTCGGCTACATACGCGAGACGGCGCGCGAGCACGGGGTGGAGCAGAAGATCCGCTACCAGCGCCGCGTCGTGCGAGCCGACTGGTCCTCCGCCGACACGCGCTGGACGGTCGAGGTGGAGCGGACGGACACGGGCGAGACGGAGCAGCTCACCTGCAGCTTCCTGTTCGGCTGCACCGGCTACTACAACTACGCCGAGGGCTACACGCCGCAGTTCGAGGGCACCGACCGCTTCAGAGGCGAGATCGTCCACCCGCAGCACTGGCCGGAGCAGCTCGACTACAGCGGCAAGCGCGTCGTCGTGATCGGCTCCGGTGCCACGGCGGTGACGCTCGTCCCGTCGATGGCCGAGCAGGGCGCCGCACACGTGACGATGCTGCAGCGCTCGCCGACGTACATCGTCGCGCTGCCGGGCCGCGACCCGATCGCCGACGTCCTGCGCAGCAAGCTGCCGCCGAGAGTCGCCTATCCGATCGTGCGCTGGAAGAACGTGACGCTGCAGGCGACGATGTACGGCCTCAGCAGACGCGCACCGCGCTTCATGCGCAAGGTGCTGCGCAGAGGCGTCGAGAGACAGCTCCCGCCCGGCTACGACGTCGACACGCACTTCAACCCGAGATACGACCCGTGGGACCAGCGCATCTGCCTCGTCCCTGACGCCGACCTCTTCAAGGCGATCAGGAGCGGCGACGCGTCGGTCGTGACCGACCGCATCGAGACGTTCACGGAGAGCGGGCTCAAGCTCGCCTCCGGCGCCGAGCTGGAGGCCGACGTGATCGTCACCGCCACCGGCCTGAACCTGCAGCTGCTGGGCGGCATGGAGATAGGCGTCGACGGACGCTCGGTCGACATGGCCGACACCGTCGGCTACAAGGGCATGATGTTCAGCGGGCTGCCGAACATGGCCGTCACGCTCGGCTACACGAACGCTTCGTGGACGCTGAAGGCCGACCTCTGCGCCGAGTACGTCTGCCGGCTGCTGAACCACATGGACGCCAACGGCTACCGCGTCGTCACGCCGCGCGGGCCCGATCCGTCGCAGCCGACGCAGCCGTTCCTCGACCTCAGATCCGGCTACGTGCTGCGCTCGCTCGACGCGCTGCCCAAGCAGGGCGACCGCACGCCGTGGCGCCTGCACCAGAACTACGCGCGCGACATCCTGCTGCTGCGGCGCGGGCCGATCGAGGACGACGCGATCGCCTTCTCGCGCGACGGCACGCCGGTCAGCGCACCGCCGGAGCCGGTCGCGGTCTGAACGGCGCTCGGCCGGCTTGGCGTGGGCGGCGACGCCGCCTACCATGGCGGGCATGTGCCGAAACATCAGAACCCTCCACAACTTCGATCCGCCGGCGAGCGAGGACGAGATCTACGCGTCCGCGCTCCAGTACGTCCGCAAGATCTCCGGCTTCACGAGACCGTCGCAGGCGAACGCCGCGGCGTTCGAGCGCGCGGTCGAGCAGGTCGCCGAGATCTCGCGCGAGCTGCTGGCCGAGCTGACGACGGTCGCCCCGCCGAAGGACCGCGAGGTCGAGGCGGCGAAGGCGAAGGCGCGCGCGGCCGAGCGCTACGGCCGCGCGGCGTAGGTGACGTCGCCCGAAGGCGGTCGCTTGCGACCACCGGCGGGCGAAATCACCAACTAACACCCGGCGCGATCAGCGGGTCGCTCCAGACGCCCTGGTCCTCCATGCCCAGGCGCCAGAAGGCGACGCCGCCGAAGCCGTTGTCGTCCGCGAGCTGGATGCGGTGCTCGGTCGTGCCCGCGTCCGGATACCAGACGTCGTGCGGCGAGCCGCCGCCGTCAGTGTATGTGGCGTGGTTGCCGTCGACGGTCGGGTCGAGCTGGGTGGCCGCGCCGAGCTGCGGGAAGCGCGGCACGATGTCGCCGTACTGCTCGGTGTCGGCAGGGTGCGCGGCGCCGCCGCCGTCGGCCCAGTCCATCGCGTAGAGGTTCGTGCCGTAGACGAACTTGTGGTGCAGCGGCATCGTCGCGACGTAGTGCGCGACGCTCGTCGCCCAGCCGATCTCGTCCTGCGCGCCCGGCGCCGACGTCGCCCAGTGCAGGCCCCACACCATCACGATCACGAAGTCGGCCGACTGCGAGATCTGCGGGTAGTCGAAGATCCCCGAGCGCGGGTGCGTCCTGGAGTCGTACGCCTTCGCGGAGGCGGCGAGCGACAGCAGCTTGCCGTCGGCGTGCAGGCGCGCGGCCAGCTCGGCGACGAACGACGTCAGTGCGGCGCGGTCGGCCGCCGGCCCCGCCTCGAGGTCGAGCGAGATGCCGTCGTAGCCGTACGTCTGCGTGAGCGAGACCATCGTGTCGAGCCAGTAGGCGCGTGTCGCGGGGTCGGTCAGCATCTGGTGCACTCTCGCCGTGCCCTGGCAGTTGACGCGCGGCATCACGAGCACTCTGCGCGCCCGCGCCCAGCCCGTCACAAGCGGGTCGTCCTGGCCCCGGAGCTGCATCGCCGACGTGCAGTCGAAGTACGTCGGGTAGAGGTAGCCGACCTGCCGGTAGTGGGCGCGGAAGTCGGTGAAGCTCTGGTCGGTGGAGGCGAGCAGATAGGCGTGCGCGTGGCCGGTCGTGGGGACCGGGTCCTGCGTGCGCGCGCTCACCACAGGTGACGGCGCGCTCTGGTAGCCGAGCCCGTCGATCGCGACGACCGAGATGCCGTAGGCGGTGCTCGGCGCGAGGTTGTCGAGCACGGCGGAGGTGCCGCCGACCTGCTCGACGACCGCGCCGTCGCGCAGCACGCGGTAGCCGACGATGCGGCCGGCGCCGACGCTGCTCGCGTCCCACTGCGCCCCGATCGACGACTCCGAGACGGACAGCGCCTGCACGTTCTGCGGTGACGACGGCGGCTCGTGGCCGGTCACGAGCGTGACGGTGTTGCTCGCCGCGCTCGTGCGGCCGCGGCTGTCGACGGCGACGACCGCGAAGCGGTAGCTGTGGTTCGGCATCGCGCCGAGCGTCCACGCCGTGCCCGCCGTCTGGCCCATCGGCTGGCCGTCGCGCAGCAGCCGGTAGCCGGCGAGCTTGCCGTCGCCGCGCGCGCCCGGCAGCCAGTCGAGCTTCATCCCGCGCTCGCTGCCGGCGATCGCGAGGCTCTGCGGCGCGCCGAGTCGCTGGTAGGCGACGTCGACGTGGCGCGCGACGCCGCAGCGCGTGCGGCGGCCTCTACGGTCCAGCGCGACGACCGCGAAGCGGTAGGGGCGGTCGAGCACGACCCCGATGCGCATCGTGTGGTGATGGGTCTGCCCGACGGTGTGGCCGTTGCGCGTCACGCGCCAGCGCGTGGCGCTGCCCTTCGCGTGCCAGCTCAGCACGCCGACCGTCTGGCCGACCTTGCGCGCGAACGCGAGGCGGCTGGGCATGACGCACGCGGGGCGGCGCGCGGGGCGCTTCTTCGCGGCCGCGCCCGCCGATCCCGGCACGGCGGCGAGCAGCAGCGCTGCGAGCAGCGGCAGCAGCATGAGCGAGCGCCTCATTCGACCGTCACCGTCTTCGCGAGGTTGCGGGGCCGGTCGGGGTCCAGGCCTCGCGCGCAGGCGATCCGGTGCGCGAGCAGCTGCAGCGGCACGATCGCCGGGATCGGGGACAGCAGCGGGTCGGTCGCCGGCACGAGCACCAGCTCGTCGGCTTCGTCGGCGATCGCGCCGGCGGCGCCCTCGGTCGCGATCGCCAGCACGTGCGCGCCGCGCGCCTTGACCTCGGCGACGTTCGAGCGCAGCTTGTCGAGCACCGGCGATTGCGTCGCGACGACGACGACCGGCGTGCCCTCGCGCAGCAGCGCGATCGGGCCGTGCTTCATCTCCCCGGCGGCGTAGGCGTCGCAGGGGATGTAGGCGATCTCCTTCAGCTTCAGTGCGCCCTCCAGCGCGACCGGCAGCCCGGCCTGGCGCCCGAGGAAGAGGAAGAACGGCTCCTGGCTCCAGCGCTCCGCCGCCCGCGCGATCGGCTGCTCGGCGGCCGCGCGCGCCGCCGCGACGACGGCCGGCAGCCGCTGCAGCTCGTCGTCGAGGCGGTCCGCCTGGAGGTCGCTGAGGATCCCGCGCGCGGCGCCGAGCTGGCGCGCGAGCGCCGCAAGCATCGCGACCTGCGTGACGAACGTCTTCGTCGCGGCGACGCCGACCTCCGTGCCGGCGTCGGTCAGCAGCACCGCGCTCGCCTCGCGCGTAACCTGCGAGCCGGGCACGTTCGTCAGCGCGAGCACCTGCGCGCCGCGCTCGCGCGCGAGCCGCAGCGCGCCGATCGTGTCGGCCGTCTCGCCCGACTGCGTGATCCCCAGCACGAGGTCCCCGCGCGCGACGTCAGGGTCGCGGTGGCGCCACTCGGACGCGATGTCGACCTCGACGCGCAGCCCCGCCCAGCGCTCCAGCAGCAGGCGGCCGACGAGGCCGGCGTGGTAGCTCGTGCCGCACGCGACGATCGAGATGCGGCGCGCCGCGCACAGCGACACCCACGGCAGCTCGTCGAGGCCCGGCCCGCTCGGCGCGACGCGCAGCGTGCGCCGCAGCGCCTTCGGCTGCTCCTCGATCTCCGCGAGCGTGAACGACTCGTGGCCGTCGAGTACCGCGCGCTCCTGCCGGTCGGCGAGCGCGAGCCCGCGCGGGCGCACCGCGCGCCCGCGCGCGTCGAGCACCTGCGTCGTGTGCGCGTCGAGCACGACGATCTCGTCGTCCTCGATCGCGTGCGCGCCGGCCAGCTCGCCCGGCAGGCCGACGAGCGCGGAGCCGAGGAAGCGCTCGCCCTCGCCGTGGCCGGCCACCAGCGGGCAGGCGCGGCGCGTGCCGACGAGCGTGTCGGGCTGCTCCGGCGAGGCGGCGACGAACGCGAAATGGCCGTTGAGCAGAGGCAGCGTGGCGCGCACCGCCTCCGCCAGTCCGCCGGCATGCAGCGTCTGGGCGACGAGGTGGGCGACGACCTCCGCGTCGGTGTCGGAGTCGAAGTGTGCGCCCTCGGCCTCGAGTTGCGCGCGCAGCTCGGCGTGGTTCTCGACGATCCCGTTCAAGACGATCTGGATGCGCCCCGCGTCGTCGCTCAGCGGGTGCGCGTTGTCTTCGCTGACGCGGCCGTGCGTCGCCCAGCGCGTGTGGCCGATCCCCGCCGTCGCGACGCGCAGCGCGTCGCTCTGCGGGTGCCCGGCGACGGCCTCGCGCAGCTGCGCGATCCCGCCGACGCTGCGCACGCGCACGGCCGTGCCGTCCGCGTCGAGCAGGGCGACGCCCGCAGAGTCGTAGCCGCGGTACTCCAGGCGCTCCAGGCCGCCGAGCAGCAGCTCGAGCGCGGGGCGCTGTCCGACGTAACCGACGATGCCGCACATGCGCGTGGGCTCCCTTCGAGGGTGATGGTGGGGGACGAGACGGGGGTGGGATGGGGGTGGGGCAGGCCGCGCAGCTCGGCGATCCGCTTGGCGGCCGAGGGCGCGATGACGGGCGCGGCCGCCGCGAGCGGCAGTGCCGACAGGGGGATCAGCGCGAAGCCGGCCGCGCGCCGCCAGCGGCTCATGCGCCGGCCTCGTTCGCGGTCGGCTGGGGTGTGGGCGCCGCGCCGGTGGCGGTCGCCGGGCGCGTGCCCCAGTCCGAGCTGCGCGCGGTCAGGATCGCCCAGTACGTCTGCCACAGCAGGAAGGCGAGATAGAAGAAGCAGAAGACGACGCCGTAGATCCAGCGCGAGTCGTAGCGCGGCTGGCGCACGACGTAGTAGAGGCCGTAGGCGAGTGCCATCGCGTAGATGCCGGCGACGTAGATCAGCGGCACGCCGCGGTGGCCGACGAGCGGCAGCCACACGAGCGCGCGCAGCGCCACGATCGGCGCGACGATCGACAGCAGCACGCCGGCGTACGCCTGCAGCGCCGCGACCGGGTGCTTGCGCCACACGAAGCCCATCAGGATCAGCGACTCGCGCGTCCACGAGCGCTTCCAGCGCAGCTGCTGGCGCAGGAACTGGCGCAGCTTCGTCGGCACCGCCGTGTGCGAGATCGCGTCGGCGGCGTAGAGCACCTTCCAGTCGCGCAGCACGCGGTTCGTCAGCGCGCGGTCGTCGCCGAACGTCGCCGGCGAGCCGAAGAACGTCTGGTGCTCCCACGTGTCGAGGTGCGGCACGATCGCCGCGCGGCGGTAGGCGGAGAAGCAGCCCGAGCAGCAGGTGATGCAGGCGAAGACCGACTCGGCCGCCTTCACGACGCGGAACGCGACGAAGTAGCGCACGACCTGCATGCGGCTGAGCCAGGAGTCGTCCGGGTTGGCGACGTCGGCGTGGCCGCAGATCGCGCCGACGCGCTCGTCCGCGAAGCCCTGCACGAGGCGGCGCAGCGCGTCGGGCTCGACGCTGCTGTCGGAGTCGACGAAGGCGAGGATCTCCGCGTCGGTCGCGCGCATGCCGACCGCCATCGCGGCGCGCTTGCCGCAGTTGGAGCCGAGATCGATCACGCGCACGCGCGGCTCCTCGTCGGCGACCTCGACCATCCGCTGAAGCGTCTGGTCGGTCGAGCCGTCGTTGACGGCCACCAGCTCGAGCTTCTCCGGCGGGTAGTCGAGCGCGAGCAGCGAGCGCAGCGAGTGGGCGATCACCTCCTCCTCGTTGAAGGCCGGCATCACGATCGCGACGTGCGGCTCGATGCCGGCGTCGCGCGGCGGGCGGTAGGGCAGCGACAGCAGGAAGCGGCTCGTGATGTACGTGACGACGATCAGGCCGTAGGCCATCAGCGCGACGTCGCTGCCGCCGTCGCCGAACCACAGCCCGTGGTAGGCGACGGCGAAGGCGAGCAGGACGGCCAGGTAGACGGCGGCGGCGACGCGTGCCGCGCGGTCGGCGAAACGGGGCGGGGGCATCGGCTCAGACGAGGTGGCGGGGACCGTCGAGCGGCAGGCGGTAGGTCGCGTCGAGCACGTGCTCGAAGGCGTCGAGCCAGCGCAGGTCGGCGTCGGCGTGCAGCGCCGTCACGATCGCGAGGTCGGCGTCGGCGGGCGTCGGCCGCGCGAGCGAGCGCAGCTTGGTGCCGGCCGCCGTGCGCACCGCCGGGACGCGCGGGTCGTGGTAGGCGACCTGCGCGCCGGCACGCTCGAGCTTCTCCGCGATCGCGAGCCCGGGCGACTCGCGCGCGTCGGAGACGCCCGGCTTGTAGGCCATCCCGGCGATCACCACGCGCGCCTGCGGCGGGGCGATCCCGCGCAGTCGCAGCAACGTCAGCGCGCGCGTCGCGACGACCGCCGGGCGCGCCGCGATCCCCTTCATCGCCTGCTCGGCGATCGGCGCCGCGACGCCGGCCTCGCGCAGCGGCTCCAGCAGGTAGTAGGGGTCGACCGGGATGCAGTGGCCGCCGACGCCCGGCCCGGGGTAGTGGGCGAGGAAGCCGTAGGGCTTCGTCGCGGCCGCGTCGACGATCTCGACCGGGTCGATCCCGAGGTGCGTGCAGACGCCCGCCATCTCGTTCGCGAACGCGAGGTTGACGGCGCGGAACGTGTTCTCGTAGAGCTTCGTCAGCTCGGCCGCCTCGAGCGAGGAGACGACGTGGATCTGCGCCGTCGTGGGCGCGAGCAGCCGGCGCGCGCGGTGGGCGCAGTCCGGCGTGGCGCCGCCGACGACGCGCGGGACGGCGTGCTGGTCGACCGTCGGATCGCCCGGCAAGATCCGTTCCGGCGCGAACGCGACGGCCACGTCGCGGCCCGCCTGCAGGGCGCGCTCGGCGAGCGGATCGACCAGCAGCTCGCGCGTCGAGCCGACGGAGATCGTGGACGTCAGCACGAGCGTCTGCCCCGGGCGGGCGTGCTCCACGACAGCCGCGCAGGCGGCGCGCAGCGCCCGCTCGTCGGGCTTGCGCTGCGCGTCGACCGGCGTCGGGACGCAGACGATCACCGCGTCGGCGGCCGCGATCGCCGCCGGGCTCGATCCGAGCCGCAGCCGCTCGCCGCCGAGCGCTCTGCCCAGCCGTGCGACGTCGCCGTCGGGCAGGTCCACGTCGTGTGTGCGGATCGCCTGCAGGCGGCGCTCGCTGATGTCGATACCGATCACGTCGGCGCCGCCGTCGTGCAGCGCGAGCACGGTCGGCAGGCCGACGTACCCGAGCCCGACGACGGCGACGCACGCCGGGACGAGCGGGGGCGCGACGGGGGTCGGGGCGGCGACGGGCGCGACCGCAGGGGCGGGCGCGACCGCAAGCGCATGCGCTTCGGACACGGGAGATCCTCCGTGGATCGATATGGGGAAGGTGGGGCGCCGGGCCGAAAGACGTGGAGGGCCGGCCTGGCGCCGCGGTCACATCATCGGCGTCTCACGCAGCGCCTCAATGGGGTCCGCACCCCAGTTCGCGTCCTGCCGCGCGTTAGGATCGCCGGGTGGTGAGCGTCGACGCCGGCTCGTTCCTGACGATCGTCGTCGTGGCGATGCTCGCCGCGCTGCTGGCGGGGCTGATCGCGCAGCGCCTCGTGGTGCCGGTGGTCGTGCTCGAGCTGCTGCTCGGGATCGTCGTCGGCCCGGAGGTGCTGGGGCTCGCGCACCCGTCTGACTTCGTCGACTTCTTCTCGAGCCTCGGGCTCGGCATGCTGTTCTTCTTCGCCGGCTACGAGATAGACTTCGAGCGCATCCGCGGCGAGCCGCTGCGGCTCGCCGCGCTCGGCTGGGCGATCTCGCTCGTGCTCGCCTATGCCGTCGGCGGGCTGCTCGCGCTCGCCGGGATCGTCGTGTCGCTGCTCTACACCGGCTCGGCGATCGCGACGACGGCGATCGGCACGCTGATCCCGATCCTGCGCGACGCCGACGAGCTGAGAACGCGCTTCGGCACGTACATGCTGGGCGCCGGCGCGATGGGCGAGTTCGGCCCGATCCTGCTGATCACGATCGTCTTCTCGACGAAGGGCGCAGCCGAGAACGCGGCGATCCTGGTCGCCTTCATCGCGCTCGCGGTGCTCGCCGGCGTGATCGCCGTGCGCTCGCTGGGGCGCGGCTGGAACCTGCTCGAGCGGACGCTGGAGACGAGCAGCCAGCTCGCGATCCGCGCGACGGTCGTGATCGTCTTCGCGCTGGCGGCGCTGGCCTCGTCGCTCGGGCTCGACCTGCTGCTCGGCGGCTTCGTCGCCGGCATCATCACCCGCCTGGCGCTGCGCGGGCACGAGGTCGAGGTGCTCGAGAGCAAGCTGACGGCGGTCGGCTACGGCTTCCTGATCCCCTTCTTCTTCGTCGCCAGCGGCGTCGCCGTCAACCTCTCGGCGCTGACCGACGACCCGATCCAGTTCTTGAAGGTGCCGCTGTTCCTGGCGCTGTTCCTGCTCGTGCGCGGCGCGCCCGCGCTGCTGCTCTACCGCAAGGTGCTCGACGCGCGCGAGCGGGCGGCGCTGGCCTTGTTCAGCGCGACCGAGCTGCCGCTCGTCGTCGCGATCACGACGATCGCCGTCGCGGACCATCACATGCGCAGCTCGACGGCGGCCTCGCTGATCCTCGCGGCGATCTGCTCCACGGCGATCTACCCGATCCTGGGACTTCGCCTGCGGGCTGCCGACGCACGGCGATCTTCGGAGTCCTACGCATAGAAGGGAGCTGTCATGGCGCCCGCTCCCCTACGATGGGCCGGGTGCCCACAGCCACCCGCTCCGATCTCCGCAACATCGCCATCGTCGCCCACGTCGACCATGGCAAGACCACGCTCGTCGACGGCCTGCTGCGCCAGTCCGGCGCCTTCCGCGCCAACCAGGAGGTCGCCGAGCGGGTGATGGACTCGATGGACCTCGAGCGCGAGAAGGGCATCACGATCCTCGCCAAGAACACCGCGGTCCAGTACGGCGAGACGAAGATCAACATCATCGACACCCCCGGCCACGCCGACTTCGGCGGCGAGGTCGAGCGCGGGCTGACGATGGTCGACGGCGTGCTGCTGCTGGTCGACGCGAGCGAGGGGCCGCTGCCGCAGACGCGCTTCGTGCTGCGCAAGACGCTGCAGGCGCGGCTGCCGGTGGTCCTCGTGATCAACAAGGTCGACCGCTCCGACGCGCGCATCGCGGAAGTGATCGACGAGGTCTACGAGCTGTTCCTCGACCTCGACGCGGACGAGTCGCAGATCGAGTTCCCGATCGTCTACACGAACGCGAAGGACGGCTGGGCGTCGGTCGACTACGACCCGGAGAACCCGGTCGACGGCGAGAACCTCAAGCCGCTGCTCGACCTGATCGTCGAGCGGATCCCGGCGCCGTCCTACGACTCCGAGCATCCGCTGCAGGCGTTGGTGACGAACCTCGACGCCTCGCCGTACCTCGGCCGCATCGCGCTGTGCCGCGTGCGCCACGGCGTGCTGAGACGCGGACAGCAGGTCGCCTGGTGCCGCACCGACGGCTCGATAGAGCGCGTGAAGGTGACCGAGCTGTACGTCACCGACGCCTTGGAGCGCGTGGAGGCGGCCGAAGCCGGTCCGGGCGAGATCATCGCGATAGCGGGCCTGTCCGACGTGACGATCGGCGAGACGCTCGCCGACCCCGAGGACGCGCGCCCGCTGCCGGTGATCCACGTCGACGACCCGTCCCTGTCCGTGACCATCGGCATCAACACGTCGCCGCTCGCCGGGCAGGAGAGAGGCACGAAGGTGACGGCGCGGCTGCTGAAGAACCGCCTCGACGCGGAGCTGGTCGGCAACGTCTCGCTGCGCGTGCTGCCGACCGAGCGGCCCGACACGTGGGAGGTGCAGGGCCGCGGCGAGCTGCAGCTCGCGATCCTCGTCGAGCTGATGCGGCGCGAGGGCTTCGAGATGACGGTCGGCAAGCCGCAGGTCGTCACGCAGGAGATAGACGGCGTCTTGCACGAGCCGATGGAGCACATGACGATCGACGCTCCCGAGGAGTACGTCGGGGTCATCACGCAGCTGCTCGCGACGCGCAAGGGCCGCATGGGCGAGATGGTCAACCACGGCACCGGCTGGGTGCGGATGGAATACCGCGTCCCCGCCCGCGGCCTGATCGGCTTCCGCACCGAGTTCATGACCGAGACGCGCGGCACCGGGATCCTGCACCACGTCTTCGACGGCTACGAGCCGTGGCAGGGCGCGCTGCGCCTGCGCCCGACCGGCTCGCTGATCGCCGACCGCCCCGGCAAGGTCACGACGTTCGCGCTGACCGGCCTGCAGGACCGCGGCACGA
Organism: uncultured Conexibacter sp.; assembly: GCA_964525715.1. Classification (GTDB taxonomy): domain Bacteria; phylum Actinomycetota; class Thermoleophilia; order Solirubrobacterales; family Solirubrobacteraceae; genus Conexibacter. The sequence continues at coordinate 20,132 of CAZGJV010000010.1, read as the reverse complement.
TGTTCGTCGCCGCCGGCACGGACGTCTACAACGGCATGATCATCGGCGAGCACAACCGCGCCGAGGACCTCGAGGTCAACATCGTGCGCGAGAAGCACCTCACGAACATCCGGAGTTCCACTGCGGACGAGCTGGAGCGGCTCACGCCGCCCTCGCCGCCGACTTTGGACGAGGCGCTGGAGTTCGTGCGCGAGGACGAGTGCGTCGAAGTGACGCCCGGCTTCGTCCGCCTGCGCAAGGTCGAGCTCGACCCGCACGCGCGCGTGAAGGCTTCGCGGGCGCGGGCGCGTGAAGCGCGCGAGGGCGTGCCGGTCGGCTGACGCGGCTGCCTCAGGCGGCCGGTGCGGGCGCCGTGTCCTCGGCGTGGTACCGGTCCAGCAGCGCCAGCTCCTGCTCCCGTTTCGGGAAGCGGAAGAAGACGAGTGTGGCGCCGAGCAGGACGGCGACGATCCCCGCGCTGAACGCGGCCTTGTCGCCGGAGACGAACGAGGACTTGGCGGCCGTCAGGATCGCGTCCGAGTACTGCGGGTGCTGCTGGGCGAGGTCGGCCGCGCTCGCGAACGACTTCTCCAGCGTCGCCTGCGTGCCGCTGCTGACCTGCCCGGCGTTCGGCGAGCCGGCGATCGCTCTGGAGAAGGCGGCCGCGTAGCCGGCCGTCAGCAGCGCGCCGAGGATCGACTGCATGATCGCGCCGCCGAGGTCGCGCTGGAGGTCGGCGGTGCCGGACGCCATCCCGGCGCGCTTGACCGGCACCGAGCCGGTCAGCGAGTGCGAGGCGGGCGTGCCGGCGAGGCCGACGCCGATCCCCAGCAGCGCGTAGCCGATGAACACCTTCCAGTACGGGATGCCGTCCTTCCACAGCAGCAGCATCGCGAGGAAGCCGAGCAGGCAGAAGACGTAGCCGAACAGGAGCGTGAAGCGCGCGCCGTATCTCTCGACGAGTCTCGCCGAGCGCGGCGCGACGACCACCATCAGCGCGGCCGCCGGCAGGATCGAGGCGCCGGCGCCGAGCGTCGAGTAGCCGAGCACGTTCTGCAGGAACTGCTGGCCGATGAACATCGCCGCCATCAGCGAGCCGAAGACGATCACGCCGGCGCAGGCGGCGACCCAGAAGATCCGCCGCCGCGCGACGTCGAGGTCGTAGAGGGGGGAGGCCGCGCGCTTCTGGCGCAGCACGAACGCGACGCCGGCCGCGAGCGCGACCAGCCCGAGGCCGATCGCCAGCGCGCCCTTGTTCGGCACGGGCGCGAAGTTAATCGCCAGCACGAGCGCCGCGACGAGCAGCACGGACAGGATGCCGCCGAGGTTGTCGACGGGGTCGGTCGTCTCGTTCACGTGCGCAGGGATCAGCTTGATCGCCAGCACGAGCGCGATCAGCGCGAGCGGCAGCGTCGCGAAGAAGACCGAGCCCCAGTCGAAGTGCTCCAGCAGCGCGCCTGACATCAGCGGGCCGAGCGCCGAGATCGCGCCGCCGATGCCCGACCACAGCGCGATCGCGCGCGTGCGGCCGGCGCCCGACCACAGGGCGGTGATCAGCGCGAGCGTCGTCGGGAAGGCGAGGCCGGCGGCGAGGCCGCCCAGCAGGCGCGCGGCGAACAGCACGCCGAGCGTCGGCGCGAAGCCGGCGAGCAGGCTTGCCGGGATCGCGAGCGCCGTGCCGAGCACGAGCATCAGCTTGCGCCCGTAGCGGTCGCCGACCGCGCCGAGGTAGAGGACCGAGGCCGCGAGCCCGAGCGAGTAGCCGACGGCGACGAGGTTCAGCCCCGTCTGCCCGGCGTCGAACGCCTTCGCGATGTCCGGCAGCGCGACGTTCGCGACCGCGAGATTCAGGTTCGCGACGCCCGCGACGAGGATCAGCGTGGCGAGCACGAGCGGGCCGCGCGCCGGCGCGCTTCCCGCCTGCCCCGTCGTGGGCTGCTCGCGAGCGGTCGCCACGGGCGGAGCCTACGGCGCGGGTGCGACGAGTGCGACAGCTGGGCGCGTCGGCGTTGACCGCAGCGACCGCCCAGCGCGCCGAAAACCCCGCTGGTACAGTCCATCCCTACCCGTGGTGGGTGTAGCTCAGCTGGTAGAGCTCCTGGTTGTGGTCCAGGCGGTCGGGGGTTCGAGTCCCCTCACTCACCCTTCTGAGATGGCGCGTCGAGCCGTGGTTGCGGCCGCGGCCCGCGGGGACTAGTAGGGTGGCCGGCGAGCCATTCGATGCAGTCTCCTCCGCCGTTCCCCCGCAAGAAGCCGTCCGCACCGCGCCGTCTCCTCGGCGTCGCCGCCGTAGCGGCTACCTGCCTCCTCGCTGGGTCGGCTGCGTCGGCTCAGGCGGCGACGGACACCCTGTTCGCCGCACCCGCGGCCGCCGGCAGCGCCGACTGCAGCTCGCCGGGCAACGCCTGTTCGATCACGACCGCGGTCACGAGCGCGAACGCGAAGCCGATCGCCGACAGCGTGCGGATCGAGCTTGCGAACGGCATCTACCTGCTGTCCGCGCCGAGCCCGACGGCGCTTACCGTCACGTTCGCAGGCCCGAGTCTCAGGTTCGAGGCCGAGAGCGGCACCCCGATACTCGACGGCACGAGAACCGTGCAGTTGCTGTCCGTCGGGGCGACGTCGAACGTGACGATCGACGGGCTCGAGATCGAGTTCGGCTCGACCGCCTCCCTCGGTGGAGCGGTCGACAACAGAGGCACGCTGACCGTCAAGGACTCCACGTTGACGAGCAACTCCGCCAGCAACGGCGGTGCGATCTCGAACGACGCCGGCGCGATGCTCAGCGTTCGGGATTCGACGATCACGCACAACAGCGCCACCGGCGTCGGGGGCGGCGCCATCATCAGCTTCGGGACGGCCACGGTCGAGCGCTCGGCGATCGTCAACAACAGCGCGCCGGTCAACGGGGGCGCGATCAACGTCCAGCCGGCCGGAACGGTGACGCTCGCCAGCTCCACAGTCGCGAACAACACGTCCGGAGGTCTGGGCGGGGCGATCTCGGCGCTCGGGGTGCTCACCGTCGAGGCCTCGACGATCGCGAACAACGCTGGCAGCAGCGGAACGGCGATCAGCAGCGGGGACCCAACCAGAGTGACGTTGGCTGGCGACATCATCGCGGCGCAGTCCGCGGGCTCTGCCTGCAGTCCCGCCAACGGCGCGATCGTCGACAGCGGCTACAACCTCGACGACGACGGGACCTGCATCTCGCCGACGTCGCCGGGAACGGGAAGCCACAACGGGATCACCGCGGATGGGCCGTCCACCTACGGCGCCGTGCTCGACTCGTATCTCGCAGACGGGCTTGCCGACAACGGCGGACCGACGGAGACGTTCGCGCTGCTGAACAGCTCGAGCACCGCGACGTCGCTGGCAGACCCGGCGTTCGCCGTCGTGCCGCCGAGCTTCGCTCTGCCCGTTGCGGTCGGCGGCGCATCGTCGGCGTGCTCGCTGTCTGACCAGCGCGGCATCGCGCCGGCGGCGGGGATCAACTGCGACATCGGCGCCTACCTGCTGCAGGCGACGACGACGGCGCTTGCGACCTCGGCGAGATCGGTGGTGAAGAACGGGTCGGTCACGTACACGGCAACCGTCACCCCCGCGCCGGACGGGGGCACGGTGTCGTTCAGCGACGGAGCCGGCAACCCGGCCACCGCCCACTGCGGCGCACAGGGCCTCTCGGGCAACACGGCGACCTGCACGGTCGCCTACGCGAACACCGGGAGCTATCCGGTCACCGCGACCTACTCCGGTGACGGTACGCGGAACAACTATGTGGGGTCTGCGAGCGCTCCTCAGACGGTCGTCGTATCGCCCCCGCCCCCGCCCGCGTTGTCGAAGCTGCGCGTCTCACCCTCGACGTTCAAGGCGGCCGGGCACAAGGTGCACGGCCGCTGCGTGACGGCCACCAGCAAGAACAAGCGAGCCAAGTCGTGTCTGCTGGCGACCAAGCTGAAGGCGACCTACACGCTCAGTGCGGCCGCCAAGGTGAGCTTCAAGCTCGCGCTCAAGACGACCGGGCGCAAGGTCAGAGGCCGGTGCGTGAAGGCGACGAGAAAGAACAAGCACGCTGCGAAGTGCACGCTGCTGGTCGGCGTCCGCAAGACCATCACCCGCCCTGCGGCGACCGGCTCGAACACGTTCAGCTTCACGGGCACGCTCGCCGCGGGCACCTACCAGCTGACCGGGACCCCGGCCGGCGGCTCCGCCCGCACGGTCAGCTTCCGCGTCGTCGGCTGAACGGGCGCGGAACCGCCGCCCGATCGCCTACGGTCTGCGGCATGGACGGCGGCGGCGGGTTCGAGGCGCACGAGGTCGACCTGCACGGTCACCGTGCCGTCTACCGCGTCGCGGGCGGCAGCGGGCCGGTGGTCGTGCTGGTCCACGGGATGGTCAACTCCTCGCGCCACTGGGAGGGGGTGGCGATGCGGCTGGCCGGCTCGCACCGGGTGATCGCCCCCGACCTGATCGGGCACGGCGGCTCGGCGACGCCGCGCGGGGACTACTCGCTCGGGGCGCACGCGGCGAGCATCCGCGACCTGCTGGCGATGCTCGGCGTGGAGCGGGCGACGATCGTCGGGCACTCGCTCGGCGGCGGGGTCGCGATGCAGTTCTTCTACCAGTTTCCGCAGCGCACCGAGCGGCTCGTGCTCGTCTCCAGCGGCGGCCTGGGTCCGGAGGTCAGCCCGCTGCTGCGCGGGGCCGCGATGCCGGGCTCGGCGCTGCTGCTGCGGCTCGCCACGCAGCCGCGGCTGGTCGGCGCGCTCGCCGACGCGGGTACGCGGCTGCGGGCGCGCGGCAACGACAAAGGCGTCTACCTGCAGGCGGTGGCACGGGCGCTGCGGCCGTTGCAGGAACCCGGCGCGCGCCGCGCCTTCCTCGAGACGCTGCGCGCGGTGATCGACCGCCACGGGCAGCGCGTCAGCGCGCGCGACCGCCTGCACCTGCTGAGCGAGATGCCGACGCTGATCGTCTGGGGCGAGCGCGACCGCACGATCCCGCTCGCGCATGGTCGCGACGCCGCCGCCGCGATCCCCGGCGCCCGCTTCGAGACGCTGCCGCGCGCCGCCCACTTCCCCAACCTCGAAGACCCCGCCGGCCTCGCGCGCGTGCTGGCCGACTTCGTCGCCACGACCGAGCCGGCTCGCATCGAGGACGAGGAGTGGGGCGACCTCGTCGGCCGCCGCGCGCGGGCGACGATGCGGCGCGTGGCCTGAGCCCGCGGGCGATTCGGCAGGCGCGCGACCGGGGAGAACCGCTGCCATGGACGAGCTGGCTCCCGGCCTGTGGCACTGGACCGCGTTCCGCGACACGATCAGACGCACGGTCCACTCGGCCTACGACGAGACCAGCCGCACGCTGATCGACCCGATGCTCCCCGACGAGGGGCTCGCGTGGTTCGCCGAGCACGGCCCGCCCGAGCGGATCGTGCTCGTCAACCGCCACCACCTGCGCCACAGCGCGCGCTTCGCCGAGCGCTTCGGCTGCAGCGTCCACTGCCACGAGGCCGGCCTGTGGGACCTGCAGGACCGAGGCGTCCGCGTGGAGGGCTTCCGCTTCGGCGAGGAGCTGGCGGCGGACGTCGTCGCGCACAGAGTCGCCGCGATCTGCCCGGAGGAGGCGGCGCTGCACATCGCTGACGAGCGCCACGGCGGGGCGCTGGCCGTCGCCGACGGGGTGGTCCGCGGCGATGACGGAGAGCTGGGGTTCGTGTCCGACTTCCTGCTCGGCGAGGACCCGGAGGGCGTCAAGCGCGGGCTCGCCGACGCCTACGCGCAGCTCGCCGAGACGCTCCTGTTCGACGTGCTGCTGCTCGCGCACGGCGACCCGTGGGTCGGCGGCGCGCGCGAGGCGTTGAGCGCGTTCGCCGCGCAGCACGCCGGCGCGGCGTAGGCGACCCAGCGGCGGTGCGGCGTCAGCGCAGGATGCCCGTGTGCCCGATCGAATAGCGGCCGGGCTGCGGCCAGACGGCCAGCCCGTGCGGGCCGCTGCCGACTCTGATGCGGTGCAGCAGCCGCCCCGTACGCGTGTCGATCGCGTAGACCTCGGCGTTGTAGCGGCCGCTCAGCCACAGCACGCGCCCGTTGGCCGACAAGCCGCCCATGTCCGGGCTGCCGCCGCCGGGGATCAGCCACTTGCGGTAGGGCCGCCCGGTGCGGAACGAGATCAGCGAGATCGATCCCTCGCCGCGGTTCGACACGTACAAGGTCTTCGCGTCGCGGCTGGGATAGAGGCCGTGCGCGCCGCGGCCGGTCGGCTGCAGGCGGATCACTCTCCACGTGCGCGCGTCGATCAGCCACACGCCGTTGCTCATCATGTCGGCGACGTAGAAGGTGCGCCCGTCGGGCGAGAGCTTGACGTCCTGCGGCATCGCGCCGGGTCTCAGCTCGATCCGCCGCAGCACGCGCTCGTGGACGAGGTCGAGCACGATCATGTCGCCGCCGAACTCGCACGAGACGAGCGCCGTGCGCCCGTCGGCCGTGTAGTCCATGTGGTCGACGCCGGGACACTGCGGCACCGCCAGCGCGTGCTGCAGCTTCATCGTGTGCGGCTCGCGGAAGTCCAGCTCGCGGTGCGCCTCGGCGACGACGATCGCGTGCATGCCGTCGGCGGTGAAGTAGAGGTTGTACGGGTCGAGCACGGGGACCGGTCTGCCGGGTCTGCCGGTCAGCGGGTCGATCGGCGTGAGGCTGTTGCCCTGGTCGTTCGTGACCCACAGCGTCTTCAGGTCCCACGACGGCGTGACGTGCTGCGGCAGTCTCCCGACGGCGAAGTGGGCGACGATCTTGCCGGTGCGCTGGGAGATCACGTCGACCGTGGCCGAGGTCGAGTTCGGCACGTAGACGAGCGGGAGCGCGTGCCGGGCCGCGGGCGCGAGCGGGCCGGGGCGCTCGGCCGCGTAGACGTTCGTCGGCGACAGCGGCGGCGGGATCCGCCCGGCCCGTGGCGTCACGTCGGCGGCGGCGGGCGCGGGGTGTCTGTGGAGCCGGTTCGCCGTGGACGTCGTCGTCGCCGTGCTGGTCCCGCTGTGAGCTGCGCTGCCGCCGCAGCCACCGGCGGCGACCGCCGCCAGCAGCGCCGCGACGAGCGCGACGCGCGACGCGATGCGCCGTCTCATCGCGTCAGCTCCAAGGCGCTGCCGGCGACGCCGCCGCTCGCGTCGCGCCCGCCGACGAGCCAGATGGCGTTCCCGAGCGTGGCCGCGCCGAGGTCCGACAGCGCGCGCGGCAGCGAACCTGCCGCCCGTACGCGACCGCTGGCGGGGTCGATCGCGAGGATCGCGCGCCGCTGGCTGCCGAGCGCGTCGCCGCGCCCGCCGAAGACGTAGAAGGTCCCGCCGAGCGCCGCGCCGGCGGCGTGCTCGAGCGGCTGCGGCAGCAGGCCGATCGTGCGCGCACGACCGCTCGCGGGGTCGACGCTGACGATCTCCCGGCGTGCGTTCACGCCATCGGTCCCGCCCGCGACGAGCAGCCTGCCGCCGACCGCGGCGACGGCCGCATAGCGCAGCGGGTGGGGGAGCTTCGCGACGTCGCGCAGCGCCGGCTGGCCGGGCGTGTAGGCGAGCACGGAGCGCAGCGGGACGCTGCCGGTGTAGCCGCCGACGACGTACGCGGTCGCGCCGATCGCCGCGGCGGCGGAGTCGGAGAAGCCGACGGGGAGCCTGGCGGCGGTGCTGACCGCGCCGCTCGGCGCGACCGTGAGCACCGACGAGGACGTCCCGTTCGCGGCGGTGCCGCCGCCGAACAGCGCGATCCGATCGCCGAGCGACGCCGCGCCGACGTCGTGCAGCGCCTGCGGCAGCGTGCCGACACGGCGCGGGGCAGACACGCCCGCGCCGGCGACGGCGACGACGTCGGCCACGGAGGAGTCCTGCGCGCTCAGCCCGCCGGAGGCCAGCACACGGCCGCCGGCGACCGCAACGGCCGGGAGCTGGACGGGCGCTGGAAGCTGCCGCGTCGCGACGAGCCGCAGCCGCACGGAGACGGGGCGGTGGGGCGCGGCGGTCGTCGTCGTGGCGCGGGCGGACGTCGCCGTCGCGGCCGGCTTGGACTGCGCGCCGCAGCCGGCGAGCAGACCGAGCAGCAGCAGCCCGGCGAGGGACGTCGCGTGCGTGGGGGAGCGCCGCATCGGCGCATACGATGGCACGTCCGCTTCGCCGTAACGGTCTCGCAAGGCGGGCCCAACGCGGCCCCAACCTCCCGCTCGCGATGGACCGGATGGAGGCTCCCCGGCACGGCGCGAGCGTAGGCTGTCGGCCGATGAGCGGTCTCTCCGTCCTCGTCGTGGACGACGACGCGCCCGTGCGACGGATGCTCGAGCGGACGCTCGGCGCCGAGGGCTACGCGGTGCGCGCGGTCGCCGACGGCGGCGCCGCGCTGGCCGAGGTCGAGCGCTCGGCGCCCGACCTGGTCGTGCTCGACGTCTCGATGCCGGGGCTCGACGGGCTGGCGGTCGCGCGGCGGCTGCGCGGCAAGCGGCTCGCGCTGCCGATCCTGCTGCTGACGGCGCGCGACGCGGTCGCCGATCGCGTCGCCGGGCTCGACGCGGGCGCCGACGACTACCTCGTCAAGCCGTTCGCGCCGGAGGAGCTGCTGGCGCGCGTGCGCGCGCTGCTGCGCCGCAATCGCCCGGTGGCGGAGACGCTCGCCTTCGACGACCTGACGCTCGATCCCACCAGCGGCCGCGCCACCCGCTCCGGGCGCGAGCTGGAGCTGACCCCGCGCGAGGCCGAGCTGCTCGCGCTGCTGCTGCGCGAGGCGCGCACCGTGATCACGCGCGAGCGCGCGCTGGAGGAGGTGTGGGGCGGCGAGCTGGAGGCGCTGCCGAACGTCGTCGACCGCTATGTCGCCTACCTGCGCCGCAAGCTCGGCGACCCGCCGCTGATCCGCACGGTGCGCGGCGTCGGCTTCGTGCTCGACCGATGAGATCGCCGGCCCGCCGCCTGCCGCTGCGCACGCGCGTCGCGCTCGCTGCCGGCGCGACGCTCGTGATCGCCGTCGCCGTGCTGGGCGGGATCACGTTCGCGCTCGTCGCGCGCCAGCTCCACCGCTCGCTCGACCGCGGCCTGCACGACCGCGCCGTCGAGGTCGCGCAGCTCGCCGCCACGACACCGGGGCTGATCACCGCGCCCGGCGTGCTCGAGGGCCGCGTCGGCACGAGCGCCGCGTTCGTGCAGGTGCTCGACCGCCACGGTCGCATCGTCGCCCGCTCGGCCGCGCTCGGCGGCCGCGTGCTGCCGGCTTCGCCGGCGCTGGAGCGCGCGCTGCGCGCGCGGCGCTCCGGCTACGGGTCCGTCGACCTCGGCGGCGAGCGGCTGCGCCTCTACGCCGCACCGCTGCCGGCGATCGGCGGCGGGCCGGCCGCCGGCGGAGCGGTTGCGGTCGCGGGGGAGACGAGCGGGGTCGCCGGCACCCTGCAGCCGCTGCGCAAGCTGTTCGTCGTCGTGGCGCTGGCGACCGCGCTCGTCGCGGCTGCGCTCGCGACGCTGCTGACGCGCCGGGCGTTGCGCCCGCTCACGCGCCTGACCGCCGGCGCGGAGGCGATCGCCCGCACGGGCGATCCGGGCCGGCGGCTGCCGGCCGGCGGCGCGCAGGACGAGGTCGGCCGTCTCGCCGCGACGCTCAACGCGATGCTCGCGGCGCTGGAGCGGGCGCGCGAGCGCGAGCGGCGCTTCGTCGGCGACGCCTCGCACGAGCTGCGCACGCCGCTGACGGCGCTGCGCGGCAACGCCGCCTACGTCGCGCGCCACGGCGCCGACCCGGCGGTCCTGGCCGACATCGAGTCCGACGCGGAGCGCCTCGCCGCGCTGCTCGACGACCTGCTCGCGCTTGCGCGCGAGGACGCCGCCGCGCCGCCCGCCGACGCCGAGACGGTCGACCTCGTCGCACTCGCACGCGAGGTCGCGGCCGCGCATCCGACCGCGAGCGTGCGCGCGGCGGGCGAGCCGGTGCCCGTGCGCGGCGACCGCGCGGCGCTGGAGCGCGCGCTGCGCAACCTCGTCGAGAACGCCGAGCGCCACGGGCCGCCCGGCGGCGCGATCGTCGTCGAGGCGGCGCTCGCGGACGGCCGCGCGCGCCTCGCCGTCAGCGACGAGGGCGCCGGTCTGACCGACGAGCAGGCCGAGCACGCGTTCGCGCGCTTCTGGCGCGGGCCGGACGCGCCGCCGGGCGGCACCGGGCTCGGCCTCGCGATCGTCCAGGCGACGGCTGCGCGCCACGGCGGGAGCGCCAGCGCGCACGGCGCGACGTTCGCGCTCGAACTGCCGGTGGCGGCCGCTGTGCCGCTCTCACAGAGATCTCAAGGTCGGGGGGTAGAACCCCGCCCATGAGACGACTGCGCACCATCTCCACCGGCCGCCTGGTCGCGCTCGCCGTCGCGGTCGTCGTGCTCGTCGCGGGCGTCGGGATCGCGCAGGCCGCGCTCCAGAGCAACCCGAAGCCGGCGTCGAAGCCGCTCGACGTAGCCGTCCACGACGCGCTCACCGCGCCGAAGGTCGACGGCGTCACCGCCCGCGTCCACTTCACGAACCATCTGATCCCGTCCGGCGCGCTGCCGGAGGGCACCGTCTCGCCGCTGATGGCGGGCGCCTCCGGGCGCGTGTGGATCGCGAACGACGGGCGCTTCCGCGTCGAGCTGCAGTCCGACGCGGGCGACGCGCAGGTCGTCTCCGACGGCACGACGCTCACGCTCTACGACGCCTCCACCAGCACCGCCTACCGCGTCGCGCTGCCGCAGAGAAGAGACGCCACGCAGCAGACCGACACGCACACGCCGCCGACGCTCGCGCAGATCGACAGAGCGATTACGCAGCTCGGCACGAACTGGAACGTCTCCGGCGCGACGCCGACCTCGACCGCGCATCAGCCGACGTACACGGTGCGGATCGCGCCGAAGGGCGACGGCGGCCTCCTCGGCGCCGCCGAGCTGGCGTGGGACGCGACCAACGGCGTGCCGCTGCGCGCCGCGATCTACGCCGCCGGCCAGTCCGACCCGGTGCTCGAGCTGACCGCGACGCACGTCTCGTTCGGTCCGGTCGCGACGAGCGACATCGTCGTTCCGCCGCCGGCGGGGACGAGAATCGTCGACCTCTCGCCGTCCTCGGGCCCGAGCGGTCCGGCCGACCATACGGGCATGAAGACGCACGCGAGACCGGTCACCGGCGTCTCCGCCGTGCAGGCCGCGGTGCCCTTCACGCTCGCCGCGCCCGACCAGCTCGCCGGCCTGCCGCGCCACGACGTCTGGCTCGCCGGCCATGGCGCGAGCCCGGCCGCGGTCGTCACGTACGGCAGAGGGCTCGGCGGGATCGTCGTGGTCGAGCGCAAGGCGAGAGCGGGCGAGTCGCCGCTCGGCTCCGGCTCCGGCCGCAGCTCGCTGCGCCTGCCGCAGATCAACGTCAACGGCGCGACCGGCGACGAGCTGGCCACCGAGCTGGGGACCGTGCTGAGCTTCCAGCGCGGCGGCGTCGACTACGTCGTCGCCGGCTCGATCCCCGCCCAGTCGGCCGAGACCGCAGCGCGTCAGCTCGGATGAGCGAAGCCGGAGGGCACCCGATCGAGGCGCGCAGCCTCGTCAAGCGCTACGGCCACGTGACCGCCGTCGACCACGTCGACCTGACCGTCGAGGCCGGCTCCGTCTACGGCTACCTCGGTCCCAACGGCGCCGGCAAGACGACGTCGCTGCGGATGCTGCTGGGCCTGATCCGTCCGGACGCGGGCAGCGCGCGGCTGTTCGGCCGCGACCCGCTCCAGGAGGGCGCGGCGGCGCTCGACGGCGTCGCCGGCTTCGTCGAGGCGCCGCGCTTCTACCCGTATCTGAACGGGCGCAGGAACCTCGAGCTGATGGCCGCGCTCGACGGCGGCGACGCGCGCGAGCGGATCGACCAGGCGCTCGACACGGTCGACCTCGCCGACCGCCAGGGCGACAAGGTCAAGGGCTACTCGCACGGCATGAAGCAGCGCCTCGGGATCGCCGCCGCGCTGCTGCGCGCGCCGCGCCTGCTGCTGCTCGACGAGCCGACGACCGGCCTCGACCCGGCCGGCATGCGCGACATGCGCGTGCTCGTGCGCCGGCTCGCCGACGAGGGCATGACCGTGCTGCTGTCCTCGCACCTGATGGGCGAGGTCGAGGAGCTGTGCGACCGCGTCGCGATCGTGCGCTCCGGCCAGGTGATCTACGAGGGCGCGCTCGACGCGCTGCTGCACTCAACCGGCCAGAGCTATCGCCTGCGGACGACCGACGACGTGCGCGCGCAGGCCGTCTGCTCGGCGCAGGCGGGCATCCGCGAGGTCGAGGCCGGCGGCGACGGGATCGCCTTCGCGGTCGAGGGCGACCGCGACCGCGCCGTCGCGGAGCTGTCGATCGCGCTCGTGGAGGCCGGCGTCGGGATCGTCGCGCTCGTGCCCGCGTCCGCCTCGCTCGAGGAGCTGTTCTTCCGCCTCACCGAGGGCGACGGGCTCGTCCCCTCGGGCGGCGACGGCGGGCGACCGGCCGCGGCGGTGGCCCGATGAGCGCCGTCGCCGAAGGCGCCCCGGCCCCGGCGGCCGCCGCCCCGCGCACGCGCCGCCGTCCCGGCATCGCCACGATCTACCGCTGGGAGCTGCGCAAGCTGCGCGCGCTCAAGCGCACCTACCTCGGATTCGGCATGGCGGCGATCGTGCCGATCCTGTTCGTGCTCGCGCTCGCGCTGCGTAGCGGCCGCGGACCCGACGACGTGCCGTTCGGCCGCTACGTGCGCGAGACCGGTCTCGCGATCCCGCCGGTGCTGCTGATCTTCGGCTCGATCTGGCTGTTCCCGCTGATCGTCGCGCTCGTCGCCGGCGACATCGTCGCCAACGAGGACGGCAACGGCACGCTCAAGACGATCCTCACGCGCTCGGTCGACCGCCACCAGGTGTGGATCGCGAAGGCGCTCGCCGCGCTCACGTACGCGCTCGCGGCGCTCGTGCTGTTCGCCGGCGTCGGGCTGCTGCTCGGCGGCTTGCGCTACGGCATCCACCCGCTCACGTCGCTGTCGGGCACGAAGATCCCGGTCGGCCGCGCGCTCGGGCTGATGGCGGCTGCGCTCGGCGCCTACATGCTGCCGGTGATCGCCGTAGTGGCGATCGCGCTGCTGCTCTCGACCGTGACGCGCAACTCGGCGGCGGCGATCGTCGGCACGCTGATGATCTCGCTGCTGCTGCAGCTGATCGGCGTCATCTCCGGCCTCGAAGGGCTCAAGCCGTATCTGCTCTCGACGCAGTTCGACGCCTGGCAGGGGCTGCTGCGCGAACCGGCCGACTGGGCGCCGATCGTGCGCGCCGCGTGGGTCTGCGCGCTGTACGCGCTGCCGGCCGCGGCGGCCGGCCTGATCGTGTTCGTGCGCCGCGACGTAGCCGGCGGCTGACCGCAGCATCGCCGCCCGCGGCGCTAAGGTCGAATGATGGACCGCAAGTGGTGGACGCTGATCGCGGTGAACGTCGGCATCTTCATGCTGCTGATGGACATCACGGTCGTCAACGTCGCGCTGCCCGACATCCAGCGCGAGCTGCACGCGAGCTTCGACGACCTGCAATGGGTCGTGAACGCCTACGCGCTCAGCCTCGCCGCGCTGCTGCTGACGGCCGGCTCGATCGCCGACCTGTTCGGGCGCCGGCGCCTGTTCGCGATCGGGCTCGTGATCTTCACGGCCGCGTCGATGACGTGCGGCCTGTCGAGCGGGCCGCTGATGCTCAACGTCGCGCGCGCGGTGCAGGGCGTCGGCGGCGCGATCATGCTCGCGACCTCGCTCGCGCTGATCGCGGGTGCGTTTCGCGGGCGCGACCGCGGCATCGCCTTCGGCGTCTACGGCGCGGTGATCGGCGCGGCCGTGGCGGTCGGGCCGGTCGTCGGAGGCGCGCTCACTGCCGGCATCGGCTGGGAGTGGATCTTCTTCGTCAACGTGCCGATCGGCGTCGTCGCGCTGGCGCTCACGCTCACGCGCGTGGACGAGTCGCGCGACCCCCAGGCGACGGGCGTCGACTGGCTCGGGCTCGTGACCTTCTCCGGGGGCCTGTTCCTGCTCGTGTTCGGCCTCACGCAGGCCAACGAGGCCGGCTGGGGGAGCACCCAGACGGTTGCGTGTCTCGGCGGCGCGGCGCTCCTGCTGCTCGCGTTCCTGTATGTCGAGCAGCGTCAGACGCGCCCGATGTTCGACCTCACGCTGCTGCGCGTGCCGTCGTTCGCGGGAGTCTCGCTGCTGACGGTCGCGATGTCGGCCTCGATGTTCGCGATGTTCCTCTACCTCACGCTCTACATCCAGAACGTGCTCGGCTACGGCCCGCTGCAGGCCGGCCTGCGCTTCCTGCCGCTGAGCCTCGTGTCGTTCGTCGTCGCGCCGTTCGCCGGGCGCCTGACCGTGCGCATGCCCGTCCGCTGGCTGCTGTCCGGCGGGCTGCTGCTCGTCGCCGGCGGCCTGGCGCTGATGAGCGGGATCACGGCCAGCTCGGGCTGGACGGCGCTGCTGCCGGGCTTCCTGGTCGCCGGCATCGGGATCGGGATGGCGAACCCGGCGATCGCCTCCACGGCGGTCGGCGTCGTGCCGCATCAGCGTTCCGGGATGGCCTCCGGCGTGAACAACACCTGCCGGCAGGTCGGGCTGGCGACGGGCGTCGCGGCGCTCGGCGCGGTCTTCCAGCACGAGTTGGTCGCGCGCCTGCCCGGCGCCGCAGCCGGAGGTGGGGCATTGGCAGCGCGGCCGCAGGGCGTGCCGAGCCACGCGTTCCATGCCGCCTTCGCGGGCGCCCTGCACGAGATCCTCCTGATCGCGGCGGCGACCGCGCTCGTCGGCGCGCTCGCCGGGCTCCTGCTCGTGCGCTCGCGCGACTTCGTCGCCGCGCAGCCTCCCGTGCGGGCGGCGGACGCCGAGCCCGTGGCCGAGCCCGCCGGCTGACCCGCGCTATTCCGCCGCGGCCGTGGCCGCGCGGCGCACCGGCGGCACGAACAGGCGGCCGATCAGCGGCAGGTCGAGGAAGCCCTCGACGCTCGCGTACAGCAGCGCGACCTTCGGCAGCTCGCCGAGGTCGTCGATCACGATCGAGCGCGGCAGCCACTCGGGGCCGAACTTCGCGTTGAAGTCGCGCAGCGACTGGATCTGGAAGTAGGGGTTCAGGCCGCGCGCGAGCTTCTGCTCGAAGCGCCCGAGCCAGCCGGCGTCCTCGGCGCTGTCGAGCAGCCGGCCCCAGGCGGCGAAGTTGAGCGACAGGCGCCGCACGCCTCTGCGGCCCAGCGCCAGCGCCGCGTTCGCGATCAGGTACTCGGTCATCCCGTTCGTCGAGTCGAGCTTGCGGCGCATCAGGTCGAGCGAGTAGCCGGGGTCCTCGCCGTAGGCGGGCACGAAGCGCAGGAAGCCGGCCGGCTCGCCGTTCGCGTCGCGCGCGACCGCGAGCAGGAAGTCCGGGTCCTCGCCCGCGACGTCCTCGCCCAGCTCCATCGTGAAGCCGCGCTCCTGCGCGCCTCTGCGCCACTCGTCGCTGATCGCGTTGAGCTGCGCCACCAGCGCCGGCGTCGCCTCCGACTCGCGCAGCAGCTCGAAGGCGTGGTCGCGCGCGACGCGGTTGACCGCCTCGCGCACCGGCTTCATCGCCGCGCCGTCGAGCGTGAAGCGGTCGCAGCGCAGGATCGCCTCGTCGCCGAGGTAGATCGCGCTCATCCCGCGCTCGCGATAGATCGGCGCGTCCGCCTCGCGCACGGCGAGGAACGCGACACCCCAGCCGTGCTCGCGGCAGTGCCACAGGAACTCGTCGAGCACGCGGCCGCGTGCCTGCGGCGGCCCGATCGGGTCGCCGGCGACCATCGCATGCCCGCGCACGTACGCGTAGGCGATCAGCGACTCGCCGTCGCGCGAGAAGAAGTAGCTCTTGTCGCGCCGCAGCGCGAAGCAGGCGAGCGTGTCCGAGCCCCAGCGGCGCACGATCGCGCGCGCCCGCTCGCGCGCCTGCTCGTCCGGCGGCGTGCGCTGCACGAGTGGGCGGAAGATCAGGAACAGCAGGATCGCCAGCCCGGCGACGCCGAGCGTCAGCAGCGCGTCGCCGAAGAAGTCGCCGAACAGGTCGCGTCGATAGTGGTAGTCGCCGTTCAACCCGATCAGCCCGCCGAACGTCGTGCGCAGCACGCCGCCGGCGCTGAGCGACGGCGTCACGCGATGCACCTGCGTCAGCAGCGTGACGACGCCGAACAGCAGCACGCTGCCCAGGTAGAGCGGGACGAACAGCAGCGCGTCGGCGAGCGAGCCGGGGTCGCTCTTGGCGTGGAAGTCGTTGCGGTACCAGACGAACGCCGTCAGCATCGCGAGGTTCGCCAGCACCGGGATCGGATGCGGGCCCTTGAGGACGTGCACGACCGTGGCCGCGCCGAACAGCACGACGGCGGCCCACCACGCGCGCCGCCGGCCGCGCGCGATCTGGCGCGAGACGGCGATCAGCGCGATCCCGAGCGCGACCGAGATCACGAACGTGACCACGCGACTGGGCCGCTCCAGCAGCTCGCCGGCGCCGAACGACCAGTCGACGAGCGGCAGCGACGGCAGCAGCGAGATCACGCCGACGAGCGCCGTCAGCCACGCGAGCGGCTTGAGCGACCGCGGGTGGCGCGTGACGGCGACGGGGTGCGGGTCGTGCGGCGTCCGAGCGCCCTCGTCGTCGTCAGCCGCCTCGTCGGGCAGCGGCGGCGCCAGCTCGCACGCCGCGGCGTCCGCGCGCGACCCGTCGTCCTGCGGGCGCAGGGTGGGGAAGAGGATCACGTCGCGGATCGACTCGACGCCGGCGATCAGCATCACGAGCCGGTCGATGCCGATGCCGAGCCCGCCGGCCGGCGGGAGCCCGTACTCGAGCGCGCGCACGTAGTCGTCGTCGGCCGGCTCGGCCTCCTCGTCGCCGCCGTCGCGCAGCCGCGCCGCGGCCGCGAAGCGCGCGGCCTGGTCGACCGGGTCGTTCAGCTCGCTGTAGGCGTTTGCCAGCTCGCGCCCGCCGACGACCAGCTCGAAGCGCTCGGTCAGCTCGGGGTCGTCGCGGTGCGCGCGCGCCAGCGGCGAGATCTCGCGCGGGTGGTCGAGCACGAACGTCGGCTCGATCAGCAGCGGCTCGCAGACGGCGTCGTAGAGCTCGCTGAGGATCCGTCCGGAGCCCCACGCCTCCAGCCAGCGGACGTCGTGGCGGTCGGCGATCGCACGCGCCTGCTCGACCGGCATCGACGGGTGCATCCGCTCGCCCGTGTGCTGCTCGACCAGCTCGATCATCGTCACGCGGCGATACGGCGGTCTGAGGTCGAGCTCGCGTTCGCCGGCGTGCACGACGGTCGTGCCGTTGGCGGCCTGCGCGGCGGCGGCGACGAGCGCCTCCGTCAGCTCCATCATCTCGTGGTAGTCGGCGAACGCCTGGTAGGCCTCCAGCAGCGTGAACTCGGGGTTGTGGCGCGTGTCGACCCCCTCGTTGCGGAAGACGCGGCCGATCTCGAACACGCGCTCCATGCCACCGACGAGCAGCCGCTTGAGCGGCAGCTCGAGCGCGATCCGCAGGTGCATGTCGAGGTCGAGCGCGTTGTGGTGGGTGTGGAACGGGCGCGCCGCCGCGCCGCCCGCCCGGCTCAGCAGCACCGGCGTCTCGACCTCCTGGAAGCCGCGCGCGAGCAGCGTCGAGCGCACCGCGGAGATCGCCGCCGAGCGCGCGCGGAAGACCTCGCGCGCGCGCGGGTTGACGACGAGGTCGACGTGCCGGTGGCGCGAGCGCGCCTCCGCGTCGGCGAGGCCGCAGCGCATGTCGGGCAGCGGGCGCAGCGCCTTCGACAGCAGCTCGAAGCGCGTCAGCTCGACCGTCAGCTCGCCGCTTCTCGACGCGATCGCCTCGCCCTCGCCGCCGACCCAGTCGCCGAGGTCGAGCGCGGCGAAGTCGTCGAGTGCCGGCTCGCCGAGCGCGTCGCGCCGCGCCAGCAGCTGGATCGTGCCGCTCTCGTCCATCAGGTCGGCGAAACCGAGGCCGCCGTGGCGGCGCAGCGCGGTGACTCGGCCCGCCACGCGCACGCGCTCGCCGCTGCGCTCGCCCGCGGCGAGGGAGGGATGGCGCGCGCGCAGCTCGGCGGCGGTCGCGTCGCGGTCGAAGCGGACGGGGTAGGGCTCCGTGCCGCGGGCGCGCAGGCGCTCCAGCTTCGCGAGGCGGCGTGCGCGCTCCGCCTCCTCGAACTCGGTCGTCCCGGCGGGCGGCGTGGCTGCGCCGGTCGCCTTGTCGGTGGCGCTCACGGCCACCCATGCTAAACGCGCCGTCCGGCGGGTCTGTTGGAGCGGGGTTAGTCAGGCGGACGGGTGCTGCGCGCCATGCGCGAGTGCGGGCGGCTCCCACGCGTGCGCGAGCACGGCGATGCCGGCGAGCGTCGCGGCGAGCGCCGCGATCCCGACGGCGGTGCCGAGCGCGGTGGCGGAGAGCGTCTCGGCGAACAGCGTGACGCCGAGCACGACGCTCGCGATCGGGTCGAGCGCCGTCGCGGTGGCGATCGCGGGCGCCAGCGCGCCCGTCGCGAGCGCGAGCTGGTTGAGCGTCAGCGACGCGTAGCCGACGACGGCCAGGGCGTAGAGCTGCCAGTCGGAGAAGGCGGTGAGGAAGCCGTGGCGGATCTGGTCCCCGACCGCCTTCGTGAGCGCGGCGCTGAGCGCGAACAGCAGCCCGGCCCCGGCGCCGAGCAGCGCGGCCTTCAGCTTGCGCGGCGCTCTGCGCGCGAGCACGGCGAGCAGGACGCTCGCGCTCCCGAGCACCGCGCCGGCGAGGATCCATGCGTGCAGCGGCGCGTCGCCGCGCCCGCCGGACGGGTTCGCGACGACGAGGAAGGCCGCGAGCGCGACCGTCACCAGCACGGCCGCGGCGACGTCGCGGCGGCCGACGTGCTGGCCGGTCAGCCGCGCGCCGAGCGGCAGCGCGAACACGACGCTCGCGATCAGCAGCGGCTGCACGACGGCGATGCGGCCGATCGTCAGCGCGACCGCCTGCGCGCCGAAGCCGAGCGCGTCGGCGGCGATGCCGGCGAGCCAAACCGGTCTGCGCGCCATCCGCAGCAGCAGGCCCGAGTGGGAGCCCTCGGCCGTCGAGGGCGCGTCGAGGCTCGCCTTCTGCTGCAGCACGGTGCCGAGTGCGAACAGCAGTGCGGCGACGAGCGCGAGGAGGATCTCGAGCATCAGCGCGGCTCGCGGTCGGGTGCGAGCAGGAAGCGCGTCACCGTGGCGGCGAAGCGCGGGTCGGCGGCGACGGTCGCGTGGCCGCGCCGCGCGAAGCGCACGAGCCGCCCGTCGGGCACGCCGCGCGCGACGTGCTCGAACGCGCCGGCGTCGTAGTAGGGATCGCGCCCGCCGGCGACCACGAGCGTCGGGGCGCGCACCTCGCCGAGACGCTCGCGCACGTCGTAGGCGTCCTCGGCCGCGATCAGCGCGGCCACGTCCTCCATCGCGCCGGCGTCCGGCCACAGCAGCGGCCCGAGCGCCCAGCCGGCGGCGGCGAGCGGTGGCTTCGCCAGCGCTGCGAGGCGCGCGTGCAGCGAGGCTCGGCGGCCGTCGGCCCACGGCAGCGGGTCCGGGACCATGTCGGCGAGCACGCGCGCGAACGCGCCGCGGCGGTCGCCGGCGCGCACCCGCTCCGCGAGCGCGCGCTGGTCGGCGCGGCCCAGCTCGCCGAGCCGCGCGGCGGCCGAGACGAGCACGAGCCTGCGCACGACGCCGGGATGGTCGACGGCGAGCTGCAGCGCGATCGAGCCGCCGGTCGAGATCCCCAGCACGTCGACCGGCGCGTCGTACGCCTCGCGCAGCGCGGCGGCGTGCTGCGCCGCGATCGCGTCCATCGTCGGGGCGCCGCCGTCGGCGGCGAGCCCCGGCGGCGGCGCCAGCCAGGTGACGCGGAAGCGCTCGGCAAACGCGCGCGCGAGCGCCAGCTCCGACCGCGCGATCGGCCCCGCCCCGATCGCCTGCTCCGGCGACAGCCCCGGCAGAATCGCCAGCGGCTGCGCATCCACCGGGCCCGCGACCAGCGATGGAAGCCCCGCGAACGTCCCGTTCTGCGCCATCCGTCCCGCCATCTCGGCAATGATGACGCGACGATGGCCGCGCCGTCCGTCCACCACCCGCTGTTCGCGCGCTTCTACACGCATGTGCTCGCGCGCAACGAGCC
>CAZGJV010000009.1:117518-126068 GCA_964525715.1 uncultured Conexibacter sp. | reverse complement strand
TCTTCGCCGTCGCGCTGCTGCCGGTCTACACACGACATGTGTCACAGGCGCAGTACGGCGTCGCCGAGCTGCTGATGACGGCGATCATCCTCGTCAGCATCCTGATCCGCCTCGGCATCGGCGAGGCGTTCGTGCGCTACCACTACGCCGACGAGGACCAGGCGCGACGCGACGCGCTCGCCCGGCGCGCGACCGGCTTCCTGATCGTCGCCACGACGCTCTGCGCGATCCCGCTCGCGATCTTCGCCGCGCCGCTGTCGCAGGTGATCATCGACCAGCGCGACCCCGCCGTCTTCCGCGTCGCGGTGCTCGGCCTGTGGACGTTCACGAACCTCGAGCTGGCGATGTCGCTGCTGCGCGTCGACGAGCGCGCCCGCGCGTACGCGATCACGACGCTTGCGAACGTGCTGCTGACGATCGCACTGACCGTCTACCTCGTCGTCTTCCACAACCAGCAGGCGCGCGGCCTGCTGCTCGGCAACTACGCGGCGTCGACCGTCGTGCTGCTCGCGCTGTGGCTGTCGATGGCGGGCCGCCTGCTGCCGCGCCGCGGCGGGGCCGACCATCCGAGACTCCAGCAGCTGCGCTACATGCTGCGCTTCGGCCTGCCGACCGTCCCCGCCGACGCGTCCGTCTACGCGCTCAACCTCGTCGACCGCTACTACCTGTTTCACCGCTACAGCGCCGCGACCGCCGGCGTCTACTCGATCGCCGTCAAGCTCGCCGGCGTCACCGCCTTCGTCGCGCGCGCCTTCCAGTACTCCTGGCCGCCGCTCGCCTACTCGATCACGGACGACGGAGAGGCCGCCCGCTTCTACGCGTTCGTGGCGACGTACTACCTGCTCGTGACCGGCTGGCTCGTCGCCGGGCTGCTGCTGCTCGGCCGCTGGTTCACGAGACTGCTCACCTCCCCGCAGTTCTTCCACGCCTACACGGCGCTGCCGTGGCTCGCGCTCGGCTGGGCGCTCTACGGCCTGTTCGTGATCTTCGTCGTGATCGCCGGCCGCGCCGAGGTGACGACGCGCAACTTCGCGGCGGCGGCCGTCGGCCTGGGAGCGAACGTGATCCTGCTGCTCGTCCTGACGCCGTCGCTGGGGATCGCCGGCGCCGGCCTTGCGCTCGCCGGCGCGTACGTCGCGATGCTGACGGCGATGCGGCTGCTCACCCGCAACCTCTTCCGCGTCGACTTCGAGTGGCGGCGGATCGCCCAGCTCGTGCTCGTGCTCGGCGGCCTCTCCGGCGCCGGCGAGCTGCTGCTGCCGACGAGCGGCGCCGTCGGCTTCGCGACGCGTGCGCTCGTGGCGCTTGCGCTGCCCGTCGTGCTCGGCTTGACTGGCTTCTACCGCCCCGAGGAGCGCGCGCTGCTGCGCACGCTGCTCGCGCAGCTGCGGCGCGCCGCCGGCGGGCGGCAAGCTGGCACGGCCGCACCGTAGTCCCCACGGCGATCCGTACGTTCCCCGGAGGGCGCGGCGCCGCATCGGGCGTACGGTCGCAGGCATGTCCCGACACCCGATGCCCAGCGCCGACGCAGCCTGGCTGCGGATGGACCGCGCCGAGAACCTGATGGCGATCACGAGCGTGCTGTGGTTCGAACAGCCGTTCCCGCTCGAGTCGCTGCGCGCACTCCTCAGAGCCCGCCTCGTCGACCGCTTCCCGCGCTTCACGCAGCGCGTCGTCGACGGCGGCCTGCTCGGCGGGCCGCACTGGGAGGACGACGACCACTTCGACCTCGACCTGCACATCCACCACGTCGCGCTGCCGGCGCCCGGCGGCCGCGCCGAGCTGCAGGAGCTGGTGAGCGACCTGATGGCGACGCCGCTCGACCGCACGAAGGCGCTGTGGCACGTCCATGTCATCGACGGCTACGAGAACGGCAGCGCGCTCGTCACGCGCATGCACCACTGCATCGCCGACGGGATCGCGCTCGCGCGCGTGATGCTGTCGCTGACGGACCCGTCGCCGGATGTCGAGGAGCCGTCGATCGAACTTGCCGACCACGACCGCGACCGCAGCCTGCTCGCGCGGGCCGCCGGTCCGCTCGCCCCCGCGCTCGGCGCCACTCGCGCCGTTGCCGGGGCTGTCGCGCGAGAGGGCGTCACGACGCTGCGTCATCCGCGGCGTGTCGGCAAGCTGCCGGGCGAGACGGCCGGCGTGCTGCGCGCGCTCGCGAAGGAGCTCACGCTGCCGTCGGACCCGATCGGCCCGCTGCGCGGCGACCTGCATCCCGGCCAGCGGGTCGCCTGGTGCAGCCCCGTCGCGCTCGCCGACGTGAAGCGGATCGCCCGCGCGCACGACGCGACCGTCAACGACGTGCTCGTCTCCGCCGTCACCGGCGGGCTGCGGCGTTGGATGCTCGCCGCCGATCCGCTCCCCGCCGACGGCGGCCGCGGACCGCGGCTTGAGCGCGAGATCAACGCGATGGTCCCCTTCAACCTGCGCCCACTCGACCAGCCGCTGCCGCGCGAGCTGGGCAACCGCTTCGGGCTCGTTTTGCTCCCGCTGCCGCTGCTGGAGGCGGACCCGGTCGCCCGCCTGCACGAGGTCCACCGCCGCATGCTGGAGATCAAGGACTCGTCAGAGGGAGCCGTCTCCTATGGCGTGCTGGGCGCGATGGGGCTCTCCCCGCCGGCCGTCGAGGCGCAGCTGATCGACCTGTTCTCGTCGAAGGCGACGCTCGTCCTGACGAACGTCCCCGGCCCGCGTGCGCCCGTCTACCTCGCCGGCGCGCAGCTGCGCGGCGTGCTCGTGTGGGCGCCGTGCGCCGGCAGCGTCTCGACGAGCGTGTCGGTCTTCTCCTACGACGGCCAGGTGAGCGTCGGCTTCATGGTCGACGCCGGGCTCGTCCCCGACCCCGACGCGATCGTCAGAGCGGTCGACGCGGAGCTGGCCGAGCTGCTGCCCGCGGTCAGACCGCCGCGGCGTCGCGCAGTTTCCCGCACGGCCAGACGGGAATCCGCCGATGAGCCGCGCGCCGTGCGGTGAGAGGCTGATCGCATGGCAGCCGGGACCGCCCCACGCGCCGCCCACGCCACGCTCGCCGAGCTGCTCCTGCGCGCCGCCGCCCGCCGGCCGGACGCCGTCGCACTGCGGCAGCCGCCGGCTGAGGGCGGCGGCGAGTGGCTGGAGATCACCTACGGCGAGCTGGGCCGCACCGCGCGCGAGATCGCGCTTGGGCTCGCGTCGCTCGGGATCGAGCCGGGCGACCGCGTCGCGCTGCTCGCCGACACGCGCCCGGAGTGGACGCTCGCGGACGCGGGGATCGTCGCCGCCGGCGCGACCGCCGTCCCGATCTACCAGACGAACTCGCCGGAGGAGTGCCGCTACGTGCTCGCGCACAGCGCTGCCCGCGCGATCCTCTGCGAGGACGCACGGCAGCTCGCGAAGGTGCAGCAGGTCCGCGCCGCGTGCCCCGCGCTGGAGCACCTCGTCGTGCTGCTCGGCGACGGCGGCGACGGCGTCCTCTCGCTCGCCGGGCTGCGCGCCCGCGGCGCCGCGGTCGAGAACGGCGAGGACCGGCTGGCCGAGCGCCTCACCGACGTGCGCCCGCAGGACCCCGCCACGATCGTCTACACGTCCGGCACGACCGGCCCGCCGAAGGGCTGCGTGCTGACGCACGGCAACTGGCTCGCCGCCGTCGAGATGTACGCCGAGCAGGTGCCGTTCGGCGAGCAGCCGACGGTCTTCCTGTTCCTGCCGCTCGCGCACTCGCTCGCGCGCGTCGCGCGCGTCGCGCAGCTCGTGACGCTCGACATCGGCGGCACCGTCGCCTTCTGGCGCGGCGACGCGAAGCGCATCATGGACGACGTCGCCGCGACGCGCCCGACGCACCTGCCGGTCGTCCCGCGCGTGCTGGAGAAGGTCCGTGCGCGCGTGCTCGACGAGGTCGAGCAGGGCGGCGCGCTCGAGCAGCGGGCGTTCCACGCCGCGCTCAGCCTCGGCCGCCGCCGCGC
This sequence comes from uncultured Conexibacter sp., assembly GCA_964525715.1. Taxonomy (GTDB): domain Bacteria; phylum Actinomycetota; class Thermoleophilia; order Solirubrobacterales; family Solirubrobacteraceae; genus Conexibacter. Next base: position 122,118 of record CAZGJV010000009.1, on the reverse strand, counting down.
GGCCGCACGCCGCCGCGTCGATTCCCGCACCCCGCCCGCGCTGGTCGTCGCCCACGCGCTCGCCGACCGCCTGATCCTCGCCCGCGTGCGGGAGACGTTCGGCGACCGGCTCGAGCAGCTGCTCGTCGGCGCCGCGCCCGTCGGGCCCGAGGTGCTCGCGTTCTTCGAGGCGTGCGGGATCGTCGTGCTGGAGGGCTACGGCCTGACGGAGACGTGCGCGGCCGCGACGATCAACGTCCCCGGCGCGACGCGCATCGGCACCGCCGGCCAGCCGCTGCCGGGGGTCGAAGTGCGGATCGCGAGCGACGGGGAGATCCTGTTGCGCGGGCCGAACGTCTTCCCCGGCTACTACGAGGACGAGACCGCCTCGCGCGAGGCCGTGGACGACAGCGGCTGGCTGCGCACCGGCGACCTCGGCACGCTCGACGACGGCGGCTTCCTGCGCATCACCGGCCGCACGAAGGACCTCATCATCACGTCGAACGGGAAGAACATCACGCCGTCCAACCTGGAGGCCGGACTGCGCGAGATCCGCTGGGTCTCGCAGGCGGTCGCCTACGGCGACCGGCGGCCGTACCTCGTCGCGCTGCTGACGCTCGACCCCGACGAGCTGCGCGCGCTCGCCGAGCACGTCGGCCTGGAGGACGGCGCCGACGCGGCGGCGATCGCCGCGAACCCGCGCGTGCAGGAGCTGCTCGACGCCGAGGTCGCGTCCGTCAACGCGCGCTTCGCGCGGATCGAGCAGATCAAGCGCTTCGCCGTCCTCGACCACGACCTCACGCAGGCGGCCGGCGAGCTGACGCCGACGCTGAAGCTCAAGCGCAACGTCGTCTACGAGCGCTACGCGGACGACTTCGCACGCCTGTACGAGGCGCCCTGATTCACAGCCGCGTCCCCCCGCGGTTCCAGTCCGCCGCCGCTTCGCGCAGGCCCTCGCCGCGGTCGGGGCGGAGCGTCGCGCGCACGTGCTGCCAGTAGCGCGCCGGGTCGTGGCCGGGGAGCGCGTACGCGGCGACCGCGCGCACCGCGTAGGTCCAAGCCGTGAGCCAGCGCACGAGCGCGGCCGACAGGCGCGAGTGGTGCTTGCGCATGTAGCGGTCGCGGTTGCGCGACAGCTCGACGATCCGCCGCGTCGGCACGTTGCCGGTCGACAGCTGCTCGTGGTGGATCGCCTCCGCTTGCGGCACGTACAGGACCGCCCAGCCCGTGTCGCGCAGGCGCTTGCAGAAGTCGACCTCGTCGGAGTAGACGAAGAAGGCCGGGTCCATCCAGCCGATCCGCTGGGCGGCGTCGCGGCGCACGAGCAGCGCCGCCGACTGCGCCCAGTCGACCTCGCGCACGTCGTCGCCGGTGCTCTCGACCGTCAGCCACCTGTGCAGGAACAGCGCACCCGCGAGCGCTGTCGAGGGCGTCGGGAAGCGCCACGCCGAGGCCTGCTGGCGGCCGTTCGGGCGCAGCAGCTTCGCCCCCGCGGCGGCCGCGTCGGGCCGCTCGGCGAGCGCGGCGTGCAGCGCGGCGGTCGCGCCCGGCAGCAGCTCGGAGTCCTCGTTGAGCAGCAGGCACCAACGGCCGCGAGCGCGCTGCATCAAGGCGCTGTCGTTCTCCGCCTTGCCGCGCCGCTGCTCGCGGCGGATCAGCTCGGTGACGACCGGATGCGCTCTCGCCATCCCGACGGAGCCGTCGCCGGAGGCGTTGTCGAGCACGAGCACCTCGGTCTCGAACGGCAGCGTCGCCTGCTCGGCGGCGATCGCGTCGAGGCAGCGCTCAAGCAGCACGCGCTGCTCGGTGTTGACGATGCAGTAGGAGACTTCGACGCTCATGACGGGTGGGTCCGGGATCATGCCGCAGATGCCCGCCTCACCGCTCAGCATCGAGCTGGTCGACCCGTCCGCGTTCACACCGCCGTACGACCACGCGCTGGCGGGGGCGCTCGCACGGGCCGGTGCCCGGGTCGAGCTGGTGACGAGCCGCTTCGCATACGGCGATGTGCCGCGGGCCGACGGCTACGGGGTGCGCGAGGCGTTCTACCGCTGGGCGCCGGGTGGGCCGGGTTCCCGCGTGCGCCGCGCGGCGAAGCTCGCCCAGCACGTGCCCGACATGCTGCGCTTCGCCGGCTCGCGCGCCGCGAGGGACTCCGACGTCGTGCACTTCCAGTGGCTGACGGTGCAGCCGCTCGACGTGCACCTGCCGCCGCTCGCGCTGTCGCGCGGCCGACGGCCCCCGCTCGTGCTCACCGCCCACGACGTGCTCCCGCGCGAGCCGCGGCCGGGCCAGCTGAAGGCGCAGCGCCGGCTGTACGAGCGCGCCGACGCGGTCGTCGTCCACTCCGAGCACGGCGCCGCGCGGCTGCGCGACGAGCTGGGGATCGACCCCGCGCACGTCCACGCGATCCCGCACGGCGCGTTCGCGCACTTCGCCGAGCTGTCCGATCCGGCGCCGCTGCCGCCCGAGCTCGCGGCGGTCGAGAAGCCCGTCGTCCTCTGCTTCGGCCTGATCCGCCCGTACAAGGGGATCGACGTGCTGCTGGAGGCGTGGCGCGGGATCGACGACGCCGAGCTGTGGATCGTCGGCCTGCCGAAGATGGATCTCGCGCCGCTGCGCGCGACGGCGCCACCCGGCGTGCGCTTCGTGCCGCGGTTCGTCGGCGACGCGGAGATCCCCGCCTTCTTCCGCCGCGCCGACCTCGTCGTGCTGCCGTACCGCGAGATCGACCAGTCGGGCGTGCTGTTCACCGCGCTCGCGTTCGGCAAGCCGCTGCTGCTGAGCGCGGTCGGCGGCTTCCCCGAGGTCGCCGCGACCGGCGCCGCCGAGCTGGTGGAGCCCGGCGATCCCGCCGCGCTCCACGCCGCGTTCGCCCGCCTGCTCGCCGACCCCGCCGCGCGCGAGCGGCTCGCGGCCGCCGCTCGCGCCGCTGCTGCCGGCCCGTACTCGTGGGACGCGATCGCGGCGCGGCATCTTGCGCTCTACGAGGGGCTTCACGCGCAGTAGCCGCACGGTTTCGCGCAACTTTGCGGCGTTCCCGCGCCAACTGAGCCCTCATCGCACATGGAACCGGTGTGCTGACCTAGAGTCGAGCGTCCGAGCACATCGCGACGCGGGAGGGCGTCATGAGCGCAGCAGGATTGGGGCAGCCGCCGACGGGCTACGAGCGTCTGACGGGGAGCGAGCGCTCCCCGCGCCCCGGCTACCGGGCCGTCGGTCCGGCACAGGCCGACGAGCAGGTGCGCGTCGTCGTCAAGGTGCGGCCGGTGACGCCGCCGCCCGACCCGGCCGAGCTGGGCGCGCTGCGCCCCTCGCAGCGGCCCGCGCCCGCGACGCACGGCGACCACACGGCCAGGCACGGCGCCGCGCAGGCCGACGTCGACGCCGTCGTCGCGTTCGCGCGCGAGCACGGTCTCGCTGTCGAGGAAGCCGACGCGGCCTCTCGCCTGGTCGTGCTCACGGGCACGGTCGACGCGATGAGCAGAGCGTTCGAGACGACGCTCGAGCGCTACGAGCCGGAGGACTCGAGCGTCCACCATCACCCATACCGCGGGCGCATCGGGCACGTCCACGTGCCCGCGCACCTCGAGCCGGTGATCACGGCGCTGACCGGCCTCGACGACCGCCGTCAGCTGCGGCCGCGGCCGTTGATGACGCGCACCGCGCCGGACGTCCGCTACGCGCCGAGCGACCTCGCGCAGATCTACGACTTCCCCGCGCAGCTCGACGGCAGCGGGCAGACGATCGGCCTCCTCGAGTTTGGCGGCGGCTTCCAGAACGCGGACCTCGATGTCTTCTTCGAGCAGATGAGATTGCCGCGCCCCTCTGTCACGCCGGTCTCGGTCGACGGCACGCCGAACGCGCCCGGCAGCGAAGCCGACGGTGAGGTCGTGCTCGACATCGAGGTCGCCGGCGGGATCGCGCCCGGCGCGGCGATCGTCGTCTACTTCGCGCAGTTCACCGACGCCGGCTGGGTCGAGGCGCTGACGAAGGCGATCCACGACAGAAGACACCGCCCGTCCGTCATCTCGATCAGCTGGGGGTGGTCGGAGCTCGAGAGACTCGGCCAGTTCGCGTGGACGAGACAGGTGCTCGACGAGGTCGACACCGTGCTCAAGGAGGCGGCCAACCTCGGCATCACGGTGTTCGTCGCCGCCGGCGACGACGGCTCGACCGACGGCCTCTCCGACGGCCAGCTGCACGTCGACTACCCGTCGTCGAGCGCGTACGTGACCGGCTGCGGCGGCACGACGCTGCACGCGAGAAACGGCGCGCGCAGAAGCGAGGTCGTGTGGGGCGACGGCACGCGCGCGCAGGGCGGCGGCTCGACCGGCGGCGGCGTCTCCGACTTCTTCCCCGTCCCGGCCTGGCAGACGACGGTGCAGAGACAGAGATCGGGGATGGCCGGGCTGATCGGTCGCGGCGTGCCCGACGTGGCGGCCGTCGCCGACGCGCGCACCGGCTACGCGCAGTACATGGACGGGCAGTGGTTCACCGACGGTGGCACGAGCGCCGTCGCCCCGCTGTACGCCGGCCTCGTCGCGCGCTGCAACCAGCAGCTCGCGAGCAGCGGCAGACGCGTCGGCTACATCACCCCGCTGCTGTACGGCGGGCTCGG
>CAZGJV010000009.1:0-117418 GCA_964525715.1 uncultured Conexibacter sp. | reverse complement strand
CGAGCAGCGGCAGACGCGTCGGCTACATCACCCCGCTGCTGTACGGCGGGCTCGGCGCCAGCGACGCCTTCCACGACATCGTGAGAGGCAGCAACGCGACGCTCCCGAGCCAGCCGCACGCCTACGCCGCACACGCCGGCTGGGACTGCTGCACCGGCTGGGGATCGCCGAACGGCGCAAGACTGCTCGGGCGGCTCTGACGACGGGTGCACGTGCGCGGCCGCGGGACGAGCGCCCGTGGCCGCCGCGGTGCCGCTTGCGACGCATCTCGCGGTAGACCAGAATGCAGGCGATGACGACGAGATGGCTCCAGGCTCGTCGCGACGCTCTGGTGGACCGGGCGCTCGCCTACGTGCTCCCCGTCGCTGCCGTTCTGGCGCTCGCGGGGTTGGAGTCGCTTCCGCTTCCGCTTGTCACCGGCGCCGCCGGGCTCGCGGTGGGAGCGTCGCTCGGGGCTATAAAAAAACCGACTTCCGCCTTGACTAATAAGGCTTTTTCTTGAGTTTTCTGGCGATTTGCAGGGATTTCCTCTGGCCGCGCTAGCAGGGTCTTTACTACAAAGCACTTCTTGAGCATCTGTCTCAGTCGTCCCAGAAGCCTTCGTGGATCAGCTCGCCGTCTCTCTCGTGGTGCGGGCCGAAGACGACGTACGACATGCCCTCCGGGCCGGCCTCGAACTGGCGCGTGACGCGCGGGGCGACGCGGACCGCGTCGAGCGCGCGCAGGTCGTGAACCTCGTCGCCGAGCTTCACGCGCCCGCCGCCCGAGATCACGACGGCGACCTCCTCGGCCTCGTGATGCCGGTGCGCGAACGCCTGCCGTCTGTTCGGGCGCAGCACGTGGTAGGCCAGCCCGGTCCCCTCCGCCTCGAGCGCCCCGCGCGCGAAGTGCGCCTCGCCCATCTCGCCGAAGCCGCCCTTCGCCGCCGAGTCGTCGACGTCCGCCAGATTCTTGATCGTGTAGCTCATGCTGGCGAGCCTACCCCGCTCGCAGCCGTGGCTCCCGCGCGCGATCCAATGCATCGGCTGTAGACCCTCGGCGAGGGTCTGCGGACAATGGGGCGCATGGATCGCCACGTCTCCACCGCTCCGCTTCCGTCTGCCGACGAGCAACGGGCACCCATCGTGCTTGGGAGCGGCGGGCCGCCCTTCTGGGAGGAGTGGCGCGGCATGCTCCCGGACGAGCAGATCGAGTTCGTCCGGATCATCTTCGAAGACTTCTGCGGGTCGTGGGACTGACCGCCAGCCGTCGCGAGATGCTCGTTGCCGACACCACGTTCGTGAGTGTCTGGCAGACGAGCTCCGTCGCGTCGAACGTCATCGCCGAAGCGTGGGCGGTCCTGAAGGACGCCACCCGTCGACGTGGACGCGTCTGCAGCGACAACGACCTCTGGATCGCGGCCACCGGCTTTGCGAGAGGTGTGCCGGTGCTGACATGCGATCGCGACTTTCTGGGGCTGCGCAATGCCGGCGTGGACGTGATTCATCTCCCGCGGCATCCCGCGTCCTCGGCGACCGGCTGACCCGCCGAGGCTCCCGCCCGTCCTGTCCGCCAGAATCCCCGCGGTGCTCGTCCTCGCGATCGTCTTCTGGGCCTGCGCAGCACTGATCGTCTACGCGCAGCTCGGCTACGGTGTGCTGCTCGCGCTGCTGGCGCGTGTGACGTCGCCCGCAGGCGACCCGCTTGCGGGCGCCGGAGGGCGAAACCTCTCATCGCCCGCGCGGCCCGGCGGCGAGGAGCGCACGGCCGCGGGCCTGCCGTCCGTCTCGTTCGTGGTCGCGGCCTACAAGGAGGAGGCGGTGATCGCCGAGAAGGTCGCGAACGTGCGCGCGCTCGACTACCCGGCCGACCGCATCGAGCTGATCGTCGCCTGCGACGGCTCGCCCGACGCGACGCCGCAGCGCGCGCGCGAGGCGGGCGCCGACGTCGTGCTGGAGCTGCCGCGCGGCGGCAAGATCCGCGCGCAGGATGCGGCCGTGCGCCGCGCGCGCGGCGAGCTCGTCGCCTTCTCCGACGCGAACGCTTTCTGGTCGCCCGACGCGCTCACGCGCCTCGTCGCACCGTTCCAGTCCGACCCGGCGGTCGGCTACGTGTGCGGGCAGGTCTCGTTCGTCAACGACGAGGACGGCACGAACCAGGAGGGGCTCTACTGGCGCTACGAGATGGCGCTGCGCGGCCTCGAGTCGCGCCTCGCGTCGGTCACCGGCGGCAACGGCGCGATCTACGCGACGCGCAGAGGGTCGTACATCGAGGTCGACCCGATCATGGGCCACGATCTGTCGTTCCCCTTCAACATGGTCAAGCGCGGCTGGCGCGCGCTCTACGCCCCAGACGCGCGAGCGAGCGAGAAGATGGTCCCGTCGATCGAGGGCGAGTTCGCGCGCAAGCGGCGGATGATGAGCCACGGCTGGCCGATCGTCCTGACGGGCGGGCTGCTGTCGCCGAAGGGCTACGGCCCGCTGTACGCGCTGATGATCCTGTCGCACCGCGTGCTGCGCTACGCGCTGCCGTTCGTGCACCTGCTGGCGCTGGTGGCCAACCTCGCGCTCGTGGACGCGGGCGCCGGCTGGGTCTACGCCGTCACGCTCGGGCTGCAGCTCGCGCTGGTCGCCGCCGCCGTGCTCGCCCGCTGGGTCTCCGCCCGGCTGCTGCTCGTCGCGCGCTACTACGTGCTCACCCAGGCCGCACTCGGTGCCGGTCTGTGGGACTGGCTGCGGCACGGCACCGAGGCCGGCTGGTCGCCGCCGGAGGGAACGCGGTGAGCGGCGCAATCACGCGCGCGCTCGACCTGCTGATCGGCGGCGTCGGCGCAGTGCTCACCGCCCCGCTCGTCGCGCTCGCAGCGCTCGCGATCCGCCTGGAGTCGCCCGGCCATCCGCTCTACCGTCAGCGGCGCGTCGGCAAGGACGGTCGTCCGTTCGAGATCTTCAAGCTGCGCACGATGGTCACCGGCGCCGAGTTCAGAGGCGCCGGCCTCGCGATCCAGGAGGGCGACGACCGCATCACCCGCGTCGGCGCGTTCCTGCGCCGCACCTCGCTCGACGAGCTGCCGAACCTGTGGAACGTCGTGCGCGGCGAGATGTCGATCGTCGGTCCACGCCCGACCGTCCAGGTGCAGGTCGACCAGTACACCGAGCGTCAGCGCGGGCGCCTCAAGGTCAAGCCCGGCATCACCGGTTGGGCCCAGATCAACGGCCGCGCATCGCTGCCGTGGTCCGAGCGCATCGAGCTCGACCTCTGGTACGTCGAGCACCGTTCCATTGCACTCGACCTGAAGATCCTCGCGCGGACCGCGAAGACCCTGCTGAGTGGCGACGGCCTCTACAAGGGAGAGACGGGAGGATGGGGCAAGTGAGCCGAGCCACAGCAAACGGCGACAGCCCGAGGCGCGAGCTTGGACTGCGAGACGTATGTTTCATCGTCTCGCAGGGCAAGACTCGGCGCCTCGGGCATGCCGGCACGGTCTGGGGCTCGGAGCAATGAGCCACCGAGCGGTCCTGCTCACCGGCGTCGGCAAGCGCTACGACATCGTCTCGGCGTTCGTGCAGCATGCGACCGTGGTCGCGGCGGACCCGAGCCCGCTGGCGCCGGCGCAGTACGCGGCGCATGTGCGGGTGGCGCCGCCGCGGATCGACGACCTGGCGTACGTCCCGTTCCTGGCTGAGGTTTGCGAGCTGCATGACGTGGGCGCGGTCGTGCCGTTGACTGACCTCGACATCGAGGTGCTGGCGCAGGCGCGCGCTGACGGGTTGCTTCCTGCGTTCGTCCCGGATCCGGAGATCGCGCGGGCGACGTACGACAAGTACGAGACGCACCATCTGCTGTTGAGACACGGCCTGCCGTCGCCGCCGACGGTGCTGCCGGGCGAGGAGCCGGAGTCCTACCCGGTGATGGTGAAGCCGCGGCGCGGGTCGGGCGCGCGCTCGATCCACCTCGCGCGCGACGCCGAAGAGGCCGCCTTCTTCGTGCGGTATGTAGAGGAGCCGACGATGGTGCAGCGGGCGATGGACGGGCCCGAGTTCTCGATGGACTGCCTGTCCGACCTCGACGGCCGCTGCCTCAACGTCATCCCGCGCACGATGCTGGAGTCGCGCGGCGGCGAGTCGATCAAGGGCGCGCCGCTCGCCGACGCCGAGCTGGTCGAGCTGGGCCGCCGCGTCGTGGAGGCGCTCGGCGTGCGCGGGCCGTGCACGGTGCAGGCGTTCCGCGACCGCGAGATCGGCCTCGGCATCACCGATGTCAACACGCGCTTCGGCGGCGCCTTCCCCGGGCCGATGTACGCCGCCCTGCCGGGCCGCACCTACCCCGAGCTGATCGTGCGGATGGCGAACGGCGAGCGCGTCGAGCCGCACGTCGGCGAGTTCGTCGCCGGGCGCCACTTCACGCGCTACTACTGGCAGCTCGAGCTCGACGAGCAGATGCGCCCGACCGGCCGCGACATCGTCGACCCGCCCGGCCCGCCGGCGCCGCGGGCGTAGCGGTCGCCACACGACGCGTCTGTCGCTATCCTGTCGGGTAGAACCGACACGTACCCGACAGCAGGAAGGCAGCTCTCACCATGGCGGCCACCGCCGAGCGCACGGAGCTCGAGCAGTTCAACGACGTCGTCGACCTCTGGCAGGAGCGCGTGAACCGCGCGCTCGACGAGGTGCCCGTCGCCGACGGTGACGTCTTCGACCGTTGGGCGGCGACGGTGCGCAAGCTGTCGGAGGCGATCGACCACGCCGTCCCGCCGAGTCTCGGACCGGAGGACGTCGCGGAGATCCGCGGCGACCTGCTCGCGATCGTCCAGAGCGTCCTCGTGCACGACCCCGAGCGCCCGCTCGACTCCTACGAGCAGGCGCTGCTGCGGCTCGAGGCAATCCGCCACGTGATCCGCGACGCGCTCGACCAGCACCTTCCCGGGGAGCACGACGCCCGCGCTCTGCTCGGCGGACTCGAGCAGGCGCTCCCGCGCGTCGGCCGCAGAGAGCTGGCGGCGCTGCTCGGCACGTCCGAGCGCTCGCTGCAGCGCATCCTCGCGGGCAAGGCGCCGGTCGAGCCGTCCCGGCGGCTGCTGCTCGTCGCGCGTCTCGTCGAGCTGCTGCGGCGCGGCTGGACGCCGGAGGGCGTCGTCGCTTGGTTCGCGCGTCCTCGGCCTGCGCTCGACGGCGCGAGCCCGCTCGAGGCGATCGACGATCCCGCGCGCGAGCAGGACGTGCTCGCGCTCGCGCGCGGGGGACGCGCCCAGCATGGCTCGTAGACGCACGCTGCCCGACAGCGTCACGGTCGACGGCGTCGCCTACCGCTGGTCCGATTACGACACCCCGCTGTGGTCACGGCCGAACTCGAGCGCCCAGCGCTGGAACCGCACGCGCGAGGCGCCGACGCAGTACACGAGCCTCACCTCGGAGGGCGCTTGGGCCGAGCTGATCCGCGTCGAGGACCTCGGCTCCGTCGCGGACGTCCATCGCGTGAGCATGCCGCTGTGGGTGCTGCACGTGCGGGAGACGCACGTCGCCGACTACGGCACGTTCGAGAAGGCCGATGCGGCGGGCTTCCCGCCGGAGGCATTGGTGGACGAGGACCACGAGCGCTGCCGCGCCGAAGGCACGCGCCTGCGCGACAACGGCTTTCGCGGCGTGCTGGCGCCATCCGCCGCGCTTCCCGGCGCGGTGAACCTGACGCTGTTCGGCGCCCGCCTCGCCGTCGAGTGGGGCTGCGACGAGGATCGCCGGCTCGCCGCGTTCGTGTCGGTCAGACAGCTCGCGGTCGGCTACCCGCCCGACGATCTGCTGCCACGCGTGCGCCGCCGCGGCACGCGGCATGCCGGTCTCGTCGCGTATCGCGCGGCGCGCAGATAGCCCTCGCCTCAGAGCACGCGCACGAGCACGGCGCGCGAGCTGCCGGCGGCATTGAGCGCGTCGGCGCGCGTGGTGACGAGCACGCGGTAGAGGCCGGCGCGGGGGAGCGGCGTCGCGAGCGCGAAGCGGCCGGCGGTGGTCGTGGCCGCGATCGCGGTCGGGCGGCCGAAGGCGCCCGTGCGCGTGCGCCGTGCGATCAGCACGAGCACGCGGCTCTTCGGCGGCGTCGTAGCGCCGGCGATGTGCAGCGTGCTGCCCGCCCGCAGGTGCGTCGAGGAGACGCTCACCTGCACGGATGCGCGTAAGGTCGCCGTGACCGGGGGCGAGGCGATCTGCACTGCGCCCGGTGCGACCGCGCGCAGCGGCCCGCTCGTCAACAGCGCCGGCGTCGCGATCCACACGCCGTCGGCGCCCGTGCGCGTCGCCGCGAGCGTCCGCCACGCCCCGTCTACGCCCTGCTGCTGCACGGCTATGGCGGCGCCGGCCGGCCGGCGGCCGCTCTCGAGCGAGAGCCGGCCGCTGAGCGCGAGCGGACCCGGATCCACGGGCGCGCCGACCGGCGCGAGCGTGAGCTGGTCGCGCGGCGGCGGCAGCAGCGCCGCGACCGCCCGGCGGATCTGCGGCAGCAGCGCGTAGAGCGCGTTGCCGGGGCAGTCGGTGAGGTCGGCGTCGCGGTGTCCGGAGATCCGCTGGAAGCGCACGAGCGCGCCGCGCGGCCAGCGGTTGTCGACCGGGTCCGAGCCGGTCGAGCGCTCGGTGACGGAGCCCGTCGCCGGCAGGCCCGCGAGCGACAGCTTCCACGCGAGCACGCGCTCCAGCGAGCGCAGCGCGGCCGGTGGCGGGGGCGCGGCCGAGTAGCTGCCGATCATCGCGACGCCGGTCGAGACGGCGTTCCAGCCACCCGCCTGCGCGCCGGTCACCGGCTGGTCGACGCCGCCCGCGCGCCCCTCGAAGATCGTCCCGTAGCGGTCGACGAGCAGGTCGTAGCCGATGTCGTTCCAGCGGTTGCCGTCGCGGTGGAAGAGGCAGATCGCCAGGACCATCGCGGCCGACTGCCGCGGCGTGTAGAAGGACAGCGACTCGGTGTGGTGGACGATCGCGAAGTCGACGCGGCCGTAGCTCGCCTGCGTGCGCGGGTGACACGTGTCCTGGGGGTCCCAGGCGCTGCGCGGGACGATCGGCGGGCGCCCGCCCGCTGCGGCCGGCGTCGCGCGCGGAACGCCTGCGGCCGCCGCGCCGCCGAGCGAGACGAAGCGCACGCGCACGCCGCGCAGCGGCCGCGCGCCGCGCAGCTGCACGGCCTGCGCCGCGCCGCTCCAGACCGGGTCGCCGGCGTCGATCGCCGCCCAGCGGGTCCAACGGCCGTCGGCGAGCTGCGCGCGCAACTCGGCGCTGCCGCCCGCCCCGCGCCACGAGGCGCCCACCAGCTCGAAGCTCCCTGCGGCGCGCAGCGGCGGCGTGCGCCAGCCGGCGCCTGCGCTCATCCGCGCCGGGACAGCGCGCTCGAACGTGCGCGGAGCGCGGCCGGACGCGTGTGCCGCGGCCGGACCGGCCACGGCCAGCAGCACGACGAGCAGTGCGGGGAGGGCGGTGCGGCGCACGGGTCGCACGCATCGTGGCATCGACCGGAAAACACGCGCGGTTCCGCGGCGATGCGGCGGCGCGCGGCGATCCGGCGCGCGCTGGCGCCTACGCGCTCGCGGCGCGCGGACGTCTGCGGGCCGGTCTGCTCGCCGCCGCTCTGCCCGCCGCGCGTCTGCGCGAGGAGCTGCGCGTCGTGCGCGTCTTCCAGCAGGCGTCGACGAAGGCGGCGATCTCGCCCGTCAGTCGTTCCGGCCTCGTGCGCAGCTCGAGCAGCGAGTCGGCGTTCAGGAGGCGGCCGTTCGGCAGCTCGGCGGCGAGCATGCCGGCGTCGGAGAACGGATGGACCGGGTCGCGCGGGTGGCCGATCACGAGCGCCGGAGCGTCGAACGTGCGGCGCTCGTCGCGGTGGGGTGCGATGCGCCCGAAGAAGATCCCCTGCAGCGCCGCCGCGCTCGGGCCCGGGTCCTGCGCGACCCAGTCGACCATGATCTCGGCGACGAGCGGCAGCGGCGCGCGCGGGATCCACCGCGTCACCCGCTGGACTGCTTTCATCACCGGCTCGCCGAACGTCAGCGCGACCAGCAGCGGCGTGAACGCGAGCGCGCTGCCGAGCAGCCCGTTGTCGAGCACCGGCATCTCCAGCAGCATCCCGCGCAGGCGCTCCGGCGCGAGCGAGGCGACCTCGAGCGTGACGTTGGCGCCGAGCGACGTGCCGCCGACGACGGCCTGCTCGATCTCCAAGTGGTCGAGCAGTGCGACGACCTGGCGCGCGAACGTGCCCATCGAGTAGCGCCACATGTCGCGCGGGCGGTCGGATCTGCCGTGCCCGAGCGGATCCATCACGATCACTCGCTCGCCGCGTGCCGCGAGCGCCTCGGCGAGCGGCTCCTGCATCCGCTGCGACAGCAGCAGCCCCGGCAGCAGGACCGTCGCGCGCGATCCCTCGCCGTAGACGGAGTACGCGATCCGCTGGCCCTCGTGCTCGAAGAACGACATCGTTCTCCGAGGGTAGCGCGCGCCCTCGCCCCCGGTGTCGCGTGCACGGCGAACGCCGACGCGCCAGGCTGCGCGTCGACACGGCCACCAGACGCCGCCGCACGGGCGAATCCGTCAAGCTCCCCCGTCCCGTCGCAGCCCCTCCCGCAGCGCCCTCTCCCCCAATGAAGCCAGCCGTACGCGAGCAACTCGATCGCACGATCGAGGACATCGGACCGTTGCCGGTATTGAGTGGCACCGTCGCGCGTGTGCGCGAGCTGTCGGCCGATCCCGACGCGACGACGCCGCAGCTCGTCGCGGTGATCGACGCCGACGAGGCGTTCAGCACCAACCTGCTGCGCTACGCCAACTCGGCCGCCTACGCGCGTCCGCTGCGCGCCCGCACGATCCACCAGGCGGTCACGATGGTCGGCCGCGACGCGCTCGCCCGCATCGCGATGGAGTCCGCCACCTACAGCCTGCTGGAGCAGATGCCCGGCACCGGCGGCCGCTCGCGAGGCGCGATGCACCTGCACGCCGTCAGCGTCGCATCGTGCGCCGTCGAGATCGCGCAGCGCACCGGCGCGAGCCCCGAGGTCGTCCACCTCGCCGGCCTGCTGCACGACATCGGCAAGCTCGTGATGCCGCTCGCGTTCGGCGCCGATGCGGTCGACGAGATCGCGCGCGAGCAGTCCTCCGGCAACGCGCGCGTCACGCTGGAGCGCGAGCGCCTCGGCGTCGACCACGCCTTCGCCGGCGCGCTGCTGGCCGACCAGGAGGGCATCCGCGGCGAGCTGTTCGAGACGATTAGCTTTCACCACGGCGGCCTGCCGGGGCCCGAGTCGCCGACGCGCGAGATCGCCTGCGTGCAGCTGGGCAACGTCGTCGTCGGGATGCTCGCCGGCGACGAGGCCGACCAGGAGCTCGTGCACGTCGCGCTGCAGCAGCTCGGCGCGACGCCGGCGCTGCTCGACGAGGTCGCCGAGTCGGCGCTGCCGAAGCAGAGCGTCGCGGCGCCGGGCGCAGACGGCCTCGCCGCGCGGATCGCCTCGCTCGAGCGGCTCGCCAGCACCGACGAGCTGACCGGGCTCGCGAACCGGCGCGAGTGGCTGGCGCGCACGCGCACGCGGCTCGCGGCCGACGAGCAGGGCGCGGTGCTCGTCTGCGACGTCGACCGCTTCAAGCAGATCAACGACAAGGTCGGCCACCTGACCGCCGACCTCGTGCTGACGGAGATCGCGCGCGTGCTGTCCCGCCACGGCGACGCCGGCCGTCTCGGCGGCGACGAGTTCGCCGTCTGGCTCGCGTGCGACGCCGCCGCGGTGGAGCAGGCCGCGAGCGCGATCGTCGAGGAGGTCGGCGTGCGCCTGCCCGGCGACGGCGAGCTGCCGGCCGTCACCGTCTCGATCGGCGCCGCACTCACGGCCGACCACGGCCGCGAGCTGACCAACCTGCTCGAGGCGGCCGACACCGCGCTGTACGAGGCGAAGGAAGCCGGGCGGGCGCGTGCCGCGCTCGCCGGCTGACGGCGGGTCTGCCCCGGGCGCTACGCCGGCTTCGAGCCGGCCACGACGAAGCCGAGGATCGCCGCGAAGAAGCGGTCGCGCGCGTGGGTCGCGTCGAGCGCATCCCACCAGCCGATCAGCTCCTCCGGCGTGAACGACCCGGCCGCGATCGCGGCGTCGAGGTGGCCGGAGAGGATCCAGGTGAAGAAGTCGAACGGGATCTCGATCGCGTGCGGGATCGTGACGACGTCGACGAGGCCGGCGTCGCGCAGCAGCCGCGGGAGCGTGCGCCCGACGCAGCCGTTCGGCACGCCGTCGCTGTAGCTGCGCACGATCCGGCGCGACAGGCGCCGGTCCGCGCCGTCGATCGCGAGCGTGTCCCAGTCGAACTCGAAGCCGACGAGCCGGCCCTGCGGCCGCAGCACCCGCGTCATCTCGCGCACCATCGCCTCCGGCTCGCCTTCGACGTGCATCAGCAGGCGCTCGGCGCGGCAGCGGTCGACCGCTGCATCGGGCAGGTCGATCCCGAGCACGTCGCCGACGCGAAACTCGACCGCCAGGTTGCGCTCCTGCGAGCGGCGCGCCGCCTCCGCGACGACGAGCGGCGAGCTGTCGATTCCCAGCACGTGGCCGGTCGGTCCGACGCGCCGTGCGATCGCGCGCACGTCGTCGCCCGTCCCGCAGCCGACCTCGAGCACGCGCTGGCCGCGGTGCAGCCGCATCTGCTCGAGCATCAGCGGCTTCGCCGCGCGCACGCCGGGCAGCTTGTTGCCGGCGTCGAAGAAGCGCAGTGCGAAGCCCGCGTCGAGGGCGACGCGCGTGCTCACGCGAGCCACTCCGCGATCAGGCGGCCGACGAGCGGGCCCTGGTCCTCCTGCAGGAAATGGCCGGCGTCGGGGATCGTGTGCGCGACCTCGCTTCCGATCGCCTCGGCGAAGCGCTGCCCGGTCTTGAGCGGGATGATCGGATCGCTGTCGGCCCACAGCACGAGCTTCGGCCGCGCGTCTGCGGCGAGCGCGTCGAGCACGTGCTGGCCCGCGGCGGCGCCGGGCGCGTCGGGCGCGCGCGGGATCATCAGCGGGAACGCGCGCGCGCCCGCCTTCGACGCTCCGTCCGCGAACGGCGCCTCGTAGGCGGCGATCACCTCGTCGCCCGGGTCTCTGTGGCAGCCGCCGCGCACGAGCATCCCGATCGGCAGGTCCTCCGTGCGCTCGACGAAGTCGCGGAACATCGTCCACGCGTCGCTCATTCTCTGGTGGCCCGTGAAGAGGCCGGTGTCCATCACGACGATGCGGTCGATCCGCTCCGGCTGCTCGACCGCCACGCGCAGCCCGATCGGGCCGCCCCAGTCGTGCACGACGACGGTCGCGCCGCGCAGGTCGAGCCGCTCGACGAGGTCGTTCAGCAGCTCGGTATGACGATCGTATGAGTACCAGCCGAGATCGGCCGGCTTGTCGGAGCGACCGAAGCCGGCGTGGTCGGGCACGACGCAGCGCAGGCCCGCGTCGAGCAGCGGCGGGATCGCGTGGCGCCACAGGAACGACCACGTCGGCTCGCCGTGCACGAGCAGCACCGGGGCCCCGTCGCCCTCGTCGAGGTGCGCGAGCCGCAGGCCGTCGACCTCGCGGTAGCGCGGCTCGTACGGGAAGTCCGGCAGGTTCGCGAAGCGCTCCTCGGGCGCTCGCACCGCCTCCGTCATGTCTCACCCTCTCTCGCCTGCAGTGACGCCGCGCCGCGTCACCCGTTCCGACATCCGGTTCCGTCGTGACGCTGTACGGCGACTGTATAGAGAGACTGGCCGCCGCGCCAGTCGAAAATCGCCGACGCGGGCAAGTGGGCGTGACCGCCCCCTCGTGCCGCGCGCGCCGCGGATAACCTGCGTCGTTCCGTCCCGCGACCAACCGAGCGTCCATGGCCACAACCGAGCCCCAGACCAGCAAGCAGATCGATCCCGACCGCCTCGCCGTCGACACGATCCGCACCCTCGCGATGGACGCGGTCCAGAAGGCCAACAGCGGCCACCCCGGCACGCCGATGGCGATGGCGCCGGTCGGCTACCTGCTGTTCAGCGAGGTGATGCGCCACAACCCGCGCGACCCGCACTGGCCCGACCGCGACCGCTTCGTGCTGTCGGCCGGCCACGCCTCGATGCTGCTCTACTCGTGCCTGCACCTGTCCGGCTACGACGTCTCGCTGGACGATCTCGAGCACTTCCGCCAGTGGGGCTCCAAGACGCCCGGCCACCCGGAGCTGCACGACACGCCCGGCGTCGAGGTGACGACCGGCCCGCTCGGCCAGGGCGTCGCCAACGCGGTCGGCATGGCGCTCGCCGAGCGTTACCTGCGCGAGCGGTACGGCGCCGAGGTGCAGGACCATCACATCTACGGGATCTGCTCCGACGGCGACCTGATGGAGGGGATCAGCGCCGAGGCCGCCTCGATCGCCGGCCACCTCGGGCTCGGCAAGCTCGTCTTCCTCTACGACGACAACCACATCTCGATCGACGGCAACACGTCGCTGTCGTTCGATACAGAGGACGTCGAGATGCGCTTCCGCGCGTACGGCTGGCACACCCAGCACGTCGACGACGCGAACGACCTCGACGCGCTGCGCGCCGCGATCGCCGCCGCGAGAGCGGAGGAGTCGCGGCCGTCGCTGATCCGCGTGCGCTCGACGATCGCGTGGGGTGCGCCCAACAAGGCGAACACCGCGGGCGCGCACGGCGCGCCGCTTGGCGAGGACGAGGTGCGCGCGACGAAGGAGTTCTACGGCTGGGACCCCGACAAGCACTTCTACGTGCCGGACGGCGTCGCCGAGCGCTTCAGCGCGATCGAGCGCGGCGCGGAGCAGCAGGCCGAGTGGGCGGGGCGCTTCGCGAGCTGGCGCGCCGCCGACGCGGATCGCGCCGCCGAGTGGGATCTCGCCTGGGCCGGCAAGCCGCTGCCCGGCCTGGCCGAGGCGCTGCCGGACTTCGCCGGCAAGGACAAGCTCGCGACGCGCGCGGCCGGCGGCGAGACGCTGCAGGCGATCGCGCCGTTCCTGCCGACGATGGTCGGCGGCTCGGCTGACCTCAACGAGTCCGTCAAGACGGGCATCAAGTCCGACGGTCCCTACTCGCGCGAGCACGCGAGACGCAACGTCTACTGGGGCATCCGCGAGCACGCGATGGGCGCGGCCGTCAACGGCCTCGCGCTGCATGGCGGGATCGTGCGGCCCTACGGCGCGACGTTCCTGCAGTTCGCGGACTACATGCGCGGCGCGATCCGCCTCTCGGCGCTGATGAGACTGCACGTCGCGTGGGTCTACACGCACGACTCGGTCGCGCTCGGCGAGGACGGCCCGACGCACCAGCCGATCGAGCACCTCGCCGCGCTGCGCGCGATCCCGGACCTGACGGTGATCCGCCCGAGCGACGCGGCCGAGACGGCCGAGGCGTGGCGCTTCCTCGTCGAGGAGCTTGACGGACCCGGCGTGCTCGTGCTCTCGCGGCAGAACCTGCCGGTGCTCGACCGCTCGGTCTACGGACCGGCGAGCGGGATCGACAGAGGCGCCTACGTCCTGGCCGAGGATCCGGACGCGGTCGCGACGCTCGTCGGCACCGGCTCGGAGGTCTCGCTGGCGCTCGAGGCGCGCGAGCTGCTCGCCGGCGAGGGTGTGAAGGTGCGCGTCGTCGCGATGCCGAGCTGGGAGCTGTTCGCCGCGCAGGACGACGTGTATCGCGCGTCGGTGCTGCCGCCCGGCCAGCCGAAGGTCTCCGTCGAGGCCGGCATCGCGATGGGCTGGGCCCAGTTCGTCGACGCGTCCGTCTCGATCGAGCGCTTCGGCGCCTCGGCTCCCGGCGAGACGGTCATGCGCGAGCTCGGCATGACACCCGAGCACGTCGCCGAGACGGTCAAGTCGCTGCTGTAGCCAGTCCCGCGGCGCTCAGTGCAGCGTCTCGCCGCGCGCGAGCATCGCGACGAATCTGTCGATCCGTCTCGTGCGCGTCTCGGGACGCTTCGCGTCTTGCACCCGGTAGAGGATCGCGTAGCGGTTGGCGCCTCTGAGCGTGGCGAAGAAGGCGGCGGCGGCCGGGTTCGCGTCGAGCGCCGCCTGTAGGTCGGGCGGCACGGCGGCGCTGCGCTGCCCGGCGTAGGCGGCCTCCCAGCGGCCGTCGGCTCTCGCCGCCTCGACCTGCGCGAGGCCGGCGGGGCGCATGCGGCCCTCAGCGGCCAGCCGCTCGACGTGCCCGGTGTTGATCTTCGACCATCTGCTGGCGCGCTTGCGCGGCGTGAAGCGCTGGAGGAACCAGGTCGCGTCGAAGCCGCGCTTCTGTCCGTCGATCCAGCCGAAGCACAGCGCGACGTCGAGCGCCTGCGCGTACGTCACGGTCGCGATCCCGCTGTCCTTCTTGGCGATCTGCAGCCACACGCCGGGGACGTGCGCGTGCTGCTCCTCCAGCCACGCCTCCCATGCGGCCGCGGACGCGAACGGCAGGATCGGCAGCTCGTCGGGCATCGGGGCGAGTGAAGCACACGCGGGCCGGCGGGGAGGGGGCCCGCCGATGCGGACCCCCTCCCGCTGCCCGCTCCCGCCCGAGGGGTCGGAGCGGGGCTCGCGCAGCAGGGGGCGTGGAACGGAGGTGCCCGCGGGACCCGGCCGCCCGATCCGGATCGCTGACGGATCGCACGACTGGTGTAGGTAGGTCCGCGCTGCCTTTCGCTGGCGAGCGCAGCAGACGCTAGCTCTGCCGTTCCCACGATGCGCCGGTTGCCGGTAAAGCTTTGTTGAGCGTGAAAAGCAGAGGCCTTCCTTCGCGGTGTCCCCGGCTCACAGGGGGCGCGACCGTCCACGCGTGTCCCCGGTCGCCCGTCCGAGCGGTAGGCTGGCGCCGTGAGCTCTGCGGGGGGCCCATCCAGCATCGAAGCTCCGCTGGAGCGCGGCCGCGAGCTGGCCGCGCTGGAGGAGACGATCGCGGCCGCGGCGGCCGGAGAAGGTCGCGTCGTGCTGCTCGAGGGCGCCGGCGGGATCGGCAAGACGCTGCTGCTCGCTCACGCCGTCCAGCACGCGCAGGCGAGTGAGATGACGGTGCTGCGCGCGCGCGGCGGCGAGCTGGAGCGCCAGTTCCCGTTCGGCGTCGCGCTGCAGCTGTTCGAGCCGTACCTGTCCTCCGCCGGGCCGCGCGAGCGCAGACGCGTGCTCGCGGGTGCCGCCGCGCACGCCGCCCCGCTGCTGTCCGGCGACGTGACGGGCCGCGAAGGCAGCGCGCCGGAGTTCTCGCTGCTGCACGGGCTCCACTGGGTCGCCGCGAACATCGCCGAGCGCCGGCCGCTGCTGATCGCCGTGGACGACGCGCACAGCGCCGACGACGCCTCCCTGCGGGCGCTGCTGTTCCTCGCGCAGCGGATCGAGGATCTGCCGCTCGCGCTCGTGCTGACGGCGCGCCCGCGGCCCGCGGCGGGCGCCGGCAGCGGCGATGCGCTGAGCGCGCTCGCGGCGCATCCGCTCGCGCTGCGCTTCGAGCTGTCGCCGCTCAGCGAGCAGGCGATCGCGACGATCGTGCGGCGCCGCCTGCCGGATGCCGACGACGACTTCTGCGCCACCTGCGCGCGCGTCACGAACGGCAACCCGTTCTTCCTGCGCGAGCTGCTGTCGGAGCTGGACGGCAGCGGGATCGAGCCGGCCTCCGAGCACGTCGGCGTCGAGGGGCTCGGGCCGCTGACGATCTCGCGCGCCGTCGACGCGCGCATCCGGCGGCTGTCGCCGGGGGCGCCGGCGCTTGCGCATGCGGTCGCCGTGCTCGGCGACGGCGTCTCGCTCGCGCACGCCGCCGCGCTCGCGCGGCTCGGCGCCGACGATGCCGCGACCGCCGCCGACGAGCTGGCGGGCGCCGACGTGCTGCACCCGGCGCCGGAGCTGGGCTTCGTCCACCCGATCGTGCGCCAGGCCGTCTACCTCGGGATCCCGGCCGCCGAGCGCGGCCGGCTGCACCTCGCGGCCGCGGAGCTGCTGCGCGCCGGCGGCATGGCGGACGCCGACGAACGCGCCGCCGCCCACCTGCTGGAGACGCTCCCGCTGGGCGCGCCGTGGGTCGTCTCGTGCCTGCACGCCGCCGCCAGACGCGCGCTCGCCGGCGGCGCGCCCGACACGGCTGCGAGCTTCCTGCTGCGCGCGCTCGACGAGTCGCCGCCGCAGGCGGAGCGCGCCGAGCTGCTCGTCGATCTCGGGCGCGCCGAGGCGCTCGCCGGCCTGCCGAGCGCGGTCGAGCGGCTGCGCACGGCGGTCGCGCTGCTCGAGCGCCCCGACGCCCGTGCGCATGCACTCGCGCAGCTCGGCCAGGCGCTCTACACGGCCGGCGACAACGCGGCCGCCGCCAGCGCGTTCGACGAAGGGCTGCGTGTGCTCGACGGCGCCGACCCGGTGCTCGAAGAGCAGCTCACGGCCGGCTACCTCGGCGCCGCGCGGCTCGACTTCCGCACGCGCGAGACGGCGCAGACGCGCTTCCGCGAGCTGCTGGCGGGATCGACCGAGGCGGCGACGCCCGCTCAGCGCGAGCTGCTCGCCCAGCGTGCGCTGGAGCACGCGATGCTCGGCAACGCCCCGTATGACGAGGTCGTCGAGCTGGTCCGCCTTGCGCACGCCGGCGGCGAGCTGCTGCGCGAGGCGACGGCCGACGGCGTCGCGTGGGCGGGCTCGGTCGCGACACTGTTGTTCTGCGACGCGCTCGACTACGTGGAGGCGACCACGAGCGCGGGCCTGGAGGACGCTCGCAGACGCGGGTCGGTGATCGGCTTCGCCGTCATGTCGACCGTGCGCGGAGCCTCGCGCTACCTGCGCGGCGACCTGACGAGCGCGCTCGGGGATCTCGAAGGCGGGCTCGAGCGCGTGCCGCTGATGGTGCTCGTGCGCCCGTTCGCGCACGGCTGGATGGCGCTCGCGCACATCGACCGCGGCGAGCACGCCGAGGCCGAGGCGCTCGTCGGCGTGCCCGAGGAGGGCCAGGACGCGCACTTCACGTACAACTGGTCGCTGTTCGCGCGCGCGCGTCTGGGGCTCGCGGAGGGTCGCGTCGAGCGTGCGCTCGAGGACCTGCTCGAGTGCGGGCGCCGGCAGCTCGCCGTCCCCGCGCCCAATCCCGGCGTGCTGGCATGGCGCTCGGAGGCGGCGATCGCCGCGATGCGGCTCGGGCGCGCCGAGCAGGCGCGCTCGCTGGCCTCAGAGGAGGTCGAGCTGGCGCGCGCCTTCGGCTCTCCGCGCGCGCTCGGCACCGCGCTGCGCGCCGCCGGGCTCGTCGCCGAGGGCGCCGAGCGCCTCGCGCTGCTGCAAGAGGCTGTCACGTCGCTGGAGCGCTCGCCGGCGCAGCTCGAGCTGGCGCGCGTGCTGATCGATCTCGGCGCGGCGCAGGGAACGGCTGGGCAACGGACAGCGGCGCGCGAGACGCTGCGCCTGGGGCTCGACATCGCCCACCACGCCGGCGCGAGTGCGCTCGCCGGCGCTGCGCGCGCGGAGCTGGTCGCCGCCGGCGCGCGCCCGCGGCGCCCGGCGGTCCGCGGCATCGACGCGCTGACGCCGAGCGAGCGGCGCGTCGCCGAGCTGGCGGAGCGCGGGCTGACGAACCGCGAGATCGCGCAGGCGCTGTTCGTCTCGACCAAGACGGTCGAGTTCCACCTGCGCAACGCGTACTTCAAGCTGCGCATCGGCTCGCGCGCCGAGTTGTCGAGCGCGTTGCATGCCGTAGCCGGGGGGGCCGTGGCCGACGAGGCGCCGGCCCAGGAACCGCCGCCGGCGCGTCAGGCGCGGCCGTAGACGGGAATCGCGGCGCCGCTGGTGGCGGCGCCGTCGTCGGAGCAGAGGAACGCGATCGTCGCTGCCAACTGGCCCGGCGCGACCCACTTCCCGAAGTCGGCGTTCGGCATCGCGGCGCGGTTTGCGGGCGTGTCGATCACGCTCGGCAGCAGCGCGTTGCAGCGCACGCCCTCGTCGCGGTACTCGACCGCGACCGCCTGTGCGAACGCGATCACGGCGGCCTTCGCGGACACGTAGCCGGCGGCGCCGGGGAACGGCTGCAACGCCGCGCGCGTGCCGACGCACACGATGGATCCGCCGCCGGCCGCCACCAGATGCGGCAGCGCCGCCTGCGTGACGAGGTAGGTCGGGCGCAGGTTGAGCCGCAGCTGCGCCTCGAACGACTCGATCGGCTCCTCCGCCACGCGTGCGCCCTGCGCGAAGCCGCCGACGAGGTTGACGACCGCCCGCAGTGGCGCTGCCTCACTCCCCGCCGCCAGCGCGGTCGCGTTCGCGACCGCCTGCTGCTCGAACAGGTCCGCCTGCACCAGCTCCAGCCCGTCGCGCTGCTCCGCGCGCTCCAGCTCGCGCTCGGCGACCCACGGCACGACGACGCGCCAGCCGTCGTCGAGCAGACGCGTCACGACCGCGGCGCCGAGGCCGCCGGTCCCTCCCGTCACGAGCGCGCTGCGATCGGCCGCCATGTGGCAACCGTACCGATCGCCCGTCGGTTCGCACCCGACAAAGCCCGCAAATTGCGGGTGCGTCGCGGATGCGCGGGGAGGCGGGGAACGCCCGCTGACTAAGGTGTCCCGACCGCATGGCGAAGGACACCGAGAAGCTCATCCGTCAGCTCTCGCTCATCAGCTACCTGATGGCCGAGCGGCGCCCCGTCACCGCCCCCGAGATCCGGCGGGACGTCGAGGGCTACAGCGCGATGAACGAGGACGCGTTCGCGCGGCGCTTCTACGCCGACCGCTCGGAGCTGGAGGCGCTCGGCATCCAGCTCTCCGTCGACAAGCCGGTCGAAGGGCTCGCCGAGCAGGAGAACTACTCGCTGCCGCCGGAGAACTTCCACCTGCCGGCGATCGAGTTCACCGACGCCGAGCTGGCCGGCCTGCAGACCGCCCTGTCGCTGCTCGACGGCGAGTTCGCCTACGCCGAGCCGCTGCGGCTCGCGCTCCAGCAGATCTCGTGGGGCCGCTCGAACCCGCTGCAGGCGCCTGAGCAGCGCTCGATCGCGCTCGGCATCACGGCATCGGCCGGCGGCCATGACCTGTCGCAGCGGCTGGCGAAGATCGAGACGGCGATCTTCCGCCGCAAGACGATCGTCTTCGACTACTACACGATGCAGCGCGACGAGCTCGGCTCGCGCAAGGTCGACCCCTACCAGCTGCTGTTCCAGGGCGGCCAGTTCTACCTCGTCGGCCGCGCGCACGAGCGCGAGGACATCCGCGTCTTCCGCCTCTCGCGCATCCGCGGCAAGGTCGCCTACGCCTCGAAGGCCGAGCACGACTTCCAGCGTCCCGACGAGTTCGATCCGCGCGCCTACGCCAATCGGATCCAGTGGCAGTTCGGCGAGCCGCTCGGCACCGCCGAGGTGCGCATCGGCGAGAAGATCGGCTGGCAGATCGAGCGCCACTTCGGCCGCTATGGCGAGATGCGTCCGGCGGACGACGGCAGCGGCGACCGCATCTTCGCCACGGAGTACGCCGACTCCCGCCAGCTCGTCGCATGGGTGCTCGGACTCGGCGAGCACGCGCGCCTCGTCGGCCCGCCGGAGCTGGCGGAGGAGTTGGAGAAGCGGCTCGCGCTGCTCGCCGAGCGCCACCGCGGGGAGCTGGAGCTGGCGTCCCCGGCCGCGGCGGGCGCGGGCGGTGGGGATGCCGCCGTCGAGGCGGAGCCGAACGGAAACGGCCGCCGCGAGGCCGCCGCGATCCGCCCCGAGCGCTTCGCGCGGCTCGTCACGCTCGCCTCGATCCTGATCCAGAACGGCCGCGCCGGCCGGCGCATCGCCGCCGCCGAGGTCTGCGAGCGCCTGCAGATCTCCGAGCAGGAGCTGGAGGAGGACATCGGCGTGCTGAACGTCGTCAACTTCGGCGCCGGCTCCTACGTTCTCTACGCCGAGGTGCAGGAGGACGGGATGATCGAGGTCGACCCGGAGGCGTACGGCGACTCGTTCGCGCGCCCCGCGCGGCTGCTGCCGGTCGAGGCGAAGGCTTTGGTGGCGGCGATCGACCTGATCGGCGAGCACATCCCGGAGGGCTCGCTCGCCTCGGTGCGCGAGAAGGTCGTCGCGGCGCTCGGCGAGGACCCGATCCGCGAGGGCCTGCAGGTCGCGACGTCGGGCGGCGATGACTCGCTGGTCGCGGGCATCGTCTCGCGCGCGATCGCCGGCCAGCGGCTGTTGGCGATCGACTACTTCAAGGAGAACGAGGGTGAGTTCTCCCAGCGCATCGTCGAGCCCTACGCGCTGATCAACGGGCGCGAGGGCTGGTACGTCGCCTCGTTCGACCCCGACAAGGAGGCGGTCCGGCACTTCCGGCTCGATCGCATCAAGTCCGCGACCGTGACCGACGAGCATTTCGAGCCGCGCTCCGAGGTCGACCCCGCAGCCGACGTCGACGGCTGGCCGCGCACCGGCGAGGTGCCCGCCTCGCGCCGCGCGCGCCTGTGGATCTCGCCCGAGCGCGCGCGCTGGGCGCGCGAGGAGCGCACCGTGATGGAGGAGCTGTCGGACGGGTCCGTGGTCGTCGAGCTGAGCTTTGCCGGCGTCGCCTGGCTCGTGCGCGAGGTGCTCAAGGAGGCCGGCGACGCCGCCGTGCTGGAGCCCGAGGATGCCCGCGCCGCCGTGCGCGAAGCGGCTGCGCATCTGGCCGCGGCGTAGCTTTCGGCCCCGGGCGGGTACACGCCCATCATGGAGCCGCTGCGGATCTACCTGCAGGACCGCCTAGCGAGCGCGACCGGCGTCGTCGAGCTCGCGAAGCGCTCGTACGGCTCGAACCGCGGGAGCGAGTTCGGCCCGGGGCTGGCCGCCGTGCAGCAGCAGGCGATCGACGAGCGCACCGCGCTCCTCGACGTCATGCGCCGGCTCGACGTCGCTCCCGACCGATTCAAGGTCGGCGCCGCATGGGCGGCCGAGAAAGCCGGCCGGCTGAAGCTCAACGGCCGCATGCGCGGCTACTCGCCGCTCAGCCGCGTGGTGGAGCTGGAGGGCTTGACGCTGTTGCTGACCGCACAGCGGCAGCTATGGGAGACGCTCGCGCTCGTGCTGACCGGCGATGCCCGCGCGGAGGGCTTCGACGCCGCCGGGCACGCCGCTCGCGCCGGCGAGGCGCTGGAGCGCCTCGCCGACCTCCATCGCCGCGCGGTCGAGGTCGCGTTCGCGCAGCCGGCGCCGGCCACGTGACCGGCCGCTACGCTGGCGCGCCGTGAGCCGCCGCGACCAGATCCGCATGACCGACGCCGAGCTGGCGGCCTTCCTCGACGAGCAGCGCACGTTGATCCTCGCGACGGCCGGGCGCGACGGCTGGCCGCACCTGATGCCGCTGTGGTTCACCGTGCGCGACGGCGAGCCGTGGGCGTGGACGTATGCGAGATCGCAGAAGGTACGCAATGTGGAGCGCGACCCGCGCGCGACGTGGCAGGTCGAGGCGGGCACGTCGTACGAGCAGCTGCGCGGCGTGATGGTCAAGGCGCGCGTCGAGCTGCACCGCGACCTGGAGACCGTCTCCGCCTTCGGCGAGGAGCTGTTCCGCCGCTACACGGGGCTCGATCCGCTCCCCGAACCGGTCCTCGCGATGATCGCGTCGCAGGCGCCCAAGCGGGTCGCGATGCGGCTGGTGGCCGCCGAGCCGCCGGTCAGCTGGGACCACGCGAAGCTCGGCGGCACGTACTAGCCGGCAGGTGCGTCACTCAGGGTCGAGATCTCGACCCTGGACGACACAGATCGGGTCAGGCGGCCGCGCTCTCGCGCCGCCACACGCTCCCGGCCCGCTCGTACTCCACGCCCTGCGCCAGCGCGCCGGCGAACTCCGCGCCGCGCTCGCGCTCGACGAGCCACAGCGCGAGGTCCATGCCGGCGGTGACGCCTTGGGAGGTGAGGATGTCGCCGTCGTCCACGACGCGCTCGTCGATCACCTCGGCGCCGGTCTCGCGCAGGCGGTCCAGCGCGAGGCGGTTCGTCGTCGCCGGCCGGCCGGCGAGCAGGCCGGCGGCGGCGAGCAGCAACGCGCCGGTGCAGACGGAGGCCATCGTGACGCCGTCGGCGTGCAGGCGTGCGAGCTCGGTCGGGATCGCGCCGCGCTCGATCTCCGCGAGCACGCCGGTCGGGCTGCCGTCGAGCAGCCCGCCGCCGGGCACGAGCACCAGGTCCGGTCGCTCGGCGAGTCGGCGGTCGGGGATCAGCGTCGTGCCGACGCCGGAGAGGACGCGGTCGGCGCCGTCGAGCGTCACGAGTGACACCTCGAACGGCGCGCCCGCTCGCGCGGCGTGGCGCAGCAGCTCGTTCGGGCCGAGCGCGTCGAGATCGTCGAAGCCGTCGAAGATGAGGATGTCGAGCTGCATTGCGGTCGCTCCTGGCGGTCGATGACGGGCGGTCTCCGATGCTCGCGCGCCGCGCGCAGGCTTACCAGTGGCAGGAATGACAATGTGCGTATGATTTCCGCCATGGCACATCGCATCGCCGTCCTCGCGCTCGAAGACGTCGTCCTCTTCGACCTCGCGACGCCGTTCCAGCTGCTCGGCCGGGACTACGAGCTGACGCTGTGCGCGACGGAGCCGGGCGAGATCCCCACCACCAGTGGCTTCCCCCTCGTCGCCTCGCATGGGCTCGGTACGCTCGCCGAGGCGGGCACCGTCATCGTGCCGGGCTTCGCTCCCCAGCAGTGGCCGCCGGCGCCGGCGGTGCTCGACGCACTGCGCGCCGCTCACGCCCGCGGCGCCCGCCTCGCCTCGATCTGCACCGGCGCCTTCGCGCTCGGCGCCGCCGGCCTGCTCGACGGTCGCCGCGCGACGACTCATTGGCGCTACGCCGCACAGCTCGCGGAACTGTGCCCGCAAGCCCAGATCGACCCGGACGTGCTCTACGTCGACGACGGCGACCTGCTCACCTCCGCCGGCGTCGCCGCCGGCATCGACCTGTGCCTGCACCTGCTGCGCCGTGACCACGGCGTGGAGGCCGCGAACAAAGCTGCCCGCCAGACGGTCGTCGCCCCCCACCGCAGCGGTGGGCAGGCGCAGTTCATCCAGCGGGCAGTCCCACCAACCGCCGACGGCGGCCTCGAGGCCACGCGCGCCTACGCGCTCACCCGCCTCGACGAGCCGCTCACCGTCTCCCAGCTCGCGGCCCATGCCTGCACGAGCGAGCGCACCTTCAACCGCCGCTTCCGCCAGGAGACCGGCACGACCCCGCTCAAGTGGCTGCACGCCCAGCGCGTCGACCATGCGCGCCGGCTGCTGGAGGCCAGCGACCTGCCGGTCGAGGCGGTCGCGCAGCGCTGCGGCTTCGGCTCGGCGGCGATCCTGCGCCAGCACTTCCGCCGCGCCACCTCCACGACGCCGACGGCCTACCGGCGCACCTTCGCAGGGAGCGTCGGCAGCACGCCGCAACGGCCCCCGGTACGCTGAGCCTCATGGAGCAGCTCCGGGGGCTCATCTTGTCGGGGGGCAAGGGCACACGCCTGCGCCCGATCACGCACACGAGCGCGAAGCAGCTCGTGCCGGTCGCCAACAAGCCGGTCCTGTTCTACGGGATCGAGGCGATGGCCGCGGCCGGGATCAAGGAGATCGGCATCATCATCGCGCCCGAAACGGGCGACGAGATCAAGGCGACGGCGGGCGACGGCTCGCAGTTCGGCGTCGAGATCACCTACATCCTCCAGGACGAGCCGCTCGGCCTCGCGCACGCGGTCCTCACCGCCGAGCCGTTCCTGCGCGACGCGCCGTTCGTCATGTACCTCGGCGACAACCTGCTGCAGGGCGGGATAGCGGAGCTGGTCGACCGCTTCCGCGCGAACGAGCCCGAAGCGCTGATCCTGCTCACACCCGTGCCCGACCCGGAGAACTACGGCGTCGCCGAGCTGAACGGCAGCAACACCGTCAAGCGCCTCGTCGAGAAGCCGAAGGAGCCGGCGACGGACCTCGCGCTCGTCGGCGTCTACATGTTCACGCCCCAGATCCACGACGCGGCGCGCGCGATCGAACCGTCGCCGCGCGGCGAGCTGGAGATCACCGACGCGATCCAGCACCTCGTCGACCAGGGCCGCCGCGTCGAACCGCACATCGTCACCGGCTGGTGGAAGGACACCGGCAGACTCGAGGACATGCTCGAGGCGAACCGGCTGATCCTCGAGAACGTCGAGCAGCGGATCGACGGCGAGCTCGACATCGAGTCGAACGTCGAGGGGCGCGTGATCGTCGAAGCGGGCGCGCGGCTGATCCGGTCGCGCGTGCGCGGGCCGGCGATCATCGGCGCCGGCACGACGCTGACCGACTGCTACATCGGGCCGTATACGGCGATCGCGGAAGGCTGCGCGATCGAGCGCGCCGAGGTCGAGCACTCGATCCTGCTCGCCGGCTCGTCCGTCTGCGGGCTCGACGGCCGCATGGAGTCCTCGCTGCTCGGCCGCAACGTCGCGATCCGCCGCGACGACCGCCAGCCGCGCGCCTACCGCTTCATGGTCGGCGACAACAGCGAAATCGGCATCCTGTGACGATGCCGGACGGGCTCGCGAACCGCCTGACGGCGTCATCGGACCTCGAAATGCGCAGCATTCCTTCGGTCCTGCTTCCTTGTCAGCCGGCCCGCGAGCCTCGCCGGACATCGCCCCGGATATGAGCATGCGCGTACTGGTCGCCGGCGCCGGCGGGATGCTCGGCCAGGACGTCGTCGCCGCCGCCGAGGCGAACGGGGACGAGGTGCTCGCGCTCGCGCGCGGCGACCTCGACGTGACCGACGAACGGGCGGTCGCCGCCGCGCTGTCGGACGAGCACGTCGACGCGGTGATCAACTGCGCCGCCTGGACCGACGTCGACGGCGCCGAGGACGATCCCGACGGGGCCGACGCCGTCAACGCGCTCGGCGCCGACCACATTGCGAACGCGGCCGCGCACGTCGGCGCGCGGCTCGTGCACGTCTCGACCGATTACGTCTTCGACGGCGCTCGCTCCGCCGACGAGCCCGCCTACGTCGAGTCCGACATCCCCGCGCCGCACAGCGTGTACGGGGCGTCGAAGCTCGCCGGCGAGGAGGCCGTCACGGCCGCCGGCGGCTCGCACGCGATCGTGCGCTCCTCGTGGCTGTTCGGCGTCGGCGGGCGCAACTTCGTCGCGACGATGCTCGCGCTCGGCGAGGAGCGCGACGAGGTGACCGTCGTCGACGACCAGGTCGGCTGCCCGACGGCGACCGCCCACCTCGCCCCGGCGCTGCTCGTGCTTGCCCACGACGCCGAAGCCCAGGGGATCTTCCACGTCGCCGGCGGAGGCCAGTGCTCGTGGCACGACCTCGCGGTCGAGACGTTCCGGCAGGCCGGGATCGCCTGCCGGGTGCTGCCGTGCACGACCGCCGACATGCCGCGCCCGGCGCCGCGGCCGCCCTTCAGCGCGCTCGTCAGCGAGCGCGACGACGCACCCCTGCTGCCGCCGTGGCAGGAGGGGCTCACCACGTATCTCGCACAGCGGGGGGTCCACGCATGAAGCTTCTGGTCTGTGGGGGAGCCGGCTTCATCGGCTCGAACTTCGTGCGCCTGCGCGTACGCGACCACGGCGACGAGGTCGTCGTGCTCGACAAGCTCACGTACGCCGGTCGCAAGGAGAACCTGCACGACACGCTCGACCAGGTGCGCTTCGTGCACGGCGCGATCGAGGACCCCGACGCCGTCGCCGACGCGATCGAGGGCGTCGACGCGGTCGTCAACTTCGCCGCCGAGACGCACGTCGACCGCTCGATCGCGGACCCCGACGCCTTCCTGCGCACGAACGCGATCGGCACCTACGTGCTGCTGGAGGCCGCGCGCACGGCCGGCGTGCGCTTCCTGCAGGTCTCGACCGACGAGGTCTACGGCTCGATCGACGAGGGCTCGTTCACGGAGGAGTCCCCGCTGCAGCCGTCGAGCCCGTACTCCGCGACGAAGACCGGCGCCGACCTGCTCGTGCTCTCCTACTTCCACACGTACGGCCTGGAGACGCTGATCTGCCGCGGCTCCAACAACTACGGGCCCTACCAGTACCCCGAGAAGCTGATCCCGCTGATGGTGCTCAACGCGCTGCACGGCGACAAGCTGCCCGTCTACGGCGACGGCATGCAGGTGCGCAACTGGCTCTACGTCGAGGACTTCGGGCGCGGGATCGGGCACGCGCTGGAGCACGGTGCGGCCGGCGAGGTCTACAACGTCGGCGGGCCCGACGAGTGCCCCAACATCGAGGTCGTCAAGCGGATCGTCGACCTGACCGGCAACGACGAGTCGCTGATCGAGTACGTCACCGACCGCCCCGGCCACGACCGCCGCTACTCGCTCGCCTCCGAGAAGCTGAGAGCGCTCGGCTGGCAGGCGCAGGTGCACTTCGCCGAGGGGCTCGACCAGACCGTCGCGTGGTATCGCGAGAACGCCTGGTGGTGGGAGCCGATCCGCTCCGGCGACTACCGCGAGTACTACGAGCGCCAGTACGGCCGCGCGCTCGGATAGTTCACAGGCGCGTCCGCGCGCACGGGGAAGGCGCGTCGAAGCTGTGCACTTGCGGACATGGCAGGTGACTGGCGGGCGGGTCGCGGGCAAGACTGCACGCATGCGCGCTCCCCGCAAGGCCCGCAGACGCAGCCCCGCGAACCGCTGGCGCGAGACGTGCGTCGACGGCGTGCTGCACGTCGCCTTCGCCGCCGCGGCGGGGGCCGAGTCGGCCGCGCATCGCTGTGCGCGGACCGTCGCGCGCCATCGCACCCCGCCACGCCGACCGCGCGTGCGGCGAATGCGCTGGAAATAGCGTATTTGCGCCAGTCACCGTCAGAGCGGGGACAGAGTTACACTCACCTGCGATTCCTGCGATGAGCAGCCAAGATCGCACCCCCACCCGCCCGACGGTGCCGCGCGGCCGTCACGCCCCGCCACTCGAGGTACGCCTCGCGCAGCAGCGCGAGCGCCTGTTCGAGGCGGCCGCGTCCGTGTTCGTCGCGACCGGCTACGCCGACGCGAGCGCCGAATCGATCAGCCGCGCCGCCGGCATGTCGAAGGCGACCTTCTACGAGCACTTCGCGAACAAGGAGGAGTGCATCCTCGCGCTGTTCGACGCGGCCAACCAGCTCCTGCTCACCCGCATCCTCGGCGCCGTCGCCGAGGCGGGCGATGACCCGGTCGCGCGCATGCGCGAGGGGATGCGGGAGTTCCTTGTCGTGATCGACGAGTTCCCGGCACAGTCGCAGACGCTGCTCGTCGAGATCATCGGCGCCGGGCCCGCGGCGATGCGGCGGCGCGACGAGATCGTCGCGAACTTCGCGCAGGTGCTCTTCCGCGAGAACGAGACGCACGCGCAGGAGGGCGTCATGCCGCGCTTCAAGAGCCCGGTCGACGCGTTCGCGATCGTCGGCGCGATCGCGGAACTGGTCTCGCGCCAGCTGCGCCTCGGCGAGCCCGAGCACTCGGCCGACCTGCAGCCGGTGATCGAGCGCTTCGCGTTCGGCCTGCTCGGGCTCGAGCCGCCGCCGCTCGCGCCGGCTGCGTAGGCGTACGCTGCGCGGCGTGACGGCCGACTCAGAGGCGGCGCTCGCCGCGCTCGACGCCGAGGTCGTGGCCTGCCGCCGCTGCCCGCGGCTCGTCGAGTGGCGAGAGCGCGTTGCTGTCGAGAAGCGCGCTGCCTACGCGGGCGAGACCTACTGGGGCCGGCCGATCACCGGGTTCGGCGACCCGGCCGCGAGAATCCTGGTGCTCGGGCTCGCGCCCGCCGCGCACGGTGGCAACCGCACCGGGCGCGTCTTCACCGGCGACCGCTCGGGCGACTGGCTGTTCGCCTCGATGTGGCGCTGCGGGCTCGCGAATCAGCCCGAGTCACGCTCGCGCGACGACGGGCTGGAGCTGCACGACGCGTACGTGACGGCCGCGGTGCGCTGCGCTCCGCCGGCCAACCAGCCGTTGCCGGCCGAGCGGGATTCGTGCTTTCCGTACCTCGTGCGTGAGCTGGAGCTGCTGCGCGACGTGCGGGTGGTCGTCTGCCTCGGTGGCTTCGCGTGGGAGGCTGGGCTGCGCGCCCGCGTCGCGCTTGGCGAGGCGACTCCGCGTCCCAAGCCCCGCTTCGGTCACGGCGCCGAGCTGCCGTCGCCAGGCCGCCTCACGCTCCTCGGCTGCTACCACCCGAGCCAGCAGAACACGTTCACCGGCCGGCTGACGGAGCCGATGATCGATGCGGTGTTCGTGCGTGCGCGTTTGCTCGCTGGGCTCTGACGGGCGTTGGCTCGGCGTTGCCCCGGCGTCACCGGTACGCCGGGTCGCGCACAGCTCTCGCTGGAGAGCCTCTCGTGAACTGGGTCGGTGCTGTGCGACGGCGCCGAGCAGCAGGGGGCTCCAGCAAGACCGCGCGCGACCGGCGGACTGCTCCCGGTTGCGCTTGCTCAGCCGGTGTCGCTGAGCAAGCTTGAAACCCTGGCGGTGTCTTGCGGGTCGATGCGCTCGAGCCCCGGGATCTGGTCGAAGTCGCGATCAGCGCTGAGAATCGCATCGACCCCGCGGTTGAGCGCGACGGCCGCGAACGTCGCGTCGCGTGCAGTCAGGCGAGTATGGGTTTCGAACAACCACAGCGCGAGGTTGACGTCACTTTCCTGGACGTCGTGCAGTTGGCAGAGGATCTGCACCCGCCGCGCCGTTGCGACGGCGAGGACGCGGTCGCCGGTCTGCCGCATTCGCTGGTGGAGAAGCTCCTGGATGAGATCCGCGCTTGCTTCTCCGTCGAGCCGGCCAGCTGAGGCATGCTCGACGATTGCTCGGCATGGCTCGCGGTAGGGCCCCGTCCCCCCGAGCGCGTACACGAACACGTTCGTGTCGAAGAGGAAGCGCCTCACGCCGCCGGTGTGTCTCCGGCAGCGTCGAGCATCGCTCGCTTTGACTCGGCCCAATCGGGCTCCGGCGTGTCCGGGATGGGTTGGGACAGCAGCCAAGTGCCGGCGTCGCGTCGCGCTGCCTCGGCTCCCGCCTCGAGCTTCTCGTCGATCGCCTCGCGGATCACGGCGGCAACTGACTGACCGGTGTGGCGCGCCCGCCGGTCGAGACGCTGGTACCGATCCTCGTCGAGGAGCAATTGCGTTCGGCGATTGAGCATGTGCATAGCATAGCATGTGCATGTTGGAGGTGAGCCTTAGCTTCCTGCGCCGCGAACCAAGTGCTTGATCGACATTCAGTCGTCTGGATCCACACCGGGTACGCCGCCGCCTGTTCCGTAACGGCAGTCGCGCAGCACGAACTCGTCTTCCGATTGCGCTTCGTCGGTTCGTGCGGCGGCGACAGACTCATCGTCGGGAGGGCGCTCGCTTGACGTGTCGTGCTCTGACATGTGCATGATCGTCCCGCCCGAACGGAGGTCCGTCTACAGCGCATGACGTGGATGCCACGGGTGACACCCTCCGACGATTCAGCTTCAAGGCGGCAGAGATCACGCTCCTTCAGCGCTAGGCTCGGCTGAGCTGATGGCGTCCCCTCACTCCGCCTCTTCGCCGCTCGACGCGTTCGCTCCGCGCACGCGCGAGTGGTTCGTGCGGGCGTTCGACGCGCCGACGGAGGCGCAGGCGCAGGCGTGGCCGGCGATCGCAACGGGCGAGCATGTCCTGATCTCGGCGCCGACCGGGTCGGGGAAGACCCTCGCGGCGTTCCTGTGGGCGCTGGATCGGCTCGCCGGTGACGTCGCTCGCAGGTCTCCGCTTGCGGTGACCGGAGGGCGAAAGCCGTCTCGCGAGGCTGAGAGCGGCGCCGCGCGCCGCACGCGCCTCGTCTATGTCTCTCCCTTGAAGGCGCTCTCCTACGACATCGAGCGCAACCTGCGTGCGCCGCTCGCCGGCATCGGCGCCGACCTGCGCGTCGCGATCCGCACGGGCGACACGCCGCAGAGAGAGCGCCAGCAGATGCTGCGCGAGCCGCCCGACGTGCTGATCACGACGCCCGAGTCGCTCTACCTGATGCTGACGAGCAGAGCACGGGAGATCCTGCGCGGGGCGGAGTGGGCGATCGTCGACGAGATCCACGCGGTTGCCGGCACGAAGCGCGGCGCGCACCTGGCGCTGACGCTGGAGCGGCTCGACGCGCTCGCGCAGGAACAGAACGGCGGGCGTGAGGTGCAGCGGATCGGCCTGTCGGCGACGCAGAACCCGTTGGAGGAGGTCGGGCGCTTCATGGTCGGCCCGCGGCGCAGATGCCGCGTCGTCGACACGGGCGTGCGCAAGCCGCTGGACCTGAAGATCCACGTGCCGGTCGAGTCGATGGTCGAGCCCGACGCGGGGGCGGGCGGGAACGGGGTCCCCGACTTCGACCCGCTCTCCGGCGGCACCGAGGCGACGCGCCGCTCGATCTGGCCGGCGATCTACCCCGAGCTGCTGAAGCTCGTGCAGGAGCACCGCTCGACGATCCTGTTCGTCAACAACCGCCGCTCGGCCGAGCGGATCGCGCTGCGGCTGAACGAGCTGGCGTCACCCGAGGACGGCCCGCCGGCCGAGGTCGCCCGCGCCCACCACGGCTCGCTCGCGCGCGAGGAGCGGCTCGTCGTGGAGGAGCTGCTGAAGGCGGGCGAGATCCCCTGCATCGTCGCGACCTCGTCGCTGGAGCTGGGGATCGACATGGGCGCCGTCGACCTCGTGCTGCAGGTCGAGTCGCCGAAGTCGGTCGCGGCCGGGCTGCAGCGCATCGGCCGTGCCGGGCACAACGTCGGCGACACGTCCAAGGGCCGCATCTTCCCGAAGTTCCGCGCCGACCTGCTGGAGTGCGCGGTCGTCGCGAGACGCATGCGCGACGGTGCGATCGAGCCGACCGTCGTGCCGCGCAATCCGCTCGACGTGCTCGCGCAGCAGATCGTGGCGATCGCCGCGGCCGCGCAGGACGACGACGAGCCGACGAACGTCGACGACCTGCACGCGCTCGTCACGCGCACCCATACGTACGCCGAGCTGTCCCGCGCGCAGCTGGAGAACGTGCTCGACATGCTCGACGGCCGCTACCCGTCTTCCGAGTTCGCCGAGCTGCGCCCGCGGATCGTGTGGGATCGCGTCGCGGGCACGATCCGCCCGCGCAGAGGCGCCCGCGCGCTCGCCGTCACGAACGCCGGCACGATCCCCGACCGTGGCCTCTTCATGGTCACCCTCCCCGACGGCCGCCGCGTCGGCGAGCTGGACGAGGAGATGGTCTACGAGGCGCGGCCCGGGCAGACGTTTCTGCTCGGCGCCTCGTCGTGGCGCATCGAGGAGATCGGCCGCGACCGCGTCGTCGTGACGCCGGCGCCGGGCGCGCCGGGCGCGATCCCGTTCTGGAAGGGCGACTCCGTCGGCCGTCCGAAGGAGCTGGGCGAGGCGATCGGCAGATTCTCGCGCTGGGCCGTCGACCAGCCGGCCGAGACGCTCGCGGCCGACTACGACCTCGACGATCTCGCGGCGCGCAACCTGCTCGACTACCTGGCCGAGCAGCAGCAGGCGACGCGCGTGATCCCGTCCGACAAGACGATCGTGATCGAGCGCTTCCGCGACGAGATCGGCGACTGGCGCCTGTGCGTTCTCAGCCCCTACGGCGGCCGCATCCACGCAGCCTGGGGCCTGGCCCTCTCCGCCCGCATCCGCGACCAGCTGGGCCTGGAGGCGGACGCGATCTGGTCCGACGACGGGATCATCGTCCACCTGCCCGACGCGGACGAGGCGCCGGGCGCCGACATCGCGCTGATCGAGCCGGACGAGCTGGAGGACATGGTCGTCGCGGAGCTGAGTGGGTCCGCCCTGTTCGGCGCGCGCTTTCGCGAGAACGCCGGCCGCTCGCTGCTGATCCCGCGGGCGTACCCGGGCAAGCGCACCCCGCTGTGGCAGCAGCGGCTGAAGTCGCAGACGCTGCTGGAGGTCGCCAAGCGCTACGGCGAGTTCCCGATCATCCTGGAGACGTATCGGGAGTGTCTCCGAGATGTCCTCGACCTTCCGGGACTCAGGGACCTCCTCACCCAGCTCCACCGCCGCGAGATCTCCGTCGTCGAGGTCGAGACGCCGACCGCCTCGCCGTTCGCGTCCTCGCTGCTGTTCGACTACGTCGCGACGTATATGTACGAGGGTGACACGCCGAACGCGGAGCGGCGCGCGGCCGCGTTGTCGCTCGACCGCGACCTGCTGCGCGAGCTGCTCGGCCAGGAGGAGCTGCGCGACCTGATCGACGCGGATGCCCTCGAACAGGTCGAGGACGACCTCCAGCACCGCTCCGAGCGCACGCGCGCGGCGACGCGCGACGAGCTGCACGACGTGCTGCGGCGGGTGGGGGATCTGACCGCCGCCGAGGCGATGCAGCGCGTCCATGCCGGGATCGACGCCGATGCGCTGCTGTCCGAGCTGGAGCGCGAGCGGCGCGCCGTGCTGGTGCGAATCGGCGGGGAGCGGCGTTGGATCGACGCAGCCGACGCGGGTCTGTACCGCGACGCGTTGGGCGTCGTCTCGCCCGGCGGGCTGCCGCAGGCCTTCCTCGACGACGTGCCGGACGCGCTCGTGCGCCTGCTGCGGCGCTACGCGCAGACGCACGGCCCGTTCGCGACGAGCGAGCCGCGCGAGCGCTACGGACTCGACCCGCAGCCGGCTCTGGCCGAGCTGGAGCGCGCCGGCGAGCTCGTGCGTGGCGAGCTGCGCCCCGGCGGAAGCGGGCGCGAGTGGTGCGACGCGGACGTGCTGCGCCGCCTGCGCCGCGCCTCGCTCGCGGTTCTGCGCAAGGAGATCGAGCCAGCAGACAAGCGGGCGTTCGCGGCGTTCCTGCCGAGTTGGCAGGGGGTCGACAAGCATCCGCCCGGCGGCGCGGGCGTGGATCGGCTCCGTGAGCAGTTGATCCCGCTCCAAGGCCTCGCGCTGACGCCGGAGACGTGGGAGCGCGAGGTGCTGCCGCGCCGGGTCGGCGCCTACTCCGCCACCTGGATGGACGCGCTGTGCGCGAGCGGCGAGCTGGTGTGGGTCGGGGCCGGCGCGCTTGGGCGCACGAACGGGCGCGTGGCCCTGTACTTCCGCGAGGATGCCGGGCTGCTCGGCCCGCCGCCGCACAGAGGCGATCCCCCGAGCGAGCCGTCGCACGAGGCCGTCCGGGCGCGCCTCGCGCAAGGCTCCTGCTTCTTCACGGATCTGCTGATCGACGTCGACCTCGCGCCCGAGGAGCTGCAGGAGGCGCTGTGGGATCTCGCCTGGGCCGGCGTCGTGACGAACGACGCGTTCGCGCCGCTGCGCGCGCCGCGCCTCACGCTCGCGCGAGCGCAGCGGGCCGCATCTCGCACCGGCGGTCGCGCCGGCCGCCGTTTCTCCTCCCGCCGGGGCGGCGCACAGGCGCAGGTGCAGGGCCGCTGGTCGCTCACCGAGCGGCTGTTCGAGGTCCCGGCCCAGCCGATCGATCCGAGCGCCCGCCGCCGTGCGCTCGCCGAGCTGCTGCTGGAGCGCTACGGCATCCTGACGCGCGAGCTGGTGCTCGCCGAGGGCGTCCCCGGCGGCTTCTCCGCGATCTACCCCGAGCTCAGCCAGCTGGAGACGCTCGGCGTCGCACGGCGCGGCTACTTCGTCGAGGGCCTCGGCGGCGCGCAGTTCGCGCTGCCCGGCGCGGTCGAGCGGCTGCGCGCGCAGAAGGCACCCGAGGAGGCGCCCCCGCTCGTGCTCGCCGCGACCGACCCCGCGCAGCCCTACGGCGCTGCGCTGCCGTGGCCGAAGCGCGACGGCGACGCGGCGACGCGGCGTCCGTCCCGCACCCCCGGCGCGCTCGTCGTGCTCGCCGGCTCCGAGCCGGTCCTCTACCTGGAGCGCGGCGGCAAGGCGCTGCAGTCGCTCGTCGGCGCCGACGACCCGCGCATCCCGCAGGCGCTCCAGGCGCTCGCCGACCACGCCACCGCCGGCCGCATCAGACGCATCGCGCTCGAGAAGGTCGACGGCGAGCCGGCGATGGGCTCGCCGTGGGAGGCCGCGCTCGCCGAGGTCGGCTTCCGCGCCGGCCCGCGCCGCCTGACGCTGAGCGCATAGACTCGCCTTCGATGGAGTTCGGCGTCGAATTCGCGCAGCTCGACCTCGACACGGACGAGCGCTTCCAGCGGCTGCGCGCAGAGCTCGGCGTCTCCACCTTCGGGTTGAATCTGATCCTGCTTCAGCCCGGCCAGGCCGGACGCATCCACCGCCACGAGCGCCAGGAGGAGGTCTACCTCGTGCTCGCGGGCGAGCTGTCGCTGCTGATCGAGGGCGAGGAGCACCGCCTCGCGACCGGCGGGCTCGCGCGCGTCGCGCCCAGCGTCCGCCGCCAGCTCGTCAACCGCCGGCCCGAGCGGCTCGTCCTGCTCGCACTCGGCGGTGCCGTCGAGCACGAGGGGCGCGACGGCGAGGCGTTCGCCTCATGGGACGACGCGACGCCCAAGCGGCCGCAGGAGATCGCGCCGCCGGCCGACGTGCCGATCGATCCCGCCTGAACGCGCGGGAACCTTGCACACCGCTCCGCGGTGCGCCCTACTCTGGACCCATGCCCGAGGGCGACACGATCCTGCGTGCGGCGAATCGCATCCGGCCGGTGCTGGAGGGAACGGTGCCGGACGAGATCCTCGCGCCGCAGCCGCGCCATGCGCGCGATTGCTGGCCCGAGCGGCTGCGCGGCCGCGCGGTGACGACGGTCGACACGCACGGCAAGCACCTCTTCCTGCGCTTCGAAGGCGACCTCGTGCTGCACTCGCACCTGCGCATGACGGGCGCGTGGGCGGTGCACCCCCACGGCGCGCGCTGGCGCAGGGCGCCGCGCCGCGCGTGGCTCGTGCTGCGCGCTCGCGGGCACGAGGTGGTCGAGTTCGACGGTCCGGTGCTGGAGCTGATGACCGAGGGCCGCTCGCGCTTCGACCAGCGGCTCGCCGCGCTCGGGCCCGACGTGCTGGCCGAGCCGGCCTTCGACGCCGCCGCCTTCCTCAAGCGCCTGCGCGCCGACGACCCGACGCGTGGGATCGGCGACGCGCTGCTCGACCAGCGCATCGTCGCCGGGCTGGGGAACATCTGGAAGGCCGAGGGCTGCTGGGGCGCGCAGCTCGACCCGTGGCGGCGCGTGCGCGACGTGTCGGACGCGGAGGCGCTCGCCGTGATCGCCGACGCGCGCCCACGCATGCTCGCGGCGGTGGAGTCGCCGAGTCGCCACGGCAGCGACCGCCACGTCTACGACCGCGCCGGCCGCCCGTGCCCGCGCTGCGGCGCACGGATCGAGGCGCGCGGCCAGGGCGACGACAACCGCACGACCTGGTGGTGCCCCGGATGCCAGCGCTGAGACCGCGGACCGCCCCCGCCTCGCTGCGCCGCGTCGGCCACAAGGGCGCCGACCTGATCGAGCCGGGCAACACGCGCGAGAGCTTCGACGCGGCGCTCAGGCACGGCGTCGACATGATCGAGTTCGACGTGCTGCCGGCGCTCGGCCCCGACGGCCGCCCCGACCCGCTGCACGGCGAGCTGCTGCTCGCGCACGACTACGCCGACGCGCACGCGCGCACGCCGCTGACGCTCACGGAGGGGCTCGCGCACCTCACCTCGCCGGCGTTCGCATCGCTCGACTTCGACGTCGACCTGAAGATCCCCGGCTACGAGGCGCGCGTCGTCGAGGCGCTGCGCGAGCACGGGCTCGTCGAGCGCTCGCTCGTCTCCTCGACGTATCCGCAGAGCCTCGCGCGCATCCGCGCAATCGAGCCGGCGCTGCGGCTCGGCTGGTCCGTCCCGCGCGCGCGGCGCGACTACACGCAGTCGAAGCTCTTCCTCGCGCCTGCGCTCGTCGCGCTGGAGGTCGGCCGGCGGATCCTGCCCGGCCGTGCCGCCGACGCGATCCGCGCCGGCCGCTGCGACGCGCTGATGGTGCACTGGCGCCTCGTCACGCGGCGGCTCGTCGAAGCCGTGCGCGAGGCGCACGGCGAGCTGTACGTGTGGACCGTCGACGAGGCGCCGCGCATCCGCGCGCTCGAAGCGCTCGGCGTGACGGGGGTCATCACGAACGACCCCCGATTGTTCGGGTCGGCGCCAGCCGCGGCGTAGCTCCTGACGCCGCCACCTGATACATCTGGTCCGTGGCAGCGACGAGCATGGAGGACACGATCGCGCTGCTCGCGCGCGTCCCGACGTTCGAGGCGCTCGGACCGGAGGAGCTCTCGCACGTCGCGGAGGTGGCCGTGCCGCGCGCCTGGGAGACCGGTCAGGTCGTCTTCCGCGAGGGCGATGCGAGCGACACCTGCTACGTCGTCCGCCACGGCCACGCGCGCGCGATCCGCGAGCACGCCGACGGGCGCACGATCACGCTCGCGAACTTCGGGCCCGGCGACATCTTCGGCGAGCTGGCGATGTTCGAGGACGAGAACCGCTCGGCGACGATCGAGACGCTCGACGCGGTCGAGGCGGTTGCGATCCTCGGCACCGACATGCGCCGCCTGATGCGCGAGCACCCGGGCATCGCGGTCGGCGTCGTCATCTCGCTCGGCCGGCGCCTGCGGGCGATGAACGAGCGCGTCGCGAGCCAGTCGTTCCAGACGGTGCAGAGCCGCGTCGCGACGGTCCTCACGCAGCTCGTCGCGGAGGCGCAGGAGGAGGGCGCCGGCGAGCGTGAG
This sequence comes from uncultured Conexibacter sp., assembly GCA_964525715.1. Lineage (GTDB taxonomy): Bacteria > Actinomycetota > Thermoleophilia > Solirubrobacterales > Solirubrobacteraceae > Conexibacter. The sequence continues at coordinate 80,967 of CAZGJV010000009.1, read as the reverse complement.
GTGCTCGTGATCGCCACGCAGGCGGACGTCGCGAAGCTCGCCGGCTCCTCGCGCGAATCGGCCAGCCGCTTCCTCGCCGTGCTCGAGCGCGCCGGCGTGATCGAGCAGGGACGCGGAAAGCTGACCGTGCACGATCCCTCCGCGCTCGAGCGCTATGTCTTCTAGAACGCCGAGAGCGAAGCGCAGATCGCCGCGCGGCGGCCGGCGCGGCGACGAGCAGGAGCGCTCCGCCGGCGGCATCGTCGTCCGAGGCGACGAGGCGATCGTGATCGTGCCGACGCGTCGCGGCGCGCAGGGCCAGAAGGTGCTCGCGCTGCCGAAGGGCCACGTCGACCCGGGCGAGACGCCCGACCAGACGGCGCTGCGCGAGGTGCGCGAGGAGACGGGGGTCGACGCCCGCATCGTCGAGAAGCTCGGCGACGTGCGCTACTTCTACCAGCGCGGCGGCAAGCGCATCTTCAAGCGCGTGACGTTCTACCTGCTCGCCTACCGCGAGGGCTCGCTCGAGGACCACGACGACGAGGTCGAGGAGGCCCGCTGGATGCCGCTGGCGGAGGCGGTCGAGGCGCTCAGCTACGACGGCGAGCGCGAGATGGCCGAGCGGGCGTTGTCGGCGATCGTCCCGGACCGGTAGGCTCCGCACCGTCGTGCGCGTCCTGAACTTCTACTCGGCGGTCTTCGCGGACCAGCTCCGCAAGGGCCGCAAGACTGCCACGATCCGCCTCGGCGACAAGTCGCACAAGTACCGCAAGAACGACTGCGTGCTCGTGACGATCGGCTACCAGTACTCGCCGCGCGAACGGATCTTCCAGGCGGTCGTCGACTCGGTCGAAGTCAAGCGCATGCGCGACCTCAGCCCGCGCGACATCGAGCACGACAACCCGGAGTTCCGGCGCGTCGAAGAGCTGATGAGCTTCCTGCAGCAGATCTACGACCGCCCGGTCGACCTGGACGACGTCGTGACCGTCGTGCGCTTCTCGCAGATCGTGGAGCCGAGCAACCCGATCCGCGACCGCATGCACGGCATCGGCGGCGCGCAGAACTAGCGTCCAGTCGCCTTGGCACTCGCCTGGCGCGAGTGCCAAGCGTGAGCTATAGTCGCCGGCAGTTGGCACTCGCATGGGACGAGTGCCAAGACACGCCAAACACGCACCCTCTCACGGAGGTTTGCCACACATGAAGCTCAAGCCCCTCGGCGATCGACTGATCGTGCGGGCAATCGAGGAGGAGGAGACGACCGCTTCCGGTCTCGTGCTCCCCGACACGGCCAAGGAGAAGCCCCAGAAGGGCAAGGTCATCGCCGTCGGCGACGGCAAGTGGGACGAGGACGGCGAGAAGCGCGTGCCGCTCGACGTCGCCGAGGGCGACGAGGTCCTCTACAGCAAGTACGGCGGCACCGAGATCAAGGTCGACGGCGAGGACCTGCTGGTCCTGCGCGAGTCCGACGTGCTCGCCAAGGTCCAGTCCTAGGCGCCACAGGGAGAACTGAACGCATGGCACACAAGGAGCTCAAGTACGACGCGGAGGCGCGCAAGGCCCTCGAGGCCGGCGTCGACGCCGTCGCCAACGCCGTCAAGGTGACGCTCGGCCCGAAGGGCCGCTACGTCGTCCTCGACAAGAAGTTCGGCGCCCCGACGATCACGAACGACGGCGTCACCATCGCCCGTGAGATCGAGGTCGAGGACGTCTTCCAGAACCAGGGCGCGCAGCTCGTCCGCGAGGTCGCCACGGCGACCAACGACGTCGCCGGCGACGGCACGACGACCGCGACCGTGCTCGCCCAGGCGATCGTCCGCACGGGCCTCAAGAACGTCGCGGCCGGCGCCAACCCGCTCGCGCTCAAGCGCGGCATCGAGAAGGCCGTCGACCAGGTCGTCGCCTCGATCGGCAAGCAGTCGAAGGAGATCTCCGGCAAGGACCAGATCTCGCGCGTCGCGACGATCTCGGCCGGCGACGAGGAGATCGGCGACGTGATCGCCGACGCGATCGAGAAGGTCGGCAAGGACGGCGTCGTGAACGTCGAGGAGGGCCAGACGTTCGGCATGGACCTCGAGTTCACCGAGGGCATGCAGTTCGACAAGGGCTACATCTCGCCCTACATGGTCACCGACCAGGACCGCATGGAGGCCGTGCTCGAGGATCCCTACATCCTCATCGCGAACTCCAAGATCGGTTCGGTGCGCGACGTGCTGCCGGTCCTCGAGGCCGTCATCCAGTCGGGCAAGCCGCTGCTGATCATCGCCGAGGACGTCGAGGGCGAGGCCCTCGCGACGCTGATCGTCAACAAGCTGCGCGGCACGTTCACGGGCGTCGCCGTCAAGGCGCCGGGCTTCGGCGACCGCCGCAAGCGCATGCTCGAGGACATCGCGATCCTCTCCGGCGGCGAGGTCATCACCGAGGAGATGGGCCTCAAGCTCGAGAACACGCAGATCTCGCAGCTCGGTCGCGCCCGCCGCGTCGTCGTGGCGAAGGACAACACGACGATCATCGACGGCTCCGGCGACGGAGACGCGATCAAGGGCCGCATCAAGCAGATCAAGGCCGAGGTCGAGAACACCGACTCGGACTTCGATCGCGAGAAGCTCCAGGAGCGCCTCGCCAAGCTCTCCGGCGGCGTCGCCGTCGTGAAGGTCGGCGCGGCGACCGAGACGGAGATGAAGGAGAAGAAGCACCGCGTCGAGGACGCGCTGCAGGCCACGCGCGCCGCCCTCGAGGAGGGCATCGTGCCGGGCGGCGGCGTCGCGCTGCTGCAGGCCGCGGACGCGATCAGACTCGACGAGTTCGAGGACGAGGACGAGAAGACGGGCGCGAAGATCATCCTGCGCTCGCTCGAGGAGCCGCTGCGCCAGATCTCGCACAACGCGGGGCTGGAGGGCTCGGTCGTCGTCAACGACGTCCGAAAGGCGAAGAAGGGCCAGGGCCTCAACGCCGCCACGGGCGAGATCGTCGATCTCGTCGCAGCCGGCGTGATCGATCCGGCGATGGTCACGCGCTCCGCGCTCCAGAACGCCGCCTCGATCGCCAAGAACATCCTCACGACCGAGGCGATCGTCGCCGAGGTGCCGGAGAAGGATGGCGGCGGTGGCGGTGGCATGCCCGACATGGGCGGCATGGGCGGGATGATGTAGCCAACGCGCCGGACTTCCGTCCGACGCTTGGGAGATGCTTCCGTCTCCCCCTGATGTACCCCCGCGAAGGCCCGGCTCCCCCCGCCGGGCCTTCGCCTCGTTAACGAGGCGTTTGGTTGCGGCGCTCCGCTCGGGCGCGGTCCTGGCCCGCGGCGTCTGGCGTGGGCATCGAGGGGGAGAGAGCGGTCCGCGCCCCGGCGGGGCCGGTCGCGCTTGGCGCCGCGGGAGCCCGCCCGCTCACTCCGGATTCATGCCTGTCAATCCGTGCCCCTATGAGGGGCACAAGTTGACAGTCATCGAAACGGATCGTCACGTTCTGCGCAGAGCCGCCGCAAAGTCGCCGCGAACGACGGCACTCCAGCCGCTTCCCTTCCCCCTCGATGCGAAGCGGCGCACGCCCGGGCGCGACGAGCGCTCGAGCGGCGCGCCAGCTACACGTCGGCGCGCGCCCGCGGCGACGGCCCGACGTACTTCGCGGACGGGCGGATCAACCGGCCCTCGCGCTTCTGCTCGAGGATGTGGGCGGACCAGCCGGCCGTGCGGGCGCAGGTGAACAGGGGGGTGAACAGCTCCGGCGGGACCTCGGCGTAGTCGAGCACGACGGCCGACCAGAACTCGACGTTGGTGGCGAGCACGCGGTCGGGCTTGCGCGCGTGCAGCTCGGCGAGCGCCGCCTGCTCGAGCGCCTCCGCCACCTCGAGGCGGGGGCTCCCCAGCTCGCGGGCGGTGCGGCGCAGCACGCGGGCGCGCGGGTCCTCGGCGCGGTAGACGCGGTGGCCGAAGCCCATCAGGCGCTCGCCACGGTCCAAAGCGTCCTTGACCCACTGCTCCGCGTTCCCGCTCCGCTCCACGCCGTCGAGCATCTTCAGCACGCGCGAGGGCGCGCCGCCGTGCAAGGGCCCGCTCAGAGCGCCGACCGCGGCGCTCAGCGCCGCCGCTACGTCCGCGCCCGTCGAGGCGACGACGCGCGCGGTGAACGTCGAGGCGTTCATGCCGTGCTCGGCGGCCGAGATCCAGTAGGCGTCGATCGCCTTCGCGTGGTCGGGGTTCGCCTCGCCGCGCCAGCGGATCAGGAAGCGCTCGGGGATCGACTCGCCCTTGTCGACCTCGTGCTGGGAGACGGGCGGCTGCCCGCCGCCGCGCGCCGACTGGGCGACGAACGACAGCGCCATCACCGACGCGCGCGCGAGCTGGTCGCGCGCGGTCGCGTCGTCGATGTCGATCAGCTGCCTGAAACCCCACTCGGGCGCCAGCATCGCCAGCGCGCTCTGCACGTCCACGCGCGGATCGCCGGAGCGGACCGTGAGCGGGAACGGCTCGGCCGGCGGCAGGCCGGGCACGTACGTGCCGTCGACGAGCAGGCCCCAGACCTGCTCGAACGGCACCTTCCCGACCAGCTCCTCGATGTCGACGCCGCGATAGCGCAGCGCCCCGCCCGCCCGATCCGGCTCGGCGATCTCGGTGGCGAAGGCGACGACGCCCTCGAGGCCGGACTGCACGTCGGTGGTGGTCGCGCTCATGTCGTGGCTCCGCGGTCGGGGTGAGGGGAGACGGTCCACGCTCCAGGTTGGCACACTAGGATTGGCCGAGCAGCCAGGACCGGACCCGTCAGCGACAAGGAGCCACACGTGCACGACCTCCTCTTCCGTCCCGCGAACGAGCTCGCGGCGCTCGTGCGCTCCGGCGAGATCACCGCCCGCGAGCTGGTGTCCGCGTCGCTGGAGCGGATCGAGGCGCTCGACGGCCAGCTCAACGCCTTCACGCACGTCGACGCCGACGGCGCGCTCGCGACCGCCGACGGGATCGCCCCCGGCGACGAGCGCCCGTTCGCGGGCGTGCCGATCGCGATCAAGGACAACCAGCCCGTCGAGGGCATGCCGCTGACCTTCTGCGCCGAGCTGTTCGGCGACCTCGTCCCGCCGTTCGACGCGGCGTTCGTCGGGCGCCTGCGCGCCGCCGGCTTCGTGATCGTCGGCAAGACCGCGCTGCCGGAGTACGGGATCCTGCCGTCGACCGAGTCGCGCCGCAACGGTCCCACGCGCAACCCGTGGGACCTCTCGCGCACGCCCGGCGGCTCCTCCGGCGGAGCGGCTGCTGCGGTCGCGGCCGGGATGCTGCCGCTCGCGCACGGCAACGACGGCGGCGGCTCGATCCGCATCCCCGCCGCCTGCTGCGGGCTCGTAGGCCTCAAGCCGGCGCGCGGGCGCGTATCGCTTGCGCCGGCGCTCGGCGACTCCTTCCTCGTCGCCGACGGCGTCCTCACGCGCACGGTCGCGGAGTCCGCGCAGCTGCTCGACCTGATCGCCGGACCGGAGCTGGGCGACGCGACCTGGGCGCCGCCGCCGGCCGAGCCATTCGCGGCGGCCGCCGCGCGCGAGCCGAAGCCGCTGCGCGTCGGGTTCACGCTCTCGCCGCCGCTGACGGAGATCGAGGTCGACCCGATCGCCGAGCGCGCCGTCCGCGACGCCGCCGCGCTGCTGCAGGAGCTGGGCCACGAGGTCGAGGAGATCGCCTCGCCGCCGTGGACGATCCCCGGCGTGTTCGAGCTGTTCTCGGCGTCGTTCGGACCGGCGGTCGCCTCGACGATCGTGTTCGCCGCCACGATCGCCGGCCGCGAGCCCACGGCCGACGACATGGAGAAGCTGTCGTGGTACCTGTGGGAGCGCGCGAGCCAGCTCGGCGCGGCGCACTTCCTCGCCGCGCAGGGGCAGCTCCAGGCGCTCGCGCGCGCGTTCGTGACGGGGATGTCCGACTACGACGTCGTGCTCACGCCGTCGCTCGCGCTGCGCCCGCGCCCGATCGGCGAGCTGTTCGGCGACAACGACGACCCGGCCGAGACGTTCCGCCGCTCGGGCGAGTTCACGCCCTTCACGGCGATCGCGAACGTCACCGGCCAGCCGGCGATCTCGCTCCCGTTCGCGCACGGCGAGGACGGCCTGCCCGTCGGCATCCACTTCTTCGGCCGCCCGGCCGACGAGGCGACGCTGCTCGCGCTCGGCGCGCAGATCGAGGCGGCGCGGCCGTGGGCGGGGCGGCGGCCGGAGCTGGCGGCTGCCGCGTAGGCGGCCGCGTATCATCGAGCGCCAGCTTCAGTACCGCACCCGCACCGAAGAGGAACGAACCAGCCAATGGCCTACGTGATCGCAGAGCCCTGCATCGGGACGAAGGACAACTCGTGCGTCGAGGTCTGCCCCGTCGACTGCATCCACCCGACGCCCGACGAGCCGGACTACGACAGCGTCGAGATGCTCTACATCGACCCGGAGGAGTGCATCGACTGCGACGCCTGCGTCGAGGCCTGCCCGGTCGACGCCTGCTTCGCCGAGGACCAGCTCCCGGAGGAGTGGGCGAAGTACGCGGACATCAACCTGAAGTACTACGCGGGCAAGTCCTAGGCCATCGGCAGGGACATGCCCACCGGCTTCGGCGGCTCCGCCTGAGGGGGCCCGCCCGCCGGCGGGGATGACATCACCGGCAGCTCGATCGGCGACAGCGCGATCACGCCGCGGGCGGTCTGACGGATCGCCTGCGCGGCCGGGTCGTCCGGGTCGGAGAAGACGAGCGGGGTGCCGATGTCGGCCTGCTCGCGCAGCGCCATCGTCAGCGGCACCTTGCCGAGCAGCGGAACGTCCAGCTCGTCGGCCAGCAGCTGCCCGCCGCCCTCGCCGAAGATCGCGAAGCGCTCGCCGCCGGGCGTGACGAAGCCGGCCATGTTCTCGACGACCCCGGCGATCTCCAGTCTGACTCTGTGCGCCATCTCGGCCGAGCGGCGCGCGACTCTCTGCGCGACCGGCTGGGGCGTCGTCACGATCAGGAATCTCGCCTGCGGCAGCAGCTGGGCGAGCGTCATCGAGACGTCGCCGGTGCCGGGCGGCAGGTCGACGAGCAGGTAGTCCAACTCGCCCCAGTCGACGTCCTCGAGGAACTGGGTCAGCGCCTTGTGCAGCATCGGACCGCGCCACACCACCGCGGCGTCCTCCTTCATGAAGAAGCCGATCGACATCACCTTGATGCCGTCGTGCGCCTCCGGCGGGACGATCTTGCGCTCGCCGTTGACCTTCGGGCGCGTGGCGCCGAGGCCGAACATGCGCGGCTGCGAGTAGCCCCACACGTCCGCGTCCAGCACGCCGACGCGCTTGCCCTCCGCCGTCAGTGCGGCGGCGAGGTTCGCGGTCACGGACGACTTGCCGACGCCGCCCTTGCCCGAGCCGACGCAGATCACGTTGGCGACCTGCGCGAGCGCGCCGGTCGGCAGGCCGCCGCCGCGGCCGAGCTGTCTCTGCAGGCCGGCCTTCTCCGCGTCGGACAGCACGTCGAAGTCGACGTTGACGCCGGTGACGCCCTCCACCGAGCGGGCGGCGTTCGCGACGCCGGTCTGGAAGTGGCTGCGGATCGGGCAGCCGGGCGTCGTGAGGGAGACGGTGACGTCGACGACGCCGTTGGCGTGCACGTCGATCGAGCGGACCATGCCGAGCGTGACGATGTCCTGGCGCAGCTCGGGGTCGATGACGGCGCGCAGCGCCTCGCGGATCTGGTCTTGAGTCGGCATGCGATCCATTGTGGCAGGCGGGCGCTGAACGCCACGGACCGCGCAGGGGCGCCGCGCCGCCACATCGAATCGCGGGCTGCCGTGTTCCCTCTTAAGACCGACGGGACGCCCATCCTGGGCGCCCCGGCGGTTGAGGGAGGAGAGGGTGCTGCATTCGCCGGCGAGATATGGGCCGGCGAACCCAACCCGATCTGGCGCCCTCCGCGTGCGCCGATCGGGGGAAGTGCGGTGTCAGACCACCTTGGCCAGGCGGCCCTGTGCCCCGTTGACGAGCTTCATGCCCGCGTCGACCCCGTTTTGAACCACTTTCTCGACCCGGGTCGTCAGTCCTTCGACATCGGGCAGATTCTTGCGCGCCTGCGTGCGCTGGCGCTCGAAGCCGCGACGCGCGGTGCGCGTCTGGTGCTCCAGGCGCGTACGCGTGCGGCGCACCTCGCGCTCGAGCTGCGTGCGGGCGCCGCCGCCGCGCCGCTCGAAGCGTCTGAGCTGCTTCTCCAGCGCCTTGCGCGAGCTGGTCGTTGTGACGAGCTCGCCGACCGTGCCGGCGACGCGGTCGCGCGCCTCGAGCGCGGCGCCGACGGGAATCAGGACCGCGCGCTCGGCGAGCTGCTGGGCGCGCTGGGAGCGCGTGGCCGGTCGCGTCGTCGTCGTGCGGGAGGCGGCCGGACGCGGCTTCGCCGCGGCGCGCGTCTTGCGTCTGGCGGGTGCTCTCTTGGGCTTTGTGACCGTGGTGCTGTCGGGCGTTGCCATGGGGAAATTGAGCTCCTTGGGCGCAGATCTTAGTACTCAGCGTGTCGGCAAACCGGCACGCACGAACACCTGTTTGTACGCCACGCTCTGGCGATGGTTACACCGTGCGGTCAGAAAGAGGTGAAACTCCCGTGAAAACGGGACTCAGGCGCTCAGTCGGCGCGGAACGCCCGTTCGCTCCAGCCACCGCAGCGGCGCGTCCAGCTCGGCGCTGGACGGCAGCGCCTCGGGCGCGCTCCAGACGCGGTTGAGCGCCTCCACGCCCGCTTCGCGCACGACCGCGTCGCAGAAGCGCTTGCCCTGCTCGTACTGCTTCATCTTCATCTCCAGGCCCAGCAGGCGCTGCAGCAGCCGCGCCGGGGCCGACTGCGACCTGCGTCGCGCGTCGAGCGCGGCGCGCAGTCTTGGCAGCGACGGCAGCAGCGCCGCGCCGACGGCGTCCATCACGTGCTCGGCGTGGCCCTCCAGCACCGCCATCGTGCACTGCATGCGCTCGAGCGTCGCTCGCTCCTGCTCGCTGGCGACGAGCGAGACGAGGTCGCCGGAGCGCACGGCGTCCGCGAGCCGTTTGAGGTCGTCGGTGCCGGGCAGCCGCAGTGCGCGTCTGGTGTCGATCCGCAGCTCGGCGTGCGAGAGCAGCTCCCGCACCATCCCGGCCATGTGCGGCTGCAGCCACGGCACTCCGGCGAACTGCACCGCGTGGGTGACCTCGTGCAGCGCGACCCACGTCAGGAACTCGCCCTCGTCGGCGCCGAACGCGCGGCCCGCGTTGCCGAGGTTCGGCAGCACGAACAGCAGCCGCGGCGGGCGGTCCTCGGGGGCTGTGTCGAGCAGCACCAGCTCGTACTGGCCCAGCACGCGCTGTGCGAGGAAGCCGAGCACGGCGCCGACCTCGGCTGTCAGCACGACGCCGGCGGCCAGTCGCATCGCGTGGCGCGCCGGACCCAGCCCGTCGCCGACCTTCGTCAGCGGCGGGTCGAGCAGGGCGCGCATCGCACCGACGTTCGCGGCAATCCACTCCGCTCGTCCGATCCCCTCGGCCGGCGGCAGCTCGTGCGCGGGCGTCAGGCCGGTGTAGGCGATGACGCGCTCGGCGCTGTCGGCCGACAGCGCGACGAGATCCGTTCTCGGCGGCGGCGAGTCCGGCTCGCCGGCGACGTAGCGTGCGAGGCGCTGGGCGAGGAACCAGTCGATCATCGTCCTCTCACTATGGCAGCGCCGGCGCGGCCGCCCGCCGGCCTGGCGGCTGTGCGCTGTCAGACCACCGGCACCCGCGCGAGCGCGGCGAGCGTCTCGGGCGAGCGCGCGGCGACGACGGGCGAGCGGGGCGCGACGTCGAGCGGGGCGGACAAGGGCTCCTCGCACCGGGGAAAGGCGACGTGCCCGCCCGCCTCGCGCACGACGAGCTGCGCGGCGGCGGCGTCGACCGCGCGGCAGTTGAGCAGTGAGACCATCCCGTCGAGGCGCGCGGCGGCGACTTGGCAGAGGGTGACGGCGATCGCGCCGATCACGCGCAGGCGCCGCGTGACCGCCTGCAGCTCGTCCGCCGCGGCGGCGACGTGGCGCGGGTCGGCCTGCTCGATCCCCAGCAGCTCGAGGCGGCCGTCGCCGGCACGCCGCTCGGGCAGCGCGGGGTCGAGCGGGACGCCGTCGAGCTGGGCGCCCTCGCCGCGCGTGGCCGTCCACTCCTCGCCTGCGCCGAAGTCGAACACGTAGCCGAACACGACGTCGGCCATCGTCGGCCCGTCGGCGACGGCGATCGACAGCGCGTAGTGGGGCAGCAGCCGCTTCGCGTTCAGCGAGCCGTCGATCGGGTCGATCACGACGCGGATGTCGGCGCCGCCGTAGTCGATCTCGCCGCGCTCCTCGCTCACCGCGGTGAAGCGGTGGCCGGCCGCGTGCAGCGCGTCGAGCTGCGCGAAGACGGCGTGCTCGGCGCCCTCGTCGATCACGAGCGTGCGGTCGCCGCCCTCCCCGCGGTCGCCCGTCTCGACCGCTCGCTGGCGCGTGCGCGGGTGATCGCGCAGCACTGCGCGCAGGCCGTCCACGGCGCCGCGACAGGCGCCGAGCCAGTCCGCGTCGAGCGCCGTACCGGTGGGCTGCATCAGCGGCATATCCTTGCAGGGTGCCCGCCGCCGCCCTCGACGGCCTCTCCCCCGCGCAGCGCACAGCGGCCGCGCATGCCGGCGGACCGCTGCTGATCGTCGGCGGCGCCGGCAGCGGCAAGACGCGCACGCTCGTCGCGCGCTTCGCGTGGCTCGTCGAGCAGGGCGAGGCGCCGGAGGCGATCCTCGTGCTCGCGCGCTCCGAGCGCGCGGCCGACGCGCTGCGCCGCCAGGTCGAGGAGACGATCGCGCACCCGTACGAGGCGCTCGCCGTCACGACCGTCCACGACCTCTGCGCGCGCCTGCTGCGCGAGCACGCGCTCGCCGCCGGGGTCGACCCCTTCGCGGTCGCCGTCGGGCGCGCCGACCGGCTCGCGATGCTGCTGGAGCGGATCGACGAGCTGACGATCCGCTCGCACGACTTCCGCGGCAACCCGGCGGCGCTGATCGCCAGCTTCGTGCGGCGCATCGACCGCCTCAAGGACGAGCTGATCTCGGCGGAGGACTACGCCGCATGGGCGGCGGGCCTGGACGCGGACGCGGACGACGCGGCGCGCGCGCGTGCGGCGCAGGAGCAGGAGTTCGCCGAGATCTACCGCGCGCACGACCGCATGCTCGCGGAGGCCGGCGCGCTCGACGGCGGCGATCTCGTGATCCGCGCCCTGACGCTGCTGCGCGACCATCCGCACGTGCGCGCGCAGGTCGCCGAGCGCTATCGGCATCTGCTCGTGGACGACGTACAGGAGCCGAACTTCGCGCACGGCCTGCTGCTGCGGCTGCTGGCCGCCGAGCACGGCAACCTCGCCGCCGCGGGCGATGACGACCAGGCGATCCACCGCTTCCGCGCCGCGGCGGCGAAGAACCTGCGCGACTTCCAGGCGGAACTGCCCGACGCGACGGTCGTGACGCTGGAGCAGAGCTTCCGCTGCCCGCAACGGGTGCTCGACGCGGCCGCCGCGGTCGTGGCGCCGCTGGAGGACCGCATCGAGAAGCGGCTCTCGGCGGCCGTCGAGGCGCCCGGCGACGTCGCCTTCTGGCGGGCGGCGAACGAGCGCGCGCAGGCGCAGAGCGTCGCCGCCGACGTCGAGCGGCTGATCGGGCGGGAGGGCGTCGCGCCCGAGCGGATCGCCGTGCTCGTGCGTTCGATCGGGCGCGAGGGGCAGGCGGTCGCGGTCGCGCTCGAGGAGCGCGCTGTGCGCCACCGGCTCGTCGGCGACGCGGCCTTCTTCCAGCGCACCGAGGTGCGCGACCTGCTCGCGTGGCTGCGGCTGCTGATCGACCCGGGCGACGCGCCCGCGGTCGTGCGCGCGCTGGCGCGCCCGCCGATCGAGCTGCAGGCGATCGACCTCGCGCGCTGCACGCAGATCGCCCGCCGCCGCAAGCTCGACATGGTCGCCGCGCTGGCGGCCGCTTTGGAGTCCCCGCAGATCCCGCCGGAGACGCGCGACCGCATCCGCACGTTCCTGACGCTGCACAAGTCCGCCGCCAACGCGCTCGACACGATCCGCCCGGACCTGTTCGTGCACCGCCTGATCGAGCGGCTGGGGCTGCGCCGCCAGCAGCTGTTCACCGCGCAGGCGGAGGTGGTGGAGCGGCTGCAGGGGCTCGCGCGCTTCGGCGAGCTGGCGAGCGCGTACGTCGCGCGCCGGCCGCAGGCGAGCACGCGCGAGTTCGCGCGCTCGATCGCCGCCGCCGCCGAGGCCGGCCTGCGCGAGGAGGACGAGCCGCCGCCCGGCGCCGTGCGCGGCGTGCAGGTGCTGGCAATGCACGCGGCGCAGGGCCTGGAGTTCGACCACGTCTACGTGCTCGGGCTGCATGCGGCGCGCATGCCGGGCGCGCACACGCGCACGCTGGAGCCGATCGCGCCGGCGCTGATGAAGGAGGAGCTGCCGCAGGACGACCACGCGGCGCACGTCGCGGAGATGCGGCGGCTGCTGCACGTCGCGATCACGCGCGCGCGGCGCCGGCTCGTGCTCGTGCACCCGCAGGCGAGCGACCGCGGCGCGGCGCAGCCGCCGTCGCCGTTCGCTGAGGAGGCGCGCCTGGCGCTGGGCGGGGAGTGGGAGGAGCGCGCGGAGGAGCTGTTCGGCCCCGACGAGTCGCTGCACTCGACGTACCGGATTCTGCGCGACGAGCTGCTGGAGACGATCAAGCGCACGGGCTCGTCGCTGGGCGAGCTGCGCTTCGACACCGACCTCGACGTCTCGCACGCGGTCGTGCGCTACCTGGAGGTCGTGAAGCTGGCGGCGCTGATCGAGCGCGCGAGAGACCAGCCGATGGCGGACGCCCTGGACGAGGTCAACGCGCGCATCGCGCAGGCGATCGCGCCCGAGCAGCGCGAGATCTTCCAGTCCTCGTCGCTGGACGACTACCTGTTGGGCGCCGACCGCGACACGTCGCGCCGCGCCGCTGCGATCGCCGCGCGCGAGGAGCCGTCGCTGGAGCCGTTCCTGCCGCGCCGCGGGGAGGGGCTCGTGCTGTCCGCGTCCGACATCGACACGTACCGGACGTGTCCCTTGAAGTACAAGTTCGCGCGCGTCTTCCGCATCCCGCAGGAGCCGACGCTGAACCAGCGCTTCGGGATCCTCGTCCATCAGGTGCTGGAGCGCTTCCACGGCGACGACGGACCGTGCACCGTCGAGGAGATGCTGGGGCTGCTGGACGCCGGCTGGCGCCGCGGCGGCTTCGGCGGCAGCGAGCAGGAGATCCAGCTGCGCGGCAAGGCGGCCGACGCGCTGACGCGCTACTGCCAGCGCTTCGAGGAGGAGGAGGCGCAGCCGACCTTCTTCGAGCGCTCGTTCTCGTTCCAGCTCGGGCCGCACGTGCTGCGCGGACGCGTCGACCGCGTCGACCGCTTGCCGGAGGGCGGCTGGGAGCTGATCGACTACAAGACCGGTCGGCCCAAGACCGCGGCGCAGCTCGAGCAGGACGTGCAGCTGTCGCTGTACGCGGTCGCGGCGCAGGAGGCGTGGCAGCTCGGCGAGGCGCGCGGCGCCTACTACTACGTGCTCGACGACGCCAAGGTCCCGGTGCCGGCCGCCGCCGGCCGCGACTGGATCGAGGAGGTCGCGACCGAGGTCGCCGAAGGCATCCTCTCCCAGGGCTTCGAGCCGACCCCCTCCTACGCCGCCTGCGCGATCTGCGACTACCGGCTGGTGTGTCCGGCGGCGGAGCGGTAGCGCGTGCCCCAACATCCGTCCAGAAAAGCCGGACGCACCGGCCGACCTGCCGATGGTTCGGATGAGATCAATGATCGGTTATTGACTTTGAGTCGAGATATTGGAAAAATGACATGGTGCAAATAAACATGATCGGTGCAGGGCACCTTGGGGGACGCAAGCAGACGAGTCGCAACGGACAATCTGACAGTGAGGCATCGACCGTCGCCGACGGCGCGGACGAGGCGGACGGCTCGCCCGAGGATCGGGCGCAAACCCGGATCGACCGAGAGCGTCGGCATGTAGCGGAGATCGAGCGCAAGGACCCGCTGCGTGCGCGGCTTCTGCAGGCGCTGGCCGACGATCCCGCGACGCCGTCGGAGCTGGCGCGCGCGGCCGGCGCGGCGTCCGAGTCGGTCAGCCGGCAGCTTCGCGCCCTGCGCGAGGCGGGCCTGGTGCGCGACGAGCGGATGGTTGGCGACCGCCGCCAGCGCTGCTATTCCCTCACCGACGAGGGGGCATGGCAGCTCAGTCGGCATCGTGCCTTCGGTGCGCCGCGGCAGCCTCCGCCGCCGCCCGGCGACGAGGAGGCGGAGGCGTTCCTGCGCGCGGGGCTCGAGCGCGCGGTCGAGCTGCGCCGCAAGACCCACGAGCTGGGCGAGGCGTCCACCCGGTTGCGAGCGGTGCTTGAGCAGGCGCAGAAGCGCGGGCTGCCCGATCTGGCGCTCGACGCGATGGCCGAGCTGGCGACGACGCTCCGGCAGGACCGGCAATTCGCCGAGATGGGCGTGCTGCTGGGCCGGCTCGACGAGATCGCGCTCGGCCAGGTCGAACTGTTCGGCTCCACGCTGGTGCTTCCCGCCACCGCGCACCGCGACTACGCGCTGGGTCGTGTGGCCGACGGCCACGACGACAACAACCTCTCGGTGCGCGCGACGCATCTCGTGACGGCCGCGATGTCGTACCAGCGGCTGAGCAGGGCAGCCTCCGAGGACTCGTCTGCGCGGCGATGGCGCGGGCTCCAGGCGTGGAGCATCGCGAGTCTCGCCGGCAACCTGCGCGAGCAGTCGCGCTTCGAGCCGGCGCTCTACCACGCCGCCCTGGCGATGTCGCTGTTCGACGAGCTGGGCGACACGTACGGCCGCTCGCGCTGCCTGTTCATGCTGGGCTACTGCTGGCGGCTGCTGGGCGACTTCGACGAGGCGTGGCAGCGCCTGTGCGCGGCCCGCACGCTCGCGGCGGCGGACGGCTACATGCGCTTCGAGGCCGACGCGCTCATGCAGATGGGCGAGGTGCGCCGGTGCCAGGGTCATCCGGTCGCGGCGCGTGAGCTGCTGCAGGAGGCCCTCGAGCACGGGCGCCGCCTGGACCTCACGGTCACGATGGCGTTCGCCCAGTCGGCGCTCGGTGCGGTGGAGTACCAGGAACAGCGCTTCGAGCCCGCACGGGAGGCGCTGCAGCAGGCGCACGCGCTGTTCGACGCGTGCGGTCATCAGGAGGGTCTCGCGCTCAACGCCCGCCGGCAGGCGATCGTCGCGCGCAGCCTGTTCCTCGGCAGACGGCGCGAGTTCCACGAGGCGGAGCGGCTGATCGCCGACGCGAGTGACCGCTACCGGGACCTGCGCAGCCCCGCCGGCATCACGGCGTGCGAAATCGAGGGGGCGCGGCTCTACTACATGCGACACGGCAAGGCCCCGGCGCAGATCGCGCAGCTGCTCGCTCGGCTGGGCGAGAGCGAACAGAGCGAGCTGGTCGAGCTGGATCCCTGGGTCCCGCATCAGCTCGCCTCGTTCGCGGAGTACGTCGGCGACGACGCCCTGGCCGAGCGCGCGCGGCTCCTGCTCGCCGATGGCCAGCGCCGGCTCGCCCAGCTGCGCCCGCAGGCCGTCCCGCGCGCCACGCCGCCCAGCAGCGTCGAGGCGCCGATCGTCGAGCACGTCTTCGGCGGAGGGTTCGAGATGGGCGGCGAGACGCGGTCGCAGCGCGGCGACGGCGGCGGCCTGTTCCAGCTGGCGCCCGTGCCGGTGCTCGCCTGAGCGGCCGGCAGACGCTACAGCCAGCGCATCCCCCGCCGCAGGCCGCGGTTCGGGTCGAAGATGCCGAGCGGTCGGCGCGGCCCGAACCAATGCGGGAAGCTGCGCGACTGCTGGCGCTCCTCCGGCTGGGGCACGGCGGCCATCACGCGGAAGGGGCGCTTGCGCCAATCCTCGACAAGCGGGTCGAGGTCGGCGTTGACGACGACCGCCACTCCCTGGCAGAAGGACGCGATGACGCAGATCGCGCCGTTGAACGAGCCCTGCTCGAACGTGAGGGAGGGGACGAGCAGCAGGTTGACGCCTGCGGCCATCAACAGCGTCACGATGTCTCTGTCGACGAGGTCGGAGCAGATCACGACTGCGAGACGCGTACGCGTGCTGCCGAGCAGCGTGAGCGTCTTCGCTCCCGGCGTGATGGCCTCCTTCAGCGGCCCGCCGTCCTGTCTGGTGCCGAGCGCTCTCGTCGCGTACGGATGGATCTTGCTGTGCGTGGCGACGTGGGTGCCGTCGAGGTAGATGCGGGACTCGTTCGCTCTCACCTCGCCGCTCGCGGTCTGTCTGAGCACGTGCGCGCTGCCCGCCACCACCAGCGGGGGGTACCGTCGCGGTGCGGCGGCGAGCTCGGTCGCGAGCTGCTCGACCTCGTCGGGCGGCAGCGACAGCTCCGGCAGCACCGCGATGTCCGCGTCGCGGGCCGCGGTGCGGAGCTGCAGGAGCACCGCCGCGAGGTCGAAGGACCGCGGTCGGACGCCGAAGAACGTCCCGGCCTTCCGGTCGGGCTTGTCGGTGGCGATCCCCTCGCTGCCGATCTGCGGGTGCACCGTCGCGACGCGCGGCAGCGGGCTAGTGCCCCCGCGCCAGGTCACCTCGTCGAGCCGCTCGCGCTTGCCGTAGTCGATCTCCACGTCGATCGCGGCCCCAGGTGGGGCCTTGAAGAGCGTGAAGGGGACGCCCTCCAGCAGCTTGCCGTGGTTGAACGAGCCGCTCGACGGGGTGTGCGCGGGGAAGACGTCGGGAATCGGACGCTTGGCGGCGAACGGGATCGGCATCCCGTTGCCGAGGCTCAGCAGCTCCTCGGTGCCGTCGAAATGCTGTCTGAGCGGGCGGTCGCATAGCCCGCGAAGGAACGCGAGGTGGACGAGCGGGCTGCCGTGCGTCGACTCGATCGTCTCGACGAGGTCCTCGATCGCGTGCAGGTCGAGCAGCGGCAGGTAGCCCAGGCCGGGTTCGGGCTCGGCGAACGCTTCGCTCTCGAACGTCGCGACGGTGGCCGCCAGTTTTCTGCAGAACATGCTGACGCGCGGATCGGCCATCAGCGGGATCAGCTCGCGTTCGTTCTCGACGCAGACGCGGCCCAGCCGCTGTGCCAGGTCGACGATCGACACGGCGGCGGCGAGCTCGGTGCGCAGGGATAGCGATGGCGTCATGGCCAGGTGAGAAGGGAGCGAGGAGGCGCTGCGAGCCGGCGTCGCAACGCAGTGTCGGGCGGCGCTGGCAGCCTGCCCTCACCACTAGAATAAACCTGATTATAGAACTCTAACCACTGCCGCGGGGCCGACCGTGCAGCGAAGGTGCGATCGGTCGGCCGGCCGCCGCTCCGGCGGACGCGGCGTGAAGACGCGACGTGCGGGCGCTACTGCTCGCCGCGCTGCTTGAGGAAGCGCTGGAACTCGCTGGCGATGCGGTCGCCGGAGGGGAGGTCGCGGGGGTCGAGCGGCTCGGCCTCCTCGTCGGCGGCGCGCTCGAGGCGCTCGACGAACGCCTGCACGTCGGGGTCGCTCTGGACGGCGAGGTTGACCTGGCGCTCGTAGTCGACCGTCGCCTGCTCCAGTTCGGAGGCGTCGACCGTGACGCCGACGAGCCCTTCGAGCTTGCGCACGAGCGCGAGTGCGGCCTTCGGGTTCGGCGCGCTCGCGATGTAGTGCGGCACGGCAGCCCACAGGCTCGCAGCGGGCAGGCCGGCTCTGCCGCACTGCGCCTGCAGCACGCCGACGATCCCGGTCGGGCCCTCGTAGGAGGAGGACAGCAGGTCGAGCCGGTCGACCAGCGAGCGGTCCGACGCGATCCCCGTCACCGAGATCGGGCGCGTGTGCGCGACGTCGGCCAGCAGCGCGCCGAGCGAGACGACGAGCTGGCCGCCGAGCGCCTCGGCGAGGTCGATCACCAGCTGGCTGAAGCCGCGCCAGCGCATCGACGGCTCGTGGCCGACGATCAGCACGAGGTCGCGCGGTGCCCTCGGCACGCGCGCCTCGTAGATCTCGACGACCGGCCAGGCGATCTCGCGCACGCCGGTCTCGTCGACCTTCACCTGCGGCCGCGTCGACTGGAAGTCGTAGAAGTCCTCGGGGTCGATCGAGGCGAAACGCGTCGCGCCGAGCGACGTGCCGATGAACTGGACGGCCGTCGAGGCGGCGTCGCCGGCGTCGTTCCAGCCCTTGAACGCGCAGACGATCGCCGGGGCGCGAAGCCCGTCAGGACGGCGTTCCCATTGCAATGGCTGCATCCGCCTCACCGTACATCATGGTCGTGTGACTCCACTCCCAACGGTCAGCGCCCTGCGGGCCGCCGAAGACGTCGAGGGTGTCTTTGCGTGTACCCGCAAGGACCGCCTGATGAGCAGAGCCGGCACGCCATATCTGGCGTTGGAGCTGCGCGACCGGACCGGCTCCGTGCAGGCACGCGCATTTCGCGACGCGGATGCCCTCGCCGGGCGCTTCGAGCGGGGCGACCTCGTGCGCGTGGCGGGACGCGTGGAGCGCTTCCGCGACGAGTTGCAGATCGACGTGCGCGCGATCGCGCGGGCCGACGCGGGCCAGGTCGATCCGGCGAGCTTCCTGCCGAGCGCCTACCGCGACATGGAGGAGCTCGACGGCTTCCTCGAGCATCTGGCGCGGGAGGTCTACGACGCGGGCCTGAGAGCGCTGCTGGCGGACCTGCTGGCGGATGGGGAGCTGCGCGCGGCCTGGCGCCGTGCGCCGTGCACGCGCGGCGGGCACCACGCCTACCTCGGCGGCCTGCTGGAGCACACGGTCGCGGTCGCGACGCTCGCGCAGGAGACGTGCCTGCTGCACGTCAAGCTCGACTCCGACCTGCTGATCGCGGCGGCGCTCGTGCACGACATCGGCAAGACGCGCGAGTTCACGTATGGGGCCGACTTCGGCATCTCCGAAGAGGGCCGGCTGCTCGGCCACGTGCAGATCGGGCAGCGGATGCTGGAGGAGCGGATGGCGCGGCTGCCGCTCGACGTGCTGCCGGAGCCGCGCCGGCTCGCGCTGCTGCACTGCGTGCTCTGCCACCACGGCCCGGATGCCGCTCCCGGCCGGCGCTTCGGCTCCGCCGAGGCGCTCGCGCTGGCCCGCATCAACGCGCTCGACGCGAGTGTGAAGGGCGCGCTGGAGCACGGCTTGCCGTAGCCAATTCCGACCTCGGCAGTGGTACTTAGGACGCCCTAACGCGAATTAGGGTAACCTGAGCATCGCCATGCTTCAGGTCTTCGCCGTCCTGCCCGCCGTGCACTTCGTGATCGGCCTCCGCGAGGGAGTCGAGGCCGCTCTGATCGTGGGCATCATCGGCGGGTTCCTCGTGCAGCAGGGCCGGCGCGACGCGCTGCGCTGGATGTGGGCCGGGGTCGCGCTCGCCGTCGCGCTGTGCGCGGGCGTCGCCGTCCTGCTCGACGCGATCGACCAGAATCTGCCCCAGGCCCAGCAGGAGGGCTTCGAGGCGATCGTCGGGCTCGTCGCCGTCGCGATGGTCACATTCATGATCGTCTACATGCGCCGCAACGCCCGCAAGCTGAGCGGCGAGCTGCGCTCCAGCGCGACCGCCGCGCTCGCGGCCGGCTCGGCCTGGGGCCTCGTCGCGATGGCCTTCTTCGCGGTCATGCGCGAGGGGCTCGAGACGGCGATGTTCCTGCTCGCCGCGTTCCAGTCCTCGGCCGGAGTGATCAGCCCCTGGAGCGCCGGGCTCGGCGCGCTCGCGGGCCTGCTGTGCGCGGTGGTGATCGGCTGGGTCATCTACCGCGGTGGGCGACGCGTGAACCTCCAGCGCTTCTTCAAGGTGACCGCCGTCCTGCTCGTGCTGATCGCCGCCGGGCTCGTCTCGAGCGCGATCCACCATGCCAACGAGGCCGCGCTGCTGACGACCGGCAACGCGCAGGCGCTCGACCTGTCGGCCGTGATCGCGCCCAGCTCGTCCAACGTCGTCAGCGGGCTGATCACCGGCCTGCTCGGCGTCTACCCCTTCCCGACCGTCGCGGAGGTGCTCGGCTGGCTGCTCTACGCGGTGCCGATGCTGACCTTCGTGCTGTGGCCGCAGCGGCGGCCAGCGACGTCTCGCCGGGTGGCTGCCCCGGTGAGCGCCGGCTGACCCTTCCCCCTCAACGCACAACGGAGCATCGATGAACCGCACGATCCACTGCGGCGCGGCCGCGGCGGCCGTCTTGCTGACCGCGTCCGCCCTCGCCGCCTGCGGCGGCAGCAGCTCGAGCGGCGGCTCGGCCGGCGCCGCGCACGCGAAGAAGCTGTCGTTCCAGCTGACCGACTCCGGATGCACGCCGAACAGCGCGACCGTCGACGCCGGCCCGGTCACGATCGTCGCCACGAACCCGGGCACGTCGAAGACCGACGAGCTGGAGCTGAAGAACGGCGACGGGATCATCCTCGGCGAGCGCGAGAACCTGGCGCCCGGCCTCTCCGGCGACTTCACGCTCACGCTGCAGCCGGGCAGATACGTCGTCGACTGCACGTTCCAGAACGAGGACCGCAGAGGCGGGACGCTCACCGTCACAGGCAGCGCCGTCGCGTCGAAGGGCGCCTCGGCCGCGAAGCTCGCCGCCGGCGTCGCCGCCTACAAGGCCTACGTGCAGCGGCAGTCCGGCGAGCTGCTGACGCAGACGCAGGCGTTCGTCGCGGCGCTGGAGGCGGGCGACGTGCAGCGGGCGAAGGCGCTGTTCGGCCCGGCGCGCAGCCACTACGAGGCGATCGAGCCGATCGCGGAGAGCTTCGGCGACCTCGACCCCGCGATCGACGCGCGCGTCAACGACGTCGCCGACGCGTCGAAGTGGACCGGCTTCCACCGCATCGAGCAGATCCTGTGGCAGCGGAACACGACGAAGGGCACGGGCGTCTACGCCGCCAAGCTGCTCGCAGACGTGAAGCGGCTGAACGGCTCGATCGCCGGGCTCGACCTGCAGGCGGCGCAGATCGCCAACGGCGCGGTGTCGCTGCTCGACGAGGTCTCCAGCAGCAAGATCACCGGCGAGGAGGACCGCTACTCGCACACCGACCTCGCCGACTTCCAGGCCAACTTCAGCGGAGCCGTGGAGGCGTTCGACGCGCTTGAGCCGGCGCTCGCCGCGGGCGGCGACCGGCAGCTGATCGACCAGGTCGACGCGCAGGTGGCGAAGGTCCAGGCCGGCCTCGACAAGTACAGACGCGCCACGCCGCTCGGCTTCGCGCTCTACTCCGAGCTGACGCCGCAGGACCGGCGCCGCTTCGCGCAGCAGATCGCGGCGCTGGCCGAGCCGCTGTCGCTCGTCGCCGGGAAGCTCGTCCAGCAGAGAAGCTGAGCGATGGCGGACGACTCCGAGCATCCCGGCCCTCCGCAGGGCCTGACGCGCCGCCGCCTGCTGGCGGCCGGCGGCGGGGTGCTGGGGCTGGCCGCCGCGGGGGCCGCCGGGTATGCGGTCGGCGACGCGGGTGGCGCGACCCCGACCGCGTCGTCCGGGCCGGCGGCCGACGGGATCGTCCCGTTCGAAGGCCGTTGGCAGGCCGGCGTCGCGACGCCGGCGCAGGCGCGCCTCGTGTTCGGCTCGTTCGACTTCCTCGGCTCCAGCGCCTCCGACCTGCGCGAGCTGCTGCGCACGTGGAGCGGCGCGGCGCGGCTGATGACGGCCGGGCAGCCGGTCGGCACGCCGGCGGGCGAGCCGGCGCTGCCGCCGCAGGACACCGGCGAGGCGCTCAGCCTGCCTCCGTCGCGGCTGACGATCACGATCGGGCTGGGGTCCGAGCTGTTCGAGCAGGGCGGACGGGATCGCCTCGGGCTGCGCGCCCAGATGCCGGCCGGCCTGAGACCGCTCGGCCCGCTGCCGGGCGACCAGCTCGACCCCGCGCGCAGCGGCGGCGACCTGTGCGTGCAGGCGTGCGCCGACGACCCGCAGGTCGCTTTCCACGCGGTCCGCAACCTGCTGCGGATCGGGCGCGAGGCGGTCGAGCTGCGCTGGCTGCAGCTCGGCTTCGACGCCAACACGGCCACGACCAGCGGCGGAGTCACGCCGCGCAACCTGATGGGCTTCAAGGACGGCACGAACAACATCAAGGTCGACGACCAGGCGAGACTCGACAGATTCGTGTGGCTCGACGGCAGCGAGCCGCAGGCGTGGATGCAGGGCGGCACGTACCTGGTGGCGCGGCGCATCCGCATGTTGATCGAGTCGTGGGATCGCAGCCCGCTCTCAGAGCAGGAGAACTCGATCGGCCGCCGCAAGATCACGGGCGCGCCGTTCGGCCGGCGGGAGGAGCACGACGTGCCCGACCTCGCGGCGAAGGGCGCCGACGGGCAGCCGCTGATTCCGGCCAAGGCGCACATCCGCCTCGCCTCGCCCAAGACGAACGGCGGCCTCGCGATCCTGCGTCGCGGCTACGCGTACACGGACGGGATCGACCTGCGCACCGGCCTGCTCGACGCCGGCCTCTTCTTCGTCGCCTTCCAGCGCGACCCGCACGCGCAGTTCGCCGCGATCCAGCGACGGCTGGGCACGCTGGACGGCTTGAGCGAGTACATCCAGCACACCGGCAGCGGGCTGTTCGCGGTGCCGCCGGGGGCGCGGGCGGGCGGGTACGTGGGCGCCGGATTGTTCGTCTGAGGGGCTGCTACGCGGCCGACGCCGCCAGGCCCGCGAGCGCCTCGGCCGGCGCGACGGCCTCGACGCCGATGGCCTCGGCGACGGGCGCGTAGGTGACCTTCCCGCCGCAGACGTTGAGGCCGGCGAGGAAGCCGGGGTCGGCGGCCAGCGCGCGCTGCGCGCCCTCGGTCGCGACCTTGACGACAAATGGCATCGTCGCGTTCGTGAGCGCGTAGGTGGAGGTGATCGGGACCGCGCCCGGCATGTTGGCGACGCAATAGTGCGTGATCCCGTCGACGACGTACGTCGGGTCGGTGTGCGTGGTGGGTCTGGAGGTCTCGAAGCAGCCGCCCTGGTCGATCGAGACGTCCACCAGCACCGCGCCTGGCTTCATCAGCCCGAGCTGCTCGCGCGTGACCACATGCGGCGCCTTTGCGCCGTGCACCAGCACCGCGCCGATCACGAGGTCGACTTCGGGGAGGCGCTGCTCGATCTCCAGCGTCGAGGCGTAGCAGGTGGAGGCACCGCCGTTGAGCAGCACCTCGAGCTCGCGCAGGCGGTCGATCGAGCGGTCGAAGACGTAGACCTCGGCACCGAGGCCGATCGCGATCTCCGCGGCGTTCTGGCCGACGACGCCGCCGCCGATCACCATCACGCGTCCGGCCGCGACGCCGGGCACGCCGCCGAGCAGCAGTCCGCGGCCGCCGAGCGGCTTCTCGAGCATGAACGCTCCGGCCTGCGTGGCGATCTTGCCGGCGACCTCGCTCATCGGCGCCAGCAGCGGCAGGCGGTTGCGCGTGTCGGTGACCGTCTCGTAGGCGATGCAGGTCGCGCCGGACTCCATCAGGCCGTGCGTCAGCTCCGGCGCGGCGGCGAGGTGCAGGTACGTGAAGAGCGTGTGGTCGGGGCGCAGGCGCGCGACCTCGGCCGGCTGCGGCTCCTTGACCTTCACGATCAGCTCGGCGTCCGCGAAGACCGCGTCGGCGTCGGGCGCGATCCGCGCTCCCTGCGCGGCGTAAGCGTCGTCGGGAATGGCCGAGCCGACGCCCGCGCCGGCCTGGACGAGCACGTCGTGGCCGCGGTCGGTCAGCTCGCGCACGCCGGAGGGGGTGAGGGCGACGCGGTACTCGTCGGTCTTGATCTCGGTGGGGACGCCGATGGTGGTCATGAGCGCCATGATGCTCCGCTACTGCGGTACTGTCACTGAACAATGAGTTCATCTGTGAATTCCACAGCATTGGACGATGTCGACCGCATCATCCTCAGCGAGCTGGTCCGAAACGGACGCGCGACCTTCAAGGAGCTGGGCGCGCTCGCGGGGCTCTCGCCGCACGCGGTCGCGCCGCGCGTGCGACGACTCGTGGACGCTGGCATCGTGACCGGCTTCACCGCGCTCGTCGACTTCGGGCACGTCGGCCGCGGCCTCGACGCGCTGATCGACCTGCGGCTGCTGTCGACCGCCAGACCGGAGGCGTTCGAGGCGGCCGCCGGCAAGCTGCCGTCGATCCGCGAGGTCAGCTTCGTCACCGGCCGCTTCGACTACCAGCTGCGCGCCGCCTGCGTCGACGCCGACGACCTCGACCACACCGTCCGCGCCCTGCGCAGAGCCGGCGCCGCCGTCACCGAGACGCGCATCGTCCTGCGCACGCAGCCGTTCCTGCGGTCGGTGCGGTAGCGAGCTCGCTGCCGAGCGATCGCTGAACAACATACGTGTTTGCTAAGCGAAATTGAGTTATCGCTTAGTAAGATGGTCGGCGTGCCGCCGGCCGCTCCACCCGCCAGTACCCGTTCTGGGCGCTACCTGCTCGCGCAGGACGGTCCCGACGGATTCTGGGCATTCCATCCGCGACCCCTGCCGCCGGATCCGCCCCTCGACGTGGATGTCTCGCTGCAAGCGCTGTCCGACCGTGCGAACCAGGCGCTTGGTCGGCTCGACGGCATCACGATGCTGCTGCCCGATCCGGACCGCTTCATCTACAGCTTCGCTCGCAAGGAGGCCGTGCTCTCGTCTCAGATCGAGGGCACGCGCTCTTCGCTTTCGGACCTGCTGCTGTTCGAACAGGCCGGCGCCCCGTCGATGGCGCCCGAGGATGCGCAGGAGACCTCGAACTACATCGCCGCGATGGACCATGGGCTCGCCGCGATGGGGCGTCGAGGCGCGCCGCCGCTGAGCAGTCGCCTCCTGCGCGAGGTCCACGAGATTCTCCTGCGCAGCGGGCGTGGAGCTCAGAAGGCCCCGGGCGAGTTCCGTCGCAGCCAGAACTGGATCGGGGGAACACGGCCCGGCACTGCGCGCTTCGTTCCTCCTCCATGGCCGGAGGTCGCCCCGGCGATGGGCGCGCTCGAGCGCTTCCTCCATGACGATCCCGAGCTGACGCCGGTGCTCACGAAGGCGGCGCTCGCCCACGTCCAGTTCGAGACGATCCATCCGTTCCTCGACTGGAACGGACGCGTGGGACGTTTGCTGATCACGCTGCTGCTCTGCTCGCAGGGGGTCATGCGGCGGCCCCTCCTGTATCTCAGCCTCTACTTCAAGCGGCATCGCGACACGTACTACGACCTGCTCGAGCGTGTGCGGGTCGAGGGAGCATGGGAGGCATGGCTGCGGTTCTTCCTCGAGGGGGTGGCCGAAGTCGCGGAGTCCACAACCGATGTCGTCCGTCGGCTCGTCGCGCTCGTGGAGCACGATCGGCAGACGATCCACGGGCTCGGACGCGGTGCCGCCACCGCCCATCGCGTCCACCAGCTCGCGACGGAGCTCGTGATCGTCGGCGCGCCGTCCGTCGCCGCTCGACTCGGGTTGAGCGAGCCGGCCGTGTACGGAGCGCTCAGACGCCTCGAGGACGCGGGCGTTTTGAGAGAGGTCACCGGCCGGAGGCGCGGCCGGCTGTACGCGTATGACGCCTATCTCAAGGTGTTGAACGAGGGCACCGTGCCGGAGTAGGCGCGGTCATGTGCCACGGGTAGGCTCGTCAGGACGATGAGCGACGAGACGGGAAAGGAGCGGCTCAACCGCGAGCTGATCGAGCTGCTGAACGAGCTGCGCGTCGCGCTGCCGGGGGTTCAGGTGCTGTTCGCGTTCCTGCTCGCGGTGCCGTTCCAGGCGCGCTTCGGGCAGACGACGCCGTTCCAGCGCGACGTCTATTTCGCGGGGCTCGTGCTCGCGCTGATCGCGACCGCCTTCCTGATCGCGCCGACGGCGATGCATCGGCTCAACTTCCGGCAGAACGACAAGGAGGCGATCGTGCTGATCTCCAATCAGCTCGTGATCGCCGGGACCGGCGTGCTCGCGCTCGCGATGATCACCGTCACCGCGCTGATCAGCGATCTCCTCTTCGGCACCGTCGCGACGATCGTCACGACGACGGGTGCGACGCTCGTGTTCGCGCTGCTGTGGGTCGTCCTGCCGCTCAGCTCGCGCGCCCGCGGCGGATGAGCGCGACCTCCGACGCCGGCCGCTTCACCCGCACGACCGCCTGGGCGCGCTCGTTCGGCACGCCGATGCGCGACTACCTGCGCACCGAGACGGGCGGCGCGGCGGTGCTGGCCGCGGCGGCGGTCGCGGCGCTCGTGTGGGCCAACGTGGACGCGGCCTCCTACGCGAGCGTGTGGGGGACCGAGCTGTCGATCCGGCTCGGCGACTGGTCGATCGCCGCGTCGCTGCGGCACTGGGTCAACGACGGGCTGATGGCGATCTTCTTCCTCGTCGTCGGGCTGGAGGCGCGGCGCGAGCTGGACCTCGGCGAGCTGCGCGAGCGGCGGCGGCTGCTGCTGCCGGCGGCCGCGGCGCTCGGTGGGATGGGCGCGGCGGTCGGGGTGTTCCTCGCTTTGAACGCGGGCGGCGGCGCGGCCGGCGGCTGGGGCGTCGCGCTGTCGACCGACACCGCGTTCGCGATCGGGATCCTCGCGCTGGTCGGACCGGCGATGTCGGCGCGCATGCGCGTGCTGCTCGTGACGCTGCTGGTCGTCGACGACCTCGTCGCGCTCGGCGTGATCGCGGTCGCGTACACGAGCAACCTGTCCGTCACGCCGCTGCTGATCGCTGGAGGGCTGCTGCTCGCCGTGCTGGTCGCGCGCGGCCTCGGCGTTGCGCGCGGCTGGGTCTACGGGCTGCTCGGCGTCGGCATGTGGCTGGCGGTGCGCGAGTCCGGTGTCGACCCGGTCGTCGTGGGCCTGGTGATGGGCTTGCTGACCGTCGCGCGGCCGGCTGCGCGCGTGGACCTGGAGGAGGCGACCGACCGCTTCCGCGACTTTCGCGAGCAGCCGACCGCGCAGCTCGCGCAGGTCGCGCGCGCCAGCGTCGACTCGGCGCTCTCGCCGAACGAGCGCCTGCAGCACCGCTTCCACCCGTGGTCTTCCTACGCGATTGTGCCGCTGTTCGCGCTCGCGAACGCGGGCATCCCGCTCGGCGGCGGGTTCCTCGGCGACGCGCTGCGCTCCCCGATCACG
The DNA here is from genome assembly GCA_964525715.1 of uncultured Conexibacter sp. Classification (GTDB taxonomy): domain Bacteria; phylum Actinomycetota; class Thermoleophilia; order Solirubrobacterales; family Solirubrobacteraceae; genus Conexibacter. The sequence continues at coordinate 53,951 of CAZGJV010000009.1, read as the reverse complement.
CTGGGGATCGTGCTCGCCTACGTGGTCGGCAAGCCGCTCGGGATCCTCATCGCGTCGCGCGTCGCACTGCGGCTGGGGCGGGGCGCCCTGGCGCTGCCGGTCGGCTGGGGCGCGCTTGGTGGGACCGCCGCGGCGGCCGGCGTCGGCTTCACCGTCGCGCTGCTGATCGCGCGCCGCGCGTTCGGCGGCGTCGAGCTGCGCGAGGCGACGCTCGGCGTGCTGCTGAGCGTGCTGCTCGCACCGCTCGTGTCGTGGGCGGTCTTCGCAGCGATCGCGCGGCTCCCGCGCCGGCGGCGCCTGCGCCTGCTGATCGGCGACGCCGACCAGCTCGAGGATCTCGCCCTGCCGGTCGACCCGCACCACGACCGCGTGCGCGGGCCGGCGGACGCGTCGGTGACGCTCGTCGAGTACGGCGACTTCGAGTGTCCCTACTGCGGTCGGGCGGAGCCGATCGTGCGCGAGCTGCTGGAAGGCGACGGCGACCTGCGCTACGTCTGGCGCCACCTGCCGCTCAACGACGTCCACCCCAACGCCGAGGTCGCCGCCGAGGCGGCGGAGGCGGCGGCGGAGCAGGACCGCTTCTGGGACTACCACGCGCTGCTGTTCGACCATCAGGACGGCTTGAAGCCGAAGCAGCTCGTGGCCTACGCGGAGCAGCTCGGGCTCGACGTCGACCGCTTCCGCCGCGAGCTGCGCGACCACGAGCACGCCGGCCGCGTCGCGCGCGACGTCGAGAGCGCCGACCTCAGCGGCGTCGCTGGCACGCCGACCTTCTTCATCAACGGCACCCGCCACCACGGTGCCTACGACGTGGACGCTTTGAAGCTGGCGGTGAAGGCGGCGCGGGCGAAGGTGCTGGTGGCGGCGGGGTCCTGACCCAGCCATGCCGCCTGACTGCAGTAGACGAACGCAGACGTTTACCGTTGTCGTATGCGTTCGGAGACGGTCACGGCCGCGCAGGGCCTGCTGAGGCGCGCGCTCGGCGACGAAACGGCGTTCCACCCAGGACAGCTGGAGGCGATCGCGACGCTCGTCGACGACAGAGCGCGCGTGCTGGTCGTGCAGCGGACGGGCTGGGGCAAGAGCGTTGTCTACTTCGTCGCGACGGCGCTGCTGCGCGACCGCGGGACCGGTCCGACGATCATCATCAGCCCGCTGCTCTCGCTGATGCGCGATCAGATGCGGATGGCCGCTCGGCTCGGGGTCCAGGCTGAGCGCATCGACAGCACGAACGCCGACGACCACGACCGCATTGAAGCGGCGCTCGCGCAAGACAGCGTCGACGTGCTGTTCATCTCGCCGGAGCGCCTCGGGAACGAGCGCTTCCTGACCAAGACCATCCCGTTGATCCCTCGCGGCATCGGCCTGTTCGTGATCGATGAGGCGCATTGCATCTCGGATTGGGGACACGACTTCCGGCCCGACTACCGGCGCATCCGGAGCTTCGTGCAACAGCTCGCGCCGGGCGTGCCGTTGTTGGCGACGACCGCGACCGCCAACGCGCGCGTGCAGTCGGACATCGAGGAACAGCTCGGCCCCAACCTGCGCGTGATCCGCGGACGCCTCGACCGCGACAGCCTGCGCGTGCAGGTGATCGAGCTGGCGGACCAGGCGCTGCGCCTCGCATGGCTCGCTGACTATCTGGAGACCGTGAAGGGATCCGGGATCGTCTACACGCTCACGGTCTTCGACGCGGTGCGCGTGTCCGACTGGCTGAAGACGCAGGGGATCGACGCGCCGGCTTACCACGGGCAGCTCGCTGACGCGGAGCGGCGCGAGCTCGAGCGGCGGCTTCATGACGACGACGTCGTTGCGCTTGTCGCTACCGTCGCGCTCGGAATGGGGTTCGACAAGCCCGACCTGTGCTTCGTCGTGCACTTCCAGCGCCCGAGCTCCGTCGTCGCCTACTACCAGCAGATCGGCCGTGCCGGACGCGCGGTCCCGCACGCCGACGTCGTCTTGCTCGTCGGCAGAGAGGACGACCGGATCGCCGACTTCTTCATCGACACCGCCTTCTCGCCCGAGCCCGAGCTGCGCGATGTGCTCGCCGCCGTCGCCGCGCACGAGCAGGTCAGACCCAGCGAGCTGATGACGATGCTCAACCTCCCCAGAGGGGCGATCGACAAGGCGCTGAAGCTGCTCGAGCTCGATCGCGCGGTTGTGCACGTCGGCTCCTCGTGGATCCGCACGCCGAACCCGTGGGAGCCGGACAGCGAACGGATCGCGGGCGTCACCGCGACGCGTGAGCATGAGCGCGAACGGATGCAGGCGTTCGTCGCGCATGACGGCTGCCTGATGCGCTTCATCACCGCTGAGCTCGAGGACACGACAGACGAGGACTGCGGGCGCTGCGCCAACTGCGATGGTGCGTTCCTCCCGCTCATACCGGCGCAGGCGCGGGTGAACGCCGCGGTCCGCTTCCTCAAGCGCGCCTACCGACCGATCGAGCCGCGCAAACGCTGGCCGCCCGGGGTGCATCCCGACGGCGTCGTAATCCTCGCCGGGCAGCAGCTGCGCCCGGGGCGTGCGCTCTGCATGTACGGAGACGGAGGCTGGGGCCAGCTCGTCAGAGACGGCAAGTATGGTCCGGGCGGCTTCGCCGACGAGCTCGCCGACGCCGCTGTCGAGATGCTTCAGGAGTGGAACCCCGATCCGATGCCGACATGGGTGACCTGCGTCCCGTCCAAGCGCAGACCCGAGCTCGTCCCCGCCTTCGCGCGGCGCCTCGCCGACCGCCTCGGGCTGCCGTTTCGCGACGCGCTCGCGAAGGTGCGCGAGACTCCACAGCAGAAGACGATGCAGAACTCGTTCCAGCAGGCGCGCAACGTGCTCGGAGCCTTCGCGGCCGTTCCCGGCCAGGTCCTCGACGGGCCCGTCCTGCTGGTGGACGACATGGTCGACTCGCGCTGGTCGCTGACGGCGTGCGGCGTCGCGCTGGCCGAGGCCGGCAGCGGACCGGTGGTCCCACTCGCCTTGGCGCAGTCGACAACCGGCGCGGACTCGTGAGAGCGAACGCGGCCTTGTCGCCCGACGCACTGGCGATCGTGCTCGTCTGCTCCTCGCTCGCGCTCGACGCTGCGGCCGAGGTGAAGCCGCTGACGCCGGGCGAATGGCACACGCTTGCGGTCGCGTTGCGGGAGTCGACGCTCCAGCGCCCGCGCGAGCTGCTGGGACGCTCGGGCGACGAACTGCGCGAGCAGCTCGACGTGTCCGCCGAGATGGGCGTGCGACTCGAGGCGCTGCTCGCGCGTGGCGGCCAGCTCGCGCTCGCGCTCGAGCGGCTTGCAGGGCGCGGGATCTGGGTGCTCACGCGCGCCGACGACCGCTACCCGACGCTGCTCAAGCAGCAGTTGCGCGGGCAAGCGCCGCCGCTCCTCTTCGGCGCCGGCAGTCAGGAGCGCCTCGATGCGCCCGCGATCGCGATCGTTGGCTCGCGCGATGTCGACGACCAGGGGCTCGAGCTCTCGACGGCGCTCGGCCGCCGCTGCGCGCAACAGGGCTTCGCGGTCGTCTCGGGTGCAGCGCGCGGGGTCGACGCCACCGCTATGGCCGGGTCGCTCGACGCCGGCGGCCTTGCACTCGGCATCACGGTCGACCCGCTCGAGCGACTCGTGCGCCGGCGCGATCTGCGCGAGCCGCTGAGCGAGGGGACACTGACATTGATGACGCCGTTCCGCCCCGATGCGCGTTGGCACGCCGGCAACGCGATGCGGCGCAACCGGCTCGTCTACGCGCTCTCTCGCGCCGCCGTTGTGGTCGCCAGCTCGGCCGCGAGAGGCGGGACGCGCGCCGGGGCGCTCGAGAACCTGAAGGCCGGATGGGTGCCGTTGTGGGTGCGCGACGACGGCACTCCCGGCGCGGAGGACCTGATCGCGGCCGGAGCCCGCGCGCTCCCGACGCAGCTCGACGGGCTGGACCTCGAGCGCTTGGGGGCCGCCGCTCCTCCAGTGCAGGCACCGCTGCCGGTCGTGCTCCCGCCGGTCTTCGAGGTGCCAACGGCAGCAGCTCCCGCGGCTCCGAAGGACGACGACCTGTTCGTGTGCGTGTGGCCGGTGCTGGCCCGCTACCTGGGCGAGCCACGCAGCGTCGAAGACGTCTCCCAGCACTTCGATCTGGCGCCGACGCAGGTGCGCGCGTGGCTCAAGCGTGCCGAGCAGGACGAGTTCGTCGAGGCGACGAGAAGGCCACGGCGCTACGTCTTGGCCCGGCCCGAGCAAGAGCCGCTGTTCCCGTCGGTGCGTGCGGTCGGCGCCTGAGCGCCGACGGTCCGCCCCGTCAACCCTTGAACGTCGAGCTGCCGCGATCGCCGAACGGCTCGTCGCGCTCGCGGACGGCCTCGCGGAAGCCGGCCTCGGCGGCGCGCTGCTGGAAGGCGTAGCCCTGGCTCGTGTGGCGGGCGATGCCGTCGAAGAGGGTGCCGAGCAGCTGGGTGGTGTGGAGGCCCTGGGCGTAGAGCGACTGGTTGACGAGCAGCTTCATCATCTGCAGCTGGTTGAGCGGCAGGCGGGCGATCCGCTCGACGAGGACCTCGGTGCGCTCGTCCAGCTGGTCGGCGGACGGGGCCTCTATCGCGAGGTCCCACTCGAGCGCCTCGGCGCCGCTCAGGCAGTCGCCCGTGAACAGCAGCCGCTTCGCGCGCTGGGGGCCGAGCCGGTGCGCCCACAGCGACGTCGTCGGCGAGCCCCACACGCGCGCGGGCGGGTAGCCGATCTTCGCGTCGGCGGCGATGACCAGGAGGTCGCTGCACAACGCGAGGTCGGTGCCGCCGGCGACGCAGAAGCCGTGCACCTTGCAGACCGTCGGCGTGGACGCGTGGAACAGCGTCATGAACGCGCGCACGTTGCGGCTCATCATCGCGTGGTCGACGAGCGGGTCCCAGGTACCGGAGGGGTCGTGGTTGCGGGCCATCGTCATCGGGTCGAGCGCGGAGCCGGGCGGCGCGTCGTGCGCGCCCGCCTCGCCGTCGCCCATCCCCTCCGCGCTCGCCACGAGGTCGTAGCCGCCGCAGAAGCCCTTCCCGTTCCCGGCCAGCAGGATCACGTGCACGGCCGGGTCGAGGTCCGCCCGCTCGACGCACGCCGCCAGCTCGGCGATCAGCGTCGGCGTCAGCCCGTTGCCGCGCTCGGGGCGGTTCAGGGTGATCCGGGCGACGCGGTCGGCGACCGCGTACGTCATCGTTGCCGGGCGGCTCGCTTCCACGTGTGTCACGCTCCTCGCGGGGACAGTTCGTCCGCGATCTCGCGGAACAGGTCGGACAGAGACATCAGCTGCTCGATGTCGTGTGCGTCGAGCATCTCTCGCGCGCTCGACGGAGCGCCGCCGAGCGCGATGGCATCCTCGAGGACGCTCGCGAGCCAGGGATACAGGCGGCTGCGGTACCTCGCGAGGATCTCGCGCGTCCGCTGCTCGCGCCGCCGTCTCCGAGCTATCGGGAGGTTCGGCTCGGTGCTCAGCGGCAGCCCCTCGGCGTCGAAGAAACGCTCGAGCCTTCTGTGCGCGCGCCGGCACATTCTCCCGGCGAGGCCTCGTTCGCGGGCGCTCTCGTCGCCGTCGCGTCGTGCTGGCTGCGATCGCGCCAGCACGACAATGGCCGGAATCAGGATCATCAGCGCTGCGGCCACGCCGATCGCCCACGCGATCACGGACGGGACGCGCACACGTCCGACCGCTACGTCGAACGTCAGCAACGTCGCGCCGATGCCGATCACCGCGAGGGCATGCGAGCCACCGGGCCGCCGGGTGGGCGGGTCGCCGCGTGGAGCGGGGCGCAGGGCGCTCACCGCTTGCGCTCCCCGTCGCGGAGGTGGCCGCCCTTCAGGCCGGCCTTGCGTACCGCGCGCACGTTGCGAGTCGCCGCCTCGCTGTGTGCTGCGGCGAGCTCGTCGGCGAGCTGCGCGGCGCTCTCGATCAGCGCACGCGTCTGTCGCGGATGGATCACGTGGTACGCGCCGTGAGCGCGCTCGCGCGCCACGAGCCCGGCGAGTTCGAGCTCTCTGAGGTGCCGGCTCATAGACCCGGAGGGGAGCCCGAAACGGGCTCCCAGCTCCTTCTGCGTCGCTCGCTGCTCGAGCAGCTCGAGCAGGAGCTCGAGTCGCGTGTCGTCCGAGAATGTCTTGAGGAGTTTGACGTCTGGGCGGTCTGGCACCATGGCGAACTCGAGGTCGTCTGGGCACAGGTCCGCGTAGCCCAAATTCTTCAAGAATTGCGGAATTGTAGTAGAGCATGTCGTTCCGTGTGAACGGAAGCGTGCAGCGGATCGCTCGGTCGTCGCAGGAGTCGTCGCGTACGACGCGGCGCTCCCGCGCCTGCACGTGTCGGAATGGTTCGCGGACACGACCCCCGGGAACCATCGGCATGCCGATGAGCGACGTCGCCGCGACCCCGATCGACCGCGCCCGTATCCGCGCGCTGACGCAGCGCGAGTCGGCGCTGTTGGACGAGCGCACGCCCGGCTCGGGCGCGATGTTCGCGCGGGCGGACCGCGTGCTGTCGGCCGGCGTCGCGTCCTCCTACCAGCTGCGCGAGCCGTGGCCGATCTACCTCGAGCGCGGCGACGGGCCGCACGTGTGGGACGTCGACGGCAACCGCCTGATCGACTTCCACAACGGCTTCGGCTCGATGGTCCAGGGCCACGCGCACCCGGCGATCGGCCAGGCGGTCGCGACGCGCCACGCGCTCGGGTCGCACTTCGCCGCGCCGACCGAGGACGCGATCGTCGTCGCGGAAGAGCTGGCGCGGCGGTTCGGCCTGCCGAAGTGGCGCTACACGAACTCCGGCAGCGAGTCGACGATGGACGCGATCCGCATCGCGCGCGCGTTCACCGGCCGCGACACGGTGATGAAGATCTTCGGCTCCTACCACGGCCACCACGACACGGTGATGGTCTCGATCGGCGTCGAGTACGACCGCATCGGCGACCACGACCACCCGGCCCAGCTCCCCTACGGTGGCGGCATCCCGCAGGCGACGGTGGACATGACGGTGCCCGTCCACTTCAACGACGCCGACTCGATGGAGCGGCGGATCGTGGAGCTGGAGCGCGACGGCCGCAAGCCCGCCTGCGTGATCATGGAGGCGGCGATGATGAACCTCGGGGTCGTGCTGCCCGAGCCCGGCTACCTCGACGCGGTGCGCGAGATCACGCGCCGCCACGGGATCGTGTGGATCGTCGACGAGGTCAAGACCGGCCTGTCGATCGCGGCCGGCGGCGCGACCGAGCGCTATGGCCTCGAGCCCGACCTCCTCACGCTCGCCAAGACGCTCGGCGGCGGGCTGCCGTCCGGCGCGATCGGCGGCACGGAGGAGGTGATGCGCGTCGTCGAGGACGGCACCGTCTACCAGGTGGGCACGTACAACGGGAACCCGCTGTCGATGGCGGCCGCGCGCGCGAGCCTGCTGGAGGTGCTGACGCCGCCCGCCTACGACCACCTCGCGCTGCTGAACGACCGCATCGTCGCCGGCTGCCAGCGCGTCGTCGAGGAGCACCGCCTGCCCGCGTATGCGATCGGCATCGGCGCGAAGGGCTGCGTCACCTTCGCGACCGAGAAGGTCGTCGACTACGAGACGTTCAAGGCCGCCCAGGACCCCGAGCTGTCCGAACTGGCGTGGCTGTACAACATGAACCACGGCATCTTCATGACGCCCGGCCGCGAGGAGGAGTGGACGCTCTCCGTCACCCACTCCGAGGCCGACGTCGATCACTACGTCGAGGTCTTCGCGCAGCTGGCGGCGGAGCTGGCGGGGTAGCGGCGCCGGCCAATCTCGTCCAGCTGGACAAACGCACACCGCCCCGCCCTCGCTAGCCTCCGCCGCGATGGAGTTCGACGTCGTCCCCACCGAGGCTGCGCAGCACGAGATCCCGCTGGGCGGGAGCCTGTTCCCGCCGATCGCCGACTACGGCTTCCTGTCGGACTGCGAGGTGTGCGCGCTCGTCGCGCTGAGCGGCAACGTCGAGTGGATGTGCCTGCCGCGGATGGACGGGCCGAGCGTGTTCGCCGGGATCCTCGACCGCCACGCCGGCCGCTTCCGCGTCGGCCCGAGGGACGAGGCGGTCCCGACCGATCGCCGCTACCTGCCCGGGACGATGATCCTCGAGACGACGTGGGGCACGCCGACCGGCTGGCTCGTCGTGCGCGACGTGCTCGTGCTCGGCCCGTGGCACCACGGCGAGGAGCGCTCGCACCGCTACGCGCGCTCGCCGCGCGACCACGAGGCCGCCCACGTGCTGCTGCGCACGCTGCGCTGCCTCAACGGCTTCGTCGACGTCGAGATGGACTGCGAGCCCGCCTTCGACTACGGCCGCAAGCGCGGTGCCTGGCACTACGAGGGCGACGGCTACGGCGACGGCGTCTGCACGGTCGAGGGGGACTCGCTGCGCCTGCGGCTGCGCAGCGACATGCGGCTCGGCTTCGAGGGTCCGCGCGCCCGCGCGGAGACCCGCCTGCGCGCCGGGGAAACGCGCTTCTGCGCGCTCGGCTGGAGCGAGCACCTGCCGCCCGCGACGTTCGACGAGGCGCGCGCGCAGCTGTCCTACACCGGCAACTTCTGGCACGAGTGGATCAGCCGCGGGCGCTTCCCCGACCACCCGTGGCGCGTGCACCTGCAGCGCTCCGCGCTCACGCTGAAGGGACTCACGTACGCGCCGACCGGCGCGATGATGGCGGCCGCGACGACGTCGCTGCCGGAGACGCCGGGCGGCGAGCGCAACTGGGACTACCGCTACACCTGGCTGCGCGACTCGACCTTCATGCTGTGGGGCCTGTCGACGCTCGGCTTCGACCGCGAGGCGCACGACTTCCTCTACTTCATCATGGACCGCCTCGAAGCCGGCGGACCGCTGCGGATCATGTACGGGATCGACGGGCGCGAGCGGCTCGACGAAGAGGAGCTGCCCCACCTGTCCGGTTACGAGGGCGCCAAGCCGGTGCGCGTCGGCAACGGCGCGTGGGACCAGCGCCAGCACGACGTGTGGGGCGTGCTGCTCGACTCGATCCGCCTGCACGTGCGCTCCGGCGACCGCCTCGACGACCGCATGTGGCCGCTGATCGTGCAGCAGGTCGACGCCGCCGTCGCGGAATGGCGCGAGCCCGACCGCGGCATCTGGGAGGTGCGCGGCGAGCCGAAGCACTTCACCTCGTCGAAGGTCTTCTGCTGGGTCGCCGCCGACCGCGGCTCCCGTCTCGCGCGGCTGCGCGGCGACCGCGCCGCCGCCAAGCGCTGGCGCGCCGCCGCCGACGAGATGCACGCGGAGATCTGCGAGCGCGGCGTCGACGCGCGCGGCGTCTTCGTCCAGCACTACGACACCGAGGCGCTCGACGCCTCGCTGCTGCTGATCCCGCTGCTCGGCTTCCTGCCGCCGAACGACCCGCGCACGCGCGCGACCGTGCTCGCGATCGCCGACGAGCTGACGGAGAACGACATGGTCCTGCGCTACCGCGTCGACCAGACCGACGACGGCCTCGCCGGCGAGGAGGGCACGTTCGCGATCTGCTCCTTCTGGCTCGTCTCGGCCCTGGTCGAGATCGGCGAGGTCACGCGCGCCCGCGACCTGTGCGACAAGCTGCTGTCCTACGCGAGCCCGCTCGCGCTGTACGCGGAGGAGATCGACCCGCACTCCGGTCGTCACATGGGCAACTTCCCGCAGGCGTTCACCCACCTCGCGCTCATCAACGCGGTGATGCACATCATCCGGGCGGACGAGGAGCTGGTGGAGGACCCGCGCTGAGCGGCGGCTCAAGGCCCGCCGCTTCCCGCCGACCACCCCGGGGGAACGATGAGCCTCGTCGACGCGCTCCAGCGCATCCAGCAGATCCAGTCGGAGATCGCGCCGCTGCAGGGCGGCGGCGCGGTCGCGTCCGCGCCGGCGAGCGCCGCCGCTGCGCCGGTCGCGGCGACCGCGTCGAGCACGAGCTTCGCCAACGTGCTCGCGCAGGCGCAGGCGCAGGCGCCGGTCGGCGCCGCCCCGTCCGCGGGCCTGTCCGCCCGTGCGGCGCAGCTGCTGACGCCGGGCCAGCAGCAGTTCGCGACGCAGCTCGCCGCCCAGACCGGCCTCGACCCGGGGGTGGTCTCCGCCTGGATGCTGGCGGAGGAGTCGGGCGGCGCCGCCACCTCGCGCCAGGCGCAGGGCAACAACGACTGGCTCAACATCGGCTGGACCGACTCCGGCCGCTACGGCACGACCGACGGCGTCTGGTCGGACCCGATCTCCGCCGCCAACGCGACGGCCGGCTGGCTGAAGGGGCAGAACACGATCCCCGGCTACGGCACCGCGAGCGCCGGAGTGCAGTCGATCCTCTCGAGCGCCGGCCAGCCGCCCGCCCAGCAGATCGCCGCGCTGCAGCGCTCCGGCTGGGCCTCGAGCGGCTATCCCGACCTGCCGAGCGTGTACGCGACGGTGGCTGGCTAGCATCCAGGGATGCGCTCTCCCGCCGCAGTTGCGCTAGTCGTCCTGACGACCCTCGGCCTCACGGCCTGCGGGAGCGCGGTGCTGCACGCGCCGGCGGGCGCCACCACGCCCGCCACCGCCGACGTCGCGGTGGCGTTGCCGGTCCACCCCGCGTTCACGCTCACGAGAACGCCGATGGCCGCGTCCGCTTCGTCGCACCTGCCGACGCCGCCGCACGTCGCCGGGGCGGGCACGCTCGGCAGATACGCGGCGCCGGCGGTCCTCTACGGCGTCTGGGACCCGCGGCGCGGGATGGCGCTGCGCTCGTACGGGCTCGCGAACCGCCAGAACGGCACGCCGGCGAATCCGAACCTCTCGTTCCGCATCGGCAGCGTCACGAAGACGTTCACGGCGACGGCGGTGCTGCTGCTCGTCGACGACGGCAGGATCAAGCTCGACGCGCCGGTCTCGCGCTATCTCGGGACGCTCGCGAACGCGCTGCCGAACGGCCGCCGCGCGACCGTCCGCAGCCTGCTGAACATGACGAGCGGCTTCCCCGACTACGGCGACCGCGGCGACGGGCCGTTCGCGACCTCCGTGCTGGCGCCGCAGCGCGTGTGGGCGCCGGCGCAGATCATCGGCGTGGCGGCCGGCCTCACCGGCACCCCGCCCGGCTCGTTCGCCTACTCGAACACGAACTACGTGATCCTCGGCCAGCTCGTGGTGCGCGAGTCCGGGATGGCGTTCGGCACGTTCGTGCAGAAGCGGATCCTGAAGCCGCTCGGCATGCGCCACACGGTCATCCCCTCGCCGATGCAGACCGCGTCCGTTCAGCTCCACGGCTACCTCAACGCGACGTGGCCGGCCTTCACGCCGCCGCCGTCGGCGCAGACGCTCGCGGCCGCTCAGGCGGGCGAGGACGTCACCGACTTCTCGACCTCGTCGGCCGGCGCGGCGGCCGACGGCGTCTCGACGCTCGGTGACCTCGCGCGCTGGGCAGCCGCCGACTTCGGCGACTCGCTGCTGCGGCCCGCGACGCGCGCGCAGCGGCTGCGGACCGTCCCCGCCGACTCGCTGCTGCGCGGCTCTTCCTACGGCCTCGGGCTGCAGGTCGAGGACGGCTGGCACTTCCACGTCGGCGAGGTGCTCGGCTGGGAGACGCTCGCGATGGCGAACCCGAGCAGCGGGCAGGTCGTCGTGGTCGTGCGCAACGCCTGCTGCGGCAGCGCCTTCGAGAACTACGTCACCGCCCGCGAGGCGATGCCGGCGCTGGCGCCGATCGTCGACCCGGTGTACGCGCACTGAGTGGCGCCCGCGCGCTGCGCCTTGACGAAATCTTCATGCGGCGCGGCTGAATTCCCACGTCTTCTCGACGGCGCCGGGCGCACAGTTGAGGTGAACGAACTGCCGGCCTTCTCCAGGAGGGAGGCGCCGTGTCCTTCACCACGCCCTATCGCCAACTGCTCGACGACGCGCGCACCGCCGCGCAGGAGCGTCCCGCGCCGCCTCCCGCGCCCGCGCCTCCGCAGCGCCTGCTCGCGTGCCTGCGGCAGGGCACGCTGGAGCGGCGGCTGCTCGACGGCGAGCGCGGTGAGGCCGGCGACGGCCTGCTCGTCGCGCGCGCCTGGCAGCTTACGCGGCCGCGTGCGTGCGCGCGTGTGGCGGGCGCGCTCGACGCGGTGCTCGCCGAGGCCGCCGGACCGGTCGCGCGCGGCGGCTCCGCGGTGCCGGTGCGCCGGGAGGAGGTCGCGGTCGCCCGCGACGAGCTCGTGCGGATCGCCGAGCGGCTGCGCGCGCCGCGGCCGGTGCGCCCGCGCGGCATCGTGATGCTGCGGCGGCTGCTGCGCGACGGCAACGGACCGCTGTACGCGCCGAGCGCGAGCGACGAGCTGTGGCGGCGCTTGCGGCGCGCGGCGATCGCGCTCGATTGAGCGCGGCGCTCGCCGAACGGCCGACTACGCTGATCGGCGTGCGTCGCGGCGTCGACCCGATCCTGCTGCGCGGCGGTCGTCCGGGCCTGGCGCTCGGCCTCGTCGCGATGGCCGGGTCGGTGGCGCTGGTGACCGCGCTGCTGTATCCGCTCAAGCAGATCGCGCCGGTCGTCTCGCTCGGCGTCGTCTACCTGCTGCCGGTGCTGGTGCTGTCGACCTACTGGGGGCTCGGCCTCGGCGCGCTCACCGCGTTCGCGAGCGCGGCGGCGTTCAACTTCTTCCACCTGCCGCCGGTCGGCCGCTTCACGATCGCCGACAGCCGCAACTGGGTCGCGCTGCTGGCCTTCCTCGCCGTCGCGCTGACCGCCAGCTCGCTCGCGCAGGCGGCGCGCGCGCGGGCGTCGGAGGCGATCGACCGCCGCCGCGAGGCGGACCTCGCGGCCGAGCTGACGCGGCTGCTGCTGGGCGGCGGCGCGCTGCACGACGGGCTTGCGGTCGCCGCGCGGCGGCTGGCGGAGGCGATCGGCGCGAGATCGGCGTCGATCGAGCTGGGCGCGGCCGGCGGCGATTCGCGCCATCCCGCGATCGCGCTGCACGACGGCGCGGCTCAGATCGGCACGCTCGTCGTGCCGGGAGACCTGCCGCCTGCCCAGGCCGAGCGGCTGCGCGAGCGGATCGTGCCGGCGCTCGAGTCGATCCTCGCGGCCGCGCTCGCGCGCGAGCGGCTGCAGGCCGAGGTCGTCGAGACGGCCTCGCTGCGCCGCAGCGACGAGATCAAGACGGCCGTGCTGCGCTCCGTCTCGCACGACCTGCGCACGCCCGTGACGGCGATCCGCGCGGCGGCGAGCGCGCTGCGCTCCGCCGGCATGAGCGCGCAGGAGCGCGACGAGGTCGAGCTGGGGATCATCGCCGACGCGACGCGCCTGTCGCGCCTGATCGAGAAGCTGCTCGACCTCTCGCGGCTGCAGGCCGGCGCGGCCGAGCCGCACCCGACGTGGTGCGCGATCGACGAGGTATTGCACGAGGCGGTCGCGCACGTGGAGGCCGACGACGCAAGCTTCTCGTTCGCGCTCGACCCCGACCTGCCGCTCGTGCGCGCGGACCCGACGCAGCTCGAGCGCGCGTTCGCGAACCTCGTCGAGAACGCGGCGCGCTACGCCGGCGGCAAGCCCGTCTCGCTGCGCGCGCGGGTCGTCGGTGGACGGCTGCTCGTGCGCGTGGTGGACCAGGGGCCGGGCATCGCGCCGAGCGAGCACGAGCGGATCTTCAGCCCGTTCTACCGCGGGCCGGCCGGCAGCGCGTCCGGCGACGCGCGCGGCTCGGGCCTCGGGCTGGCGATCGCGAAGGGCTTCGTCGAGGCCAACGGCGGGCGCATCTCGGTCGAGTCGCTGCCGGGTCAGGGGACGAGCTTCGTCGTCGTCTTCCCGGTCGAGCTGGTCGCCGACGGGTCCTCGTTCACCGACGTGCCGGCCGGTGCCCCGTGAGCGGCGAGCGGATCCTCATCTGCGACGACGACCCGCAGATCGTGCGCGCGCTGCGCGTGATCCTGCGCGACGCCGGCTACGAGGTCGTCGTCAGCGAGACGGGCGAGGAGGCGCTCGACCGCGCGGCGGTGCGCCCGCCGCAGGCGGCGATCCTCGACCTGATGCTGCCCGGGATCGACGGCGTCGAGGTCTGTCAGCGGCTGCGCGAGTGGAGCGACGCGCCGATCCTTGTGCTCTCCGCGGTCGACGAGGAGGCCGAGAAGATCCGCGCGCTCACGCTCGGCGCCGACGACTACGTGACGAAGCCGTTCGCGCCCGGCGAGCTGCTCGCGCGGCTGCAGGCGCTGCTGCGGCGCGCCGGCCCGCAGGCGGAGGAGCCGGTGCTGCGCGCGGGCGAGCTGGCGCTCGACGTGCGCGCGCACCAGCTCACCGTCGATGGCGAGGAGGTGCACCTGACGCCGATCGAGTTCGCGCTGCTGCGCGCGCTGATGGCCAACCGCGGGCGGCTGATGACCCACCGCGCGCTGCTGGGCGAGGTGTGGGGGCCGGAGTACGCCGACGCGACCGGACTGCTGCGCACGCACATCGCCAACCTGCGCGGCAAGATAGAAGATCCCACCCGCCCCGATCGCGAGCGCAGCCTGATCCGCACCGACTCCGGGATCGGCTACCGCTTCACCGGGTGACGGCCGGGGCGCGCCGGCGCCTTGATGGAATCTTCACGCCGAGCCGCTGAATTCAGATGAAGGCTTGACGGGCGCGGTCGTAGCGTGACGGTCATGGACATCGTCGCCGTCGCCATCGGAGTGCTGTCGTTCGTCGCGCTCCTGGCCACCATCACGCTGCTGGACCGGGTATGAGCGCCTCGAACCTGATTGGGCTGATCATCTCGGTCCTCGTCTTCGCCTACCTCCTGTACGCGCTGCTGCGCGGGGAGAAGTTCTGATGCTGCAGGGGTGGCTTCAGATCGCGTTCTTCTGCATCGCGCTCGTCGCGTGCATGCCGCTCGTCGGCGGCTACATGGCGCGCGTCTTCCGCAACGAGACGGTCGGGCTCACGCGCGTCGTCGGCCCGCTCGAGCGCGGCATCTACCGCGTCCTGCGCGTCGACGTCGCGCAGGAGCAGGACTGGAAGGGCTACGCCAAGAGCCTGATCACCGTCTCGCTGCTGTTCTGGCTCGCGCTCTACCTGATCCTGCGCACGCAGACGCTGCATCCCTTCAACCCGCAGGGCTTTCACTCCGGCACGTGGGACGTCACGTTCAACACCGTCTCGTCGTTCCTGACGAACACGAACTGGCAGTTCTACGGCGGCGAGACGACGATGACGTACTTCAGCCAGATGGCCGGACTGGCGGTGCAGAACTTCGTCTCCGCCGCGATCGGCATCGTCGTCGTGATCGCGCTGATCCGCGGCATCCTCGCGCGCCGCGAGGGCAGCCACGGGCTCGGCAACTTCTGGCAGGACCTCACGCGCACGATCCTCTACGTGCTGCTGCCGCTGTCGATCCTCGGCGCGATCCTGCTTATGAGCCAGGGCGTCATCCAGAGCTTCTCCCACTACCTCGGCTTCACCTCGCTGAACGGATCGAGCGGCACGCTCGCGCTCGGCCCGGTCGCCTCGCAGGAGTCGATCAAGGAGCTGGGCACCAACGGCGGCGGCTTCTTCAACGTCAACTCGGCGATGCCGTTCGAGAACAGCAACGGGCTGACGAACTTCATCGAGCTGTTCCTGATCCTCGTGATCCCGACTTCGCTCACGTACACGTACGGGCGCATGGTCGGCAACCGCCGGCAGGGCTGGGCGATCTTCGCGGCGATGGCGACGCTGTTCGTCGCAGCGGTCGCCGTCGTCTACGTCGCCGAGCAGCACGGCGCGGTCGCGCAGCACCTCGCGGGCGTCAGCACGCACGCGATCTCCGGTTCGACCGGCGGCAACATGGAGGGCAAGGAGCAGCGCTTCGGGATCGCCAACTCGGGCCTGTGGACGGCCGTCACGACTGTCACCTCGTGCGGGGCGGTGAACGCAGCGATCGAGTCGTTCACCGGGATCGGCGGGCTCGTCCCGTTCGCAAACCTGAGTGCCAGCGAGACGATCTTCGGCGGCGTCGGCACGGGCCTGTACTCGATGCTGCTGTTCGTGATCCTCGCCGTCTTCATCGGCGGGCTGATGGTCGGGCGCACGCCCGAGTTCCTCGGCAAGAAGATCGAGGCGCGCGAGATCAAGCTCGTCTCGATCGGCGTCCTGTTCACCCCGATCGCGGTGCTGATCGGCAGCGCGTTGGCGCTCGGCACGAAGTACGGCGCGCCGTCGATCTACGCCGAGGGGCCGCAGGGCTTCTCCGAGACGCTCTACGCCTACATGTCGCAGGCGAACAACAACGGCTCGGCGTTCGCCGGCTACACCGGCTACTACCAGCCCAACGCCGGCAACCTCGGCGCGCACGGGATCTCCTTCGCCGACGTGCTCGGCGGCCTGACGATGATGTTCGCGCGCTACGTGCCGATCCTGATCGTGCTCGCGGTCGCCGGCTCGCTCGCGCGCAAGCGGGTGGCGCCGGCCGGGCTCGGCACGATGCGCACCGACAACGGGACGTTCGTCGTGCTGCTGCTCGGCGTCGTCGTGCTCGTCGGCGCGCTCACGTTCTTCCCCGCCCTCCTGCTCGGACCGGTCGTCCAGGGCCTGACCACACAGGTGTTCTAGACATGCGCCGCGACCTCGTCACCTCAGCGCTGGCCGTCGTCGTCTTCACGCTGCTGCTCGGGCTCGCCTACCCCTTCGGGGTGTGGGCGATCGGGCAGGTCGCGTTCAAGCACGCCGCCGACGGCTCGCAGATCGTCATGAACGGCAGACTCGTCGGCTCGAGCCTGCTCGGCCAGGACTTCTCGATGCCGGTGCTCGACAAGCACGGCAAGCCGAAGCAGGACGCGAGAGGCAACCCGGTCACGCAGCCCGACCCGAAGTACTTCCAGGAGCGGCCCTCGGCGGACAGATACAACCCGGCGGGCACCTTCTTCTCCAACCGCGGTCCGAACCAGGCCTCGGCGGTCGCCTTCTACAAGGAAGGGCTCGCGAGCTACCTCGCGCTCGAGCGCCCGTACGACCCTGGCCTCACGGGCGCGCAGGTGCCGGTCGACGCGGTCACCACCTCGGCCTCCGGCGTCGACCCGCACATCTCGCAGGCCAACGCCGCGATCCAGGCCCACCGCATCGCCGCGGTGCGTCACCTGCCGCTCGCGCGCGTCAAGCAGCTGATCGCCGCGCACACGGACGGCCGCTTCGCCGGGTTCCTCGGCGAGCCGGGCGTGAACGTGCTCGAGCTGAACATCGCCCTCGACAAGGAAGCGCCAGTCAAGTGACCAATCGAAGCTCGTCCTCATCGCTGTTCAGCGCCGCCATCATCTGGCCGGCGCTGCGCGGGAGCCTCGTCAAGCTCGACCCGCGCGTGCAGGTCCGCAACCCGGTCATGTTCGTCGTCGAGATCGGCGCCGTCATCACGACGATCGCGTGGGCGATCCAGCTCGGCGGCGGCGGCCCGCTCGGCGGCGGCAACGAGCCGGCCTGGTTCACGTTCACCGTCGCGATCTGGCTGTGGCTGACGGTCGTCTTCGCCAACCTCGCCGAGGCGCTCGCCGAGGGCCGCGGCAAGGCGCAGGCCGACGCGCTGCGCGCGATGCGCACCGACACCGTCGCGCTGCTGCGCGATGGCTCGACGCGCCCCGCCTCCGACCTGCGCCGCGGCGACGTCGTCGTGGTCGACGCCGGCGAGGTGATCCCCGGCGACGGCACCGTGATCGAGGGGATCGCGTCGGTCGACGAGTCGGCGATCACGGGCGAGTCGGCGCCGGTGATCCGCGAGTCCGGTGGCGACCGCTCGGCCGTCACCGGCGGCACGCGCGTGCTGTCGGACCGCATCGTCGTGGAGATCACGCAGGATCCCGGCGAGTCGTTCCTCGACCGCATGATCGCGCTGGTGGAGGGCGCCGCGCGGCGCAAGACGCCGAACGAGATCGCGCTCAACATCCTGCTCGCGGGGCTGACGCTGATCTTCCTCGTGGTCGTCGTCTCGCTGCGCCCGTTCGCGCTGTTCGCGGGCACCGACATCTCCGTCACGACCCTGATCGCGCTGCTCGTCGCGTTGATCCCGACGACGATCGGCGCGCTGCTGAGCGCGATCGGCATCGCCGGGATGGACCGGCTCGTGCGGCGCAACGTGCTCGCGCTGTCGGGCCGCGCGGTCGAGGCGTCGGGCGACGTCGACGTGCTGCTGCTCGACAAGACCGGCACGATCACGCTCGGCAACCGCCAGGCGTCGGAGTTCATCCCGATGCCGGGCGTCACCGAGGCCGAGCTGGCGGAGGCGGCGCAGCTGTCCTCGCTCGCCGACGAGACGCCCGAGGGCCGCTCGATCGTCGTGCTGGCCAAGCAGTACGGGATCCGCGAGCACGAGCTGGCGCCGCAGGACGCGCGCTTCGTCCCCTTCACCGCACAGACGCGCATGAGCGGCGTCGACTACAACGGGACGCGCCTGCGCAAGGGCGCCGGCGACGCGATCCTCGCCTTTGCGGCGGAGGAGGGCGGGCATCCGCCCGTCGAGCTGCAGAGCGTGACGGATCGCATCGCCCGCGAGGGCGGCACGCCGCTGGCGGTCGCGCGCGACAACCAGGTGCTCGGCGTGATCTACCTCAAGGACACCGTCAAGGAGGGGATGCGCGAGCGCTTCGACCACCTGCGCGCGATGGGCATCCGCACCGTGATGGTGACCGGCGACAACCCGCTGACGGCGGCGAAGATCGCCGAGGAGGCGGGCGTCGACGACTTCCTCGCGCAGGCGACGCCGGAGCGCAAGCTCGAGCTGATCAAGGAGGAGCAGGCCGGCGGGCGGATGGTCGCGATGACCGGCGACGGCACCAACGACGCGCCCGCGCTGGCGCAGGCCGACGTCGGCGTGGCGATGAACACCGGCACCCAGGCAGCGCGTGAGGCCGGCAACATGGTCGACCTCGACTCCAACCCGACGAAGCTCATCGAGATCGTCGAGGTCGGCAAGCAGCTGCTGATCACGCGCGGTGCGCTGACGACGTTCTCGATCGCGAACGACGTCGCGAAGTACTTCGCGATCCTGCCGGCGATCTTCGCCGCGACGTATGCGGCCTCGGGCAGGTCGCGCGGGCCGCTCGACGTGCTCAACGTGATGAACCTCGGCACGCCGCGCTCGGCGATCATCTCGGCGATCGTCTTCAACGCGCTCGTGATCCCGCTGCTCGTCCCGCTCGCGCTGCGCGGGGTGCGCTACCGGCCGGTCGGCGCGAGCGCGCTGCTGCGGCGCAACCTGCTGCTGTACGGGCTCGGCGGCCTGATCGCGCCGTTCGTCGGGATCAAGCTGATCGACCTGCTGATCCACAACGTGCTGGGGGCGTAGCGCCGTGACGGCGATGCACCATGGTCCCTGAGCGAGGGCACTACAAGATCTTCCTCGGCATGGCCGCGGGCGTCGGCAAGACGTACCGGATGCTGCAGGAGGGCCATGCCGAGCTGGAGAACGGCCGCGACGTCGTGATCGGCCTGCTCGAGACCCACGGCCGCGCCGAGACGGCGGGGCTGGCCGAGGGTCTCGAGCTGGTTCCGCGCCGGCGCGTGGAGTACCGCGAGCAGCAGCTGCAGGAGATGGACCTGCCGGCGATCCTGCGCCGCAGACCGGAGGTCTGCCTCGTCGACGAGCTGGCGCACACGAACGTGCCGGGCGTCGAGCACGACAAGCGCTACGAGGACATCGAAGCGCTGCTCGCCGCCGGCGTCGACGTCGTCTCGACCGTCAACGTGCAGCACCTCGAGTCGCTCAACGACCGCGTCGCCGAGCTGACGGGCGTGACCGTGCGCGAGACGATCCCCGACGGCGTGCTCGGCCGCGCCGACGAGATCGTGCTGATCGACGTCTCGCCCGAAGCGCTGCTCGACCGCCTGCGCGCCGGCAAGGTCTACCCGGCCGCGCGCATCGACGCGGCGCTCAACAACTTCTTCCGCATCGAGAACCTCGCCGCGCTGCGCGAGACCGCGCTGCGCCAGGTCGCCGAAGAGGTCGAGGCCAAGCGGATCGTCACCGAGCACGTCGGCACGCGCAACGAGCTGCTGAGCGAGACGGCGCCGCAGGCCGTCGGCGAGCGGCTGATGGCGTTGGTGGAGCCCTATCCGGGCGCGCAGCGGCTTGTGCGGCGCGCGTGGCGCTCGGCACAGCGGCTCGGCTCGCAGCTCGACGTGCTGTGGATCCAGCGGCCGGGGCAGCGGCTGACGGTCGAACAGGAGTCGTCGCTCGCGGCGCTGCGCACGCTCACGTCGGTGCTCGGCGCCAACCTGCTGATCGAGGAGTCCGACATGCTGGCCGACACGGTCGCGCGCGTCGCGACCGAGCGCGGCACGACGTACATCCTGCTCGGCCGCTCGCGCGAGCCGCGCGGCCTCGCGCGCCTGAGACCGCCGCTGCCGCAGCAGCTGATGCGCCGCCTGCCGGGCGTCGACGTGCGCATCGTCGCCGACCGCGCGCTGCGCCACGAGCCGACGCCATGATCGCGCTGCTGACCCTGATCGCCGGCGCGGCGGGCGGGCTCGCGCTCGGTCTCGTCGCGCGCCCGCGGCGGCGAGCGACGCGGCGGACGTCCGTGGAGCAGCCGAGCGCGACCCGCCAGATCCTGCTGCCGTTCACCGGCACGACGCTCTCGCGCCGTGCGCTCGACGCCGCGATGCGGCTCGCGAAGGTCGAGGGCGCGACGCTGATGCCCGCGTTCCTCGCGACCGTGCCGCTGCACCAGTCGCTCGAGAGCCCGCTGCCGAAGCAGTGCACGATCGGCATGCCGCTGCTGGAGGCGATCGAGCAGCGCGCCGTGCGCGAGGGAGTGCCGGTCGACGCGCGCGTGGAGCGCGGCCGCTCCTACCGCCACGCGCTCAGCCGCCTGCTCGAGCGCGAGCAGTTCGACCGCGTGATCCTGTCCGCCGCGGACGACCCGCGCAGCGGCCTCTCCGGCGATGACCTGCTGTGGGCGATCGACCACGCCGACGCCGAGGTGATGATCCTGCGGCCGGCTCCGCAGGACACCCGCGTCGTCTCCGCGGGCGGGCTGGCGGGGCACTTCTGATGCTGCCCGCGCCACTTCAGCACTAACGGAAACGCGCCAGCCTGCCGATGCAGTCGGCGCGACGACGGACGGCCATGCAGAGAGCCCGCGTCGCGCCGGTCAAGCAACGTGCCAGGAGACGAGCCGATCTTGAAGCGACGGAGCAGGAAGAGCGAGGCGGCCGCCTCGCCGCAGACAGCCAACCCCAAGCGCCAGTGGGGCAGCGACAGACGCAGCGCCCTGCCGGTGGTCCCGGCGCCCGCGTCCGAGGGCACGATGCTGATCGGGCAGCTCGCGATCGCGGTGACCGTGATCGGCTGGGTGCTGTTCGTCGTGCTGACGCTGACGCGCACGTCCGTCGCCGGCTCCGCCGACCGGCCGCCGCTCGACCTCGCGACGATCGCCTACCTCGTCATCATGAGCCTGCTGGCGTGCTCCGCGCTCGCCTACCTGACGACGCGCCTCGGCTACTACTCGCGCACGCGCAGCCATCGCCGCGCCACCCGCGCCGAGCTGGCGCAGACGTTCGAGGGCGGGGCGCCGACGCTCACCGTGCTGATCCCCTCCTACCAGGAGGACGAGCGCGTCAACCGCATGACCGTGCTGTCGGCCGCGCTGCAGGAGTACCCCGACCTCGAGGTCGTGCTGCTGATCGACGACCCGCCGGAGCCGAAGTACGCGCGCCCGGCGGCGATGCTGGCGGCCGCGCAGCGGCTGCCACGCGAGGTCGAGGCGCTGCTCGGCGCGCCGTTCCGCCGTTACGAGACGGCGCTCGACTGCTTCGAGGCGAAGTACATCTCGGGCGGCGAGACGCGCGTGGAGGACGTCGAGGACGTGGCGGCCGAGTACGAGCACGCCGCGGGATGGCTCGCCGATCAGGCCGCGGGCTACGAGGTCGTCGACCACGCCGACCGCTTCCTCGTCGACCAGGTGCTGCTCGGCCTGTCCGCCGACCTGGCGACCAACGCGCACGCGCTGCGCGCGGCAGCCGGCGACGGCGCGGCGCTCACGCGAGAGCACCTGCGCTACCTGCTGCGCCGCCTGACGTGGATCTTCGGCGCGCGCATCTCCTCCTTCCAGCGCAAGCGCTTCGTCTCGCTCTCGCACGAGCCGAACAAGGCGATGAACCTCAACAGCTACATCGGGCTGATGGGCGACAGCTACCGCGAGATCGCGGTGCCGGGCGGCGGCCTCGCGCTGCTGCGCGCCGACAACGCCCCCGACCTCGTCGTGCGCGACCCCGACTACGTGCTGACGCTCGACGCCGACAGCCTGCTGCTGCCCGAGTACTGCCTGCGGATCGTGCAGGTGCTCGAGCAGAGAGAGCACGCGAAGGTCGCCGTCGCGCAGGCGCCGTACACGGCCTTCCCCGGCGCGGCGACGCGGCTGGAGCGGATGGCCGGCGCGACGACCGACCTGCAGCACATGGTCCACCAGGGCATGACGCACTACGACGCCACCTTCTGGGTCGGCGCGAACGCGATCCTGCGCAAGTGCGCGATCGACGACCTGCGCGACGTCAGCCACGACGGCGACTGGGCGATCAGTCGCTACATCTCGGACCGCACCGTGATCGAGGACACCGAGTCGAGTGTCGACCTCGGCGTGCACGGCTGGCGGCTGCTGAACTACCCGGAGCGGTTGAGCTACAGCGCCACGCCGCCGGACTTCGGCGCGCTCTGCATCCAGCGCCAGCGCTGGGCCAACGGCGGCCTGCTGATCCTGCCCGCGCTGTGGCGCCAGATCCGCGCGCGGCGCGACCGCGGCGAGCGCCAGCGCCTCGGCGAGACGTTCCTGCGCATCAACTACATGGCGTCGATCTGCTGGAGCTCGATCGCGCTGATCTTCCTGCTGCTGTTCCAGTTCAACGACCGGCTGATCAGCCCGCTCGTGCTGCTGATCTCGATCCCCTACTTCCTGATGATGGCGGTCGACCTCAAGCACTGTGGCTACCGGCGCTCCGACGTGCTCGGGCTGTACGGCTTCAACCTCGTGCTGCTCGCGGTCAACATCGCCGGGGTCGGCGCATCGCTGCTGCAGGTGCTGATCGGCGGGCGCCCGGCGTTCAAGCGCACGCCGAAGGTGCGCAGCCGCACGACGCCCGGCCTGACGTTCGTGCTGATGCCGTACGTGTTCGTGCTGTTCTCCGTGCTGGTGCTGCTGTCGGACATCCCGCGCCACCGCTGGGTCAACGTCACGCTGGCGGGGATCAACGCGGTCCTCGCGATGTACGCGATCGTCGCGTACATCGGCGTCGGCAACTCGCTCGTCGACGTGTGGACCAACGTCATCAGCTGGCTCTACAAGCCGCAGCGTGCGCCGCGCGTCAAGCGCGCCGCGCCGCGCGTCGCGCTGGCCGGCGCGACGGCGGCCGACGGGCCGGCCGCGCACTGGTCGCAGACGCTCGCGTATGCGCCGGCCGACGGCGTGCGCCGCGCCGAGCGCCGCACCAGCTCGGGCCGTACGGGCACGCCCGCAGACCGGCGCTCCGAGAGCGAGCGCCGCGCCGGCAGCGGCCGTCGCGAGACCGACGTGGCCGCCTACATGGGCCGGCGCGCGAGCGACCGTCCCCCCGGACGCGCCGACGACCCGCCCGCGCCCGCCGGGTCTCGCCCCGGCGACGACGTGCCCGCCGAGGTCGCGCGTGCGCTCGGCCGCCGCGACGGCGAGCTGCCCGTCACCACTGCCGACGACGATCGTGAGGAGCGGCGATGAGCGCGCCCGAGCTGCCTGATCCCGCCACGCTGCCGGACGCGCCTGCGCCGGAGCTGTCGCCGCTGCGCGTGCTGATCGCGCTGCTGCTGGTGCTCGTGCTCGGCGCCGGCGCCTTCTTCGTCCTGCACGACGCGAGCTCGACCGAGGCCGCCGGCGCTGCCGTGGCCGGCGGGAAGGGGACGTGGTTCGCGCCCTACGTCGACGCGACGCTCACGCCGACGGTCGCCTTCCAGGACCGCGCCGCCAACCCGGCGCGCGACGTCGTGCTCGGCTTCGTCGTGGCGGGCGCGCAGGCGTCCGGCGCATGCACGCCGACGTGGGGCACGTACGAGACGCTCGACGGCGCCGCGACGACGATGGACCTCGACCGCCGCATCGCGCAGCTGCGCGGGCGCGGCGGCGACGCGGTGATCTCGTTCGGCGGACAAGCCAACCACGAGCTGGCGCTGACGTGCGCCCGCCCGGCCGCGCTGCAGTCGGCCTACCGCTCCGTGATCGACCGCTACGGCGCCGACACGGTCGACTTCGACGTCGAGGGCGCCGCGCTCGGCGTCCCCGCCGCGGACCTGCGGCGCGCGCGTGCGCTCGCGGCGATCCAGGCGGACCTGCGCGAGCACAGACGGCACCTCGCGGTGTGGCTGACGCTGCCCGTGACGCCCGAGGGCCTTAACGACGACGCGCTCGCAGTCGTGCGCACGACGCTGGCCGCCAAGGTCGACCTCGCCGGCGTGAACGTGATGGCGATGGACTATGGAGTGCCGTCCGCCGCGAGCGACATGCGGGGCGCGGTCGAGTCGTCGATCACGGCGACGCGCAAGCAGCTCGCCGCTGTGTTCGGCCATGCTGGCGCGCGTCTCAACTCGGCGCACCTGTGGCGCAAGCTCGGCGTCACCGCGATGATCGGCCAGAACGACGACGGCGGGGAGCGCGTGAGCGTTGGAGACGCTGCTGCGATCGGGCGCTTCGCGCTCGAGCACGGCGTCGGCCGCGTGTCGACGTGGTCGCTCAACCGCGACGCGCAGTGCGGCGTCACCTTCGCGGTGATCGGGACGCACTCCAACGTGTGCAGCGGCGTCGCGCAGAAGCCGCTGCAGTTCACGAAGACGTTCGCGCGGTTGCTGCGCGGCGACGCGCAGGCGAGCGCCGCGGCGGTGACGACGCCCGACCTGCTGCCCGAGGCGACGACCGCCACGACCGACGACCCGGCCAAGAGCCCGTACCCGATCTGGCAGCCCGAGCAGGCCTACCACGAGGGCTACAAGGTCGTCTGGCACCAGGCCGTCTACGTGGCGAAGTGGTACTCCCAGGGCGCCACGCCCGACGCCGACAACGTCACCGCGAGCGACTCGCCCTGGCGCCTCGTCGGCCCGGTCCTGCGCACCGACCACGCGCCGAAGCTCCCGACGCTGCCGCGCGGCACCTACCCGGCGTGGTCGTCGACGAAGGTCTTCCGCGCCGGCGCCCGCATCCTCTACCACGGCCTCCCCTACCAGGCGAGCTGGTACACCCAGGGCGACGTCCCCGGGGGCGTCGGCGACAACGGCTCCCCCTCCCCCTGGAAGCCGCTCTACCGGATTCCGGGAGAGCCGGCGGGCGGGTGAGGCGCGACCGCCCGAGCTTGTAGCTCACCTGTGCTACGCTCGTGCACATGGCGCATGAGGTGTCGGTTCGCGACCTTCGCAACAGCACCGCCGCGGTGGTCGCCGCGGTGCGCGCTGGCGAGGAGTTGACGTTGACCGTCAACCGCGAGCCGGTGGCCGACATCGTGCCGCACGTCGAGCGCCGCAGCCCGTGGGTGGCCTCGTCGGAGCTGCGTCGCATCGTGCGCGAGGCGCCCGCGGATGTCGGCCTGCTCGAGGACCTCGCCGAGATCCGCGGCGCGCTGGTCGAGGACGAGTGACCCGCGCGATCGCGGACACGTCGGTCTTCATCGCGATGGAGGCCGGTCGCGAGCTTGGCGAGCTGCCCGACGAGATCGCGGTCTCCGTCGTCACGGCCGCCGAGCTCGAGCTCGGCGTCTTGCGCGCCAAGGACACCGACACCCGCGCCCGCCGGCTCGCGACGCTCGCGCAGGTACGCGCCGCCTATCCGTTGTTGCCGGTGGACGCCGAGACCGCGAGCTGCTTTGCGCGCATCGCCGCCGGCGAGCTGGAGGCCGGCCGCCGCATCCGCCGACATGACGCCTGGATAGCCGCGACCGCGCTGCGCCACGGCGTTGCCGTCGCCACGCAAGACACCGACTTCTCGTCCTTCGCGACGGTTGACGTGATCCGCGTCTGAGCGACGAGTCCGTTCACGGATCGAGCACCGGCGCGAGCAGGCCGCGGCCGGCGAGGCCGCAGATCCCGTCGAGGGCGTCGAGCGCGTCGGCGTAGAGCTGCGGGTGGTCGCGCAGTGCCCAGAGCATCTCGGCGTGCTGCCAGGCGGCGTTGCGGGCCTGCTCGACGCTCCACGTCGCGACGACGTCGTCGAGGCGGCCGAGGACGTGGTCGGCGACGCCGACGAGGCCCGTGTCGTAGCGCGCCTTGACCTGCTTCTCCACGCTCGCCAGCGTCGCGTTGACGCGCTCGTAGTCGGCGTGCGGCGGCCCGTTCTGGTCCGGGCTCAGGCCCATCTGCTCGAAGGTCGCGATCAGCGCGAGCGGGAGGTCGTGGTTGATGTGCGCGTTCATGCCGGCGAGTGCGAACTGGATCGGTGCGACGCGTCTGTCGCCGCGCCGGTCGAACAGCGGCGCCCACGCGCGCGACGGCTTGCGGCCCGCGGCGACGGCGTCGACCGCGTCGAAGTAGAGCCCCGCGAACGTGACGTCCAGCGCGCTGAGGAACGCCGGGTCGGCGAAGCCCGCGCCTGCGACCTGGCCGTCGACCGCCTGCGTTACGGCGAGGTAGAGCGCGTTGAAGCAGGCGACCCCGTCCTGCGCCGCGAGCGCCGCGCCGATCGCCTCCATGCGCGCGAGCACCGGCGCGATCGGATCGGAGGGCGGGGGCGTGGAGGCCATCGCGGCCCACCCTATCCGCACGCTAGATTCGAGGCGAACGACTCAGGAGGCAGCCGATGCTGTTCGGACAGGAGCACGTCGATCGCTATCGCGCGACCGACGGCGAGGAGGGCTACGACTGGCAGCGCGGGACGACGATCCTGCTGCTGACGACGAGAGGCCGCAAGAGCGGTGCCGAGCGCACCACGCCGCTGATCTTCCGCCCCCACGGCGACGACTATCTGATCGTCGCCTCGCGCGGCGGGACCGACGAGCCGCCCGGCTGGTACCTCAACCTCAAGGCGGAGCCCGAGGTGCAGGTGCAGGTCAAGGGCGACGTCTTCAAGGCCCACGGGCGCGACGCGACGGCGGACGAGCAGCCGGAGCTGTGGAGCCAGATGGCCGAGGTCTGGCCCGATTACGACGAGTACCAGAAGAGAACGAGCCGGGCGATTCCGGTGGTGGTGCTGGAGCGGGCCGGCCAGTAGGCGCGGGCGAGCGACCTGCGATCGTGGGCTGAGCCCGCGATCGCAGGCCTCACGCTCGTTATGCGGTCGTACCGCTCGTGTTGCGCTGGCCGCCGTACGTGGCCAGCCCGTAGATGATCAGCACGTCGATCGCGAAGATCGCCAGCGACAGCAGCGGGTAGGAGGCGATCGACAGCAGCGCGACGATCGCGCTGATCATCGCCACGGCCATCCCGACGACCATCCCGAAGCCGCCGCCGCGCCAGATCGACACGGCCGCGATCAGCTGCAGGACCCCGACGATCAGCGTGATCCATCCCCAAGCGTTGAGATCGCTGATGATGTACTTCGTGTCCTGAACGAAGAACTTCGAGTTGTCGATCGCCGCGATCCCGTACACGACGTTCAGCACACCGGCGATCAGGATCATGATGCCGGCGAACAGCAGCCAGCCGCTGCGGTTCTCGTTCATCGGGTCTCCCTTCGTTGGGTTGCGCGAACGCTCCCACAAATGTGTCCGTTACGCGAACGCGGGTGTTTCAGCGCCGCGCGCGCCGCGCCAAGGCGCTGCGCGTCCGCGGCTCGTCGCGCTGCGCGACCGCCACGACGAGCGAGTCGAGCAGGCCGAGGTGGGCGAGGCGCGTGGCGAGGGGCGCGAGCTGGGGGGCGACCGCGCGCGTGCCGGCGACGAGCGCGTGGTCGACCAGCCGGGTCAGCGCGGCCGTGGCGAAGCTGGTGATCGCGACGGTCGTCGCTTCGCTCGCGACCGCGGCGCGTGCGGCGGTGAGCGTCTCACGCGACGTGCCGCTGTGCGACAGCGCGAGGCACACGTCCCCGGCGCCCAGCAGTCGCGCTCGCAGATGCTGGTCGTGGACGTCCCCCGGCGCTTCGGCGTGGAGGCCGATCGAGGTGAAGCGCGCGGCGGCGTCCTGGCAGAGGGCGGCCGAGCCGCCGACGCCGACGACGAGCACGCGCTGCGCGCGGTCGAGCGCGGCGACGGTCGCGTCGAAGACGTGTGCGTCGACCAGCGCCGCCGCGTCGCGAACCGTCGCGGCGCCCGCCGCCGTCACCTGGGCGAGCGCCGCGAGGCGCGGGTCGCGCTCCGCGGGGGTGGGCGCGATCGGGGGAGCGGTTCCGGCAAGCTCCTCGGCGAGCGCGACCTTCAGGTCGTGGAAGCCCTTGAAGCCGAGCTTCTGCGCGCACCGCACGACGGTGGCGCCCGACGTCGACGCCATCTCCGCCAGCTCGGCCACCGACGTGAAGCTGACGCGCATCGGCTGCTGCAGCAGCAGCCGCGCGACGCGTCCCTCGGCGGCCTGCATCTGCGGCAGGCGCCCGTCGACGTGCGCGAGCAGGACCGCGCGGCCGCGGTCGGCGGTGACGGTCGCGCTGTCGCCGGGCGCCTGCTGGAGCATCAGGCGCGCGGCTTCTCGGCGAGCACGAAGTTCGTCGAGATCGTCACGCTCGTGACGCCGTGCTCCTCCATCCAGCGCGTGTTCGCCTCGCGCACCGCCTGCGCCGTCTCGGCGCCCATCTCCTCGATCGCGCGGCGGATCCCGGTCCCCTCCGCGATCCCCCACCAGTCGTCGGGGCCGGACAGCGGGACCGGCACGTCCTCGACCTCGAGCAGCCGGATGCGCACGTCGCCGGCGGCCAGCAGGCCGCACAGCGTGCCGCCGTCGGCGACCTGTCTGCGCTCCCACGGCATGTCGACCTCGAGGCCGGGCCGCAGGCGCGCCGTCTCGGCGCGGAACTGCGACCACATCGGCTCGAAGAACTGCTCGCCGATCGTCGCGACGACCAGCCGCCCGCCCGGCGCCAGCACGCGCCACAGCTCGCGGCCGACCGCCGTCACGCTGCGCGCGAAGAACATCGCGTAGGAGCAGACGACGACGTCGAAGTGCTCGTCCGGGAACGGCAGGTCGTGCATGTCGCCGAGCGCGAACGCGACTCTGTCGCCGACGCCGTGCTCGGCCGCCTTCTCGCGCGCGACTTCGAGCATCCCCTCGGCGATGTCGACGCCGGTCACCGAGCCGCCGGGCAGCACCTGGTCGGCGGCGCGGACGGCCAGTATCCCGGGGCCGCAGCCGATGTCGAGCAGGGCGTCGCCGGGGGCCGGCCGCGCCAGCTCCAGCGAGTGGTCGATGACGCGGCCCCAGCCGGGCTGCGCGGCCTCGTAGCCGCGCGCGGCCGACGTGTACGTCTCCGGTGGATTGAAGAGCTCGAGATCCTCGAAGCCCGCGATGCTTGCCATGCGTGTCCCCTCCCTATGCCGTGGCTCCGAGAAGCCGATCGATCGCGTTGATGACGGGCGTGCCCAGCTCGACGTCGCGCTCCGAGTCGAACTCGAACCACGGCCCGTCGACCGGCACCGCGGCGATGGCCGCGCCGTGTCGTCGCACGAGCAGGCGCAGCGCGGCCGTCATGTCGACGCGCCGGCCCTCCTCCGTCGACTGCAGCCGCCGCAGCACCCCGCCGAAGCGCGTCCAGGCCGACGGCGTCCAGCGCATCAGCCCGATGTACTGACCTTCGATCCGCTCCTGCGGCTGCGGCCGCCCGCCGATCTCGGCGACGTGGCCGTCGGCGTCGAGCGCGAAGCGCTCCGCGTCCTCGAGCGGGTCGTCGAAGCGGCGCCGCCACAGGGCGTGCCAGTCGCGGTCGTAGGCGAGCGCCAGCGGCGCCGGGCACGTCGCCATGCGGCGGGCGGTCGCGGGCGAGAAGGCGATGTCGCCGTAGCTGACGAGCGTCGCTTCCTGCCGCAGCCAGTCGGACGCGCGGCACAGCGACGCGACCATCGTCGTCGCCCTCCAGTCGGGGTTGTGGATCACCTCGAGGCCGCGCCCGTGCAGCGCGTCGACCTGCCAGCCGCCGACCACGCCGATCCGTCTGACGCCGCCGCTGCGCAGCGCCGCCACCTGGCGGTCGAGCAGCGTCCCGCCGCCGACCGTCAGCAGGCACTTCGGGCCGCTGCGCGTGAACGCCGGCATGCGCGAGCCGCGCCCGGCGGCGAGGATCAGGCCCTGCACGTCAGGCGCTTCCGAATCGCGCCGCGCGCAGCGCGACGGGGGCGGAGACGGGGGCGGCCGACAGCGGGCGCACGAGCCGGTTGGCCGCGTCGAGCTCGAGCGCGGGCGCCGACAGCCAGCGCTGGAAGCGGTCCTCGCCGACGCCGATCGCCGCCGGCAGCTCCAGCTCCAGCGCCCGCAGCGACATGTGCGAGTTGGCGCCGCCGAAGGCGGTGACGAGGCCGGCGATCTCGTGCGTGAAGATCCAGTCCCAGCCGGGATCGGCCGAGGCGATCATCGCGATGCAGCCGTCGAGCGCGTCGCCGCGGGCGACGTCGGCGGGCGGCGCGATCACGCGGCCGTGCGTGACGAAGTTCGGCTCGTCCTCCATCGTGACGAAGCTGCCGAGGTCGGCCTCGTCGCGCAGCAGCGCGGGCGCGCACAGCGTCTCGGTGACGCGGTAGCGCTCCTGTCCGCGCCGGATCGCGTCGCCCAGCGCGGCCTTCGCGCTTTCCGCGTCGGCGGTCAGTGTGCGCAGCACGGGCACCGGCACGTACGACATCTCGTCGACGTCGAAGCCGAGCTGCTCGCCGAGCTGCCGCACGTCCACGAGCACCTGGCTGACGAGCCGCGAGAAGTCGAGCTTCGAGCGCTCCCGCGCGGCGACGGCCCTGCGGATGAAGTCGAGCAGCGCCTCGGGCTCGCAGTCCAGCTCGTGCGATGCGATCAGGCGGCCGAGTGCCGACAGCTGCCCGGAGGTCGGCGCGAAGGCCGGCTGGATCGCGCTCGCCTCGACGCGCCGCGACCCGTCGAAGTAGCGCTCGAACGACTCGTCGTAACGCGCCGAGCGGATGTCGTAGGTGCCGGGCCGCAGGTGCCCGTAGCGGTCGAGGAAGCCGTCGCGGTCGAGCGTCGAGAGGTCGCGCCGCAGGTCCTTCGTCACGTCGTTGGCTCCGCCGACCAGCGCGGCGCCCTCCTGGGCGGTGAGCACCCCCTGGCGCACGAGGCTGTTGACGAGGCCGACCGCGACGAAGGCGGCGCGCGCCAGCCCGGCGAACGGCAGCGTCCCGAGGCGGCGGCAGTCGTCGAGCTGCGTGGCGATCCGGTGCAGCGCCGCTTCCGGGCCGGTGCCGTCCGGCCGCAGCCGCGCGAGCGTCGCGGCGAGGTCGAGATCGCGTGCGAAGGGACCGTCCTCGGCCATCATGCGCACGGTCAGCGCGCGCAGCGAGGCGACGAGGTCGTCCGCCTCGCCGGCCGACAGCACGCCCTCCTGGGCGAGGGCGGCCGCTCTCTGCGGGACGTCGAAGTCGTAGGCGGTGAGCGCGATCCCCGACTCGATCTTGTCGTGCAGGTGCGGCTGGGCGTGCAGCGCCGAGACGTAGTGCACGACGAGCCGCTCGGCCGCGGCGTCGTCGAGGTCCGCCGGCACGAACGAGCTGAAGCTGGCGCGCGCGTCGATGTAGGGGAGCCCGTGGAAGTCGACCAGCAGCGGCACGCCGCGCACGTCGCGGTAGCCGTAGCGGGCGCGGCTCTCCGCCCAGATCTCGTCGGTTATCAGGCATCTGTAGAGCGACAGCGCCAGCGGCCGCGGCCGCACACCGATCATCTCGGCGGGGTTCCAGTCCGGCATCACGCCGAAGCAGGCGAGCGGCCCGAGCGCAGGCCGGCGCTCGCGCGCGAGCCGGCGGAACTGCTCGCGGCACTCGGCGATCGCGGCGCGATGGACGTCCTCGGCGACGCCGTCGCTGCTCGTCGCCAGCGGGCGCACCTGGAAGAGGACGATCGGGCCGCGCTCGGCGACGCCGAACTCCAGCTCGAACGGGCCGTCGATCAGCCGCTCGAGCTCGTCCACGAGCGGGAGCACGCCGGCGAGCCGCGGCGAGGGCGGCGGGGCGGGCGGGTCCCTGTCGCCGGCGAGGTGGTACCAGGTGCGCGTGCCGTCGCGGCCGGCGGTGACCGCGTCGGTGTGGGCTCCCTCCGAGTACGTGACCACGCGGTAGGGCCCGCCTCCGCTCGGCTCGCGCGAGGACGCGACGCCGCTGGCGACCACGTCGCGGAGCTCGGGCTGCACGAGCACCTGGTCGTCGTCGGAGCGGCCGTCGAACGAGTCGATCACCTGCTCGACCGCCTGCGCCAGCTCCTGTCGGCCCCTGACGTGCAGGCGCGACAGGAAGTGCCCGGCGTTCGACATCGTCTCGGTGTCCTCGTCGAGGCTGCTGCTGCGCACGACGAGCGCGCCGCGCGCCCAGTCGTGGCCGAGCAGACGGTCGAGCACGGCGCCCTCGCGGCCGCGCCACTCGCGCACGGTGAACCAGTCGAGCGGCAGCACGTAGCCGCTGCGAAGCTCGCCCGCGAGGTGCGCGAGCGTCTCCGCCTTCGTGCCGAATGCGAAGTCCCCCGTGGGCACGTCAGGGCGCCTTGACCTCGGCCGCCCAGCACCGCGTCGTGTACGGCACCGCGATGCGCTGCCCCTCCTGCGCCTGCGCCACGAGCGCGCCGATCTCGTCGACGATGCGCTCGAACTGGTCGCCCGCCTGGCGCTGGAGCGTCGCGTGCGAGCGCCACGCCTCGACCCACTCGTCGGCGTCGACGTCGCGCCGCACGGTCGCCTCGAGGTACCGCGGCGCGTGGAACAGGCCGGAGGCCTCGACGTCGCCGGACGGGTCGCTGCGGCGGTAGCCGTAGTCGTAGCCCGGGATGCGCGACTCGATCGCCGCCTCGATCGCCGTCTGCAGCCGGTCGCCGTCGATGTCGCGGTGGTTCCACAGCATCGCGACCCAGCCCGGCCGCTCCAGCAGCCGGGCCGCCTCCGCGAGCGCCTGCTGCTGGTCGACGACGTTGAACGACGAGCCGAACGTCACCAGCGGGTAGGCCCCGCTCGGGCGGCCGGTGTCTTCGCCGCGCGCCTCGAACCAGTCGACGGGCGCGTCCGCGAGCCGCTCGCGGCCGACGCCGCGCATCGCGTCGTTGGGCTCGACGGCGTCGACCTCGAGGCCATGGCCGACGAGGTGGACGCTAAGGTGTCCGGTGCCGGCGCCGATGTCGCAGACGCGGTCGCCCGCAGTGACGCCGGCGAGCGACATGAGATCGTCGATCACCGCGTCCGCATACGGCGGACGTCCTGCATATGCGTGAGCCAGGGATGTGTAATCCCACAGCAACGACTTCATAACACCGGCCCCCTTGTCCCGTGCTAGTTAGCTCCCGGCCCGCTAGGCTAGCGATGATCGTTAATGTGTGCAAGCGGATGGGTTGATGTAACTAACGATCCATCCTGAACTGAATCTGGGTAACGATTGTTGCAGCGGGGGGCTGGCGATGGGGCAGGGTGACACGGGCGATGCGGAGCAGCCGCCGATCGCGATCGGCGGCCGGCGCGGCTCGCCGCTGGGGCCGGTGCCGGGCTCCTACCTGCGGGCGGTCGCGGGGGCCGGCGGCCGTCCGGTCGTGCTCCCGCCGAGCCGTGACGGAATCCGGTCCGCCGATCGGTTGCTGGCGCCCTGCGCGGGCCTGCTGCTGACCGGGGGCGGGGACGTCTCGCCCGAGCTCTACGGCGGCGAGCCGGGGGCCGGGCCCGACGAGGCCGACCCGCTGCGCGACGCGTGCGAGCTGGCGCTGCTGGCCGCCGCCGTCGAGCGCGGGCTTCCGGTCCTTGCGATCTGTCACGGCATGCAGCTCCTCAACGTCGCCCGCGGCGGCTCGCTGCAGCAGCGGCTGCGGCCCGACCTCGCCGGGCGGCACGGCACGAGCGCGGCGTGGACGCAGCATCCGGTCCGCCTGCGCGGCGACTGCCGCCTCGCGGCGGCGGTGGAGGCCGACGAGCTGAGCGCCTGCTCCTCGCACCACCAGCAGGCCGTCGCGCGGCTCGGCGACGGGCTGGTCGAGACCGGCTGGAGCGACGACGGCCTCGTCGAGGCGGTCGAGGACGCGGGCGAGCAGTGGATCGTCGGCGTGCAGTGGCATCCCGAGGACACCGCCGCGACCGACGACGAGCAGCGCCGCGTCTTCCGCGCGTTCGTCGGCGCCGCCTGCACGAACGGCGTCCGCGCATGACGGCGCGCGCGATCTGGCTGACCGGGCTGTCCTCGACAGGCAAGAGCTCGGTCGCGGGCGAGCTGCGCGCGCTGCTGCTGGAGCGCGGCGTCGTGCCGGTGCGCCTCGACGGCGACGTGCTGCGCGAGGCGCTGCCGTGGCCGACCGGCTACGGACGCGACGAGCGCCTGCGCCTCGCACGCTTCTACGGCAGGCTGGCGCGCGAGCTGGTCGAGCAGGGCCACGTCGTCGTCTGCTCCACCGTCTCGCTGTTCCACGAGGTGCAGGAATGGAACCGCCAGCACATCCCCGGCTACTTCGAGGTGTGGCTGCGCGCGCCGGCGGCCGAGCTGCAGCGGCGCGACCACGCGGCCGATCGTGGCGTCTACGGCGGCGCGCGCGGGGCGGTCGTCGGGCGCCAGCTCGTCCCGGAGTTCCCGCGCACGCCGGACCTGGTGATCGACAACCACGGCGCGATGACGCCGTCCGCGGCTGCCCGGCGCATCCTCGAGCAGGCCGATGCGTGACCTGCTCGCCGCCGGGCCGGGGCGCTTCTTCCGCGGCAACCTGCACTGCCACTCGGACCGCTCGGATGGTGCGTCAAGCCCGGCCGAGCTGGTGCGCACCTACCGCGAGGCCGGCTACGACTTCCTCGCGATCACCGACCACTTCGAGGAGCGCTTCGGCTGGCCGGTCACCGACACGCGCTCGCTGCGGAGCGAGGACTTCACGACGCTCGTCGGCGCCGAGCTGATCTCGGCCGACCGCTCCGACCCGTCCGCCTACTGGGTCGGCGCGCTCGGGTTGGCGCCCGGCTTCGCCCCGCCGCCGCCGGGCGAGCCGGCCGAGGCGATCGCGCGGGCGGCGGCGGCCGGCGCGTTCGTGTACCTGATGCACCCGGGGCTCAACGACCTGCGTCCGGACGCCGCCGTCGAACTGCCGGGCTTCGACGTGGTGCAGGCGGTGGAGGTCTATACGCATCAGTCCTGGCTCTACCGGCCCGACACCGCGGTCGCGGCGCCGTTCCTCGACGCGCTGCTCGCGGACGGCCGCCGCCTCGGCGCGGTTGCGGGCGACGACGCGCACTTCCGCGACGGGCCCGACGCGTTCGGCGCGTGGGTCGAGGTGTTCGCGCGCGAGCGCGAGCCGGACGCGCTGCTCGATGCGCTCAAGGCGGGCGCCTACTACGCGACGCAGGGGCCGGCGCTCACCGGGCTGACGCTCGACGGCGACGAGCTGCGCGTGGCCTGCTCGCCGTGCGCGCGCGTCCTGCTGACGGGGCCGTCGCGCCTGTGGAGGCGCTGGCGCTGGCGGCTCGCCGCGCCCGGCACGGAGCCGCTCACGGAGGCGACGTTCGCGGTCTCCGACTTCCGCGGGAGCTTCTGCCGCGTGACGCTCGTCGACGCCGACGGGCGGCGCGCGTGGAGCAACCCGATCTGGCCCTGAGTGTCAGAGCGGCGCCGGTTCGCCGGCGACCGCTTCGAGGCCGAGGAACGCGGCCAGGCTCGGGTCGTCCAGGCGGGGGATCACGAGGTCGGCGTCCGGATGCGGCCCCGGCGCTGACGGCACCATCACGACGACGAGCCCTGCGCTGCGCGCCGCTCGCGCGCCGAGCGCGGAGTCCTCGAACGCGACCGCGCCGGCCGGCGCGACGGCGAGCTGCCGGCACGCCTCCAGGTACACGTGCGGCTCGGGCTTGTCGCGCTCCGTCTCCTCGGCGCTGACGACCGCGGAGAAGCTGTCGCGCACGCCGAGCTGGTCCAGCACGCCGAGGACGATCTCGCGTGGGCCGTTGCTCGCGACGCCCAGCGGCATGCGCACGGCGAGCTCGGCGATCAGCTCGCGGACGCCCGGCAGCGCCTCCGGCGGGTCGGCGGCGAAGCGCTCGTCGAGCACGGTGCGCAGCTCCTGTGCGCCCACCGGCTCGCCGAGGTCCTCGCTCACGAGCGCCGCCGCGCGCGCGACCGACGCGCCCAGCAGGCGCTCCAGCCGCACGTCGTCGAGCGAGCGCCCGCGCTCGGCGGCGACCTGCGCGTAGGCGCGCTCCCAGCAATGCGCCGAGTCGACAAGCAGCCCGTCGCAGTCGAAAACCGCAGCTTGCGGGCTTTCCACCATTCCTGTCTGGTGACGCTGTGAATTATTGGTTACCGGGTCTGGGATCACCGTGAACCGCATCGTACAGTCGGCGACGACGGACCGGAAGATACGCGAACAATTCATTAACAAGATGTCAACCGATCAATCTCCGGCCGACCTCGGCGCCGCGCGCGAGGTCCAGGCGCGCATCCACGCCCACCTCTCGGGCCTGCAGGCGGCCGAGGTGCGCGTCGCGCGCGTCGTGCTGGAGCAGCCCAACGTCGTGATCTACAAGTCGGCGAGCGAGGTCGGCCAGCTCGCCTCGACGTCCAGCGCGACCGTCATCCGCTGCGCCCAGAAGATGGGCTTCAAGGGCTTCCACGACCTCAAGCTCGCGCTCGCGAACGAGCTGTCGGTCTTCGAACAGGCCCGCGCGGAGGAGGAGCGTCCGCCGGGCGACCCGCGCACGGCGGTGCTCGTGGAGATCACGCGCGCGGGCGCCGAGAGCGTGCGCGACGCGGGCGCGCTCGTCGACGCCGAGTCGTTCGACGCCGTCGTCTCCGCGATCGCCGACGCGCGCCGCGTGCTGTTCTTCGGCGTCGGGACGTCGGCCCCGCTGTGCCAGGACGCGGCGTACCGCTTCTCCGCGATCGGGGTGCTCGCCGAAGCGCCCGGCGACGTCCACGTCCAGCACGTCCAGGCGCGCCTGCTGACCGAGCAAGACGTCGCCGTGATCGTCAGCCACACCGGCTCCACCCGCGAGACGCTCGCCGCGGCCGACGCCGCCGGCGGCGCCGGGGCCACCACCGTCGCGATCACGAGCTTCGCCGTCTCGCCGCTGACCGAACGCGTCGATCACACGATCGTCGCCGGCAGCCGCGAGCTCGCGCTGCGGCTGGAGGCGATGGCGAGCCGTCTGGCGCATCTCGCGCTGCTCGACGCGCTGCTCGTCGCCGTCGCCACCCGCGACGAGGAGCGAGCGGCGAGCGCGCTCGAGCACTACACTGACGTCCTCGGGGAGCACCGGCTGTGAGGATCGGGGTGCTCAGCGACCTGCACTGGAGCGCCGCGCCGCACGCGCCGGCGCGCTGGCACGCCCCTTACGACTTCGACGGGATGGAGGCGCGCTGCGCGGCCACCGTCGAGGCGCTGGTCGCGCGCGGCTGCGAGGTGCTCGTGGTCGCCGGCGACGTGACGCACGACGGCGACCGCGCCTCGTGTGAGGCCGCGCTGGCCTGCCTCCTGCGCGTCTCGCCGATCCCGGTCGCGGTCGTCGAGGGCAACCACGACGTGCGGCTCGACCGCACGCTCGTGCCGCAGCGGGGCGACGTCCGCGACGCGTGGCGGCGCGCGCGGGCGGTCGCCCACGAGGAGCTGGTCGCACTGCACGCCGCCGGCGTCGACCGCGACGAACGCTGGACGCTCGGCCGCGAGGCCGACTCGGCCGACCACGGCCTCGCGACGGTGCTCGTCAGCCACTATCCGCTCGTCCCGCACGCCGACCGGATGGCGGCCGCCGGGCTGCCGTGGCCCGGGGAGCTGGACGACCGCGGCCCGCTGTTCGAGCGGATCGCCGCGACGCGCATCCCGACCGTCGTCCTGAGCGGCCACCTGCACGTGCGCGACGCGAGCTGCCAGGACGCCGTCCTGCAGATCTGCGTCCCCGCGCTCGTCGAGCGGCCGCACGAGGCGGCCGTCGTCGAGATCGAGCCGCTCGGGCATGCCGTGCGCTGCATGAGGATCCGCAGCGACGGCCCCGCGCCGGCGCGCGGCGCCGAGCCGTGGCTGCTGGCGCCCGCCGACGAGCGCTGGACCTTCGCCGACGGCACCTGGACCCGGCGCGAGATCGGCGCCGACCGCCCCTACGTTCTCGCGGAGGCCTGACGATGAGCGTCGCGGTCCTGTCCGACGTCGCCGCCCCCGTGCGCGCCCCGCGCCGACAGCGCGACGGCGGCACGCTGACGTGCGAGGGCATCGCGGTCTCGTTCGGGCCGACGGTCGTGCTGGACGACGTCTCGCTCGACCTGCGCGCCGGCGAGGTCCACGTGCTGATCGGACCCAACGGCGCCGGCAAGACGACGCTCGCCAACGTCATCAGCGGCCACGTCCCCGCGCAGGCGGGCACCGTCACGCTCGACGGGCGCCGGCTGACCGGCCGCCCCTACGCGCGCGCCCGCCGCGGGCTGGGGCGCAAGTTCCAGATCCCGCGCGTCTTCCCGCGGCTGACCGTCCGCGAGCAGCTCGAGCTGGCCGCGCCGCAGGCGGACCTCGGCCCGCTCGAAGCCCAGCTCGCCGAGGTCGGCGACGTGCCAGGCGAGGAGCTGAGCCACGGCTGGAAGCAGTGGGCCGAGCTGCAGATGGTGCTGCTCCAAAGACCGTCCGTGATCGTGCTCGACGAGCCGACGGCCGGCATGCCGCGCAGCGAGCGCGGTCGCCTGGCCGAGGAGCTGGAGGCGGTCGAGCACGGGACCTTCCTCGTGGTCGAGCACGACCTCGACTTCGTCGCGCGCATCGCCGACCGCGTCTCGTTCATGCACAACGGGCGCGTGCTGCGGACGGGCACGTTCGACGAGGTCACCGACGACCCGGTCGTCCGATCCGCGTACCTGGGGACGAGCGCGCATGGCGACTGAGCTGGCAGCGCGTCCCGCGCTCGCCGTCGCTCCGGACGTCGCCGCCGCCCCGGCGGTCGCGGTCGCCGATCCGCCCGCGCTCGAGCTCGAGCTCGACGTGCTGCGCGACGGCGTGCCGGTCGTGCGCGCGAGCCGGCTACGGCTGGCGCAGGGCAGCGCCGTCGGGCTCGTCGGCCGCAACGGCGTCGGCAAGACGAGCCTGATCGAGGGCGTCATGGGGCTGCTGCCGACGCGCGGCCACGTGCACAGCTTCGGCGTCGACCTGACGCGCCGGCCGGCGCATCGGCGCGCCGTCCACGGCCTCGCGCTCGTCCCGCAGGGGCGGCGGCTGTTCCCAGACCTGACCGTGGCCGAGAACCTGCGCGCCGCCGAAGTCAGCAGACGCGCGGACGGCCCGCGCTTCGACGTGGGGGAGCTGTTCCCCGGCCTGCGCGAGCTGGAGCGCCGCAAGGCCGGGGTCCTGTCCGGCGGCCAGCAGCAGCAGGTCGCAATCGCACGCGCGCTGCTGCGGCGGCCGCGGGTGCTGCTGCTGGACGAGCCCACGGAGGGGCTCGCCCCGAGCATCGTCGACGAGCTCGTCGCGGCGCTGCGCGCGCTGCGCGAGGGCGGGCTGACGCTCGTGCTCGCCGAGCAGCGGATCGACGTCGTCAACCGTCTGTGCGACGACGTCGCGCTGATGCGAGCCGGGGAGATCGTCGCCACCGGCGCGCCCGGCTCTCCCGAAGTCCGCGAGCTGGTGCTCGCGCTCTGAACCCCCAAACGCGACCCACCGAGAGGGAAACTCCATGGACAGTCAGCAGCCCACGCGACGGGACGTCCTCAAGCGGGCCGGTGCGGCCGCGATCGGCACGACGGCCGTCGGCAGCATCCTGTCGGCGTGCGGCTCGACCGGCACGTCGACGGCCACGAGCGCCACGAACGCGGCCGCCACGACCGGCGGCGCAAGCGACGCGATCAAGGTGGGGGTGCTGTTCTCGCTGTCGGGCGATCTGTCGATCGCCGAGACGTCGATGAAGAACGCGACGATGCTCGCGATCGACGAGATCAACGCGAGAGGCGGCATCGGCGGGCGCAAGATCGAGCCGGTCGTCGAGGACTACGCCTCCGACTTCGGCGTCGTCGTGCAGAAGGCGCGCAAGCTCGTCGACGACGACAGAGTCGCGGCCACGATCGGCTGCTACGCCTCCGCCTCGCGCAAGGCGGTGCTGCCCGTCTACGAGCAGGGCAACGCGGTGCTGCTGTACCCGACGTTCTACGAGGGCCTCGAGTGCTCGAGCAACGTGATCTACACGTCGCTCGTCGCCAACCAGCACCTGACCGACACGACCGAGTGGATGGTCAAGAACGCCGGCAAGAAGATCTACATGGTCGGCTCGGACTACGTCGGCCCGCAGACCTACAACGCGATCGTCAAGAAGCTCGCCGAGCAGCAGGGCGCGACGGTGATCGCGAACCGCTTCTTCCCGCTCACGCAGACCGAGTTCGGCTCGGCGCTGAGCGACATCAGAAGCGCGAAGCCCGACCTGATCTGGAACACGATCGTCGGCGCCGGCATCCCCGCCTTCCTCAAGCAGTACCAGGCGGCCGGCTTCACGCCGCAGACGACGCCGATCTTCTCGGGCATCTGCACCGAGCAGGAGCTGGCGGCGGTCGGCGGCTCGGCGGCGAAGGGCCACTACTTCCCGGCCTCCTACTTCGAGACGATCAGAACGCCGGACAACAAGTCCTTCGTCCAGCGCTACCAGGAGAGATTCGGCAGCGCGCAGCCGACGAACATGCCGATGCAGGCGTCCTACACGTCGGCCTACCTGCTCGCCGCGGCGATCGAGAAGGCCGGCGAGGCGACGCCGCAGGCGATCCTCAACGCGTTCCCGGGCGTCAGCGCGCACGCGCCGGGCGAGGGCACGGTGACGGTGAAGGACAACCACCACACGACGCACACCGTCTCGCTCGGGCGCGCGAACGACAGAGCGCTCTACGACGTGGTCGTCAGATTCGCGCCGCGCGACCCGGATCCGTTCCCGCCGAGCATCGTGCCGGCGTCGAAGATCCCGAGCTGCCCGCGCCGCGAGGCCTAGGTAGTTACAAGGAGGCTGCGGCCGATGCTCGTCCAGATCGTCGCGCAGGGGCTCAGCGTGGGCGCGGTGCTCGCGCTGAGCGCCCTCGGCCTCACGATCGTCTACGGCGTGATGGGCGTCGTGAACCTCGCGCACGGCGAGTTCGTGATGCTCGGCGCCTACTCGATGGTGCTGCTGGAGCCGCTGGTCGGCGCGTGGGCGGCGATCGCGCTGACGCCGCTGATCGTCGGCGCGATCGGCCTGCTGGTCGACCGCACGCTGATCCGCTTCCTCTACCACGACCCCGTCAAGTCGATGCTCGGCACGTTCGGGCTGGCGATCGTGATCCGCCAGCTCGTGCTGATCGTGGAGGGGCCGCAGCTTCGCTACGTCGGGCTGCCGCTGACCGGCGCCGTGTCGCTCGGCTTCGGCCAGCAGTTCCCGCTGTGGCGCGTCGTGCTGATCGTCGCCGCGGTGATCGCCGGCGTCGGGATGGCGATCTGGCTCGCCCGCTCGGCGACGGGCCTGAAGGTGCGCACGACGACGGTCGACGCCGACGTCGCACAGTCGCTCGGGATGAACGTCCCGCGCGTGAACGCGATCGCGTTCGGGATCGGCACCGGCCTGGCGGGCCTCGCCGGCGCGCTCGTCGCGCCGCTGGACTCGGTCTATCCGAACATGGGCCTCACCTACCTGGTGGGCGCGTTCCTGGTCGTGATCCTCGCCGGCCTCGGCAGCATCCGCAACGCGCTCGTGTGGGCGGCCGGCGTCGGCCTGCTCACGGCCGCGGTCGCCGTGCCGGCCGACGACGTGCTCGCCCAGGTCGTCGTCTGGAGCGCCGCGCTGGCGATCGTCGCGCTGCGCCGCCAGCCGCTCGTCGCGAGTCGCGTATGAGCCGGCGCACCGGCATCGCGCTCGCGCTCGTGGCGGCGGCTGCGCTCGCGCCGCTCGTCGTCTCGGACTTCACGATCGGACTGTTCGCGCTGTGGCTGCCGTTCGTGATCCTCGCGATCTCGCTCGACCTGCTGTGGGGCGAGAACCGCATCGTCTCGTTCGGGCACGGCGCCTTCTTCGCCGGCGGCGGCTACGTCGCGGGCCTGCTGCTGCGCGGCCCGCAGGCCGACACGACCGGCGCCAACTACGCGCTGCTGGGCGAGGGCGGCGGCGGGCGCTCGGGCTTCGACTCGCTGCTGCACACGCTCAGCTCTGTGCAGGTCGCGGGCGTGCCGCTGCTGGCGTTCGTGCTGCCCGTCGTGCTGTGCGGCCTCGTCGGCCTGCTCGTCGGCGCCGCCGTCTTCCGCATCGGCTCGGTCGAGATCTACGCGCCGCTCGTGACGCTCGGCGTCGGCGTGATCGCGGCGACCGTCTTCCTCAAGCTCGCGGTCATCGGCGGCAGCAACGGCCTGTCGGGGATCCCCGCCTACACGCAGCAGATCGCGGGCGGCTCGCAGGTCTCGATCTACATCTTCAACGCCGCCTGGCTGCTCGCCGTCTACGTCGCCTACGCGGCCTTCCGCCGCTCGCGCGCCGGCCGCCGCTGGCGCGCCTCCGGCGACGACCCGATCCGGCTCGAGGCGCTCGGCACCGACGTGCGCCGCCTGCGCATGCTCGGCTTCGCCGCCAGCACGGCGCTCGCCGGGCTCGCCGGGGCGCTGTACGTCGGCGCGTCGGGCTTCATGTCGGCCGACACGGCCGGTGTGGTGTTCTCCGTCCAGGCGCTGATCTGGCTCGCGGTCGGCGGCCCTGGCAACCTGTTCGCGCCGCTCG
The DNA here is from genome assembly GCA_964525715.1 of uncultured Conexibacter sp. Taxonomy (GTDB): domain Bacteria; phylum Actinomycetota; class Thermoleophilia; order Solirubrobacterales; family Solirubrobacteraceae; genus Conexibacter. The sequence continues at coordinate 11,314 of CAZGJV010000009.1, read as the reverse complement.
TCGGCGTGCTCGCGATCGAGCTGGCCGACCACCAGCTCAGCGAGCGCCTGCAGGACACCTGGCAGCTGCTGCTCGGCGCGGCACTGATCCTCGTCGTGCTCGTCGCCCCGCGCGGCCTCACCGGCCTCGCGACCTCCGTCCCCGGCCTGTTCGCGCGCGCAGGCCGCCAAACCCGCCGCCGAGAAGGAGCCGTGCCGTGAACCTGCGCATCGTCTGCACCAACGACTTCCTGAGCTCGCTGTCGCCGATGTCCACCAGCTACGGGCGCCTGCCCGGCGGCCACGCGCTGCAGCGGACCGTCGAGCGCCTGCGCGTCGGCCAGCCGACGATCTGGGCCGACGCCGGCGACTTCAGCAACGGCGGCCCGCTTTCGGCGACGAGCGGCGCGGCGCTGAGCTTCCGCGCCGCCGCCGAGCTGGGCATCGAGGTCGCGACGCTCGGCAACCACGAATTCGACCTCGGCTTCGCGCACCTCGCGGACGAATGCGCCGGGCTGGGCTTCCCGGTCGTGTGCGCGAACGTCGATGCGGGCGTGCCGGCCGCGACGCTGATCGAGTCCGAGGCCGGGCCGGTCGGCTTCATCGGCCTGACGCATCCGCAGGTCGCGGCGTTCACGCCGCACGCGCCGCAGGCCGACGACGAGCTCGCGCGGATCGTCGCGGAGCAGTCCCGCTCGCTGCGCGAGCGCGGCGCGGTCGCCCTGGTCGTTCTCTTCCATTTCGGCGTCAACTGGGCCGTCGCGCCCGACGGGACGCACCTGCCGGATCCGGGGCCGGTGCTCGACCTGACGGACGCCTGGGGCGACGCGGTCGACGCGGTCGTGCTCGGGCACACGCTCGGGCGCTGGGCCGGCCTGGTCGACGGCGTCCCGCACGCGCAGCCGTGGGCGTTCGGCGCGGAGGTCGGCGTGATCGACCTCGACCTGCGCACGGGCCGGCACGACGTCGAGCTGGTCGCGGTCGACACCGCGGACGCCGGCGCCTGGACGGGGGAGGGTCGCGCCGCGATCGAGGCCGCCGAGGCCGAGGTCGTGGGGCGCATCCGCGAGCCGCTGACGATCGACTTCGGCGCTGACATCTCGCTCGCCGACTTCGCCGCCGACGCGCTGCGCGAGGCGAGCGGCGCCGCCGTCGCGGTCGTGCCCGTCGTCGGCATGCACCAGCCGGCGATCGAGGGCGTGATGTACCGCTGGCCGGCCGGCGCCGTCACCGACGCCGACGTCGCGCGCTTCTGGCCGTGGAACGACGACCGCTGCCTGATCGCCGAGGTCGGCGCCGGCGAGCTGGCGACGATCGCCTCGTTCGTCGCGCCCGAACCGTGGCTCGCCTGGGGCACGAGCGCCGAGTCCGCGGAGTCGCGCAGCGGCCACACCGTCGTCGTCCCGCGCGACTACGCCGACTGGGGCACCGTCCAGATCGACCAGCTCGTCGGCCGCCGGCTCGACTGGCGCCCGCTCGAGGTGCGCCTGCGCGACGCGCTGCGCACGCGGCTCGCGGTCGCGGCGGAGCAGATGGCGCTGGTGGATCCCGTCTTGCAGCTCGGCTGACCGGCTGCTCGGCAGTTTCACATCTGGAAATCAGTAGATTGCTCGGCCGACCGTCGTGACGCGGGAGGCGTCGAGATCGTTGACGAGCTGACAGCGCTGCTGAACAGCAGGAGATGGGTTAAGCGTCGCGTCGACCGCGTCGAGTTCATCGACCTGATGACGGTCCGCCGCACGATCGCCCTGACGTTCGACCTCGACCTGCTCGGGTGCATGCTGTCGAGCGACTTCTGGCGGCCGACGAGCGGCGAGCAGCTCGTCCCGCTCGGGTGGTTCGTGCCGTGGGCGAACGCCGGAGCGGTCCTGGTCGACGCCGACGGGCGCGTGATCCCGTATCTGACGTGCGCGGACAGCGACGGTCGGGTGAGAGGGCTGATCGGGGATCGGCTGGACGAACTCGGGAGGGTCGGGGGGCTCAAGGACAGGCCCGATGACGTCAAGGAGCTCAAGGACAAGCTCGCGCTGGTGCTGGAGCACCGCGCCGACCCCGGTCGCCCCGGCAACGACTGCGCGTCCTGCAGAGCGGTGGCTCCGGACCGGGACGGGTACCGCGGGTACCGCGAGCTGATGAGCGACAAGTGGGGCTGTCGCGCCGTCGGTGAGCTGCTCGACCGCTTGTATCTCCGATGCAGCGGCGATCCAGAGGCTAAGGAGCTGGTGAAGATCCTGCTCGCCTGGCAGACCAACTTCGTGCTGTTCGCGCGTCTCGACGCCTCCAGCGTGCCGGGCATGCGCGTGACGCTGCAGCTCGCGTACGACGAGGAGCTGATGAGCTGGGATCCACCCTGGGAGCGGCGCAAGCGCGTGCTCGGAAAGCCCGGTCGCGACTTGGCGTGCGGCGAGGCGCGCCAGCGCCGCAGGCTCGTCAGCCGCGGCGGACCGTTCCACCCGGAGCTTGACGAGCTCGCGCCGAGAGGGCTCGCGGGCCTCCTCGCGCGGTGCGGCTCGATGCCCCTGCGCGCGGCAGGACGGCGCGGCTTCCTGCGCGTCGAGTGGCATGTGGTGTGGCAGCAGGCCAGCGGGCTCGACGCGCCGGACCATCATGTCGACGTGGTGCTGCCGAACGAGCTGGTGGCGGTCCGCATGCGCATGCTGCGGATCAGCGATGGAAGGCGCTATGCGACTGTCGCCGACCAGGTCGGCTCGCACGCGACGATCGTCGCTCCGGATGCGAGCGAGGACGGGCTTGCCGCCGACGACGGCCGTTGGACGCCGACGCTGTTCTCGCTCGTGCTCTCCCAGGGCAGTCCCTCGTCGTGGTGTGGCGGCGCATGGATCGCCTTGATCACAGCCGTGGGGCTGCTGACCGTCGCATGGAGGTGGCTGCCCGAGGTCGTGGAGCACACGGAGGCGGGAGTCGGGACGCTGCTGCTCGCGCCGACGCTCGTGGCGACCGCCCTGTCGGTGCGGGCCGGCAGTCAGATCGCGGAGCAGCTGACCACGATGCTGCGAAGGCTGATCGCTGCGGTGGCCGTGCTCGCCGCGACCTGCGCGGTCGGTCTCGCCGTGCAGCCGGCGTCGCCGCAGGCCGCAGTCGGCAGGCGCCCGCCGCCGCCCGACCCGCAGGTGCTCGGGTACGTCTGGAAGGGCGCCGGTTGGCTGCTGCTCGTCGTCGCTGCGCTGCTGTTCGCCGGCGCACACCGCATCAGGCGCATGCTCGAATACGGTCGCCGTTCTGCGCCACGCCGGATCGCCGAGCCGAGCCCCGACAACGTTCTCAACCCGAAGGGCAGAGACGCGTCCAGGGAGGGCCGCGAGCAGGGACCCAAGCCACCACGCATCCGGCCGCCCGATTGCTGGCTGAAGGCCGACGAGGGCGATCTGGTCCCGTGGGGCTGGCTGCACCCGTACGAGAGAGGCAGCTACGCAGACCGGAACCTCACCTGGGTAGACAGAATGTTCTGGAAGAAGACGCTGCAATTGCAGACCGAGCCCGCGTTCCTCGTCCGCTGGGTCCGCAGATGCGTCGGCTACAGATGTCCGCCCCTGTAGTTGCCTGGGGCACCCTCGGTCGCCTGGGAAGTCGCTGGTACGATATTCCCAATGGAGACGAAGCTCGATGCCGTCGGCCGGGTCGTGGTGCCCAAGTCGTTGCGAGATGCGCTGGGTTTGACTGCCGGCTCGGCGGTGGACATCTCGCGCTACGGCGCGGGGTTGCAGATCGTGCCGGCGGGCCGGACGGCTCGTGTGGTCGAGGAGGCGGGCGTGCTCGTCGCCACGGGCGAGACGACGATCGGCGACGACGCGGTCTTCGGGCTGATCGACGCCGGGCGGCGGTGACCGCGCTCGCGCTCGACACGAGCGTCGCGATCCCGCTGCTCGTCCAGACCCACGAGGCCCACCGCTCGGTCGTGCGCTGGTGGGACGGGCGCGAGGTCGCGCTCAGCGGCCACGCGGTCGCCGAGACCTACTCGGTGCTCACGCGACTGCCCGGCGACCTGCGCCTCGCCCCCGCCGACGCCGCCCGGCTGCTGCAGGCGCGCTTCGTCGCTCCGCTGCACCTCAGAGCGAGGACCGCGGCACGGCTCCCGCAGATCCTCGGCGAGCGCGGCATCGCGGGCGGCGCCGTCTACGACGCGCTCGTCGCCCTGGCCGCGGTCGAGCACGACGCCGTGCTCGCCACGCGGGACGCGCGGGCGAAGGCGACGTACGAGACGATCGGCGCCCGCGTCGTCGCCGCCGGCGACTGACCGATCAGTAATCGAGAAGCGCGCGCCCCGCGGTCGCGCCTAACATGACCGCCATGAGCACCACCACGAGAGCGCAGCAGCAGCCCGCGCCGCATGCCGCCGACAGCCACGGCCTGATCCGCGTGCACGGCGCGCGCGTGAACAACCTCAAGGACGTCAGCGTCGAGATCCCCAAGCGCCGCCTGACGGTCTTCACCGGCGTCTCCGGCTCGGGCAAGAGCTCGCTCGTGTTCGGCACGATCGCGGCGGAGTCGCAGCGGCTGATCAACGAGACCTACAGCGCCTTCGTGCAGGGCTTCATGCCGACGTCGGCGCGGCCCGACGTAGACGTGCTCGACGGGCTGACGACCGCGATCACCGTCGACCAGCAGCGGCTGGGCGGCGACGCGCGCTCGACGGTCGGCACCGCCACCGACGCCAACGCGATGCTGCGGATCCTCTTCAGCCGGCTGGGCAAGCCGCACATCGGCCCGCCCAGCGCGTACGCGTTCAACGTCCCCTCCGTCAGAGCGAGCGGTGCGATCACGGTCGAGCGCGGCGCCGGCAAGACGCAGACCAAGAAGGCGACGTACAACCGCCTCGGCGGCATGTGCCCGCACTGCGAGGGCCGCGGCGCGGTCACCGACTTCGACCTGACGGCGCTGTACGACGAGACGAAGTCGCTGAACGAGGGCGCCATCGCGATCCCCGGCTCCAGCATGAACGGCTGGTTCGGCCGCATCTTCCGCGGCTGCGGCTTCTTCGACCCGGACAAGCCGATCGCCAAGTTCAACAAGAGAGAGCTGCACGACCTGCTCTACAAGGAGCCGACGAGAATCAAGGTCGAGGGCATCAACCTGACGTACGAGGGGCTGATCCCGAAGATCCAGAAGTCGATGCTGTCCAAGGACGTCGAAGCGCTGCAGCCGCACATCCGCGCGTTCGTCGAGCGGGCCGTCACGTTCGGCGTCTGCCCCGACTGCGAGGGGACGCGGCTCAGCCCGGAGGCGCGCGCGTCGAAGATCGACGGACTCAGCATCGCCGACGCCTGCGCGATGGAGATCCGCGATCTGGCCGGGTGGGTGAAGGCGTTGAAGGAGCCGTCGGTGGCGCCGCTGACCGAGGCGCTGGCGGCGACGCTCGACTCGTTCGTCGAGATCGGGCTCGGCTACCTCTCGCTCGAGCGGCCGTCGGGCACGTTGTCGGGCGGCGAGGCGCAGCGCGTGAAGATGATCCGCCAGCTCGTCTCCTCGCTGACCGACGTCACCTACGTCTTCGACGAGCCGACGATCGGCCTGCATCCGCACGACATCGAGCGGATGAACGAGCTGCTGCTGCGGCTGCGCGACAAGGGCAACACGGTGCTTATGGTGGAGCACAAGCCGGAGGCGATCGCGATCGCCGACCGCGTCGTCGACCTCGGCCCCGGCGCGGGCACCGGCGGCGGCGAGGTCGTGTTCGAGGGCACGGTCGAGGAGTTGCGCGCGAGCGACACGGTCACCGGGCGCCATCTCGACGACCGCGCATCGCTGAAGGAGACGGTGCGCGCGGCGAACGGCGCGTTGGAGATCCGCGGCGCCGCCACCCACAACCTGCAGGACGTCGACGTCGACATCCCGCTCGGCGTCCTGGTCGTGCTGACCGGCGTGGCCGGCTCGGGCAAGAGCTCGCTGATCGGAGGCTCGGTCGCCGAGCGCGACGGCGTCGTCTCCGTCGACCAGGGGGCGATCAAGGGCTCGCGGCGCAGCAACCCGGCGACGTACACCGGCCTGCTCGAGCCGATCCGCAAGGCGTTCGCGAAGGCCAACGGCGTCAAGCCCGCGCTGTTCAGTGCCAACTCCGAGGGCGCCTGCCCGACCTGCAACGGCGCCGGCGTGATCTACACCGACCTGGCGATGATGGCCGGCGTCGCGACCGTCTGCGAGGAGTGCGGGGGCAAGCGCTTCCAGGCCGAGGTGCTGGAGTACACGTTCGGCGGCAAGGACATCAGCGAGGTGCTCGCGATGCCGGTCGCCGAGGCGGTCGAGTTCTTCGGCGCCGGCGAGGCCGAGACGCCGGCGGCGCACAAGATCCTCACCCACCTGGCCGACGTCGGGCTCGGCTACCTCAGCCTCGGCCAGCCGCTGACGACGCTGTCCGGCGGCGAGCGCCAGCGGCTCAAGCTTGCCACGCACCTGGGTGAGAGAGGCGGCGTCTATGTGCTCGACGAGCCGACCGCCGGCCTGCACCTCGCCGACGTCGAGCAGCTGCTCGCGCTGCTCGACCGCCTCGTCGACTCCGGCAAGTCGGCGATCGTGATCGAGCACCACCAGGCGGTGATGGCGCACGCCGACTGGATCGTCGACCTCGGCCCCGGCGCCGGCCACGACGGCGGCCGGATCGTCTTCGAGGGCACGCCCGCCGACCTCGTCGCCGGGCGCCCCACCCTCACCGGCGAGCACCTCGCCGCCTACGTCGGCGCCTGACCGCGCCGCGCGACGCGCTCGCGCGGCTGTGGCACGATGTCGCAGATGACCGGCAGAGCGGCCGCGGCGCAGGACCTGCGCGACCTCGTGCTGCTGCGCCGCGTGCGCGACCGGATCGACCGCGAGTACGCGCAGCCGCTCGACGTCGAGGCGCTCGCGCGCGACGCCTGCATGTCTGCCGGCCACTTCAGCCGCAGGTTCCGGCTCGCCTACGGCGAGTCGCCCTACAGCTACCTGATGACGCGGCGCATCGAGCGCGCGATGGCGCTGCTGCGCCGCGGCGACCTGAGCGTCACCGAGGTCTGCTTCGAGGTCGGCTGCTCGTCGCTGGGCACCTTCAGCAGCCGCTTCAGCGAGCTGGTCGGCATGTCGCCGAGCGCCTACCGGCGCGACGCCGCGCGCGCGACGGCGGGGATTCCGGCATGCGTCGCCAAGCAGGTGACGCGACCGGTCAGGAATCGAGAAGCGCCGGTGGCAAGCCGCGCCTAGCATGGCCGACATGGACATCACCATTCACGCGAGCATGCTTCCGCACGACGATCCGGACGCATCGCTGGCCTTCTACCGCGACATCCTCGGCTTCGAGGTCCGCAACGACGTCGGCAAGGGCGGGATGCGCTGGATCACGGTCGGCCCGGCCGACCAGCCCGACACGTCGATCGTCCTCAGCCCGCCGACCGCCAACCCCGGCATCACCGACGACGAGCGCCGCACGATCGCCGAGATGATGGCGAAGGGCACCTACGCGATGCTGCTGCTGGCGACCAGAGACCTCGACGGCACGTTCGAGCGGCTGCAGGCCTCCGACGCCGAGGTCGTCCAGGAGCCGACCGAGCAGCCCTACGGCGTGCGCGACTGCGCCGTCCGCGACCCCGCCGGCAACCTGATCCGCATCAACGAAGTGGCCTGACGCCCGCCCCCGGCGCGTCCGCCGACGCAGTACGCTCATGCCCGCCAGCGACGAGGGAGGGCATGAAGCAGATGAGCGAGCCGCACAGCTTTCCGGCCGACGAGGTGTTCGCGATGGCCGAGCGCCGCGAAGGCGACGCGACGGTGATCGCGCTGCGCGGCGAGCTGGACTTCGGCACGGTCGCCCAGGTGCAGGGACGGCTTGCCGAGCTGCGCGACGCGCGCGAGGCGACGGTGCTCGACCTCGACGCGTTGACGTTCATGGACTCGACCGGCATCCGGCTCGTGCTGACCGCTTGTCAGGACGCCGAGCGGCAGAGCTGGAGCTTCCACGTGACGCGCGGCTCGGAGCGCGTGCGACAGGTGCTCGAGGCGGCGCAGGTGATCGACCGCCTGCCCTACGGCGACGACCGCGGCACTGGATGACCCCGGACGCGCCCGTGCGCCGTCGCACGCTGCCGCGCGATCCGAGCGCCGTCGCGCTGGCGCGCCGCGTCGTGGAGGCGGACGCGCCGGAGCTGAGCGCCGAGCAGCTCGAGGTCGCGCGGCTGCTCGTGTCCGAGCTGGTGACGAACGCGGTGCGCCACGGTGCCGGCGAGGAGGTCGTGCTCGCGCTGCGGGTGGACGACGCCCGCGCGCGCTTCGAGGTCCTCGACGCCGGCGGGCAGCATGCGGTGCGGGATGAGCCGCGCGGCGCCGAGGGCGGCTACGGGCTCAACCTCGTGGCCACGCTCGCGACGCGCTGGGGCGCCGATTCCGAGGCGGGCGTGTGGTTCGAGCTCGATCGCGCGCCGGCCACCGGCGCGCGCCCCGCGCTCACGGACGCCATCGCCGGCCAGCTCGCCACGATCCTCGACGGCCTCGCCGAGGCGGTGACCGTCTCGGACGAGCAGGGCCACACCGTCTATGCGAACGACGCCGCCGCGCGGCTGCTGCGGCTGACGCCTGCGGAACAGGCGACCGGCGCCGCAGGGGCCGAGCTGATGGGCCGCTTCGAGGTCTACGACGAGCACGGCGCACCCGTCGCAATCGACCAGCTGCCCGGGTCGCGCGTGCGCGCCGGCGAGCTGAACCCCGCGCCGATGCTGGTGCGCAACGTCGTCAAGGCGACCGGCGAGGAGCGCTGGCTGTTGAACAAGACGACGGCGATCCGCGATGCCGACGGCAAAGTGACGGGCGTCGTGAACGTGATCGAGGACGTGACGCAGACGAAGCGGATCGAGCTGGAGCAGCGCCTGCTGGCGGAGGCGAGCGACGCGCTCGCGTCGTCGCTCGACTACGAGAGCACCCTGCAGCGGATCGCGGCGCTTGCGGTGCCGGGCTTCGCGGACTGGTGCGGCGTCGACGTCCCCGGCCCGGGCGGGTTCGCCCAGCTCGTCGCGATCGTCCACAGCGACCCGGCGAAGGTCGCGCTCGCGAGACGCATGCGCGCCCGCTACCCCGTCTCGCTGCAGCGCCGCGAGGGGATCGCGGCGGTGATGGGCGGAGCGCCGTCGTACGTCCGTGCCGAGATCGACGACGACGAGCTGCGTGCTTACGCACAGGACGAGCAGCACTTCGAGATGCTGCGCGAGCTCGGCATGGCGTCGGTCGTCGTCGTGCCGCTCGTGGCGGGCGGGCAGAAGCTCGGCACGCTGATCCTCTCGCGCGGGACCGCCGGACGCGCGTTCGACGCGGCCGACGTCGCGCTCGCCGAGGAGCTGGCCCGGCGCGCCGGCACCGCCGTCCTCAACGCGCGCGCGTACACCGAGCGCGCGGCGATCGCCGCGACGCTGCAGCGCGGCCTGCGCCCGCCCGTGCTGTTCGCACCGGCCGGCTTCGCGGTCGCGACGCACTACGACGCGGCGGGCGCCTTCAACGAGGTCGGCGGCGACTTCTACGACGCCTTCACGACCGCTGACGGCTGGATGCTCGTGATCGGCGACGTCGCCGGCCACGGTGCCGAGGCGGCCGCCCTGACCGCGCTCGCGCGCTACACGCTGCGCAGCGCCGGCCAGCTGACGCGCGACCCGGCGCGGGCGATGCACCAGCTCAACGCGACGCTGCGCGATCTGCCGCAGATGTCGCTGTGCACGACCGTCTGCGCGCACGTGCGCGCCGGCGAGGGGGCGAGCGAGGCGCGCGTGACGCTCGCCAACTGCGGTCACCCGCGACCGCTGCTCGTGCGCGACGGCCGGCTGGAGGAGCTCGGCGGCGTCGGGCCGATGGCCGGCGCCTTCGACGACGGCGCCTGGGACTGCACAGAGGTGACGCTGCACGCCGGCGACACGCTCGTGCTCTACACCGACGGCGTGCTCGACACGGTCGGCGCCGAGGAGCGCTTCGGCGAGCAACGCCTGCGCGCCGCGCTCGAGGCGGCGGCCTCAGCGGAGCCCGACGCGCTCGTGACCGCGCTGGCCGGCGCACTCGAAAGCTTCCGCCACGGCCCCCAGCGCGACGACACCGCGATCGCCGCCGTGCGCTTCACGGGCGGGTACGGCTAGGGGCCGGGGAGGGCGCGAGCTCTCAGGTCGACGCTCTGATGGTCGCTTCGAGCGTTTGGATGTTCGTGCCGACCGAGACCGTGTCTTCGAACGTTCTGCCGGTTTCTGTCGGAGCGGCGAATATCGTCTTGAAGACACAGGTGCTTCTTTCGGCCAGTCTGCTGCCGATGCATCTGTTGGGATCGAGTATCGCGAAGCTGGTACCCGTTCTAAGCGTGATAGATCTGACTTCGAGCGTGTCCTTCCCCGCTCTGACCGTCACGGATCTCGATACGACAGCTTCGAGTTCGACTCTCCCAAATTCGACGGCTGATGGAGACAGTGACGGCGGCGGTTCATCAACTAGGGTGAGCGAGATCGCACCGCCTTCGCCCGGCCTGGTCACAGAGCTCGACGACCCCGCGAACGCCCCTCTTCCGAGCAGTTCGCAAATAAAGCTGCCTGTCAACGGTATTCTCGCCGTTTCGTCCAGTCTCATACTCGTGATCGTGCCTGCTTCGCTGCGATTCGCTATGACGATCCCAGGGGCGTTGGTTTCCGTTCTCCCTAGGCAGGGGACTTCTCTGAATTCGGCAAATGTGATGCTCATGCCGGCGCCGACCAAACGGAGCGTCATGCTTGCTATGTTGGGTAGCGTTCCGGCGAAGCTTCTGTACTGGATTTGCCACGGCAGCGTTTCGGTTAGGACGGTCGCGCTGCCGCCGGTGCAAGAGGCGAGCGCTGCTCTCGAGATGCTGCCGATTCTCGCCCTTTCGGTTTTCGTGATGGTTCTGCTGGAGAAGCTTCCTTCGAGTGTGAGATTGCAACTGACCGACAGCGATTCTGCGACGAATCTCATCGGGGTCCAGGCGGTTCTGAGCCCGCTTTCGTTGAGCAGCAGCCTTGTCGCCGACCCCGCGCCGGAGTACAGCGAGAGGACCAAAGCTGTCATCAGGGCGACGAGCATGAATCGCCGCATGTCGATGAGCGAGGACATCGCGCTCCTTTCGTTCGACGTGAGCAGTTGCGACGACCTTGCCTACGCGATGCGCGGAGCGCCTCGGGGATGCCGTCCTGATTCGTACCCCGAGGGCCGAGGCGGGCTCGCGGGCATCGGCGCCGGCCGCTCCTCGTCGATGCCGCCGTCCGCTACCGTCGAGCGCATGGCGATCCAACGCATGGACCACGTCGGCATCGTGGTCGACGACCTTGCGGCCGCGACGGCGTTCTTCGTCGAGCTCGGGCTCGAGCTGCAGGGCGAGGCGC